>CP033784.1:0-630062 GCA_003955985.1 Corynebacterium jeikeium
GCAACGTCTTCCCCTGTAGCCACTGCGCGGTAGCGTACTGGAAATCGCGCTGAGTGAAGTCATTCATAATCGCGTACCCAGCGATAGCGTCCTGTGCCTGCTCCTCCGACACCCGCAGGCAGGTCTCGCCGACGATAACCGCGAGCTCGCCTTCGTAATCGAGCTTCTCCGCGCAGGCCTCCGGCACTCGGATATCATCCTTCGCACCGGCGACGGCATCGGCAAACTTCGCAAATAACGTTGGCACCTCGGGGCGCTGGTGCCCCATCTCGTCGATGTGCGCGGCATAGTTCAAGCCGACGCAGACGATTTTGCCCGGCCGCGTAATCAGCGGTGCGAACGCCCACGCGCTCTCCGCCATGACGTTGTCAGGGTTGTTCCCCGCCTCCGCCAAGAGTTCTTCCGCTTCACGACGCCACGTTGGCCGCGCTAACACATCTCCGAGACAGTGGTCATCAAAAAGGACCGCTACGCCGTCGCCGAGAACAGCGGCGCGGGTTGCACCCTGGTATCGCAACGTTGCTAGACGCATGGCTTTCTCATTTCTTCATGGCTATTCTCTGTGTCACTTCTGCCGCCTGATCGGCTCCCGGTTCCACGCTACCGCCTTGTTGAGCTGAATTAGGAAGCAGGTTCGCTCTTAGGCTGCCGCGGAGCCTCGCCTTCAGGCAGGGAAGAAGGATTCTGACTGCGCTGAAGGGCACGCTGCCCCGGCGTAGTCATGCGCACTACCCACGCAGGACGGACAAAGAGCCACCCGGCACCGATGGCAAGCAGCAACCTGTGCAGACCAAGACACAGCATCGCCGCAATGATAGTCACCAGCGGCGTCATGATGACCAAATGTGGGTCCTTCGGCAGAATGAGGTCACAAATAATCATGACCACAACCAACATTGGAATGTGCATGAGGAAGATAGGCAGCGTTCGGCCGCCAACCTTTTCAAAGGGCACAACTAGGCGAGTGTTCTGCAGCATCGCCATAATATTGATTGCAGCCAGTGCGCCAGTGGTGGACAGGTACACGCGGGTGAAGCCGACGTTGCCTTCGTTAAAGCTCGAGTAGGTCGCCTGCACCCAGATCGCCACCGACAGGAACGCCGTCAGCGTCACTAGCAGTGAGAGGCCGCTGCGACGCTGTGCCATCCGGAAAATCCAGGGCGCACCGTACATGCCCAGCACGTAGAAGAACAGCATCTTGGTGACAAAGTCCCACGACCAGCTGGACGAGGCAAAAGGTGCCCATGCACTAATGAGGCCTGTAACGATGAGCTGAATCACCGGATGTACCCAGCGAAATGCTCGTGTGAGAATTGCGAACAGCGCCAGCGCCCACAGGAACCAAAGGTAGGAAGTTGGTTCGATGATCGCGTGAAGCGTGTTGTAAATTCGCGGCCCCCACGCGCTGTGGTCCGTGATCGGCGGCGGAGATACTATGCCATCGGCATCCACGTGCGTATACGGCATGAGGAAAAGCACGAAGTCACGCAGTGGAACCCAAATCACGTAGAGATAGACCATCACCCAGATTCGGCGATTGGCTAACTTATGCCACGACTCCTTAAGTGCCTTGCCGGCGAACAGCCCAGATAGCAGGAAAAACAGCGGCATACGGATTGGTCCGAGGAAGAAGTTAATCCCCGCCCACTGCGCCGTGTAGTAACCGTGCGCTTGCAGCTCTGTGATGGCATGGCCAAGCACAACTAAAAGAATGCACAGCCCCTTAGCCGCATCTACCCAACCGACGCGCTGTTTCGGCGCACTCTTCTGCCTTTTCGCTTTGGCCTCCGCTGCCACGGGAGCGGCAGTTGGTGACATAGTGCTTCCCCGCTTCCCGACGACTCCGCGTAACCCTCAAAACCTTCAAAACCATCAACGCACGAAAACTCGCCCTATTGACTGTCACTCACCTTACCTAGCCACCCGGATTGCACTAATTCTGGGTGGCTAGGCCAGGCACCTAGAGAGAACCGCTGGGCTCCTCCGCCAGGTTGGCGAACCTGGAGTAATGCAGCTGGTGGGCCACAGCAATGCTTCCGGTCGGTCCACCACGGTGCTTTGCGACGATAATATCCGCCTCACCAGCACGTTCATGGTCAGCCTCCTGCGAGTCCGGCCGGTAAATCAGCATGACGATATCGGCATCCTGCTCCAGCGAACCCGACTCACGCAGGTCCGAGACCTGTGGCTTCTTATCTGTGCGAGCTTCCGGACCACGATTCAGCTGCGAAATTGCAATCAGCGGTACCTCGAGCTCCTTCGCCAACAACTTGAGCTGACGGGAGAACTCCGAGACCTCTTGCTGCCTGGACTCGACTTTTTTACCCGAGCTCATCAGCTGCAGGTAGTCGACCACGATCATCTTCAGATCGTGCTTCTGCTTCAGCTGACGTGCCTTCGCGCGAATTTCCATCATGGTCAGGTTCGGCGAGTCATCAATAAACAGCGGAGCATCACGAATCTTGTCGCCGACCTCGACCAGCTTTGTCCAGTCCCGCTCATCCAGGTCACCGGAGCGCAAAGATGCCATGTTGATCTTCGCCTCTGCGGACATGATGCGCATCATGATTTCGTTGCGCGACATTTCCAACGAGAAAATTGCGCTGGTCATGCCGTTGCGAATCGAGGCCGAACGCATGAAGTCCATTGCAAGCGTGGACTTACCCACACCCGGACGGGCCGCAATAATCACCATCTGACCTGGGTGAAGGCCATTTGTCAGCTTGTCCAGGTTGGTAATCCCCGTCGGCACACCCTGCGCCAGACCGCCGTTTTGGGTAATAAGATCCAGTTCCTCCAGCGTGTCATCCAGGACATCGGCGATGGGAACGTAGTCATTCTTCGTGTTCTCACGTCCAACGCTGAAAATGAGCTGCTGCGCCTCATCCACCAGCTGCTCCGGCTCCGTGTCCTCCGCGCCCGCATAGCCAATCTGGGCGATTTTCGTGCCGGCCTCTACCAGGCGACGGATTGTCGCCTTCTCCGCAACAATGCGGGCATAGAACTGCGCATTCGCCGCCGTTGGCACCAGGGAGGCCAAGGTGTGCAGGTACAGCGGACCACCGATGCGCTCCAGGTCTCCAGTTCGATCCAGACGACCTGCCAGCAAAATGGGGTCAATTTCCGAGGACTCACCGTAGAGGTGCAAAATCGCCGAGTAAATCGTCTGGTGCGCTGGCCGGTAGAAATCCTCCGGCGTCAGCTGCTCGTACACATCCGCAACGACCTCTGAGTTCAGCAGCATCGCGCCGAGCACACTCTGCTCCGCCTCGATATTGTGCGGCGGGGTGCGCTCAAAAGTCGCGCCCGCGACCGCACTCGCACGAGCGCCACGACCACGGTCTCGCTCCCAGTCCCGCGCCCCAGATCCGCTTGCCGACGATCCGTTGCCCGAGCTCTGCGAGAAGGAATACTCCTCCGGTGGCGCATCCTCTACCGGCGGTTCCGGGGGCAGCGGAACGTCATCGAAGGAATCATCGTGGGAATTTACCGAGTAGGAGGACGCCTCGTCCCCTGCTCCGGAATGACCACCATCACCTACAGGCTGACTCATCGTGAGCAGCTCCTCCCCTTCTGGACCACTTAGGTGCCTTTTCAACCCTGTTGCTGACTGACCGTCACACTCAATATGTCTGTTCCGACCGCCAGCAGTGGACACCTGACTACCTACCGCAGTTATACCTGTTCGAGCGGATTGATGGACCTGTAAAAGTACCCTTGGAGTCCCCAGAAAACAATCTTCTACGGTGTTTATCCCCGAAGTTATCCACAGCACCTGTGGATAAGCCTGGGGAGAACATGTGCACAATCAAGAAAAGTCCAGGTGAACGGTCCGTAACCCTAAACCGCCGCTTGAATGTTAACGGGGGTAGCGGAGTTTCAATCCGAAAATATTCTATCTACGCAGGTCAGTGCGTATTTGCCTTAATCCTGCACAAATGTAATCCTCTGCTACCCCTTTAGCATCGATGCTGCTCATGCGGAGATTATTAACGATGAATTAATAAAAATCTCGCGCTCTCCAGAAAAGTTATCCACGGCAGCCAGGCAAGTTACCCACAGGTCTATCCACAGCAATCGTCGTTAGCCTGTGGACAAGTCGTAGACGCTCTTTCCAGCACCTGCGTAAAAGGCTTTAAACCAGCCTTAAACCACGAAAAGCCCCGACCTTTCACTACGAAAGATCAGAGCTTCACGTGTGCTGTTGTCATTGGGCCTCAGAGCCCGCGCAGTCTTTAAACGCGGTGCTCGTCAGCCGCCGTCAAAGTAAAAACTCTAAACCGCGAACTTACGCGGCGACGACCTGTACGGAAACATGCGCGGTAATCTGCGGGTGCAGCGCGATGTCAACGGTGTGCTTACCAAGGGACTTGATCTGGCTCGGAGCAAGCACGACTGCGCGCTTGTCGATAGCCTGACCGGAAGCCTTACGAACTGCATCGGCGATGTCACCCTTGGTGACAGAACCGAACAGCTTGCCATTTTCCGAAGCCTTCACAGCAACGGAGACGTTGTCGAGCGAATCAATCTTCTGCTTGACTTCACGTGCATGGTCGAGGTCGCGGATAGCGCGAGCCTCCTGGGCACGACGAATGCCCTCGATCTGCTTTTCTGCGCCGCGGGTGGCAACAATTGCCAGTCCGCGAGGAAGCAGGTAGTTACGTCCGTAGCCGGCCTTGACCTCAACGATGTCGCCTGCGACACCGAGCTTGTCAACGTCGGCGGTGAGGATCAGCTTCATGATCCCTGCCTTTCGCTGGATATGTCTTTAAAAGATTTTGAGAATTGTGGATGCTAAATCTGCTGCAAACTAGTCACGTAGTGCCGTGGCTGGAAGGAGTTTAGAACGGAGGCTCATCGCCGCCGAAGCCGCCACCGGCCGGAGGAGCTGAGTTCCACGGATCTTCCGCAGGAGCTCCGCCACCAAAACCGCGATCGCTCTGTCCACCCTGGTTGCCCTGGTTTCCACCAAAGCCACCGCCGAAACCACCACCGGCATTTCCACCCTGGCCGCGGTTGCCGCCGCCAAAGTTTCCACCGCCGTTGCGTGGAGTGCGCGTGACCTGAGCTCGAGCGAACTTCAGGGACGGGCCCACCTCATCGACCTCAACCTCAAAGACGGTACGACGCTCGCCCTCGCGGGTCTCGTAACTGCGCTGGCGCAGACGACCCTGGACGATGACGCGCATGCCCTTGGAGAGACTTTCGACAGCGTTCTCCGCTGCCTCACGCCACAGGCTGCAGGTGAGGAACATGCCCTCGCCGTCAACCCACTGGCCATCTCGGTACACCCGCGGAGTCGACGCAACGCGGAAATTCGCCACGGCGGTGCCATTCTGGGTGTACTTAAGCTCCGGGTCAGCAACCAAGTTGCCAACCACCGTGATTTGTACGTCTCCCTGAGCCATGCTTCTTCTCCTCGGTTGTATTCTGTCGAGCTGATGATGGGGCTTTCGCCCGCTATCCTACGACTTTCGCATTACCGGTGTGTCCCATTCGAGCACTCTGGTTACGCAAATATGACGCAGATTAACGATCAACCCGCAGCACCTTGGTGCGCAGGATGCTGTCGTTCAGATTCAGACGACGGTCGAGTTCCAGCACGGTTGCGGACTCGCAGGTGAGGTCGACGACAACGTAGATGCCGTCTTCCTTCTTCTCGATCGGGTAGGCGAGGTGGCGCTTACCCCAGATGTCCACCTTCTCCACCTTGCCGTTCTCCTTGCGGACAACGTCGAGGTACTTCTCCAGGGACGGGCCTACGGTGCGCTCATCCTGAGACGGATCGATAATAATCATTACTTCGTAGTGACGCACGGACCTCATCACCTCCTATGGTCTAGTTCTTGTATTTCGGCTACACAGCGTGGTGCGCTGGCACTGTCTTTCATGCCAACCGCTATGCAGCAGGAGGATCGTTGCGTCAAGCAACCCTGCCAGGGTACCGCAGGCAGAGGTATATGTCCTAATCGCAGGCGCCATCGGCAAGCAGTACTGGCAAGCGGTGTCAGGGCGCCGAATAGAAAGAGACGCACACAGAGCTACTGCGTGCGCCTCTTTGAATTGTGAAGTTGTCGCGTGCTTGGTGGGCAGTTAACGCTCTAGCAACTGACTACCTGGCCTGCGTCCTACATTGATGTCGAGGAAGCATGTGCCAACGCAATAATCACCGGAATGACTGTCGCGAATAGGAAAGCTGCCAGGCACAGAGCCCAAATGATTGCCGGTTTCCACTTCTGCATGAAGCCCCAAAAGGCCGTGCCGAACATCAGGAAGCCAATCGCGACGCAGACGATGGTGAAAATCACCCACGTGTCCACTTACTGTCCACCTCCAGGGTTACCGGGGTCTCCGCCGCCTTCATTGCCACCGCCGAAACCACCGCCTCCCGGAATCGGGATGGGCAGTAGGTCAGCGATTCCGCCGCCACCGCCTCCGCCATCGCCACCCGGAACCGGAAGCGGTGCAGGCTGCTCCTCGGAGGACTCAGAGGTCGACTCCTCGGCCGACTCCTCTTCTGTGGTCTCCGGGGCATAGCCCTGGTCATAGCCAGAGTCAGAGGTCGACGGCGCCTGGTACTGCGGCGCACCTGCGACACCACCGATTGGCTCCGGCTTGGTGAAGTACTCAAAGTCCTCGTTAGACAGTGCGTTATCCATGGTGTACTTCCACAGATCACCCGGGGTTTGCGAGCCGTACATGATGCCACCATAGGAGTTGTAGAGCGCCGAACCATCGACGTTGCCAACCCACACTGCAGTCGACAGCTGCGGTGTCGAACCGATCATCCACGCATCCTTGTTCTGGCCGGTGTCACCCAACTGCGTAGTACCGGTCTTGGCGGCCGACGGGCGACCACCACTCAAGGGCTTGTTGCTGTAACCGGCAATAGGCTCCATGGCCGATATCATATTGGTGGCCACTGCCTTGGAAACTCGACGGTCGCCCTTGTCAGCGTTGGACTCGTAAACAATCTCGCCCTTGGAGTTTTCGACCTTCTCTACGAAGTGAGTCTGCTGATAGACGCCATCGTTAGTCAGGGTAGCCAGACCAACGGCCATATCCAGCGGACGTGAGAGGTACTGACCCAGGGCGATACCGTCCTGCGAGTGACCGTTGTCGTCCATCAGAGTCTTTTCAATACCCGGGATGGACTCAGCCACGCCCAGACGATGAGCCATTTTGGCGGTGTCATCCGGACCATTCTTCAGGTCGCGCTGCAGGCGAATAAACGGGGTGTTCAGCGACTGCTTCAGGGACTCATAAAGCGGAAGCACGCCACCGCCGGCACCGCCGTCGTTGTGCAGAGTGACGTTACCGGACTGCACAGGTGCCGAAGAGTACTGCGCGGTCAGTGGAATACCTTGATCGAGAGCTGCTGCCAGCGCAAAAATCTTGAAAGTAGAGCCGGTCTGCAGACCGCTGTTTGCGTAGTCCCAACCAGTCGGATCGTCGCCACCGTAGTAGGCGCGGACAGCACCGGTCTTCGGCTCCACCGAAACGATGGCGGCACGCAAACCCGTTGACTGATCGACGTAGTTTTCCATCGCATCCAGGGCAGCCTGCTGCACCGTCGGGTCAATGGTCGTCGTAATGCGTAGACCGCCAGTGTTGACCTCCTGCTCGGAGATACCTTCGCGCTCCAACTCAGCCAGAACCTGATTCTTAATCATGGCAGCCGGGCCGGGCTCCGGAGCCTGCTTCGGCGCCAACGCCGGATCGATGGTCTCCGGGTACTGCATTCCCGCGCGGTCCTGCGGCGAGACGATGTTCATCTCCACCAGGCCATCGAGGACGTAGTTCCAACGCTGCTCAGCCTCCGGGCGGTTAGTCCACGGATCCAGTGCAGATGGACGCTGAATCGAGGCTGCCAGCACAGCACCCTCTTCGGCATTCAGCTCACCGACTTCCTTACCGAAGTAGGCCTTCGACGCTGCCGCGATACCGTATGCGTTACGACCAAAGTAAATCGTGTTGAGGTAGGCCTCAAGGATTTCGTCCTTAGTCCACTCCCGCGCCATCTTCGCCGACATGACCAGTTCCTTGGCCTTACGGGTCAGCGTGCGCTCATTGCCCACCACAGCATTCTTGACGTACTGCTGCGTAATGGTCGAGCCGCCACCGGCACTGGAATTACCAGTCACGACTCCCAGAGCCGCACGGGCATAACCAGTCAAGGAAAAACCCGGGTTGGTATAGAAATCACGATCCTCAGCTGCCAGCACTGCATTGCGTACAGCATCCGGCACCTTGTCGATAGTGATGTTGCTTCGGTTACCGCCCTCGGGGACGATGCGCGTGATTTCCTTTTCACCACTGCGGTCATAAATCACCGCAATCTGGCTATTGGCCAACTCCTCTGGCTCCGGCACGTCCGTTGTCGCATAAGCAACACCGAACACAACTACCGGCAACAGCACGACCAGCGCCACGGCTAGACCGAGCCACGCTAAAATTCGCCGCTTATTATCAGTCGGCTGTTCTTCTTGCGCCATCGAGCTTTCCTCTTCATGGTCATCTGGTTCATGGTCATCTGGGGCGTACTGCCCCTTCTCCGGGTCCGGCTCGCTTGCCGACGTCATCTCTGAATCGGTAGCCAGACCCTCGTCACTGCCACCGACCGAAACAGCATCAATGCTGTCGCTGGAATCGTCGTCAAGCGATGCGTCATCGGAGCGTGCGTGCGTATTGAAGGAATCAGCATCCGGCTGATCCCACCACTCGCCTGATGAATTAGAACCCTGGCCCTCGTGAGGGCTGTTAGGACCGCCTGGGCTATCGGGTCGATCATTGCTCACGGGTGCTCTCCCTAGTTTTCTGACTCTTCTCGAGCTGCCTGAAGTGTCCGGGTCAGGAAACTCCACTTGCAGTCGGGGCACACCTCAACTTCTTTGACGGTGCACGAACCATATTCATTAACTATTGCGGATAATTCGTTTTCAGTACAAGCAGAGCCGGAACGACGGCCCAAGTTTTCTCCGAACACCCAGAATACGAGTCGGAGGTCGAATTTGCGACATACTGGGCACTCTTCCTGGGGCTTTCTGCCGTGAAAACGCGCGGCAGCGACCAGCCGAGCATCGGCATCACAGAGTGATTTCCGTGAAATCTCCCCTGCACGCCACTGCTCCAATAACTGCTTCTTGAGCAAGGAGTGATCGATCTCGCCCTGCCATGTCATCACGAAGACAGATTAGCAGGCGCGTGCGGGCTGATTTCACCCCCGCTTTATCGGTAAACACATGCCCCCTCACGGTTCGGGCATCGGCAAAAAACGCATAAAGGTATAACGTCACGCTCGTTACCTCAATGCGTGCACCCACTCACGGCCGCACCGCTGGCGTAAGGCCCTGGCGCGGGGTCCTGATGCTAGGTCCTGATGCGAGTTCCCGGTGTGAGTTCCCGGCGCGAGGTCAAAGCCTCCGAGCACATAGTTTCAAGGAGAATTACCAAATGAGTTCAATTCGCGTCGCTATCGTCGGCGTCGGCAACTGCGCTTCCTCCCTGGTGCAGGGTGTCGAGTTCTACCGCGATGCAAAGCCCGATGAGACCATTCCTGGCCTCATGCACGTCGTCTTCGGCGACTACCACGTCTCCGATGTCGAGTTCGTCGCAGCTTTCGATGTTGACGACAAGAAGGTCGGCAAGGACCTCTCCGAGGCCATTGTTTCCTCCGAGAACTGCACCATCAAGATTGCCGATGTCCCGACTCTCGGCGTTGAGGTTCAGCGCGGCCCGACCCTGGATGGCGTTGGCAAGTACTACGCGGACACCATCGACGAATCCCCGGCTGAACCGGTCGACGTTGTTCAGGCGCTGAAGGATGCCAAGGTCGATGTCCTGGTCTCCTACCTGCCGGTCGGTTCAGAACAGGCTGACAAGTTCTACGCACAGTGCGCCATTGACGCTGGTGTAGCTTTCGTCAATGCCCTGCCGGTCTTCATCGCTTCCGACCCGGAGTGGGCCAAGAAGTTCGAAGACGCAGGGGTTCCGATTGTCGGCGACGACATCAAGAGCCAGGTCGGCGCAACCATCACCCACCGCGTCATGGCCAAGCTATTTGAGGACCGCGGTGTTCGCCTCGAGCGCACCCTGCAGCTCAACGTCGGCGGCAACATGGACTTCAAGAACATGCTCGAGCGCGACCGCCTCGAGTCCAAGAAGATCTCCAAGACCCAGGCCGTCACCTCCAATCTCACCGGTCCGCTGGCCGGCAAGATCGACGACCGCAACGTCCACATCGGCCCGTCGGACTGGGTGGACTGGCTGGATGACCGCAAGTGGGCCTACGTCCGACTCGAGGGCAAGGCCTTCGGCGAGGTGCCGCTGAACCTTGAGTACAAGCTCGAGGTCTGGGACTCCCCGAACTCCGCTGGCATCATCATCGATGCTGTTCGCGCTGCCAAGATCGCCAAGGATCGCGGCATCGGCGGCCCGGTCTACGCCGCTTCTTCCTACCTGATGAAGTCCCCGCCGAAGCAGCTTGCCGACGATGTTGCGCGAGCACAGCTCGAAGCATTCATCAAGGGCGAAGACTAAAAGGTACAAGCACTCAAAAGTACAAGCGAGCAGCTCCGAGAGCATGTGCCTTGAAAAGTGCCAGCCGGTTACCCATGCGGTAGCCGCTGGCGCTTTTGTGCTTCTCTCTCCCCTATCCTCCCCGCGTCTCTTCCACGCCTTCTCGCCCTACTCGCTGCTGCGCCCATCTCGTCCCCGCCATGGATGCGTGCGCTGCAGTCGTCGTAAAGCAGAAAGCAATACACCCGCGAGGATGAATCTGCGAGACATATCACAAGCCAAAAGCATTCGCGAAAGTAGCCGTATGGCTACCTCCAACCCAACGTTCTAAGTACAGAAGAAGTGACACTTTAGGGGGTTTCTGCCAGCACCGAAAAACCTTATACGCAGATAGGTTTAATGTTTTGTACTGGGGTTTTAGATGTTTGGTGGAAAATTCCTGGTGATTTCATCGCCGAAATCACCAGTTGTAGAAAAATAAATAGCACCCCAAATAAATTTCGTATTGGCAACTAGCACTGTTCGCATATAACATCGTCGCTATGACATTATCTTCGGGCTCGATTGGCAATCCTGATGCCGTTACTCCTCTGTCGCTCGCTAAGCGCATTCGCCCTCTCCTGACTCGCGCTGAGCTGCTCTACAGCCGCCGCTCCTCGGAGTCCCAGCTCAGCCGCGCGCAGCTGTCCATCATGATGACCCTGGAGGCACTGGGCGCCTGCCGTATCAGCCAGTTGGCTGAGGCCGAGGCCATCCGCATGCCCACCGCCTCCAACGCCGTGCACCACTTGGAGGTCGCCGGCATGGTGGAGCGCGTCCGCGACAGCAAAGACCGCCGTGGCGTCCGCGTTGAACTGACCGACCGTGGCCGTGAAGAGCTGCACCGTGTTTCTGAAGAGCGCAATCAGCAGATGGCGGAGATGTTCAGCACGCTGACCCAGGAAGAGCTGGAATTTGGTGCTGGTCTTGAGACGATTCTGTCCAAGATCCTCGAAAACTACCCGGAGCACCCAAAGACAAACCCAAGCGTCTAGTCTCTTTTCCAGCTAGCCCTGCCCGCTTTAAGCCCACAGGCAGGATACATAGCTTTTACACGTCCTCGGTGCCGTTTTAAATATGCCCGCCTATCCACGTAGGCTATTACCCAGAAGCACCACTTGGATATTTCTGAGTAATCACAGGAGGATTAGCGATGGCTTCCCGCCCGCTTCGTATCATGATTGCGTGGCGTCCAGGCGAGTACGGCACCGAAACGCTTGCTTACGCCGCTTGGTTAGCTCGCACCACGAAGGTGCAGATTCGCGTTGTCAGCGCACTGTCGCGCGGCTGGCCGCTGACCTCACTGGCTCGGTTGAGCACCAATGACTCCTGGGTTTCCCACGAAACCGAGTCTCTTGAAAAAATCATCAAGGATGAGCTTAAGCTCGCTGGCCTGCGCAAGGGCATGCTTGACGACGATGCCGTACGGATCATCGAATCCTCCAGCGAATCCACAACTATCTGCAACGAAGCCGAAGAATTCGAAGCCGATGTGGTTTTGCTTGGCACCCGCCGAAGCAATACCAAGGACTGGACCGCCAAGAACCGCAGTCGCTTTACTGCGGGATCAACCTCTGATGCGCTGCTGCATTACTCGCCAATCCCGCTGGGATTGGCGATCCCCGGCGCGAAGCTTTCTAAGCACGGTGTGACCCGTGTCAGCATTTGCTACATTGACACCCCACAGTCGCACCACGCATTGAATAAGGCTGCTGACCTGGCATATCGCTGGGAAGTTCCCCTGCGTTTGGTCTCGTTTACGCCGCGTGGTGCGACCATGTACCCGACGGAGAACGGCTACGGCCCCTCCTCTGACCTGATGATTGAGTGGCGCGAGCAGGCTATGGGCCTGCTCGACCGCGGTATGGACCGCGCGCATACCCGTTACCCAGACCTTTCCATTGATGCGGAAGTAGCCTCCGGCAACGGTTGGGAAGAGGCCATTCAGTCCATCAAGTGGAAAAAGGGAGACTTGCTCGTTTTGGGTTCGTCTACTCTTGGCCCATTCGGGCGAATTTTCATCGGCTCGTCGACTAACCACATCGTTCGCCACAGCCCGGTGCCAATGCTGATTACTCCGGCCTAGTATGGCAGGCACATCAGACGGCATTTAGAGGCGAGGGGAGCAGATGGTGGATAATTCACCGAAGCGCAGTACACCAGAGCGCAATGAGGATGAAATCTTCGACGAGCTTGAGCGCAAGATGTATTCCGGCAAGCGCGCCTACATCTACACCGCGGGTGTGATTCTTACGACGCTGCTCGCGGGCCTCATTATTGGCATCGCCGGCGCCATTGTCGGTGGCCCCACCTGTGATGCGGGTAAGTCCAGCTTCCTCTGCTCCCGCACTTGGGAGATCCTTTTCCCCGTTGTCCCGGGCGTAATCTCCCTGGTCGGCTGCCTTTTGGGCTTCTGGCAGACCTACGTGGAGTGGAAGAACTTCCGCAACTGGCGCGCGTGGCTCGCTATGTGCTGGGTGCTCATGCCCTTCACTTTGATGTGGATGCTCTCCACATTCGGCGTCCTGATTCTGGGCGTTAAGTAGGGGTAAGAGGCGGCCAGCCTCGGAGCCACCCCTTGAGGCTTTTGCGAGAAAGTCTCAAGCGAGAAAGTGTCTGGGTTTATGTCAAATTTGAGCCGGTAGGTTCAGGCGGTGAATGCATCACCACTTTCGACCAGGAGAAGTAGTGAAGCAAACCCGCCGAACGAAATACAGTGCCATCAAACCCATTGCGCTTCAACACATTGCCAACGGGGCATCAGCAAGCGCAGTTGGACGCGATTTAGCGATTCCCTCACCAACTGTCAGGCGGTGGGCGCGACAAGCCGGAATTGCGATTCAGCACCAATCGCACTGCCCGAAGTTATCGATGATGGATAAGCATCGCGTGATCTACGAGATGCTTATGGCCGGCTCATATAGTGTTGCCGAGATTGCCGCGCAGGCTGGGGTGTGCACAACCACGGTGTATAACCGGCGGGCTAGTTTAACCACTATGAATACCCGCAGTCGGATAACACCTGGTGATGTATCTCGTGTTGGCGCTGGTCGGCGGCTAGGGCTGGCCGAACGCTTACTTATTGCCGATTGCCTGCGGGCAGGTCATTCGCACCGGCGTATCGCCCAGATAGTCTGTCGTAGTCAATCCACTATCAGTCGTGAAATCGCACGCAACAGCGTCGATGGTATCTACGATGCCTATCACGCTGATCAGGCCAGCCGCGGGCGTCTTGCTCGTCCAAAGCCGCGCAAACTCGATGACAATCGATTCTTACGCGCCCAGGTTGTCAATCTGCTCAACCGTGGCGCCTCGCCGCGTCAGGCCAGTGGCAGGTTGGCTGCACTGTGGGGTGATAATACGTCCATGACTATTAGCCACGAGTCGATTTACCAGGCCCTTTACGTACAAGGGGCAGGCAGCTTGCGCAAAGAACTTGTGTTTGAAAAGTCCTGCCGGACTACCCGGCCAGGGCGTAAACCCCGCTCGCTTCTCGCAGGGGTGCCCAAGCCACGTGGAAAACGCTGGACTCATGATGCCAATATTTCACTTCGCCCAGCCGAAGCCAATGATCGTGCGGTACCCGGTCATTGGGAAGGCGATTTGATTATTGGCGCAGATGGCACCAGTGCTTTAGCGACGTTGGTGGAACGCCGCAGCAGGTTTGTGCTGCTCGGCAGACTCGGCACTGACCATACTGCCGCCAGTGTCAATGAGGTGATGGTACGGATGATTCGTCGGCTCAAAGAGTCGATGGACACCACGATTTCGACGTTGACCTGGGATCAGGGAGTGGAGTTTGCCAAACACACGGAGTTTTCTGTCGCGGAGAATATCCAGGTGTTTTTCGCCGATCCGCATTCGCCGTGGCAGCGAGGTAGCAATGAGCGGATGAACCGGGATATCCGGTTTTATTTCCCCAAAGGCACCAACTTTACCGATGTCACCGACCAAGAGGTCGCCGAGGCGGAAGCATTGCTGAATAACCGGCCACGGGTAGTGCTCGACGGGTTAACTCCCCGGGAGGTAATCTCTGGTGTTATCCATGATGCAATGACCGCCTGACCCTACCGCCGATTTTAGGCTTCAAACTGACATAAACCCAGACACTTTCTTGTAGGCATTAGCCTCCCGGCTACTTCTTCACAACTAGATTGACCATCTTGCCCGGAACGACAATGACCTTCACGATATTGCCACCGGCGTTCTCCACAGCTGCGACAACCTTTTCGTCGGCACGCGCGGCGGCCTCGATGTCCTCGCGGGAAGCATCGGTAGCCACGTCAATGCGAGCGCGAACCTTGCCGTTGATCTGAACTGGCAGCTCAACGGTGTCGTCGACCAGCCACTTTTCGTCAACTGCCGGCCACGGACCGTGTGCCAGGGACTCGGTGTGGCCGAGACGGCTCCACAGTTCCTCCGCGATGTGCGGTGCCACAGGGCCAAGCATGAGGGCCAGCGGTTCCACGGCGGCGCGCGGGGCACCGGTCGAACCGTAGGTCTTAGTCAGGTAGTTGACGTACTCAATGAGCTTTGCGACGGCCGTGTTGTCACGCAGCTCTGCGTAGTCAGAGGTAACCCCTTCCACGGTGCGGTTGAGCGCCTTGAGGTCGTCGTCGGAAAGCGCTGCGTCCGTGACGGCGAGCTCACCGGAGTCCTCATTGACCACCAGGCGCCAAGCGCGCTGGAGGAAGCGCTGCGAGCCGACCAGATCCTTCGTCGCCCACGGGCGGGAGGTGTCCAGCGGACCCATGGCCATCTCGTAGACGCGCAGGGTGTCAGCGCCGTAGTTGTCGCAGACCTCGTCGGGGGAGACGGCGTTCTTCAGGGACTTGCCCATCTTGCCGTACTCCTGGAAGACCTCCAGGTCAGAGCCGTCTTCGGCACCGCCTGGGATGAGGAACTTACCATCGCGCTCAACAACCTGATCCGCCGGCTGGTAGACACCACGGGCATCGGTGTATGCGTAAGCCTGGATGTAGCCCTGGTTGAACAGACGGCGATACGGCTCCTTGGAGGTCACGTAGCCGAGGTCGAAGAGGACCTTGTGCCAGAAGCGGGAGTAGAGCAGGTGCAGCACTGCGTGCTCGACGCCACCGACGTAGAGGTCGACGCCGCCTGGGTCGTCCTTACCGTGAGTCTCCGGGCGAGGGCCGGTCCAGTAGCGCTCGTTTTCCAGGTCAACGAACTCCTCAGCGTTATTCGGGTCGATGTAACGCAGCTGGTACCAGGAGGAACCTGCCCAGTTCGGCATGACATTGGTGTCACGGCGGTACTTCTTCTTGCCATCGCCGAGATCGAGCTCGACATTGACCCAGTCAGTGGCCTTGTCCAGTGGAGCCTTTGGCTCGGTGTCAGCATCGTCCGGGTCGAAGGTGACCGGCTTGTAGTCCTCGACCTCTGGCAGCTCGACCGGAAGCATGGACTCGGGCAGCGCGTGGGCGTGACCGTCCTCGTCGTAGACGATGGGGAAGGGCTCGCCCCAGTAGCGCTGGCGGGCGAACAGCCAGTCGCGCAGCTTGTACTGGACCTTCTCGTGACCCGCACCTTCCTTCTCCAACCACTCAATGACGGTGGCGATGGCGGTGTCCTTGTCCAGGCCATTGATGTCCAGGCCGGAATCATTGGCGGAGTTCACGCACGTACCGTTACCGACGTACGCCTCCTTTGCAATGTCACCACCTGCGACGACCTCGCGGATTGGCAGACCGAAGGCAGTGGCGAACTCGTAGTCGCGCTCATCGTGGGCCGGGACAGCCATGATGGCACCGGTGCCGTAGCCAATCAGGACGTAGTCGGAAATGAATACCGGCACCTGCTCACCGCTCACCGGGTTGGTGGCGTAAGCGCCCAGGAAGACACCGGTCTTTTCCTTGTTCTCCTGGCGTTCCAGGTCGGACTTGGAGGCAATTGCGGCGCGGTAAGCGGCGACGGCCTCGGCTGGGGTTTCCTTGCCGAAGGTCCAGCGCTCATCCACGCCCTCGTAGGAACCGCTGCCGGCTTCAACCAGCTGATCCACCAGCTCGCGCTCAGGAGCGAGCACCATGTAAGAGGCTCCGAAGAGAGTGTCCGGACGAGTGGTGAAGACCCTGATCTTGGTGGAGACCTTCGGGCCGACCTCGGCTGTGAAGTCGACCTCGGCACCGCGGGAGCGGCCGATCCAGTTGCGCTGCATGGACTTGACCTTGTCCGGCCAGTCCAGCAGCTCCAGGTCGTCGACCAGGCGGTCAGCGTATGCGGTGATGCGCATCATCCACTGGCCCAGCCGCTTGCGGAACACCGGGAAGTTACCGCGCTCCGAACGGCCCTCGGCGGTCACTTCTTCGTTGGACAGCACAGTGCCGAGGCCCGGACACCAGTTGACCATCGAATTCGACTGGTAAACCAGACGGAATTCGTCGACTGCTTCGCGCTGCTCGGTCTCGCTGAGCTCAGCGTAGACGCGACCGTCCTTGGTAGCCATCTCGCCCGACTCCAACAGTGGAATCAGCTCATCGATGCGACGGGCCTTCTTCTGATCCTCATCGAACCAGGCGTTGTAAATCTGCAGGAAAATCCACTGCGTCCACTTGTAGTAGTCCTGGTCAGTGGTCGCGAAAACACGGCGGCGGTCATGGCCAAGTCCCAGGCGGCCCAGCTGTCGCTCCATGTTGGCGATATTCGTTTCCGTCGTCACGCGCGGGTGCGTACCGGTCTGGATTGCGAACTGCTCCGCCGGCAGACCGAAGGCGTCGTAGCCCAGGGTGTGCAGCACGTTTGCGCCCTGCATGCGGTGGAAGCGCGCGAAGACGTCGGTGGCGATGTATCCCAGCGGGTGGCCTACGTGCAGACCGACACCGGACGGGTACGGGAACATGTCCTGGACGAAAAGCTTGTCCTTCGGCGGAGTCGAGCCGTCGGCAGCTGCCAAATCGCCCACCGGGTTGGGGGCGTAGAAGGTGCCGTTATCTTTCCAATACGCCTGCCACTTTCCCTCTAGCTGAGTCGCCAGCTCGGGGGAGTAGCGGTAGTCGGTGGCTTCTGCCGAGGACGAGGACTTTTCGCTGTTGGTCATGGTCTCACAGTCTAATAGGTGCGTTTGGCACGTGCTCAACCACCTATATAAATTGGAAGCATGATTGTCATCCCTGTAATTACCCTGGTTCTGGCTGTTTGCATAGCCGTTGTCGCTGGTTTGGCATGGTCGGCGAAGCTACCGGGTAATAACTGGATCGGAATTCGTGCGCCTGAGGCTCGAAAGTCCCAGGAAAACTGGGATATTACGCACCGCGTTGCCGGCCCGCCGTGGGCTGTGTCCGCTGTCGCTTTCCTCGGTGCCACCATGCTCGGCTTCCTCGCCATCCGCCCGGAGGCCTCTGGTTGGATGTGGCTGTGGTACGCCGTCGCTCTGCTCGCCGGTATCGCCATGCTCGGCATTGGTGCGGCTATCGGCTCGCACACCATCGCGCTTTACGACGCCAAGGTCTCCGCCGAGTCCGGCTCCGGTTGTGGGTGCGGTGACGGTGACAGCGGCTGTGGCTGTGACTCCGCCGCCACTGATGCCGCCGACACTGCGGCTGATGATGCCTGCTGCTCCGACAACCCGGCAGCAGACTGCGGTGTCTCCGGTGGCTGCAGCTCCTGTGGCCTGGAAGGACTGTGCACGGACAAGGGCTCATCCGCGAATGCCACTTTCAAGCCTGTGGACAAGGATGCGCTGCGCAAGGCAGCTGAGCAGAAGAAGTAAAAAATTATTGCAGAGAAAAGCTTCTGCAAAATAGTAAGACAACATCTGGTTGCCCACTAAGCTATTTGTCCATGTGGCAACGAATTGTGAATTGGCGTCCAGATCCCCTCATCGTCGGTATCGTTGCTGCAGCGATACTGGCGATTATTTTTCCTGCAAGCGGCACTACCGCTGAGGTTTTCAGCTGGGCCACAAAGATCGCCATTGGCTTCTTGTTCTTCCTCTATGGCGCGCGCCTGAGCCCGCAGGATGCGTTGGCCGGTGTTAAGCATTGGCGGCTGCACATAACCATTCTGGCTTTCACATTCGTGCTGTTCCCAATCCTCGGCCTGCTGATGAAACCCCTGGATTGGATTCTTTCTCCTGGCCTCTACCTGGGCATTTTGTACATGACGCTGGCACCGTCGACGGTGCAGTCGAGTGTGAACTTCACGTCCATCGCCAAGGGCAATGTCGCCGGCGCCATCGTCAGTGCCTCGGCATCTAACCTGCTGGGCATTGTGGTCACACCGGTGCTGGTGATGCTGTTGATGGCCACCGGTGGCGGCATTCATGTGGATTCGTCGGTGTTCTTGGATATTTCGCTGCAGTTGCTGCTGCCATTCGCAATCGGCCAGCTCACTCGCCGTTGGACCCTGAAGTTTGCCGCCGCGAAGACGACTAAGAACGTTGACCGCCTATCCATCGCAATGGTCGTTTACGCAGCCTTCTCCGAGGGCATGGTGCAGGGCATCTGGTCGAAGGTGCCGGCAGGGGACATTGTCATCCTGTGTGTGCTTTCGGTCGTGCTGGTGGAATTCGTTTTGCGGTTGTCCGGATTCATCGCAAATAAGATGGGCTTCGACCGCAAGGACCGCATTGCGATTCAGTTCTGCGGTTCGAAGAAGTCCCTGGCCACCGGTCTGCCCATGGCTGCCGTTATCTTCGGTGCCGATGCCAGCCTCTACATTTTGCCGCTGATGATTTTCCACCAGATTCAGCTGATGATCTGTGCGGTCTACGCCGCTCGCTGGGGCAAGGAAGCAGAAGCTGAGCCGGAGCCACAACCCGCTTAACGCGGTCTAGCGCATGGACCCGAGGGGCGAATCCGGCTTGGCACATATACTGGGGCGCACAACATAAGGTTCGGTTTTAAACGAGCAAACGAAAGTGTGAGATTCAGCATGGCTAACGAGAATCCGGCTCCGTTCTCCCCGGAACAGCGCGCCGCAGAAGAGACCGCGATCAATGAGTTCTGGTCGTGGTGGAACTCTTTTGGCGCCGATGCGCTCGACTCGATGTTTAGTGTCCAGCTCGGTATCGATGGTGCCCCGAACGCCGCCGATGTGGACATTATTGATGTCCAGAAGGAGGTCGGCGGCCGCATCGCCGCTATTAATGACCGGCTCATCTGGGGGTTTGAGGCTGGCGCTCCGTATTCTCGCCATCTTCTGACTGTGAGCGCTGCCGGCGATCCGGAGCTGCGCCCGGTCGCTCGCCGTTGGCTGGAGGCCGCGCCTGACGACGGCGCGGTGTGGTCTTTCACCGACCTCCGCCAGGCGGATCCGGCGATGAAGCTGTCGCTGGGGGATGTCGCAGCTACGTTGGTTGCACAGGGTGCTCTCGAGGCCGATGCTCCCGCCGAGGTCGATCCGGCAGACGCCCGCGTGGCTGTTAGCAGTGGTCATGGGGCAGTGGACGTTCGCCTATTCCACCCGCTGTTCCCGGCAATTGCTCAGTTGGAGGACGGTGAGCGCTTGGTAGCTCAGCTAGGTTTCACACTGCTGCAGCTGGCTCTGGGAGAGGAGGACTTCGGCCTGTGGCTGCGCGGTTTCGCCTTCGCTGGCGAGGAGCCGGAAGATGCTATCCCGCTACCGGAGCTGGGCGGTGTCGTCGAGCAGCTCGCGGAAGAGTGCCCGGAGTGGCTCACCATTGATGCCGAAGCCAACGGCCAGCCGCTCGTCGTCGCTACTCGCGCTCCGATTACGCAGCTGGTGAGCCCGACTATGACGCAGCATGTGCTGATTCAGCTCATGCTCGCTCACATTGACGACAAGGGCTTGCCGACGGACGAGTCGAAGGAATCCCTCTCCGAGTTCAATACCGCTGCCGCTGAAGCCATCGCTGAGGACAAGGGTATTTTTGTCGCAACTGAGCAGTCCGACGGTATGGCTCTGCTGCACTTCTTTATTGACCCGGCATCTGATGCGGAGGCGGGTCTGCGAGCTGTTGCGCAGACGTGGACCGACGGAGAGCACGTTGTCGACACCGCTTACGATCCAGCTTGGCAGCGCGTCGGCCACCTGCGCGTGTAGATTGGTTTTTTGTTATGAACGCTCGTCATCGTCTTACTCCACGGCCTTCCCGCGCGATTCGCATGGGTCTTACCGGTGTCATCGCTGTCACCAGCCTTCCGCTGGCAGCTGGAAACGTCGCTGCGGCTCCGCAGCCAAAACTGACTCCGCAGGGCACTATTGATGCTCCGGGGCGAACCCAGATCAGCTTTACCCACACCCCAAGTGGCACGCACTACGGTACGGCGAACGAGAATGAAGCTCGTCCGGGGCTTTCGATTGTCAAGCTCTACATTGCGGACTACGTCTTCAAACATGGCACAGAAGCGGACAAGGCGAAGGCCACAGAGATGATTCGCTACTCCGATGACAATATCGCCAGTGAGCTCTATGGCCGTTACCCGGATTCCATCAACGCCACTGCGCGTGAATACGGCCTCAGCAACACCCACGATGCAGGTCACTGGGGAAATTCAACTACGTCCAGCGCGGACACTGTGAAGTTCCTGGAGGCCAAGAAGCGTGAGAACACTTCTGACCCGGTTCTGGTTGCTATGAGCACCGCGTCACCTGTGGCAGCGGATGACTACCGTCAGGATTACGGCACCGCCACGCTGCCGGGTGTTATTGGCACAAAGTGGGGTTGGTCCGATGACCGCCAGAGCGTTCACGCCTCGGCATCCATTGGACCTGACTTCAGCGTCGCTGCTAACACCTACGGCACGAAGGAAACTCACACCAGCGATGTTCAGAATGCCTTCGACGGCACGCTGGGCACTCCATCGCTGCCGGACATCCCAGGCGTCCCGAACCTGCCCGAGAGCCCAAATCTCGGCGAACTACTGAATCTGCCGGAATCCCCGCAGCTGCCCCAGATTCCGGGACTACCGGACTTCACTGGTCAGGTACCGGCACAGTTCTAGCCACTGCCGCTAGCCACTGGTCCGCTGGCACCGTCCCACACACAGCGCACCTCACGCGACAAGGTTCACGAGGACCATATACAGCGCCGTGCCTACAAAAATCGAAATCACGGTGTTGCGCCGCCACCAGTGCAGGCCAACGGTGACGGCCAGCGCTACGGGCACGGCCCAGGCAGCGCCGGGGTCGCCACTCTCACCGCTGAGTCCTAGCCGCCCGAAGACGGTGTAGGCAACCAACGCCACCATGACTCCAACCGGCATGGTCGTGCCGAGGAACTCGAACAGGGGAGACCCCTTCAGAGTGCGCACGAACGCAAACGGCAGCGCACGCAGCGCAACTGTCACCGCTCCCATCGCAAAGAGCGCGGCAAGCACATAGCCGGAATCGGGCAACGCAGTCATGCTCGCTCTCCCTCCGTCGTACGCGGCTTGCTTGCCGACGTCATGCGCATCACCCGATCCACCCGCGGTGACCACACGCGCAACAGCAGCAGGCCGAAGTACATCAGCAGTCCGATAACCAGCATCTGGTTCGGGTTAATCAGCCAGCCCACCAGCGTGCAGACGATAGCGGACAGGGGCAGTGACCAATCCTTGGAAGTCTCAAACGCGTCCATGGCCAGCACCGTAAAGAGCGCCACCAGTGCGAACTCGGCACCGCGGATACCCTCGGGCAGTGCTGCGCCGGTTAGAGCCCCGACAATACCGGAGCCCACCCACAGTAACTGACAGAGAATCTGAATCGTCAGCAGTCGGTGGCCCGACATCTTTTCGTCCGCATTTGCCGCAGAGACGATGGCATACGACTCGTCGGTAAGCGCGTATGTGGAGTATGCGCGACCGAGACGAGACTGTATCCGGTCGCGTGGGAACGTCAGCCCATAGAAGACGTGGCGGAAGTTGACCATAAAGGACGTCACGGCACAGCCGAGCAGACCCGTATGCGCCATAACCAGGCCGACAGCGAGGAATTCCATCGACCCCGCGTAGACCACGAAGGAGAAGATGGGTGCCCACCACCAGCTAAAGCCAGTTTGTGCAATAAGCAGGCCGAATGCGAGCCCCAGCGGAATGAGGCCCATGCCCACAGGCAGTGTCTGCCGGATGCCGGCAGCTATGTCGCTGCGGTCGCTGTTTCCTGTGGCGCTACTTCCTTCAGCCCTGTTTCCTTCGGTATTGATGTGCTCACTCATCTAGTTGTCACGTACATCTACGGGATAGGTGCCATACAGTGGCAGCGGCCAGGGCTGACGGCGCATGCAATCACCCCAGATGTCCGCGGCAGCAGGCGCGAGTACATCTGAGGGCAGGGCAGGGGCGACGTACCAGTCACCGCGCTCGAGCTCGTCTTCCAGCTGCCCCGGATCCCAGCCTGCGTAACCGGCGAAGATGCGTGCGCCATCTATGCGGTCGCGTACGCCCTCCGGCTCCGCACCGAGGTTGACCAGCGCAAACCTGTGAGCGATGCGTTCCATCAGCGGGGCACCGGTAATACTGTCGGTCTCCTCTGGGAGGGTGGCACCATTTCGCACCACACCAATGCAGATTGGCTGTGTCTGGTTGACCGGACCCCCGACGTAGAGCACCGGCGGCTTGGCCATCAGCGGCGCCCAAGGCTCGAGCACATTGTGCACCGGCGTCTGCGAACGCTGTGTGAGATCGACACCAAGGGTGCCGTGTTCATCGTGCTCAATAAGGAAAATCACCGAGCGGGAAAACTCCGGCGAGAGCATGCCGGGTGCTGCGAGCAGCAGCATCCCGGCAGCCGGGTCGTTGCGCTCAAGGCTGGTAAAAAGCCGGTCGCCGTAGAGATTTTCCGGATTAATCGATGCCATTAGCTCTCACTTTCGCTTTCAGCCTGCTCACCGGACTGCTCGTACCACCATTTCTTCAGCGCCAAGATAGCATCCTCACGCTCCAACGGACCGGACTCCAATCGCAGCTCTTTCAGGTAATTCCAGGCCTGTCCGACTTCCTTGCCGGGCTTCAGGTCCAGAATTTCCATGATTTCGTTGCCATCCAGGTCGGGGCGGACGCGTGCGAGGTCCTCCTGCTCAGCGAGCTCCTTGATTCGCGCTTCCAGGCTGTCGCAGGCGCGTGCGAGGCGTGCTGCTTTACGACGGTTTCTTGTCGTACAGTCGGCCCGCACGATTTTGTTGAGTCGTTCCAACAAATCTCCGGCATCGTTGACATAACGTCGCACCGCCGAGTCCGTCCACTTGCCTTCGCCGTAGCCGTGGAAGCGCATGTGCAGGTAGACCAACTGCGAGATTTCGTGGTTGGTCTTCTTCGGGAACTTCAGTTTCCGAAGGCGGCGTCGCACCAGCTTCGCGCCGACAACTTCGTGCTGGTAAAAGGTGACGTTTCCCTGCTCGTTGTAGGCACGGGTAGCGGGTTTGCCGCAGTCGTGCAGCAGTGCCGCCCAGCGCAGTACGAGGTCCGGTTCACCGGGTTCTTCCTGGTCAATAGCTTGCCGCATGACCTGCAGAGAGTGTTGGTAGACATCCTTGTGCTGGCGGTGTTCATCCTGCGTCATGCGCATGTCGGAGATCTCCGGCAGCACGCGGTCGGCCAACCCCGATTCCACCATCAGGTCGATACCTCGGCTTGGGTCCGCACCCAGGATGAGCTTGTTCAGCTCGGTGGAGATGCGCTCGACCGTGATGCGGTCAATTTCGCTGGACATTTCCTTCAACGCCTTGAGCACACGCGGTGCCACGTCGAACCCCAGCTGGGATGCGAAGCGGCAGGCACGCAGCATCCGCAGGGGGTCGTCGCCAAAACTGACCTCCGGCGCCCCCGGGGTGTCCAACACACCCGCGACAAGATCCTCGAAACCTCCGAGCGGGTCGAGGAAGGTGCGGGTGCCGTCACCATGGAGCTCCACGGCGATGGCGTTACAGCGGAAGTCACGGCGAATTAGATCGCCCTCCAGCGTGTCACCGAAAGTGACCTCCGGATTGCGGCTGACCTGGTCATACGTATCCGCACGGAATGTGGTGATCTCCACCTGACGGCCATGCCGTTCCGCGGAGAGTGTGCCGAATTCAATGCCGGTATCCCAGACAATATCCGCCCAGTCATCGAGGATCGCGCGCGTCACTTCCGGGCGCGCGTCGGTGGTGAAATCGAGATCCACGCCCAGTCGCCCTAAGAGAGCATCGCGCACAGAACCGCCCACGAGGTACAGGCGATGGCCGGCTGCACTAAACGCAGCTGCCAGCGAATCGAGGATCTCAGACTCCTTGGCGATCGCCTGATCCGCCACTGCCAGCATTGCCGTCCTGCGCACCTTTGGGTCCGCGTCAGCAGCCGCCGGAGTAGCACCGGGAGGTGTAGTCCCCCCGGGCTGGTCACCATTTGTCGTTGAAGGAGTCGATTGTGTCACGACCGACACAATACCCGCTTATACCTATAAACCCGGTAGTCTAAGTGGAATGAACAACGTGGTACGCAATGACAACTCGGCGGCGAAGAGCCGTCGACGTCGTCGGCGACCGCGCAGAAGAGGTGGCGTTTCCTCGTCCACCAACACGAGCAACGCTACTACCAGCGGAAATTCTGCAAAACGTAGTGGCTCCGGTGCCAATGGCCCCCAAAAGGCCAAGCCAAACTCCGGTGGCGCCAAGAAAAATTCCAAATCACCGAAGTCGGCACGACCCTCGAAGCAGTCGAACAACCGCGGTGGCCGTAAGAACGGTCAGGATAGGAACAATCGCCGTCGTCACGCACAGACGAAGCGCACGAACAATCGCCGCGCGCACTCGTCGCGCGCGCAAAATGCAGCGCCGATGCAGACCTCGATTGAGACTTCGGCGGGCGGACTGGTCGTCTCGGGGCTTGCCGAGGCGGTCGGAGATGGCGGCAAGGTCAACCTGTCACGGATTTATGTCGCGCTCATTGGTCGGCACGATCGTCGCGGGCGCCTGCTGTGGTCGATGCCTAAGGGCCATGTCGAACCCGGCGAAGCTTTCGATTCCACCGCCGAACGTGAGGTGTGGGAAGAAACGGGCATTCGCGGCGAGGTCATCGAAGAGCTCGGTGTGATTGACTACTGGTTTGTCTCCGATGGCACGCGAATTCACAAGACCGTGCACCATCACCTTCTGCGCTACGTCGATGGCGATCTGAACGACGAAGACCCCGAGGTCACCCAAGTCATGTGGGTTCCTGTGGATACCCTGGTGGAACGGTTGGCCTACGCTGACGAACGCAAACTGGCCCGGCGCGCGCACAATCTGCTGCCCGATCTCGCCCGCGCGGAAAAGCGAGCAGGCCGGCAGACGCCGAGGTGATTGCGCATGTTCAGGTTGCAGTTGCCAAGAAATGTTGTTCGTAAAGTCACGGCCGCCACCGCAGCGCTCATACTGTGCTTGCCGACGACCGTTGCGCCCCCAGCTTTTGCGCAAGATGAGCAGTTGTGGGGCAGTGGCACCAATCGTGTCGGTGAACAGGGCCCCCTTCGGCTTTCGATAACCAGCTTCACTCCGCATGTCGCGGCTCTACATTCGACGCTGACCATCAAGGTGCAGGTGCACAACACCTCCGATGCGGATATCAGCAATGTTGCGCTGCGCCCACAGCGGGCCGGCGCACTGGCTTCCTCTGCAGATGCGCGGACGATTCTCGCTGAGCCTGAATCGGTGTTTGATGTGGCTGGGACCTTCAGTGCCCCCATCGAGCTGAAAGCGGGGGAGAAGCGTGAGGTTACGCTAAGTGTTCCTATCTCCGCACCGGCTCCAGAAGGACTCGACATCACGGAAGCCGGCACGTTTCCGCTGCTCATCAATGCTAACGGGCAACCGGCAGATGACATCGACCGCCTGCTGGCGGAAACACGCGCACTGCTTCCGGTGACGGATCCGCAAGCGGAAGGTGATGAGCCGGAACCGCCTGCCGGTGATCAGAACGACAACGATGAGACCGACAATTCCGATGCGCCCACCCGCCGCGACCCAGTGCCGTTTTCGCTGATTTGGCCCATCAGCCAGCCAGTGCCACTGGTCGGCGGTGAGACCGGTGACGCACCCTCGTCGCCGAATCTCATCCTCACCGACAATTCTTTGGCCGAGTCTCTCGAACGCGGTGGCCGCCTCGACGGTTTGCTCACCTCGTTGGAAAAGGGCTTTGCCGGCCCGGATGGGCAGAGGTTGCGGGAATCAACCTGCATCGCCATCGACCCGGAGACCCTCGACGCAATCTCCAGGATGACCCGCGACTACTGGATTGGCACCAGCCGCCCAAGTCCTGTGGAGTCCTCTCCGCGACTGCGGGATTCCTGGGGAAACGCGGATGACACCAATCTCACGCATATGCCCGCCAGTGACAATGCTGCCGCCTGGCTCAATCGGCTGCACGATCTCACACAGGACACCTGCACACTGTCACTGCCGTGGGGCGGCACCGATGCCAGCGCCGTGGCTCGCGTGGGGGATCACGAGCTTTCGATGGAGGCACTCGCCGCTGGTCGGCAGACTATCGCCAAGCATTTGGACGTTCAGGCACTGCCGGGCCTCTATTTGCCGGCCGAGGGATACGTGACGTCGGAAAGCGCCCCGCTGTACTCGGCGGCGACGGCCCTGAGCGGGACCGCCCCGGAGCGCGCATTCGAAGACCGCGTAGATACCGGCGAGGCGATGCCACCGTCGCCCACTCCACCCGAAGCCGCGCACGACACCACCGTGTTAGTCGCAGACAACACCGCCGTCACCGCCGATGGTCAGACACTGCGCCCCGGCCATAGTGGCGTGCTTGCCGACGGTAGCCGCGCCTTCGCCCTCCCTGGGGCACTGACAACCTCTCTGGCTGCAACAGGACGGTCTCCCCAGACTGTGGCGTATTCGAATCTGCTCGGACGCTACGATTTCCGAATCGACTCCGAAGCTGCACGGATGCAGACAGCGATTGGCACTCTGTTCCAATCATTGACTGATTCGGATGACCCTCGCGCGGCTGTGGTGGCAGCACCGCCGTCCGGTTGGGATCCACGCGCTAGCGACGCTGAAGATTTCATGGCTGCGGTCAGGAAAGCCGTGGACGATAACCTGGCTGAGCTGACTCCGCTGATGGACTCCATCACCGCTTCAGCTCACGACCTGGATGCGGGCTCGGTTACTCCAATTGACAAGCTTGCCGATCCCGCGCCAGTGAGTGAGACGCTCGTGGAGAAGGCTCAGACGGCCTCCCGCGAGATCACCGACCTGACCACAATCATGTCCAACGATCCCAATGTCGCGCTGACGCGGTATGAATTCACCCGTCCCCTGCGGCACGACTTGCTGCGCTCGTTTACAACTCTCGGCCGGCGAAATCAGCTGCAGTCAACTGACGTGCAGCGGCGGAGCGAAGAACTCAGCGACCAGGCACTGATTATGAATCGACGCCTGCGCAATTCGGTGACGTTGGTAGCTCCCGGCGGTGTCTACACCCGCGCAACGCAGCTGTCGCCGATTGCGGTGCTGGCTCGTAATGGCCTGCCGCTGCCGGTTCCCGCGTTCGTGCGCGTCGGCGCTGGAGATTCGGTGTTGGAGGAGAAGTATGAGGCCGCCATCCCCGCCAAGGGGTCGGTGACTGTTCAGTTCACTCCGAAGTCGGGTGATGATGCAGAATCCACTCCGGCGACCAATGCTCCAGAGGGAGACCGGCCACGGGATAGTGGAGACAACTCCCACAACCTGTTGCTGTGGCTCGAATCACCTGGCGGCACGCCGATTTCTCGATCAGTGAGTATTTCCGTGCAATCGGGCGCTTCGGTTGGGGTTTTGGCTATCGTGACCCTCGTCATCGTCACTGTTGGTGGGTTTTTTGCCGCAAAACGGTCTCAGTACTTTCGGAAATAGACCCCCTTTTAAGCAACAATAGGACATGTGACTGACTCAGACGCGCATAAATCTGGACTTCGAGGCCGCATTCGTCGCCCCGCGCCACCGGCCCCAGTTCCGGCGGCGCGGCCAACGGCTGAATCTCAGCCGGCCGAAGCGGCCCCGGACCTAACTCGCGTATCCGGCCATAAGGCAAATGCCGATACCGCCGCTGACGCGATGACGGAATCGGCATCACCATCGCCAGCAAAGGCGGCAACTGCGACAGCAACCGCTTCCAGCGATTCCTCCGCAGGCTCGACGGCGGACGCAAATCAGGGACAGTCGAACTCGGACATCGTCGCCTCCACGGGCTCGATGGCAATCGCTACCCTGATTTCGCGCATTACGGGTTTTTTGCGAAACCTGCTCATCGGCGCGACGCTGGGTCCGGCTGTGGCTTCAGCCTTCAACGTCGCCAACACACTGCCGAACCTGATTACGGAAATCGTCCTCGGCGCAGTGCTGACTTCTCTGGTGGTGCCAGTGTTGGTGCGCGCGGAGAAGGAGGATCCAGATCACGGTGCCGCCTTCATTAGACGTCTCTTGACTGTCTCTATGACGCTGTTGGCAGTGGTGACGGTGCTGGCGGTGATAGGTGCGCCACTGTTGACCAGATTGAGCCTTAACGAGGCCGGTAAGGTCAACGTTCCGCTGGCAACGTCATTTGCGTTCTTACTATTGCCGCAGATTATCTTCTACGGCATATTTGCGCTGCTCATGGCGGTGCTAAACACCAAGGGAATCTTTAAACCCGGTGCGTGGGCACCTGTCGCTAACAACGTCGTGGCCATTGCCACGCTCTTGCTATATCTGTTCCTGCCCGGCCAGTTGAGTCCGGATTCGGACGGTTCACTCTCCGATCCGCACATCCTGCTTTTGGGTCTTGGTACCACCCTGGGTGTCGTCATTCAGGCAGCCATCATGATTCCCTACCTCAAGCGCGCGGGCATTGATTTGCGTCCGCTGTGGGGTATCGACGACCGCATCAAACAGTTCACCGGCATGGGTGTCGCGATTATCACCTACGTGGCAATTTCCCAGGCTGGTTACTTCATCACCACCAATATTGCCTCGACTGCCTCCAAGGCAGCGCCGACGATTTACCAGCAGGCTTGGCTGCTGTTGCAGGTGCCCTACGGCATCATCGGCGTTACCTTGCTGACCGCCATCATGCCGCGACTGTCCCGCAATGCAGCCGACGGCAACGATGGGGCAGTGGTCCGAGATCTGTCCATCGGTACCCGCCTGACCATGATTGCGCTGGTGCCGATCGTTGCCTTCTTCACCGCATTCGGCCGCCCCATCGCCGTCGGTCTTTTCGCGTATCTGGAGTTCCCCCGCGAAACCGCAGAGATTCTCGGCTGGACGCTGTCCTTCTCGGCGTTCTCGCTTATTCCATACGCCATTGTGCTTTTGCACTTGCGTGTTTTCTACGCCCGTGAAGAGGCCTGGACCCCGACTTTCATCATCCTCGGCATTACCACCGTCAAGGTGATTCTGTCGTTCTTCGCTCCTCGTCTGGCTTCTGACGATGAGACCGTCGTCGTGTTGCTCGGTGCCGCCAACGGTTTCGGTTTCGTCGCCGGCGCAATAATTGGCTTCTTGCTCTTGCGCCGCACTCTCGGACACTTGGACAGTAAGGCGACCGTCCACACCGTGCTGTGGGCACTGGGGGCGTCGCTTGTCGGTGTCGCCGTTGCTTGGGGCGCATTCGCATTGACCGACCTTGTGCTGTTCGATTTCTTCGGTTCCTTCGGTGTGCTACTGCAGACCATCGTCACCGGCGTGGTCTTCCTCATCGGTACCGGCCTGGTGCTCGCTCAGGCTCCATTGGAAGAGGTCCGCGTTCTGGGTGGCTTCCTCGGCCGCATTCCGGGTCTACGTCGCTTTGCTCCGCAGCCTCATGCAGCCGACAATGCCGTCGCCGACCGTGAGGATATGGAGCGCGAACGTGGCTTCGCCGCTGATGCTTTCTCGATTGCCCCGTCGAACCTGATCGGCGAGGCCACGGGTCTGGCAAACGAGGGCTTCACCGCTTCGCCGCTGCTGCCGCCGATGCCGACGCAGGGTTCTCGCCCAACCCGCTATGTACCCGGCGAGATGGTCTCAGGTGGTCGTTTCCGTCTGCGTTCTGAAGTCGCGACCTACCCAGGTCTGCGCCTGTGGCGCGCCATGGATATGGGCGATCCCAACAACTCAGATGTCGCACTCGTCTTCGTCGACACGATTGCACTGCCGTACTACGACACTTCGCCATCGGTTGCCGCCCAGAAGATTGCCACGACGACCAATGAGCTGCGTGACCTGGCTGGCACCGGGATGTCCCACATTCATAGTGTGGCGAAGACACGCACCGAGGTGCTCATCGTCGCCGACTGGACCAGCAGTATCGGTATTGAGCGGTTCGATCAGGCCGCCCACCCGGATGCCCTGGCACTCGCAATAGCATCACTTGCCGAGACAATCGCCGACGCCCACGAATCTGGACGCTGCCTTGGCCTGACAAACAAGCCTGGACAATTGCGCATCAGCAGCGACGGCCACATCTACGACGCTTTCCCCGTCGTTTTGCCCGATAGCTCGCAACGTTCGGACTACAACGCGTTGCTTTCTGTCATCGACGAGCTGTTCTACAACTTGCCAAATATCCCCTCCGATATTTCTGCTGCCATCGACCGCGCGAAGCAGGTTCGCCCGGAGAACTTCAACCAAAAGGAGTCGCCAGCTCGCACACTCGCGGAGGATTTGCGCACTGCAGCGCTCGGCCCCGACTCTTCGGAGTTTCTCGCAATCGACCCCGACACCGGTGCGCGCGAATCCGTCGATGCCGACGGTGCAGCCCAATCAAACGCTCACCACACCAAGAATCGCACCCGCGCATTCAGCACCGGCGCAGTCGTTGTCGGTGTAGTCATTGTCGGTGCACTTATCGCCGCGGGCATCTTTGGACTGGTTAACCGTTCCTCGGACGCACCGATTAACTCCGAGTCCGTACGACGCGGTCCGGCTCCGGTCACGACGCTCTCGCTTGCCGACGCTAGCGAGTGGCAAGCCGACACCGACAACCCTGCAGCAGGTCCGGACAATCCGGACATGGCTGAGCTGACCATCGATAATGACGAGGAAAGCTTCTGGGTAACTTCTACTTACCTCAGCCAGTTCGGCAATCGTCCAGAGGACTTTAAACCTGGTGTTGGTATTCGGGTCACTCTGGATGAACCGGCAACCATTCGAGAGCTTAAGGTCTCTGCGACCCCGGGCGCACACATTGAAGTTCGCGGCCTACGCGATGCTGACTCGACAAACTTGGATGACACAACGGTTCTCGGTAGCGCAACCGCCATCTCAGGTACGACAACTATCGAAATTGATAGCCGCGACACTGAGTGGAAGAACCTTGTTGTCTGGATCTCCGGCTTGCCGACGGCTGCGGAAGCGGTAGCCGACAGCAACTCAGACACTGATGCTGATACGAATGCTGATACAGATGCTGATACAGATGCTGAGTCGCAGAATTCCGATGCGGACAACCCACTTGTCGGCGACCGCAATCTGGCTGAGCAATCTCCGGATTCGTTGCTGCCAGTTGCTATTGGCGACATTCAGGTGCGTGGTACGGAATAACGCTCTGAGCTTGCCTTAGGTGGCAACAGTTCAAGTTGTCCCAAGTTATCCACAGCTACTGGGACGTTTTGAAATTCATCCACAGCCCGCGGTCTCCACGGCAGTTTTGCCAAGCGGAGAGCGCGGGTTTCGTGTTTGCATAGGAGCCATGAACTTTGGGGGAAGAAATCGAATTGGGGACAGTCACCGTAAGGCCCGCATGGGTCGGCGACTGGGGGATTGTGGCGTCGTCGGTATGCAAAAGCATGCATCTGCGGACGAGGTCGATCGTGAATTATTGAAGGCGCACCTGGCGGGGGATCGTCGCGCGTTCGCGGTGTTGGCACGGCGTTATTATCCGCAGTTGGTAGCGATGGCGCGGCGCTATCGTCGGGATGATTTCGATCCCTTGGATGGGGTACAGGAGGGGCTGGCGCGGGCAATTGCGGGGGCGGCGAATTTTCGCGGGCGTTCGACGGTGGCGACGTGGCTGACGTGCATCGTGAAGAATGCGTGTATTGACCACAACCGCGGTCGTTTCGGGGAGATCCCTCTCTGCGATAAGGAGGAGGATTTTGAGACGTTTATGAGTTCACAGCCGATTCCCTGCCCGGATGTTCCGCTACGTGTGACTATGGCCGCCGCATTGGAGCAGCTGCCAACGGATCAACGGGATGCCCTGCTGTACTTGGACATCTTTGGATATTCGCTGCAGGAGACCTCTCGCAGTATTGGGCAGCCGAGCGGGACGTTGAAGTCTCGGCGGGCGCGGGCGCGTCGTACGCTTCGGCGACAATTGGAAGAAGTGCAGGTGGCCTAACAACTGCGGAGCAGGGGAGAGGCTGGGGGAATAGAGATGGCTAACCTCACGTTGGTTGAGGTGGCTGGTTCCGGTAATTTCTTTCCCGGAGCTGAAAAATTTGCTTACTACTGAGCATCACTGTGCGCCATGTGATGTGAGAGATAAAAATTATAGGAGTCTTCATGAGCGATATCGTTCACGACCTGATCATCGTCGGTTCCGGTCCCGCCGGTTACACGGCTGCCACCTACGCAGCCCGTGCCGACCTGAAGCCTGTGGTGTTCGAGGGCATCGAGTTTGGCGGCCTGCTTATGACGACTACCGATGTGGAGAACTACCCAGGTTTCTCCGGGGGCATCATGGGCCCAGAGCTGATGGATCAGATGCGCGCACAGGCAGAGCGCTTCGGCGCTGACCTGCGCATGGAGATTGTCGATCGCATGGATCTCACCGGCGATATCAAGTCTGTCTGGGTTGGCGAAGAAGAGCACAAGGCTCACGCTGTCATCCTGGCAACCGGTGCCGCTCCGCGTTATGTCGGTGCTCCGGGTGAGCAGGCGCTGCTTGGTCATGGTGTCAGCGCCTGTGCCACCTGTGATGGTTTCTTCTTCCGCGACCACGATATCGCCGTCATCGGCGGCGGTGACTCCGCAATGGAAGAGGCAACCTTCCTTACCAAGTTCGCCCGCTCGGTGACGATTGTCCATCGCCGCGATGAGTTCCGTGCGTCGAAGATCATGGTCGAGCGCGCGCAGAACAATGACAAGATTCGCTTTGCGACGAACAAGGTTGTGTCCCAGGTTCTTGGTGAGGACAAGGGTTCGGTTACCGGTCTCGAGCTGGAAGACACCGTCACTGGTGAGAAGTCCGTCCTGGATGTGACTGCCATGTTCGTAGCAATTGGCCACGAGCCACGTTCGCAGATGGTTCGCAATCAGCTGGATTGCGATGAGAATGGCTACATTCAGGTAGCCGCTCCGAGCACCCAGACCTCTCTCAAGGGCGTCTTTGCGGCGGGCGATGTTGTTGACTCGCATTACCAGCAGGCAATTACCGCCGCTGGTTCTGGCTGCAAGGCTGCGCTGGATGCTGAGCACTACTTGGAAACTGTTACTCGGTAGATGACAGCAGGGCAGTCGCACTAGCTGGATAAACACCTAATAGTTGGGGTATCGCAATTGTTGGATAAGCCCTACGATTGCAGATATCCAACTATGGGGAATATCCGATAGTCGGTAAGCCCAATTGTTGTTAGCTGTAGCTCAATCAGGGTGCAGCGGGACGTGTTATAGCCCGGTACGCCCCGTACTCATCGAGCACTTGCAGCGTTCTCAAGAACACCATTAATTAACAATTTAGTACTTCACTCGCACCACCGGAAGCCCTAATTTTTGACGCCTTGAGCGCCAAATCCGTACGCGAGGCTGAAGAAGCTAGGTTGAAAAATTAGAATCAAGACCACAAAACAAAACCACTAAGAACTCAAACGAGCTCATTCTAAGGAGAAGAATTTCATGGCTCCGGTAACCGTCACCGCCAACACCTTTAAGTCCGATGTCCTCGAATCCGATAAGCCGGTGCTTGTTGATTTCTGGGCAGAGTGGTGTGGCCCGTGTAAGAAGATTGCTCCCGTTTTGGACGAGGTTGCGACCGAGCTCGATGGCAAGGCCGTCATCGCCAAGGTCAACGTCGATGAGGAGCGTGCACTGGCTGGCATGTTCCAGATTATGTCCATCCCAAGCCTGCTCCTATTCAAGGACGGCAAGAAGGTCGAAGAGATTCGCGGAGTCCGCCCGAAGGGCTCAATCACGTCGCTCATCGAAAAGCACCTTTAAAAGAACTTGGGGTTGCTCCTTATCCGATACGAGGTTACGACTGCCCACCCGTCACTTCGCCACTGCCACCTTCGTTGGACACACCCCATTATGATGTGACTGAAGTTGTGGTTGTGATTTAGAGTTAGTCCTGGGGTTCTGCCGTCGGGCTAGCCGACGCGCCCTCGTAACAATCAATTCGCGCCTGCGACCTGGTAATCTTGCTGGAAATGGCGGTTTACGTCTTCCTTAATACCGTGAAGGAACCAGGTTGCCGCCAACTTGAGAGGTATTGCTGACCATATCCTCTGAGAGTGCGCGGGATTTCTTAACTGAAGTTTCGTTTAGCTCACTGGCCAGTAATACTGATTAAGTGTTGTGAGGACCCACAACGGCCTAAACATAATTGTGGAGTTCGGAAGGGAGTTTTCGTGCCAGAGTTTCTGAAGGTGGGCGATAGGTCACCTCGTGTAGCCGAGGTACGTTCTACCCTGGCTCGTCTTGGGCTTCTGCCCAATTGGGAGGGCTCAGCCGCGGAGGAGAACTCGCCTCAGTGGTCTGGTGACGATGACCTCTTTGATGAGGACATGCGCAACGCTCTTCTGGCGTTCCAACAGTCCCGCGGTGTCTATGCCGACGGGATTATCCGCGACAGCACCCTGCGCCTACTGCGAGAAGCCTCGTACACTCTGGGCACCCGCGTACTGTCCTACGATCCACTGTCACAAATGACCGGTGAGGACGTAGGCGTTCTCCAAGCTACCTTGCAGGAACTCGGCTTCCACGATGCCCGAGTAGACGGCCACTTTGGCCCGAAGACCGATGCCTCTGTACGTGAATACCAGCTCAATTACGGGCTGGAGCCCGACGGTATCTGTGGTCCCGTTACTCTCCGGGCGCTCAGCTACTTGGGCAGGAGGGTTACTGGTGGCTCTGTAAACGCCTTCCACGAGAAGGAAATACTGCGCACGATGGGGCCGAAGCTCTCTGGAAAGCGCATTGTCATTGATCCAGGTCTTGGGGCAGGGGAGCCCGGCATTGTGGTCGACGGCCCTTACGGTCAGATTTCTGAAGAAGAGATTCTTTGGGATTTGGCCTCTCGCATTGAGGGTCGCCTTGTCGCGGCAGGTGCAGAGACTATTCTGTCTCGTCCTCGTACCGACAATCCGTCCATCGAGGATCGCGCTGAGATGGCCAACGCATTTGGCGCTGACGTCTTCATCTCCCTGCAGGCTGACCACTATCACAACAACCGCGCCAGCGGTATTGCGACCTTTTACTTTGGCTCGATGAAGGGCTCCAACTCCATTCTGGGCGAACAGCTCTCTGGCCTTATCCAGCGAGAGATTGTTGCCCGTACGAGCCTGGTAGACTGCCGCTCGCACGCCCGTACCTGGGATCTCCTCCGTCTGACCAGGATGCCCACGGTGGAAGTCGCCGTTGGTTACCTGACCAACGAGGATGACGTCGCAATTCTTTCTTCCCCAGATCAGCGGGACGTAATTGCCGAATCTATCGTTGTCGCTGTAAAGCGTCTGTACCTGGGCGATGAAGAGCAGCAGCCAATGACCGGCGCTTACAGCTTTGCGCAGCTGATTGAAGAGGAAAAAGCCTAAACACGGCTGACCAATGAAACCCAGCGCTAAAGACTGAACAGCTTTGAGCGCATAAAGGGTTCTTTCGCACTTAGATCCAACGCATGGCCGATTTCTTCGTCCCAGTCCAATTCCGCATCCAACTCGATACGGAGTTTCGGATGAATCGGATGTGGAGTCACCACCCGAAACCCGGAGTCAAGAAGGGTTCGCGTACGAATCAAATCACCGGCGTTATGGTTAATCGCCGCCAACGAATCTGAAATACACGGCTTTGGATTCAGCTTTTCTTCGAGTTGCGCTTCGAAATCAGCGATTAGATTCTCCGTACCGTCGTCAGGCGTTGGCGACGACGGCGTGGATGCCGACATAGAATCCGCCGTGCCACTGCAACCAAACGCTTCTACCGCTGAAATCCCGCGCAGCGCGAGCTTGTGCAGAGCGGTCACAATGAGCACGCGGAGCATGTCATCGTCAACCTCTAAAGCGTTGTAATGCAGACTCGTCAGCGCAATCGCATCCGGCGATATTGGTCCGGAAGGCATGGAAAATGTCGTCGGGCAGAAGCGTGGCGGAGCAAAGAGCAGCGTGCCGACGGTCTCAAGTTTCCCATCGATAAGTGATGCCGGTGGCTTTCGTCGTAGTGAATATCCGCACGGTCCCCAGGAAAGGTAGACGGTATTGAGCCATGCTTCCTTCTCCAAGCGCACCTGGGCGGCTAAATCAGGGCTTAAATCGCCATTTAAGAGGCTTTCACTAGCTCCGCCTGGCCGAGTAGGGGGTTGGCCGTCCGAATGCTTTAAATCACCGTTGAGCGCTTCATCCTCTTCTGGCGTGCTGGGGTCCAAATTAGGTTCGCGCGGCTCAGTCGAGAACTGGGGTAGGGCAGTTGCTGTACGGATATGCTCCATGCCCTGTTCCCAAAACAGGCTTAACATCGTCTCTGGATAGATTCCTTCGATGTCGGCCAGCGAAATTTTCTCGATGAATACTTCAGTCACAGTAACCGGGTTTACTCTTCGTCGAGATGCATCAGTGACATGATGCGATCAAAGTCCTCGAGGTTGCCGAATTCGATAACGATTTTGCCCTTACGCTTGCCCATCTGGGCAGTCACCTTCGTATCAAAAGAATTGGACAGGCGGTCAGCCCAATTGTGAAGGACCTCCGGCTGCGGAGTGGGCTCGCGGTGCTGCTTTTTCGGTCGCTCGCCGGCATTGAGTAATGTCACTGCTTCTTCGGTCGCACGGACGGATAGTCCTTCAGCAACAATTCGCTCGGCGAGGCGCTGCTGTTCTTCCTTACCTGCCTTAACTCCAAGCAAGGCACGTGCGTGACCAGCCGACAGAACACCGACCGCTACTCGTCGCTGTACCTCCACCGGCAACTGCAAGAGTCGAATCATGTTGGTAATAACGGGCCGCGAGCGACCGATTCGATCCGCCAGCTCTGCCTGAGTTACACCAAACTCTTCGAGTAGCTGCTGGTACGCAGCGGCCTCTTCGAGTGGGTTCAGCTGAACGCGATGGATGTTCTCTAGTAGGGCATCGCGAAGCATGTCCTGGTTTGGAGTATCGCGAACGATGGCGGGAATCGTGTCGACCCCAGCTCGCTGAGAAGCACGCCAGCGCCGTTCACCCATGATGATTTCAAACTCGGGTTGCGGCGCGTTCGGATCTTCCTTGCGCGCTGCCTCGAGTGCGGCCGCACGACTATCCTCAGAGATTGGTCGTACGATAATCGGCTGCAATAGACCGAACTCACGAATAGAGTGAGCGAGCTCATTTAGGGGCTCCTCATCGAAGACCTCTCGTGGCTGCTTCGGGTTCGGCGTGATCAGCTTCAAGTTGATTTCGCGATAGGTCGCGCCAAACTCGTTTGCGGCCGAAGTGTCAACATCGGTCGGCTTGGCGCCGCTATGGTCCGCTACTCCCGATGTCGTCGAGGGCGATGTTTCACGTGAAACATCGCTACACTTACCAATAGTCTTATTGTCACTGTGACGTTTCTGCGCCTCATTGGTATGAGGTTTGCTCTGGCCGGATTTTGCAGATTTTCCGGCGTTTTTCCCTTCAGTCAACGAGGTGCCGGATCCCGTCGCGGCTGCCCCCAGTACGTCGGCAACTCCGCTACTTCCAGGCTGCTTCGTCCCCTGGGTACGGCGGGGACCGAAGATAATATCCGCGGCACTCTCACCTACCGAGGGGTTAGCCGCCGGAGCAGTTGGGATCAGCGCGGCGATACCGCGACCGAGCCCTCCCTTGCGGTTCTCCTTTTTTTGATTCGACATCGGTAACTACTCCTAGTGGCTTTAATTTGTCTCAGTGGAATTGGACGGGGTAGGGGAGGAAGCTGGTTTTTGCCCAATCGCACTTCCACCCGAAACTGCTGAATAGTCGCCACGCGTTGCCAATTCCTTCGCGGCGTCAAGATAAGCAACTGCGCCCCGAGACCCTGGATCGTAGGAAATTACGGTCTGCGAATATCCCGGCGCCTCCGATACCTTCACAGATCGAGGGATGAGATTACGTAGCACAACCTCACCGAAGTAGTTACGAACCTCATTGGCAACTTCTTCCGAAAGCTTGGTGCGGCCATCGAACATAGTGAGCAGCACAGCAGAAATATGTAGCTCCGGATTGAGATGCTGACGAATCATCTGCACGTTATTCATCAGCTGAGTCACACCCTCCAAGGCGTAAAACTCACACTGAATCGGGATCAAAACCTCGTTGGCGGCAGTCATCGAATTCAGAGTCAACAGACCGAGCGAAGGAGGGCAGTCAATAATGAGAAAGTCAAAGCCGTTGTCAATCAGGTACTGATCTGACACTGCATCGAGAAGTCGGCGCTCACGGTTCAGGAGCGAGACCAGCTCAATCTCGGAGCCCGCCAAGTCCAATGTCGCTGGCACACAAAAGAGATTCTCAGATTCAGGGGAACGCTGGATGACATCGTCAATCTGTAGTTCGCCAATTAGAAGCTCATACGTCGACGGGGTCCCGGAAACATGCTCAATCCCCAGGGCCGTAGAAGCATTTCCCTGCGGGTCATTATCGATGACTAGCACCTTGAGACCATGCCGCGCGAGCGCCGACGCGATGTTGACTGCCGAAGTGGTCTTGCCCACGCCACCCTTCTGGTTGGCGATAGTAATACGGCGCGGGCGTTCGGGGCGTGGAAGCGATAAACGGTTCGGGGCCTTAACTTGCGCTGCCCGTTGAGCTGCCGCAGCGATGGGTGTGTCTTGCCAGGACTTCCGGCTCATTAACTATTCCCCTTACAAGCACAGCAATCACCAATCATGGCCACTGGAGTGCGAATAAAAACTTAGTAACTATCTGCAAAAGCGTAATCATCAAGCCCCAACAAGCGTTAGACGCCGACGATTGTGGAAATGTTTCACGTGAAACATCCACCTTGGCCGGTAGGACTTTGCCATACCGCGATACTTATCCCACTCTAGCCCGACGGCACTACGCGCCTCAATGTCGAAACCAAAACACAAGCGAACCGGCAGTGGAGTAGGGGAGGGGGACTTACAACCTACTTCTTCTGAATAATCACGGCGTACGTCGAAGTTCCCAACACGGAACCGCCAACCTCTACAACGCGGGGATTAGTTCCCTTCGCCTTGGCAATAAGCTTTGCGTCCCGATCAATCTCCTCTTGCGCAGTTCCACCCTTCAGTGCAACCATCGCGCCTCCGGATTTAACTAAAGGAAGCGACCAGCCCGCCAATTTCCCAAGAGGGGCAACAGCGCGAGAAGTGACGACATCTACTTGGCCAACCTCAGCGCGAACCACTTTCTCCTCAGCGCGGCCGCGAACCACGGTCACATTGTCCAGCTCGAGATCTTCCACAACCTCGTTCAAGAAAGTCGTACGGCGCAGCAATGGTTCCACAAGAACCACCTTCAAATCTGGTCGTGCAAGAGCAAGCGGAATCCCGGGCAAGCCTGCCCCCGAACCAATGTCCGCAACTAGAAGCCCTTTGCCTATCGCTTCTCCAACTACCGCAGAATTGATAATGTGCCGATCCCACAGCTTTGGAGTTTCACGTGGCCCAATCAAACCTCGGACTGTAGCCTCCTCAGCCAACCATGAATGGTAGCGGTATGCTCGATCGGCATTCCCTCCAAACACGGTATCTATCACCGAACGCAGATCCGGATCGACCAAACCTGCGGAGGCTTCTTGATTATCGACGTCTTTCGCGGAGTTACTCAACAGTTCCACTAACCTTTCCAATGGGGCAGCTGTGCCGTCACCCGTCGAGCTTTTCATTACCCCTAGTGTACGACAGTGCAACAGCCATGTTTCACGTGAAACATTGACCGGAGTTGGATGCCAAACTCCAGGCCCCACAGAAAATTACATGCCTGTAATAACAGCGACGTTGTCTGCGCGATAGAGTACCAAGGCAAGCAAAAACGCCCCGCATCAACTGCGGGGCGTTTCGATTAATTAACTTATGTAGACGAAGGGCGATTCCACTTCAGCTATTTCTTTTTCCGCTTCCGGTTCTTCCGATTTGCGGGTTTCTGTCCTGGCGCTGGCTTCGAGACTGGGCCCTGCTGTCCCTTCCCCGAATTACCATCCGGAAGATGGCTAGAAGCCTTGTTCGCTGCAGAGGCCTGACCGGACTGCGCCTGCTGCGCATTCTGCGCTGCCTGACGCTTGCCACCCTTCTTCGGATTGATTGGCTTCTGGCCAACCTTCGGAGCGAGCTTCTCCTGTGCCTCGCGCTTGGCAGCCTTCTTAGCTGCGACAGCTTCCTTCTCTTCCTCATCCAGCTTGCCGAAGATGTAGCGCTGCTGGAAGTAGGTCCAGACGTTGTTAGTCACCATGTAGACAAGAAGGCCGATGTGCCAGAAAGCACCGGTAACAAGAATCATGATTGGGAAGAACCAAAGCATCATCTTGTTCATCATGTCCATCTGCTGACCCATAACGCCTTCCTGGCGCTTCACCAGACCGGCTTCCTGGCGGGCACGCGTGCGGTCAACAGACATGCGAGCGTTGAAGTGCGTTGCAAGTGCCGCGATAACAATCAGCGGAATGGCAACGATCATGATGTCCATGCGGGTGAAGTCCGCAGGCGTACCAGGCACAGTAAAGGCTGCGTATTGATCCTCACCCATACCAACCGAACTGGACAGTGGAGCATTGAGCACACGAGCCAGCAGGAAGGACCGCACCTCATCTACACCGAAGACGTAGTTAGGCGTATTCCAGTTCTGCTCCACCGACATGCCGAGCGCATTGCCCGTCGTACCCGTTCGGTTGAACGAACGCAGCACGTGGAAAAGGCCAATGAACACAGGCATCTGAACCAGAATCGGCAGACAGCCGCCGAGCGGGTTGACACCCATTTCCTTCTGTAGCTGGCGCATAGCAAGAGCCTGAGCCTGCTGATCGTTCTTGTACTTCTCCTTGATGGCCTGCATCTCAGGAGCGAGCTGCTGCATCTTGATGGCAGAACGCTGCTGGTTCAGCATCGGCTTAAACAGGAGGATACGGATGGTGACCACAAGCAAAATAATGGCCAGCACCCAGGAGATACCCGAGGAGGGATCGAATAGGAAACCTGAGGCCTTATGCCAGAACCACAGGATGGCCGAAATCGGCACATACACGAAATTGAGCACGGTCTAAGATCACTCCGTTCTTTAGGGGACAGCGCACTCGCGCCTTCGTCTACAAAGCCCCGTCAAAGGCTAAGCATTACTAGAGGTTACCTGTGCATTCGCCTCAACCACGAACCCAGGCCGGGGAATGTGGCAGGAACTGGATCCCAGCCACCCGGATGCCAGGGTGCGCAACGGAAGATGCGCAAGAAAGTCAGCCACAGGCCACGAATAGCTCCGAAACGGCGCACAGCCTCAAGACCATATGCGGAGCACGTCGGTTCAAAACGACATGTGCTCGTGGGCTTCAGATTAGAGATACGACGGCGGTAGAAGAGAATCGCCCTCTCAGCCACACGTGCGCCGGGGGTCTGAGCGAGGGGGCCGTCGTCAAGCGAATTAGCGCCGACGTTCGTATGTGGCGAGTGCCGATTGCACATCGTGGGACAGCTCCTGGCTGGTGGCTGTGGCAGATGCAGGCAGCGCGCGAACGACAATGTCCATGGTGGACGGAAGATTCTGCGCGGCCGCGGCCATAACATGGCGGAGCCTGCGGGATACAGCGTGACGAGTCACGGCGTTGCCCACAGCTTTAGATACGACAAGACCGACACGCGGACCACCAAACCTGGCAATCTGCGTATCGGTCTTATCTTCACCGCCAGAAGCGGCGGTGTCACGAATATGCAAGACCAAGGTCTTGCGTCCGATTCGGCGTCCACGTCGTACGGTGACCGTGAAGTCACGCGAAGAACGCAGCTTATTGCTCTGAGGGAGCACCGAAATCGGTGTCCTCTTGCTTAAGCGGACAGGCGGGCACGGCCCTTGCTGCGGCGTGCTGCCACAACGGCGCGACCGGAACGGGTACGCATACGGGTACGGAAGCCGTGCACGCGTGCACGACGGCGGTTATTCGGCTGGAACGTCCGCTTCGACACGGTTGACACTCCTTGAAACTCAAACGACCACGAGTCCACGCTGAACACACCGCAGTAAACTCCTCGCTTCGAGTGCGAGGCAGCGATGCGTCTGACGCATTCCCGTGATGCACGGAAAAATTACTTACCGACAGATTGAAAGCTACATGCGTTCTGTCGGGTCCAAGCACAAGCTCGGACTCATATCTCAATGGATATGAAACACCCAGATAGGTTACGTCGAATCGAGCGAGAAATTCAAATCAACACGCCGGATTTACCTGGAGAATCATTTTCCAAGTTTTCCGACGGTACCGATGTTGACCTGTGGAAATACTAACCTATGCACTGCAATCCACAGGGCGTTTATCCCATCAGCTGTGGATAACTTCCACACCATGAATCACAGCGAGCAGGGGAAATAACGTGTTTACCTAGGTAAACGCAGACTAGGGGGCTATTTTTCATTGTGGGCAAACTGTGGATAAACTGTTAGTCAATTAGCGACAAGGTTTATCCACAGGTGTGGACAAACATGTGGAAGTCCTGCTCGGGGCGTATAGCACCTTGTGTAGAAACACCCCACAGGGCGAATTACAAGAAATAGCCCCCAAATGGGCAGATATGGCGCTCTCGCCATGCCAAAAACACTCCACAAAAACAGGTCGCCTCGATAAATTTGATGAACGTAAACATGTAAAAGGACATTCACACAGTGAGCGAACAACCAGAATTGCCAGGTGGACTCTGGGAGCAGGTCGTTTCTATCCTGACTTCACCAGAAGGTGCGCCGGAGTTGGGCATTGCACCACTACGCCCGCCACACAAGGCACTGCTGCGGTCAGTGACGCACACTGGTGACTTTCCAGGTTTTTTCCTGCTCAGCACTCAATCGCCAGTGGTGCAGGCACTGGTAAAAGAAGAGCTCAAGGGCATTATCGAGGCCGTCTTAGCCTCGCTGACCGGCGAGGAGTTGGAAACGGTCATCACCGTTGCCGATCCTGCTGACGACGCTGAAGATAGCCAGGCAGCAGAGACCACTCAACCATCTGCACAGCACTCGGGGCAGATGCCATCTGCAGCTTCGCGTCCGCAGCAGGCTCAGCGTCAACAGCCAAACCAGCAGCACCAACAGCAATCTGGCCGCAACTACCCGTTCCCCAGTGCAGATGCGAATGACTTCAATCGCCACGAGCAGCACCAGGGATCGACGCAGACGCCACAGGTGCCGCAGACACACCAGCAGAATGTCCATAATCAGCAGAGTGCCCAGTCACAGCACCGATCGATGGACGCAGTGGATTCAATGGCGCAGGGGCTTTCGCACTCATCTGCCGAGAATCCGATGACTATTGCTGATCAGCGCCAGGTCACAAGTCCTTTCCGCTCCGAGAGCCACGGCACTCCAACCGAGATGAGCATGCCTTTCGAGGAGCCCACCCTCAACCCGAACTACACCTTCGAAACCTTTGTTATTGGTCCGCAGAATAAGTTCGCCGCCGCAGCCGCCGTCGCTGTTGCAGAGTCTCCGGGGCGCACCTACAACCCGCTGTTTATCTCCGGCGGTTCGGGTCTTGGCAAGACGCACCTGCTCCACGGCATTGGTCACTACGCCAAGCATTTGTACCCTAACCTGCGGGTTCGTTACGTTTCTTCGGAAGAGTTCACCAACGACTTCATTAATTCCGTGCGTGACGACGCCCAGGAATCCTTCAAGCGTCGCTACCGCGATTTGGACATGCTCATCATCGATGACATCCAGTTCTTGGAGGGCAAGGAAGGTACACAGGAAGAGTTCTTCCATACGTTCAATGCCCTGCACCAGTCCAATCACCAAATTGTGCTGTCGTCGGACCGCCCACCACGCGAGCTTAAGACCCTGGAGGATCGCCTTCGTACCCGCTTCCAGTGGGGGCTCAATCCGGATCTGCAATACCCGGACTTGGAGACGCGAATCGCAATTCTGTCGAAGAAGGCACAGCTGTCTGATTTGGTCGTTCCGCATGATGTACTCCAGTACATCGCGGAGAACACCTCGTCTTCTATTCGTGAGCTCGAGGGGCGTCTACTGCAGATTAGCGCTCACGCATCCATGATTCATGAGCCTGTGACCTTGAAGTTTGCGCAGGAGATCCTCGGTGCCGACGAAATCGAGGTGCAGATTACCCCGGAGATCATCATCTCCACCACCGCTGAGTACTTCGACCTAACGGTTGCGGATTTGGTGGGCCCGGGTAAGACTCGCCCGGTCGCTCATGCTCGCCAGATCGCGATGTACTTGACAAGGTCCTTCACTGAGCTTTCGTTGCCGTCGATTGGCCGGGAGTTCGGAAATCGTGACCATTCGACGGTTTTGCACGCTGAACGCAAGATTGTTAAGGAAATTCAGGAGAAGAAGCCCTCAAAGGACCAGGTCAACGACCTGACTACACGCATTCGAGACCGAGCTCGCGGCACGGCTTAAAAACCTTGGGCTCGGCGTGCGGAATTCTTGTTATTAACTGCGGTTTTTCCGTGCACAGAGCTGTGGACAACTCGTAAATTTTGTGGATGAAAGATGAAGCCCGAACACTATCCACAGACACCCCAAGTTATCCACAGTTAGACGCACTGGTTATCCACAGCGCGAAATCAGTGAAGACCAGCGGGAATCATGTAATTTCACAATGTGCACACCCCCTATTACTACTCCCGACTTTAAAAATCTCTAGAAACTTCTAGATAAAAGGGGGCCAGCGCACAACCTCTGGCAAGCAACCTCTCGCGCACAACTTCATAAATGCCAAGAACGAGCAAGAACTAGGATTAAGCACTAGACGGACTACAAGAATGCCAGTGAGGTCTTTGGCAGTCTGCAGTAGAGTTGTACGATGGAATCTTTGTAACTCCAGTCATGTGCGCTGACATAGCGTGCTGACAACACAAAAGACGGCTAATAACAGACATCCAATACCGGTGGAGGAACGATGGAGCAGACCGAAGTCCGTATTCGCGCGGCTAAGGACGATCTCGCGGGTGCGGTGAGCTGGGTTGCTCGTAACCTGCCTGCACGCCCGACTCAGCCGATTCTGCGTGGCATGATTTTTCTCGCGGATGACAATGGTCTGCAGCTCGCTGGCTATGACTACGAGGTCTCGACTCAGATTCGTATTAGCGCAGAGGTCGATGAGCCCGGTCGCTTCGCCGTCAATGGCAAGTTGGTTTCTGACATTGTCTCTAAGCTGCCGAATAAGCAGGTAGAGATGCACTTTGATGGCACGAAGGTCATCGTTCGCTGTGGTTCTTCCCGCTTCGAGCTACCAAGCCTGACCTTGGAGGATTACCCTCAGCTACCAGAAGCTCCGGCTGCTACCGGCACTGTCGATGCCGCTCTGTTGGCTGAGGCTATTGGTCAGGTCGCTATCGCTGCCGGCAAGGATGAGTCGCTGCCGATGCTGACCGGCATCCGGATGGAAACCGAAGGTAACGAGGTCACTCTCGCTGCCACCGACCGTTTCCGCCTGGCGGTTCGCAGTTTCGAGTGGGAGCAGATCCCGGAGGGGGAGACCAAGCTGCTCATCCCGGCAAAGACCTTCGCGGAGACTGCCCGCACTCTCGATACCACTTCCAGCGAGCCAGTGACCTTGGCATTCGGCGACGGATCTGATGATCGTGAGGTCGGCTCCGAAGGTCTGCTGGCTATCCTCGCCGATCCTCGTCGCACTACCACGCGACTGCTGGACGCCGAGTTCCCGAAGTTCCGTCCGCTGCTGCCGAAGCAGCATTCCTCCATGGCTGTTGCTCGTGTTGACCAGCTGCAGGATGCCATCCGTCGTGTGTCTCTGATGGCGGATCACGGTGCGCAGATTCGCATGGACTTCTCCGACGGCCAGGTTGTCCTTTCCGCTCATGGCGACGAGGTCGGTCACGCAGAAGAGACTGTGGCCTGCAACTTCTATGGGGAACCACTTCTGATCGCCTTCAACCCGCAGTACCTGCTCGAGGGGCTCAGCGCTGTTCGCTCCCACCGCGTTCTGCTGGGCTTTACGCAGCCGTCGCGTCCCGCGATTCTCATTCCAGAGCCGGAAGCTATCCCGGAGCTCGGTGAGGACGGCTTCTACCCAACGCCGGAGACCGACTTCACTTACCTGCTGATGCCTGTGCGCCTGCCGGGCTAGTTTGCGGCTATGCACATTCGGTATTTGTCCTTGCGGGACTTCCGCTCCTGGCCGGAGTTGGAAGTCGAGTTCACGCCTGGAATTACCGTATTTACCGGGCAAAATGGCTACGGCAAGACCAATATTGTTGAGGCCGTTGGATATCTCTCCACGCTCGGCTCGCATCGAGTGTCTACGGATGCTCCGCTGGTTCGTTCGGGGACCCCGTCGGCACGCATTTCGGCGACGGCAGTCAATGATGGCCGCGAGCTGACGGCGCATCTGCTCATCAATCCGCATCGCGCGAATCAAGCGCAGATTAATCGCACGCGGCTGAAGTCTCCGCGGGAGCTGCTGGGGATCGTCAAGTCGGTCTTTTTCTCGCCCGAGGATCTCACGCTGGTCAAGGGCGAGCCCGCTTCCCGTCGCCGATACATCGATGATTTGCTCGCTTTACGACGGCCACTGTCCGCCGGTATCCGCATTCAATATGACAAGATTTTGCGTCAGAAGAATGCGCTGCTGAAGTCGGCGGGCTCGACGCTGCGCCGTGGCTATTCTTCCTCGGAGGGGCAGGCCGCACTGAGCACGCTGGATACCTGGGATGCGCAATTGGCGCAGGTGGGAGCGGCGTTAATGGCTGCGCGCATGGATTTGATCGCCGAGCTTTCCGAGCATGTCAGCGAGGCCTATGCCACGCTTGCCCCGCACTCGCGCCCAGCCACGATTGCCTATGCGCCGAAGGTCGACAGCCTGGATGGCGGGCCATTGCCCAGCGAACCGGAGCTGCTCGAGGCACTGCTGCTGACGAAGATGGCGGAGCGCCGCACCGCGGAGATTGAGCGCGGTTCCTGTCTCGTTGGTCCGCATCGCGATGATCTCGACCTCATTCTCGGCAATGACCCCGCCAAGGGCTTTGCTAGCCACGGCGAAACCTGGTCTTTTGCACTCGCGCTGCGTCTCGGCGCGTACTTTTTGCTCCGGGCCGATGGACCCGACCCGATTTTGGTGCTTGACGACGTGTTTGCGGAGCTCGACCGGCATCGTCGGGAAGCTCTCATGGAAATCGCGCAGCAGGCTGAGCAGGTGTTGATCACCTCGGCGGTGGGGGAGGAGTTGCCTCAGGCACTGGTCGAGGATTCTTCTGTCACTCATCACACGGTGACGGTGGCGCAGACTGAGCAGGGGAGAATCTCACTGCTGGATGAAAACCCAGTCGCGGAAGAGTGACGGGTATGGTCGAGAACATGGAGCCGGATAACTCACCGGAAGAAGAAAAGGACCTGATCAGCGACGCTTTCTTCCGCATGCGCGATGCCGCTAAGGAGGGCGGTCACAAGTTACCGAATCTCCAGCGGCCACCGAAGAAGAAGGGCTCGTGGTCTGGCCTCGATAGCCGTGTGCCTGTGAAGGCCGCGGAGGGGATTGTTGCGGACGTCGATAAGCAGCGGGCAGCGCAAGCAGTGGTACGAGATCGTGCCGGTACGGTGATTTCGCCGAGCTTATTGAAGGAGGCGGGGATTCGGCTGTACCGGAAATATGACCGTCGACCTGCGCCGATTGGTGCGGTGCTGAATAAGGCAGTAGTTGATCGCGGCTGGCAGATCCATATTGCCCACGGTGTGATCATGACGGAGTGGGATTCGATGGTCGGCAAGGTTGTCGCGGAACACTCCCAGGTCAAGGAGTTCAAGGACGGCACTTTGGTGGTCGAGTGCCAATCGACAGCATGGGCAACACAGCTGCGGCTAGCACAGCGACAGGTTTTGAAGTCGATTGCGGAACGCGTCGGGGATGGAGTGGTTGAGGAAATTAAGGTGCTTGGGCCAAAAGCGCCGAATTGGCGCAAGGGCAAATTGCACATCGAGGGCCGAGGACCGCGTGATACTTACGGGTAAAGGTCGGTAAACGGTCTACGAATACCCGTCGGTATGCGTAAAACTGCGAAATTTGGTCCTTTGAGCGCATCGGCTATATCCACAGTAGGGGACTACGTTGGGGTAAGATGGGCAGGAGAAAACCGGCAGGCGGTTCTTGAGACGTTATCGACTTCCAAACTAGCCAGACCTATCTAGTAGTCCTATGTAGTTCTGGCTGGCGCTGATAGCGCTTGACCGCCGGCCTATTTTTCGCGCGCTGACGAATGTTGCGCGGGGAGAGAACCAAGAATAGGAGACGCGCCGAACCGTGGCTGCTACCGAACATCAATATGACGCCTCATCGATTACCATCCTCGAGGGCCTCGAGGCCGTGCGTAAGCGGCCGGGTATGTACATTGGCTCAACTGGTGAGCGTGGCTTGCACCACCTGGTGTGGGAGGTTGTAGACAACTCCGTCGACGAGGCGATGGCGGGTTACGCCACCGATGTTGAGGTCACTCTGCTGGAAGACGGCGGCGTTCAGGTCCGCGATAACGGCCGTGGTATTCCTGTCGAAATGCACCCGTCGGGTATGCCGACGGTGCAGGTGGTTATGACTCAGCTGCACGCCGGCGGCAAGTTTGACTCCGAGTCCTACGCTGTTTCCGGTGGTCTGCACGGTGTGGGTATTTCGGTGGTTAACGCGCTGTCGACGCGTATGGAAACCGAGGTCATCCGCGATGGCTACACCTGGTACCAGAACTTCGACCAGGCTGTTCCGGAAGAAATTATCCGAGGTAAGAAGACGCGCGGCTCGGGTACCACGCAGCGTTTCTGGCCGGACCCGGAGATTTTTGAGACCACCGATTTCAAGTTCGACACCATTTCTCGCCGCCTGCGCGAGATGGCGTTTTTGAACAAGGGCCTGACCATCACGTTGGTGGACAAGCGTGTCTCCGAGGAGGAGCTCGAGGCCGAGGCTCTGGCGGAGCAGGCGGAGACCGAATCCGCTGAGATCGCCAAGGATGCGGTTGAGGAGCAGAAGGAGAAGGCAGAGAAGACCACCAAGCCGAAGGAGCGCCGCAAGGTCTTCCACTACCCGAATGGTCTGCGGGACTATGTCGAGACTCTGAACAAGTCGAAGAACATCATCCACCCGACCATCATTTCCTTCGATGCTGCAGGTGACGGCCATGAGGTCGAGATCGCCATGCAGTGGAACTCGGGTTACTCCGAGTCGGTGCACACCTTCGCCAATACCATTAACACCATTGAGGGTGGCACGCACGAAGAGGGCTTCCGTTCTGCGTTGACATCGCTGATGAACCGCTATGCGCGTGAGCACCGCCTGTTGAAGGAGAAGGAAAACAACCTCTCCGGCGAGGACTGCCGTGAAGGTCTCGCTGCCGTGATTTCGGTGAAGGTCGCCGATCCGCAGTTCGAGGGCCAGACGAAGACGAAGCTGGGTAACACCGAGGTGCGTTCCTTCGTCCAGCGCATGACTAATGAGCACATCGGTCACTGGCTAGAGGCCAATCCGGCCGAGGCCAAGGCCATTGTTAACAAGGCCATTGCTTCGGCACATGCCCGTCAGGCGGCTCGTAAGGCTCGTGACCTGGTGCGTCGTAAGTCCGCGACCGATCTTGGCGGTCTTCCGGGTAAGTTGGCGGACTGCCGTTCGAAGGATCCGAAGCAGTCCGAGCTGTTCATCGTGGAGGGTGACTCCGCAGGTGGTTCTGCAAAGGCAGGCCGAAACTCGCTGTTCCAGGCCATTTTGCCGCTACGCGGTAAGATCTTGAACGTCGAGAAGGCGCGCCTGGATAAGACGCTGAAGAATAACGAGGTCCAGGCCATTATTACGGCGCTGGGCACCGGTATTCACGACGAGTTCGACATCGAGAAGCTGCGCTACCACAAGATCGTGCTGATGGCCGACGCCGATGTCGATGGTCAGCACATTGCCACGCTGCTACTGACGCTGCTGTTCCGCCTGATGCGTCCGCTGATTGATGAAGGGCACGTCTACCTCGCCCAGCCGCCGCTGTACAAGCTCAAGTGGGCCAAGGGTGAGCCGGGCTACGCCTACTCAGATGCTGAGCGCGATCAGCTGCTGGAAGAGGGGCTGGCTGCCAACCGCAAGATCAACAAGGACGATGGTGTTCAGCGTTACAAGGGTCTCGGTGAGATGAACGCCGCTGAGCTGTGGGATACCACCATGGATCCGGATCACCGCGTGCTGCGTAAGGTCGCCCTCGAGGACGCGCAGAAGGCGGACGAACTGTTCACCATTCTGATGGGCGATGACGTCGCTTCACGACGTTCGTTCATCACCCGTAATGCGAAGGACGTTCGCTTCCTCGACGTCTAAGCCGATACCAAGTCTGGTTATCGGCTTGTCGGTTCCCCTGACAAAACCTCCGTTCAGCCATTAATGTTTATGAAATGGAAGATACTCGGGGAAGCATGGTCAACGGGGAACCGCCAGTCGAGCCACGTATTGTGCAGGAGACATTGCCAGATGGCTCCGTGACCCCGATGGCGCTTCGGTTTCCCGAAGGTTCGCCTCGGGGCATTGTCGTTATTTGGCCGGGCTTTGGCATGGGTGCTCGCTACTACCGGCCGATTGCCCAAGAGTTACAGCGTCGAGGTTTTTGCGTCCTGACCTCGGAGTTGCGCGGCCAGGGTAACCAAACTGCGGTGGCCACCCGCCGTCACAATTGGGGCTACCAGGATCTCGCGTCGGTGGATTATCCCTTGGCGGTGGCTTGTGCTCGGAAGGAATTCGACCATCTGGCAGCAGGGGAGAAGCTTCCCGTTTATTTGCTGTGTCATTCCATGGGCGGCCAGATTGCTTCTCTGTATTTGGCCCGACCGGAAGCGGATGTGGCCGGCGTGGTGATGGTCGGATCCGGCACCCCGCACTATAGGTGTTTTACTGGCAACGAGTACAAGCGGCTTCGTTACGGTGCACCATTTATGCAGGTGGTATCCCAGATTTTGGGTTATTGGCCGGCAGGCAGGTTCGATGTGGCTGGTTACGGTCGGCAGGCTCGCAATCATGTGGTGGAGTGGGCGCGCTTCTCGCGCACGGGCTTTCTGCGACCACGGGGTGCAGACATCGACTATGCCGCTGAGATGCCGAAAGTAACTACCCCAGCGTTATTGCTGAACTGTGGCGGTGACCGTGATTGCCCAGCGGAATCTGCGCAAGCGCTAGCTCGGATGTTGCCTAAGTCTGCGAAGTACGAGTTCATTGAGCAGCGCCTTGGCCATAATCGGTGGGCGCGTGAGCCACAGGCTGTGGTTGACCGTTTCGAGCGATTTATCGAGGAGAATTAAGCGGCAGTTCGCCGGCTGGTAATCTGCGCTTCTTAACGTAGATGCCTATGGCAACTTCACCTAAAAATATATCTGAATTTTCCCGTCGGCACTTCCTGCAGACCGCCGCTGGAGTCGGTGCTGTCACCGCTGCGAGCACGCTGCTGCCGCCATCGTTGCTCCATGCACTCGCGCAGCCCCGACCGGCTGGCTCCCTCGACCAGGTTGAGCACGTTGTCGTGTTGATGCAGGAAAACCGCTCTTTTGATCACTACTTCGGCACGCTCCGAGGTGTGCGGGGGTACAACGACAATTCCGCTTTGCCGGGCGTTTTCAACCAGAGTGGGGTCAGTCCATACCTGATTCGCAACGCCGCTAATCGCGGTGATCTCTCGGTGGAGTACATTGCAAGTTTGCCGCACGGTTGGGAAGACGGGCAGGTTGCACTAAATGGCGGCCGCTGTAACGGCTGGATCGAGGCCAAGGGTAAGGGCACGATGGCCTGTTATGACCGCCAGGACATCGCGTTCCAATTCGCTCTCGCAGAGACGTTCACTATCTGCGATGGTTACTTTTCCTCGATGCCTACGTCGACAAGCCCGAACCGCAACTACCTGTTTTCAGGTGATACCCGAAGGGAACCGTGGGGGACTGGAGCGGTTGGCAATGCGGCGTACGAGCCGACGCACCCGGGGTACAGGTGGCGCACGTATGCCGAGGATCTCTCGGCGGCTGGGGTGCCATGGCGCGTTTACCAGGAGTGGGATAACTACACGGACAACAACCTGGATTTCTTCGCCGCGTTTCGAAATATTGGCCGCAAGGTCATTCGTGAGGCCGGGCTGCCTGGGCTCGACATGACGGGTTTCCACGAGAAGCTGCTGGAACTGGGCGATGGGATGCCGCCAACTGCAGAGCAGCAGGAGATGGTCGACCGCCTGAATGCCGCTGTGGAGAAGCTGCCTGAGGCGGAACGGGATCTCTATGATCGCGCGCTGGACCGCCGCCAGCCGGGCACGCTAACCGACGCTTTCCGACGGGATGTTGAATCCGGGCAGCTGCCAAAGGTGTCCTGGATTGTGCCTTCGTCTGCGGAAAGCGAGCACCCGGGAGCGTCCTCGCCGATTCAGTCGGCGAATATCACTTACCGCCTGTTGGATGCGTTGGCCTCCAACCCGGAGGTGTGGGCCAAGACCGTCTTCCTGATTAACTTTGACGAGTTTGATGGTTACTTCGACCATGTGGTGCCGCCGTTGCCGCCGAAGAATGAGCCGGGGGAGTGGTACCTGGGCAAGCCGAAGGGGCTCGGTTTCCGCGTCCCGATGACTGTCATTTCACCGTGGTCGGTGGGTGGTTTGGTGTCCTCAGAGGTCTTCGATCACACTTCGGTGATCCGTTTCCTGGAGCAAGTCACCGGCGTGAGCTGCGGAAATATCACTGATTGGCGTCGTCGGGTATGTGGTGATTTGGTATCCACACTGGACTTCTCGGCGTCTACGGGAATGCAGCTTCCAGAGCAGCCGGGACCAGCGCCGGAGTTTGTGAAGCGCTGGGAGGCGGAGCCGGCCGGTGACTATCCTGTGCAGGAGTCCGAGCAGGCGACCGCGCTGCCGACACCGTACCGGCTGCACGCCTACCTCAAAGACGGCAATCTTGTACTGGTCAATGACGGTTCCCGTGAGGCTGTTTTTGCTGTTTACAGTGGCAATAGGGTGGAGCATCACACGGTGCTCGGTACGTTAGAGCTGCGAATTGGACTCCTGGAGCGCGAACTTACCGTGTGCGGCCCGGACCGCTTCCTGCGTGTATTCAGCAAGACGGCGAAGGCGTTGCCGGAAGTCACTTTGGAGCACGCGGCGGGACGTGTTCTGGTTGGCGGGCAAGACCGGACGGCTGATTATGTCCGTGATGGCTGGTACGAGGTCGAGCTGACTGAAGGTGAGGCCACGGCGTATTACACGGGCCGGCTGGAGTCCGGCAATCGCATTCCGACGAGCCCGTTTACCCGAAAGGGTGACTAGGCCCTGTCCCCGGCTAAGTGCCACCTTTGACTAGCTCCCACGTCTCTGCGAATGACAGCTCTTCGCCGTTGGTGGTGAGGAGTATGTGTGCAAGTAGTGCGCCCAGTGCGGTGTTGCCAAAACTTAGTGGTTTCACGTGAAACGTTGCGTAAGCGACCGCCTGCGCTGCCGCAGAAATCGCGGGAAAGCTACGGTGACCAGCAATGACTCCTGAGCTGGCGGCGACAATAGCGCTGATTGTCCACGGCCTCGCAAGTGTAGCGTCGGCCAATTCCGGCACTGTGGCCACCAGTTCATCGGTAGCCGCCAGGATAGCGGCCTCGCTGAGAGGCTGAATCTGGGGCGCGCTCATTCTTGTACTCCGCGGGGCCTTGGGGAGCTCAACTTTCGCAGCAGCGCCATGTCGGTATCAATTACGCTTGCCGTAATTTCCCGGGCCTGACCTTGTTGAAGGGCTCTCGTGGCGGCGGATTCGATGGCGCGAATGACGGCCTCGTGTTTAGACACGCCCTCCATGTGCGCCAGCAGAGCCAAGGCGGTGTCCTGTTCTTTCGTGAGCCTCAAGGTCATCGCCATCGCATTTGCTCCCTGCTATCTAACTGCGCTTCTTAACTGCGCTAGTTTGTTTCTCGCTATCAGGCCTAAAACCCAGATTTGATACCACAATGGTATCGAAAAGTTGCACACGGCGTCGTAAAGCGGGCTCTAAAGCCCTGTAGAATGGATGCGAACCTCTTTTAAGTAAAGGAAGCAGTCATTGAGCGACGATAACAACAACGACGGCTCATCTTTCGGAAGTGGAGTATTGGGCCACCAGGTTCGCCCGATCGACATCAATGAAGAGATGCAGTCGAGCTATATCGACTACGCCATGAGCGTGATTGTTGGCCGTGCGCTGCCGGAGATCCGTGATGGTCTCAAGCCGGTGCACCGCCGCATTCTCTACGCCATGTTCGACAACGGCTACCGCCCGGAGCGCGGCTATGTGAAGTCCGCAAAGCCGGTTTCGGACACGATGGGTAACTACCACCCGCACGGCGACATCGCTATTTACGGCACCATGGTGCGCATGGCGCAGCCGTGGTCCATGCGCTATCCGCTTGTCGACGGTCAGGGTAACTTCGGCTCCCGCGGTGACGACGGCCCCGCAGCTATGCGTTACACCGAGGCCCGTCTGACGCCGTTGGCCATGGAAATGGTGCGCGACATTCGCGAAAACACCGTCGATTTCCAGCCGAACTACGACGGTCGTACGACAGAGCCGGTTATTCTGCCGTCGCGTGTCCCGCAGCTGTTGATGAACGGCTCTGGCGGTATTGCCGTCGGTATGGCCACCAATATCCCACCGCACAACCTGCGTGAGGTCGCGGATGCCATCAACTGGTGCCTGGACAACCCGGAAGCGGATGAAAAGACCACGCTGGATGCGGTCATGGAGCGCATCAAGGGCCCGGATTTCCCAACTGCCGCCCAAATTGTCGGCGACAAGGGCATCAAGGAGGCCTACACCACCGGCCGTGGTTCGATTCGCATGCGCGGTGTGACCTCGATTGAGCAGGAGGGCACCCGTCAGTCGATTGTCATCACTGAGCTGCCGTACCAGGTCAACCCGGACCGCATGATTGCCAACATCGCGGATCAGGTCAAGGATGGTCGTCTGCAGGGCATTGCCTCGATTGATGATGAATCCGACCTGAAGTGGGGCATGCGTATCGTCGTCAAGCTCAAGCGCGACGCCGTACCGCGTGTGGTGCTGAACAACCTGTACAAGCACTCCCAGCTGCAGACCAGATTCGGTGCGAACATGCTCGCCATCGTCGACGGTGTGCCGCGTACGCTGCGCATTGACCAGATGGTGACGCTGTATGTCGCCCACCAGATTGAGGTCATCGTTCGACGGACCCAGTTCCGCCTGGACGAGAAGGAAAAGCGCGCCCATATCCTGCGTGGCCTGGTCAAGGCCCTGGATATGTTGGACGAGGTCATCGCCCTGATTCGCCGGTCTGCCACGGTTGATACCGCGCGCACGGGCCTGATGGGTCTGCTCGAAATCGACGAGATTCAGGCTGACGCCATTTTGGCGATGCAGCTGCGTCGTCTGGCTGCTCTGGAGCGCCAGAAGATCATTGACGAGTTGGCTGAGATCGAGCTCGAGATCGCCGACCTGAAGGACATCCTGGCCAAGCCGGAGCGTCAGCGCGCCATCGTTAAGGAAGAGCTGGGCGAGGTAGTGGAGAAGTACGGCGATGACCGTCGTACCCAGATTGTGGCCGCTGAGGGCGACGTCACCGAAGAGGACCTCATCGCCCGCGAAAACGTGGTTGTGACCATTACTTCCACGGGCTACGCCAAGCGCACCAAGGTCGATGCCTACAAGGCCCAGCGCCGTGGTGGCAAGGGCGTGCGCGGTGCGGACCTGAAGCAGGACGACATTGTCCGCCACTTCTTCGTCTGCTCCACGCACGACTGGATTCTGTTCTTCACCAACAAGGGTCGCGTCTACCGTCTCAAGGCTTACGAACTGCCGGAGGCCACTCGTGCCGCCCGCGGCCAGCATGTCGCCAATCTGCTGGAGTTCCAGCCGGAGGAGCGCATCGCCGAGGTGCTGCAGATTCAGAGCTACCAGGACAGCCCGTACCTGGTGCTGGCCACCAGCGAGGGCAAGGTCAAGAAGTCTCGCCTGGAGGACTACGAGTCCGCTCGTTCCGCTGGCCTGATTGCCATCAACCTGCGCGAAGGCGACTCCCTCATCGGTGCCCGTCTGTGCTCTGCTGACGATGACCTGCTGCTCGTCTCCGAGCGCGGCCAGGCTATCCGCTTCACCGCCTCCGACGACGCGCTGCGCCCGATGGGCCGCGCCACTGCCGGTGTCCAGGGCATGCGCTTCAAGGGCGACGACAAGCTGCTCAGCATGGTCGTGGTCGAGGAAGAGCACAACCTGCTGGTCGCAACGACCGGCGGCTTCGGCAAGAAGACCAAGCTCAGCGAGTACACCCCGCAGAACCGCGGCGGTATGGGCGTGCTGACGCTCAAGTACGACCCGAAGCGTGGTCCGCTGATGGGCGCCCTGGTGGTCGACAACGACGACGAAATCTTCGCTGTCACCTCCGCCGGCGACATCATCCGCACCAACGTCAACGAGATTCGCGCCACCTCGCGTGCCACCAAGGGCGTGCGCCTGGTCAACCTCGCTGACGGTGTGGAACTGCTGGCTATCGACCGCAACGTCGAAGATGAGGGCGAGGAGACCGCTTCTAAGGTCTCTGAGGCCGGAACGCTGGACGTAGTCCCGAAGCGCACCGGCGCCACCAAGAGCACCGGTGCTGCCGAGTCCGGTGACTCGGAGGCGGAGAAGGAGTAAGCGCATGGCCGAAACTAACTTGGTAGTCGACAAGGTGAGCCCCTGGTCCGCCATGCGCATTACGGCGGCCACTGGTTTCATTTGCTTCCTCGTCTGGCTTGCCGCGGTTGGCCTGCTCTACCTCTTGCTCTCCGGGATGGGATTGCTCGCTCCGATTAGTGAAATGGTCGGCGGGGAGGATTCCATCAGCGCGGGTCTCGTCCTTGGCCTGGCGGCCGCTGTAGGAGCGCTGTGGTGGGTGCTGTCGATTGGGCTCATGGCTCTCGGCGCGGTCATCTACAACGCTTGCGGCGGTCTCGTCGGAGGTCTCAAAATTTCGCTTGCCGACGACGACTAGGCTGCCTAGCCTCCCGCTGGCCCCGGTGTCACCCCCGTTCGGTGGCTCCGGGGTCGCGTTGGTTCAGAGGTGTTTTCAGTGATCTGGTTATGGAGTAGCCGTAATGACTACTTAATGACTACTTTTTAACTCAATATTTAGGCCTCTGACCAGGCGATTTGTGAAGTGTCATGGTTACGGGTTAAGTTATATCTCGTTCCACGGGGCCTATAGCTCAGGCGGTTAGAGCACTTCGCTGATAACGAAGGGGTCGGAGGTTCAAGTCCTCCTAGGCCCACTGCCGAACAAGGTATAATTGCTCGGTGTACGGGGCTTTAGCTCAATTGGTAGAGCACCTGCTTTGCAAGCAGGAGGTCAGGGGTTCGATTCCCCTAAGCTCCACAAGGAACAAAATCCCCCGGTCGTAAGGCCGGGGGATTTTTGCGTTTTGGGGATGTAGAAGGGGAGGGGGCAAGAACGCCGAGTTACTGACTGCGTTTATGACAAAAATGGCGTGGTAGGTTCAGGCGGTGAATGCATCACCACTTTCGACCAGGAGAAGTAGTGAAGCAAACCCGCCGAACGAAATACAGTGCCATCAAACCGATTGCGCTTCAACACATCGCCAACGGGGCATCAGCAAGCGCAGTTGGACGTGAGTTAGGGATACCCTCACCAACAGTCAGGCGGTGGGCGCGACAAGCCGGAATTGAGATCCAGCACCAATCGCACTGCCCGAAGGTCTCGATGATGCATAAGCATCGCGTGATCTACGAGATGCTTATGGCCGGCTCATATAGTGTTGCCGAGATTGCCGCGCAGGCTGGGGTGTGCACAACCACGGTGTACAACCGGCGGGCTAGTTTAACCACTATGAATACCCGCAGTCGGATAACACCTGGTGATGTATCTCGTGTTGGCGCTGGTCGGCGGCTAGGGCTGGCGGAACGCTTACTTATTGCCGATTGCCTGCGGGCAGGTCATTCGCACCGGCGTATCGCCCAGATGGTCTGTCGTAGTCAATCCACTATCAGTCGTGAAATCGCACGCAACAGCGTCGATGGTATCTACGATGCCTATCACGCTGATCAGGCCAGCCGCGGGCGTCTTGCTCGTCCAAAGCCGCGCAAACTCGATGACAATCGATTTTTGCGCGCCCAGGTTGTCAATCTGCTCAACCGTGGCGCCTCGCCGCGTCAGGCCAGTGGCAGGTTGGCTGCACTGTGGGGTGATAATACGTCCATGACTATTAGCCACGAGTCGATTTACCAGGCCCTTTACGTACAAGGGGCAGGCAGCTTGCGCAAAGAACTTGTGTTTGAAAAGTCCTGCCGGACTACCCGGCCAGGGCGTAAACCCCGCTCGCTTCTCGCGGGGGTGCCCAAGCCACGTGGAAAACGCTGGACTCATGATGCCAATATTTCACTTCGCCCAGCCGAAGCCAATGATCGTGCGGTACCCGGTCATTGGGAAGGCGATTTGATTATTGGCGCAGATGGCACCAGTGCTTTAGCGACGTTGGTGGAGCGCCGCAGCAGGTTTGTGCTGCTCGGCAGACTCGGCACTGACCATACTGCCGCCAGTGTCAATGAGGTGATGGTACGGATGATTCGTCGGCTCAAAGAGTCGATGGACACCACGATTTCGACGTTGACCTGGGATCAGGGAGTGGAGTTTGCCAAACACACGGAGTTTTCTGTCGCGGAGAATATCCAGGTGTTTTTCGCCGATCCGCATTCGCCGTGGCAGCGAGGTAGCAATGAGCGGATGAATCGGGATATCCGGTTTTATTTCCCCAAAGGCACCAACTTTACCGATGTCACCGACCAAGAGGTCGCCGAGGCGGAAGCATTGCTGAATAACCGGCCGCGGGTAGTGCTCGACGGGTTAACTCCCCGGGAGGTAATCTCTGGTGTTATCCATGATGCAATGACCGCCTGACCCTACCGCGTGAAAAATGGCTTGAAACTGTCATAAACTTGCACAGTTTCACATTTGCAGCCCGTCTTTCTGAAGTTGTCAGGTTTGCTGCTTAACCAAAAACGCCCGACCGCCTGCGCATCAACTGCACAGAACAATCGGGCGTGAAAAGGCTTTTGGCTATCTAGCTGTACTGACCGGGGACGTTAGTTGACTTGCGTGGCATCGCCCGGGCTCTGTATCCTCGGCCGCATGTACTCAGGCATCGCCTCGATGAAGCTGCGTTCCGTCCGCTGACGGCGGCGGGACCCCTTATGACCTCTCGTCTGCCGTCCTGGCCATCTGCCGGGCGGCCGCTTCGTGGTGCCCGGCTCCATGACGAGCTGAAAGTACGCAATGCCAACCACAGAACCTTTACGATCATGTGCCTGGATCGGGACATCCCAAGGGCCCGCTGCACACATCCGCGCTGAATCACTCCACCTGACACTCGGCGACAGGCCGCTGCTGAGTGGGACTGACGTCACCGTCTCCACCGGGTCGCGACTGGCGATCGTCGGCGACAACGGCCGGGGCAAGACCACCTTGCTCCATATACTGGCGGGGATCTTGAAACCCGACTCGGGAGTGGTGACCCGGGTGGGTTCCCTCGTCCTGGTCAAGCAGGACATGGCCACCGAGGGCGATCGCACGGTCGGTGACCTCATTGCCGAGGCGACCGCCCCATCCAGGGCCGCTCTGCAGGCCCTCGACGTGGCTACCGCGGCGCTGGCCGCGGGCGATGACGCGGCCGACGCTTATTCCGCCGCACTCGAGGCGGCCACGCGGCTGGACGCCTGGGATGCAGACCGCCGTGTTGACATCGCCCTGGCGGGCCTGAACGCCTGTAGCGACCGCGATCGGGTCCTGTCGACCTTGTCGGTCGGCCAGCGGTACCGGGTACGGCTGGCGGTCGCCCTCGGATCGACCCCTGACCTGTTGCTGCTGGACGAGCCCACCAACCACCTGGACGCTGCAGGGCTGTCCTTCCTGACTGAGCGCCTGCGGGACCACCCCGGTGGCCTGGCCTTAGTCAGCCACGACCGCGCCCTGCTGCGCGACGTGGCGACCAGCTTCCTGGACCTCGACCCGACCCGCGATGGCCTTCCGCGCACCTACGCGGGCGGTTACGAGGGCTGGATCGAAGGGCGGCAACGAGAACGGGCCGCCTGGGAGCAAGACCATGCCGCCCAGGTCGCCCGGCATCAGGAACTGACCCGCGCCGCCGCCGACGCACGCTCCCGCCTGTCCCAGGGTGGATGGAGACCTGAAAAGGGCACAGGCAAGCACCAACGTGCCACACGCGCTGCTGGAGTGGTCCAAGCCTTCAACCGACGTATCGAAGACCTGAAAAGTCATGAAATCGGCGTCCCGGCGCCGCCACTGCGTCTTGCGTGGCCCGCCTCGGCAACCCGTGCCGGACAGAGCATCATGAACGCCACCCAGGTTACTGTGAAGGGCCGATTGGACGCTCCGGTTTCGGTCGACGTGAACGGCGGTGACCGGTTGGTGGTCACCGGACCGAACGGCGCGGGAAAATCCACCCTGTTGGCACTTCTCGCAGGGCGGCTGGCCCCCACCACGGGACATGTGCGAGTTAATCCGAGAGCGCGCATCGCTCTGCTGTCCCAAGAGGTCCCCGACTGGGACCGCTCCAGCCCCGCACACGAGGTCTATGAGGCCTACCTGGCGAAGCTAGGCCGTCGAGCTCAGGCGCCGTCCCTCGGCTCGCTCGGGCTGCTCGAAGCCTCCGCAACCGGCACGCCGGTGGGGCGCTTGTCGCAAGGACAGCAACGCCGTCTCCACCTGGCCATGTGTCTGGCCCAGGATCCAGACCTGCTGCTCCTGGACGAGCCCACCAACCATCTGTCATCGAGCCTCGTCGACGACATCACCACCGAGCTGCTGCAGACCTCCTGCGCGGTGATCGTTGCCACGCATGACCGTCAGATGCTCCACGACCTGGCCGACTGGCCCCACCTGAACCTTGACCTGAAGGACATGCCATGAACCCGCTTCACCCCTTGACCATCCCCACGTACCGTCAGCTGTTCGCAGCGATGGTGCTGACCATCTTCGCCCAGGGTGCCTGGGCCCTCTACCTTGCCATGCAGACCCTCGACCTGGGCGCCACGCCAGCCGCCCTGTCGGGTGTCGTAGTCTGGAGCGGCATTGGCCTGCTTGCAGGATCCCTCCCAGCTGGCGTAATCGCAGACCGGTTCCCCAATAAGTCCGTCATCGTGAGCGTGCTCACCCTGAACCTCACCATCGCGACCGCGACGTCCACGGCAGCAATCCTCGACATTGTCACCTTCTGGATGCTCGCGGTCTCCGCGTTCATCATTGGCACTTCAACCGCATTCTTCTTCCCCGCCTACACGGCGCTGGTGCCAGTCCTGGTGGACGGCGACGACTTAATGGCCGTCAACGGCCTCGAAGGCGCCGCCCGCCCGTTGGTCGGACAGGCAATTGCGCCCGCCGCCGTCGGAGCGGTCATCGGTGCCAGCATGCCCGCCGCGGGCGGGTACCTCATCGCCGGCGCGCTCGGACTCGCCCTGATCGCCGCCCTGCGGCTTCCTGCCCCTTGCTCAGCCGAGACCGACGCCGAAGCTCCGGCCACCTCTGCGCTGCGGGACCTGCTCGACGGGTTCGGCTACGTCGCCCGCACGCGCTGGGTTCGCTCCAGCGTGCTGTTGGCGGCCGCCATGGGCCTGGCCGTGACCGGTCCGCTGGAAGTTCTCCTGCCCGCGGTCATACGCTCGACCCATGACAACGGTCCGGCTGTGTACGGAGTCGTCCTCGGAGTTCTGGGCGTCGGCGGCCTGGTGGGTTCCCTCGTCGCCGGCTCATGGCCCACCCCCTCACACTTCCTGCCCGTAATGGTCGGCGCATGGGTACTCGGCTGCCTTCCACTGGCCATCCCCGCACTCACCAACAATCCGTGGATCATCAGCGCCGGACTGGCGGTCTACGGTGCGTCGATCGGAGTCGGGATGGTCATCTGGGGCACGGTCCTGCAGGAACACGTACCGCTGGAGATGCTCGGCCGAGTCGCCAGCCTCGACTTCTTCATCTCCATCGCCTTCATGCCACTGTCCATCGCACTCACCGGACTCCTCAGCCGACACATCGCCGCTGCCAGCTTGTTCATCGCCGCCGGACTCGTGCCGCTCGCCACGACGATCCTCCTTGCAGTCCTGGGGCAACTCCGAACGCCGCGGACGACGCCCGTCGCAGCAGGTGAGGAGTGATGCACGCCAACGCCACCCTGACACCTCGCCACCGGCTCAAGGTGGCCCAGCTCGTCGTCGACGACGGTTGGCCCATCAGCGAAGTCGCCGCCCGCTTCCAGGTCTCCTGGCCGACCGTGAAGAGGTGGGTCGACCGCTATCGCGCCGGCGAGTCGATGCAGGATCGCTCGTCCCGGCCGAAGACCTCACCGAACAAGACGGACAAGGCGACGACGAAGCGGTGCGTCAGCCTGCGGATACGGCTGCGTGAGGGCCCCGTGCAGCTCGCCGCCCGACTCGGCATCGCGCCCTCGACCGTCCACCGCATCTTGGCCGGTGCCCGACTGAACCGGCTCTCCTACATGGACCGCGAGACTGGCGAACCGATCCGCCGGTACGAACACCCCCACCCCGGCTCCCTGGTCCACGTGGACGTGAAGAAGCTCGGGAACATCCCCGACGGCGGCGGCTGGCGCTACGTCGGCCGCCGCCAGGGCGACCACAACCGAACGGCGACACCGGGTAAGCCGAAGAGCAAGTGGCACAACCCCAGGCTCGGGTACGCGTTCGTGCACACCGTCATTGACGACCACTCCCGCGTCGCGTACACCGAGGTCCACGACGACGAGACCGCCGTCACCGCGGTCGGGGTCCTGCATCGGGCTGTGGCGTGGTTTGCCGATCGCGGCGTCGCCGTGGAGCGGGTGCTGTCCGACAACGGTGGCGCCTATCGCTCGCACCTGTGGCGGGACACCTGCGAGGCCCTCTCGATCACCCCGAAGCGGACGCGTCCGTACCGGCCGCAGACCAACGGCAAGGTAGAGCGCTTCCACCGGACCATGGCCGACGGGTGGGCCTACGCCCGCTGCTACACCAGCGAGCAAGAACGACGCGACGCCCTGCCGGATTGGCTGCACCAGTACAACCAGCACCGCCCGCACACGGCCTGCGACAACCAGCCGCCGTTCTCACGATTGATCAACGTCCCCGAGCAGTACATCTAGCCGCCTATTTACTTCTTGCGAGCCTGACCCGGCTTCGGAGCCGGCTTGGACGGCTTGGAAGAGATCTTCTTAGCGTCGTCAGCGTTCTTCTTCTCGGTCTTGACCTCGTCGACCTTGATTTGAGCCTGCTTGGAAGCCTCTGCGGCCTTCTCCTCAGTGGTCTCCTTGGCCTCAGCAGCCTTGTCCTTGGCCTCGTCGGCCTTGTCGGCTGCCTTGCCCTTTACCTCTTCAGCCTTTTCCTTAGCCTCGGAAGCCTTCTCTTCAACGGTCTCCTTGACCTCTGCGGCCTTCTCTTCGACCTTGTGCTTAACTTCCTGGGCCTTCTGCTGGTACGGAGCTGGGTCAACCGGGAGCTTGTCGTCCTTGCGCAGCTTCCAAACAATGACACCGACGATTGCTGCAACAACAGCGAAGACCAGGGAAGCGGTTGCGATGCGACCGTTCTTGGCGCGCTGCTCTTCCTTACCGGTTACCTTGTCGATAGCCTTCTGGGTACGCACCTCGAGGTCCTTGCGAGCCTTCTTGGCCTTCTTTTCAGCCTTCTTAGCCTCGCAGCGAGCCTTGCAACGGGTCTTCTTGCCCTTGCGCTTAGCGTCCTTCTCGGCCTGCTTCGCAGCCTTCTTAGCCTGCTTCTTGGTCTCCTTGGACTTCGTCTCAACCTTGCCGGTCAGTTCTTCGGCCTGCTCAGCGAGCTGATCGCGGGCGTCGGAAACCTTTTCCTTAACGTCTTCCGCCCAATTGGTTGCTGCGTCCTTTGCTGCCTCGTTCTGTGCAGCTGCCACCTTCTTAGCCTCCTGCATCGTGTCGTAGAGCTCTGCAGCCTTCTTGTCCCGGTAATCCGAGTAGCTGTCGTAAGCGGACTTCAGTCCCTTGACAGCCAGCGAGATTGCGTTGGGGTTCATGACTCTCCTTTATTAGTGCGTCGCCAACAGGCATCGCCTTTAATTCTCAATCAATGATTAATACTGCTGCGGCGCCAGTGCCTCTGAGACCAAGATGCTTCTAAGTCCAAGAGCTAGGGCCCAGATAGGCCTAGCGCCGAAATATTTGCAGCAGGCTCACATTCCAGCTTAGGCACTATTTGGCCTCCATGGGGGTCAACGAAGAACTCTTTTCCTTATCTTGAGAAACGTTTTCGCTGGTTTCTGCCACGGAGAAACTCACCAGTAGGAGCAATTGGCCACCAAGGTCGGTATCCTAAGGAATGTGACTATTAAGACTGCTACTGCAACTGTGCACACCAACCATGGCGATATCGTGATTGACCTGTTCGGCAACCACGCGCCGAATACCGTCGACAACTTCATCGGCCTGGCAGAAGGCACCAAGGAGTACAAGGGGCAGAACGCCTCTGGCACCGAGTCCGGCCCGTTCTACGATGAGGCCATCTTCCACCGCATCATCGCTGGATTCATGATTCAGGGTGGTGACCCGCTGGGCACCGGCACCGGCGGCCCGGGCTACATGTTCGACGATGAGATCCACCCGGAGCTCCAGTTCGATCGTCCGTACCTGCTCGCTATGGCAAACGCCGGCAAGCGCGGCGGTCGTGGCACCAACGGTTCCCAGTTCTTCATCACCGTTGTTCCGACCCCGCACCTCAATGGCGCTCACACCATCTTCGGTGAGGTCGCTGATGACGCCTCGAAGAAGGTTGTCGACGAGATCGCTCGTGTGGCTACGGATCACTGGGATCGCCCGCTGGAGCCGGTCGTGATTACCTCCATCGACATCGAGAAGTAATCCGCTAGCTTCTACGCTCTTTAACCCGTCCGGTTGTTCCGGGCGGGTTTTTTCATGCCCATTTTCGCTTTACGACGGCCCGTAACTTCAATGTTGTGTTTAGGGGTAGTGGGGGTAGTAGCACATCGTGTTAATTCTCCACATGTCCACAGCCCTGTGGACAAAATACTCCACTGTTCACCTAGGTGAACACGGGCCAAGAAGCACGTTACGGGTCCCAATTTTCACAAATTACAACAATTCACAGTTGTCCACAGACTTGTGCACATGTGTGGATAATTCCATTCTTGTAATTTACGAACCAGCGTTCGAAAGTGGTCGAACTCCGCAGAATATTGGAGTTACGCATAACTTGACTTGCAACTATGTTACTTGTTCACAGAGTTATCCACAGGCTGTGGATACTGTGGACACAGGGGATAGAACCAAAGTTGTCATGCTTTACGGTTTCTGTCACGTAACCCGTGAGAAATTTGGGACGAAATCTCTCCACAGTTATCCACAAATTACATGATTGTTACACAGGTTTCTGTGGATAACTTTTTTGCGTGATCAGTAGGAGGGAAATCCTCATTCGCCGAAAAACGTGTGGGAAACGGGGGTATTGACGGGGGTGAATTGACCTGGGTTTTTAGGCATGAAAAAGGCGCATCCAATAATGGATGCGCCTGAGGAGTGCGGTGTATTAGAGCTGACTAACGCCAACCCATAGTCATCAGCAGACCAACAATGAAAAGACCAAAGCCGATGACGTAGTTCCATGCGTTCAAAGTCACCATGAACGGAATATGCGGACCCGCGATGTAGTTGACCAGCAGCCAGCCCAAACCAATCAGCATGAACCCGAACATCAGCACCTTGTACCACACCGGTGTCTGAGTGCTATTGATTTTGACCGGGGTACGGCTGACAGAGGAGCCACCGGATTGTGGTGAATTAGTGCTTTCAATCTTTGCCTTAGGCATAGCGCTTTAAACTCCTTAGGTTGTGGTCAGCAGGTTGCGATCAGCGCGGTATCTACACTCCCGCGGTATATGCATAATTGTAAACTTTGCATCCGAACTTACCAGTGAAGTTCGCAGGCAGTAGAATTCCCAGTTATGCAGATTCTCGTCGTCGATAACTATGACAGCTTCGTATTCAATCTGGTCCAGTACATAGGCCAGCTCGGCGAAACGGTTACTGTCTGGCGCAATGATGATGCGCGTCTCCGCGATGTTGACGACGTCGTAAAGCAATTTGATGCAATCCTACTGTCGCCCGGTCCCGGTGAGCCGTCCAATGCGGGATGGACAGAGGACATTATTCGCGCGGTGAGCAGGCAGGACGAGCCGACACCGGTGTTGGGTGTGTGCTTGGGTCACCAGGCGATTGGTGAGGTCTTTGGTGCGCAGGTCGTGCGTGCCGACGAGCTGTTGCACGGCAAGACCTCCCCGGTCACTCATGACGGCACGGGTGTTCTGGCCGATGTGCCCAGTCCTTTTATTGCCACGCGCTACCACTCGTTGACGGTGGATCCGAAGACGTTGCCGGAGGAACTCATTGCCACGGCATTCACCGATTCGGGCATGCTGATGGCGATGCGCCACCGCGACCTGCCGATTCACGGCGTGCAGTACCACCCGGAGTCGGTACTCACCCAGTACGGGCACCGCATGCTGGTCAATTGGCTGCGACTGGCCGGCGGCGAGTACACCGAGGAACTCCTGGCGGAGTTGGAAGAGCAGCAGGCGGTGTACCAGCGCGCCTTCTCAGACGTGCTGGCACACTAGCCGCTAGTTAGGCAGCAGATCCGGCAGCCTTATGGGAGGTTCCGGAGCAGGCCGTTCCTCTGAAGAGCTCTCCGGGGCGACCCCCAGCCGGTAGACGCGTAGGGTGACCTCGCCGTCCTTGTTGAGCTTGGATCCGGCCGACGGGTTGGCTTTCTCCACGTGGTCGACCTTGGACAGATCCAGCGTGGTGACTTCCTCGGTGCGGATAGTTCCCTCGAAGCCGGCATCGGTGAGTGCCTTCTCCGCATCGCGGAGAGTCTGGCCCTCAACTCGTGGCATCTTAATTTGGTTGCCGCGCGAAACGTGCAGCTCGACAGTCGTTCCGACGGTGAGCTCCGTGCCCTTCTGGGGAACCTCAACAACGGTTCCCTGTTCCTCAGTGGAGTCAACCTCCACCACCTCGACAACGAAACCAGCGGACTCGAGGGTCGTGCGGGCGGAATCCAACCTCTGACCAGTGACATCCGGAACAGTCTTGGTCTCGATACCGGAGGAGACAGTCAAAGTTACACGGGTTCCCTTCGACACCTGAGAACCGGCAGCTGGAGACTGCTCGATGACATTGCCGCGCGGAACGTCCTCACTCGGTTCCTCTTGCAGCTTCGGATTGACGACAAGCCCCGCCTCCTCGAGTAGGCGGCGAGCTTCCTCGGCCTGTTTGTCGCGTACATCCGGCACATTGGTCAACTCTGGGCCCGAAGATACGCGCAGCTTGATACGAGATCCCTGCGGCAACCCCGATCCGACGCCCGGTTCGGTGGCAATCACCGTGTCTCGGGGCACATCTGGGTTCGGCTCGTCGACGCGGTTGACCACGAAACCAGCCTGCTCGAGAACCTGCGTCGCCTCATTGACATTTAGGCCCTCGACCTGCGGAATGGCAACGGTCTCGACCTCGGTGGACGAGTTGAAAAGCTGGTAGGCGCCGTAGCCGACACCGCCAAGAGCGACCAGCGCAGCAGCCGCCAGTGCGACAGTCTTTCCTGCGCCACCCTTCTTTTTCTCAGGCTCGTCAGTGTTAGCGATCTGAGCAGGGGCTTCCGGCTGGGCAGCTGCTTCTTTCGGTTCCGGAGCCGGAGCCGGAGCAGGGACAGCGGCCGGAGTTGCCTGCTGTGCAGGGGTCACCCGGGTCTCAGCATCCGATGGAGCTGCCGGAAGGAATTCGGTGGTCTTCGCGTCGTCGTCATGCGCGCCGTGGTGCGCCAGCGCCAACGGATCCTCGCCGCGTGCAAGACGACGCAAATCCTGGGCGAAGTCCTCTGCGGAGTCGTAGCGCTCCATCGGGTCCTTGGCCATCGCGGTCAACAACACCGCGTCGAGGGCCTGAGCCGTGTTCGGGTCGGTGTTGAGCTTCCCCGAAGGTCGCGGCGGCTGGTCCTGAACGTGCTGGTAAGCGACAGAAAGAGGGGTTTCACCGGTGAATGGCGGGGCGCCCGTGACGGCCTCGAAAAGTACGCAGCCGACAGCGTAAATATCGGAACGGGCATCGGCGGTCTTACCGCGCGCCTGCTCCGGCGAGAGGTATTGCGCGGTACCCAGCACCGCCGCAGTCTGCGTCATCGTGGTGGAATCACCGAGCGCGCGAGCGATGCCGAAGTCCATCACCTTCACCTTGCCGGTGTTGGTCAGCATGATGTTCGCTGGCTTGATGTCACGGTGAATAATGCCCGCATGGTGGGATGCCGTCAGCGCATCACACACCGATGCCATGATCGATGCGGCCTTCTTCGGGTCGAGCCGCCCCTCACGACGAACAAGATCACGCAGGGTCTCGCCCTGAATCAGCTCCATGACAATGAAAGGCACGCGCCCCATCGGGCTATCCGTCTCGCCGGTGTCGTACACCGACACGATCGACGGGTGATTCAGCAGCGCTGAGTTTTTCGCTTCACGACGGAACCTTGCGAGGAAGTTCTCATCCCTGGCAAGGTCGGCCCTCATCATCTTGACCGCGACAGAGCGACCGAGAACAGTATCTTCAGCGCGGTAGACATCGGACATGCCGCCAACGCCAATGAGCTCGCCGAGCCGATAACGGCCGGAGAGGAGATCGTCATTGCCAGACATTGTTCGTCAGTCCCTTCGGAAGGATTTCCACCAAAACATCTTGTACCTGAATATTACTGTGCATCTGGAGTCCCCAAGGTATTACCGGAGTCATTTCCCAAGGGCAATTGAATACCGGGTAGACCACCGCCACTGGAGTCGTCGCCACTGTTGTCGCCACTGTCGTTGCCCGAATCCTGAGTCGGTTCGGACGTATCCGGAGCGGTCTCGCTGGTGTCCTGCTCAGTGGAGCTGTCAGAGGCACCGTCATTGTTGCCGCCGTAGTTTTCCCCAGAGTTGCCGCCGTCGTTATTTCCCCAGTTACCGGAATTGTCTCCCGACCAACCGTAACCAGAACCGTCGTTGGGGTCGGTGTTTTCCTCTGGGGTTTGCTGCTGTGACTGGTTCGGAATGTACTGCTCCAAGTTCGGAATGGTTGGCAGTGAACCGGTAGTCGACAGCGAATAGACGACTGCGATAGCACCGGCCAGCAACACTATCAGCACCAACAGCACAATGCTGCCGCAGCCACAACCGCAGCCACTGCGCTTCTTTGCCGGCTTACGCTGTCGGGCGGGTTGCTGCGGTGGTCGCTGCGGTTGCTGCGGTGGCTGCGACACCGGCATGGGCGGTCGCGTCATGGCACCGAGTTCGGTGGTCGCCGGGTTGGCAGCGTTGGATTGACGGTGCACCGTTGGGGTCACACCACGCGGCTGCGGTGGGCGGTGCCCCGCGCGCACTCGCAAAACAGCCTGTGCCAGCTCACGGCCATCGGCATAGCGACGCTGCGGATCCTTGCGCAGCATAATGCCGATAAGTTCGCGGATATGCGGATTGACCGTCGGCGCCAACGCAGGCGGAGCCTCGTTGATGTGTGCCACGGCAACCGCGACGGTGGAGTCGCCCTGGAAGGGCCGGGCGCCGGCCACCATTTCGTAGGCGACACAGCCAAGCGAGTAGATGTCAGTCGCCGGACTCACCTGTTTGCCCTGCGCCTGCTCCGGTGAGACATACTGCGCGGTACCGACGACCATGCCGGTACGCGTCAGAGGCACCGCTTCAGCGGCTTTGGCAATGCCAAAGTCGGTAATCTTCACGGTGCCCTCCGGCGTCACCAGGAGGTTGCCCGGCTTAATGTCGCGGTGGACAAGGTTCGCAGCGTGAATTGCCGACAGGCCGTGTGCAGTCTGCTCCAGCACGTCGAGCATCAGGTGCTCTGGCAGGGTGCGACGTCGCTGCAGCACCTGCGACAGAGATTCGCCACGGATGTACTCCATGACGATGTAACACGCGCCGTGGCTGCCGATGTCGCCTTCCTCGTAGGTGACAATCTTCACCACGTTTGGGCTGTTGACGCTGCGCGCAGCGGCGGCTTCGTTCTGGAAACGCTGCCGGAACTCGTAGTTGTCCGAGTACTCCTGGTTCAGAAGTTTGATTGCAACCAGTTCGCCGCTGGTGGCGTCGTCGGCAAGCCAGACGGTGGACATGCCGCCACGGCCGAGCAGACGGCGAACGTGATATCGGTCGCCAACGATGTCTTGAACTTGGTGGGCATCCATGCTTATCGACCCGCCTGTTCGACCGCGTCAATGAGTGCACGGCCAATCGGGGCAGCAACGGAGGCGCCGGTAGCGCCCTGGCCCTGGCCGCCACCGTTTTCCACGACGACAGCCACGGCGACATCGGAGTCCGGCGCGAAGGCGATGTACCAGACGTGCGGTGCGTACTCGCCGCGGACAGCACCGTGTTCCGCGGTACCGGTCTTGGAGGCAATACGCGAACCGTTACCGCCCGAGTGCGACTCGGAGCCGCGCATCAGCTCAGTTACGGTCTCCGCGACCTCCGGCGAAATCGCCTCGCCGGCTTCAATCGGCTTAAAGGACTTGATTTCGGAGAGGTCGGCACCGCGCACCGATTTGATGATCTGGGGTTCCATGCGCACGCCGCCGTTGGCAATCGTGGCGGCGATGATGGCGTTGTCCAGCGGCGTGAAGGACACGTCGCGCTGACCAATGGAGGTCTGACCCAGCGAGGACTGATCCGGAATATCACCGACAGCGGAGGGCTGAATCGGCAGGCCCGCGTCATCGTGGGTCTCACCGATGCCGAATCGCTTAGCGACGTCCTTGAGCGCATCGGCCCCGTACTGCATACCGAGCTCAGCGAATGCCGTATTACAGGACTGCGCGAAAGCCTGGCGGAGAGTTGTAGTAGCCCCACCACAGGTCGAGCCACCGTAGTTCTCCAACGTAGTGGTGGTATCCGGCAGCGTAATCTGCGGTGCGCCAGTGACTGAGGTGTCCGGGGAAGCGCCTTGCTCCAGTGCCGTGACCGTGGTCAACACCTTGAAAGTGGAACCCGGCGGCAGCGGACGCTGAGTGGCGTGGTTGAGCAGCGGTGCGCCCTCATTGTTATTGAGGGACTGCCAGGTACTCTCGTCGCCGGCAGCGATGTCATTCGGGTTGAACGACGGTGTGGAGGCCATCGCGAGAATTTCACCCGTCGATGGGCGAATGGCGACGGCGGAGCCGACGTAGCCGCGTTCAGCGAGTTGTTGGTACGCAGTCCGCTGAGCGTTCGGCAACAGCGTCAGCTCCGTGGAGGCCCCAGAAGGTTCCTTGCCCGTGACCATGTCGAGGGCGCGGGAGGTAAACAGCGAAGGGTCGCTGCCGTTCAAGATCTCGTTCTGAGAGCGTTCGATACCGGCGGAGCCGTAGATGTCCGACAGGTATCCGACCACCGCGGCATATGCCTCCGGGTCGGTGTCGTAGCTGCGGTCATAGAAGCCGCTCTCGCCCTTGACCGAGTGGGCCAGAATGTCGCCGTCAGTGGTGATTTGGCCGCGAGGTTTGGACTTTTCCTCCAGGAACTGGCGGCTATTCAGCGGATTGTGGGCGTACTTATCCTGCTGGAAGCCCTGGATGTAGGTCAGGTTCGCCAGTAGAAGAACGAAGAGTCCGAGAACGACAACAAAGATTTGGCGAATGGTTTTATTCATCTACTGGTTCACCTCCTGAGATGCGGTGGCATTGTCGTTGAGGCCCGAAGGGTTGCTTGGAATACCCCAGGGGCGGTTGGCCTCGTCAGAGACGCGCAACACGATGGCCAACATGATGTAGCTGGCCAGCAGTGAGGAACCACCGGCTGACATGAACGGAGTAGTCAGACCGGTCAGCGGCATCAGCTTGGAAACACCGGCTGCAACCACGAACAGCTGAATGGCCATCGAGAATGCGACACCGGCCGCCAGCAGCTTGCCAAAGGAATCACGTACCGCCAAGCTCGCCGAAATACCGCGGGAAATCAGAATCGCGAACAGCAGGATGATGGCACTCAGGCCGGTAAAACCGAGCTCCTCACCAAAGGCCGAGAGGATGAAGTCAGAGTGTGCCACCGGAATGTTCTGTGGGTAGCCCTGGCCCAGACCGGTGCCACCGATGCCACCCCAGCTCATGCCGAACAGACCCTGGGAGAGCTGGTAGCCGCCCTCGTCGTAGGAGCCCAACGGATCCAGGAAATGCGTGACTCGCGCCTGAATCTTGTCCGAAACCATGTAGACACCGACAACGCCGACGGTCACCAGCACCATGCCGATGATCAGCCAGGAACCGCGACCGGTGGCAGCGTAGAGCATTGCCAGCACAGTGCCGAAGAGCACCAGCGCCGGGCCAAAGTCATTCTGCAGAGCCATGATGACGGTAGCGATGCCCCAGATCAGCAGAATCGGACCCAGGTCGCGAACACGCGGGAAATCAATGCCCAGGAAACGCTTGCCCGCCACATTGAACAGCGAGCGCTTATTCACCAGCAGCTGAGCAAAGAAGATCAGCAGCATGACCTTGGCAAACTCACCCGGCTGCATGGAGAACGGGCCGATGGAAATCCAGATGCGGGCATCAGCATTAATCGACGACGGCCACACCAGCGGTAGCGCCAACAGAATCAAGCCGCCGAGACCCAGCAGATACGAGTACTGCGACAGCGAGTGGTGGTTGCGCAGCAGGACAATCACGCCGATAAACAGTGCGACACTGAGTACGGTCCACATGATCTGGTTGCGCACCAACGAGGTGTCATTGGCCAGGTCGAGGCGGTGAATCATCACCAGCCCCAAGGCGTTGAGCGTGGCCGCAACCGGCAGCATCACCTGATCGGCGTTGGGTGCCACAAAGGTCAGCGCGATATGCGCCACTGCAAAGATCACAAAGAATCCGCCAATGATGTAAAAGACATCTGCGGTCAGAGAGTTGCCCTGAGCCAGTTCCAGTGAAATTAGTGCCAAAAGCAACAATCCTGCCGACAGCAGCAGCAGGAGCATTTCCTTCATCCGAAGCTGTCGCTTCGTGGTAGTTTCACTCATTTTCGCACCTGCCTACAGTTGACTCCTGGCTTCGAGCCCAGCTTTTCATCCTTCTTGTCATCGTCGGAAACGGACAGACATACCGGCAGTGCCGACTCCGCCAAACGGCCAATCTGGTCGCTGACACCGTCGTAGGAATCAGCCGGCAGACCTTCCAGCGAATTGCGTGCCGCCGGTGAGAGATCTTCCGGCGTCATGATGTGGCAGTCGACCTTCTCCTTCGGCGTCCCAGCCGGAGGAAGCTGAACTTTATTGTCATCGGTCAAACAGATGAACTGATGTGGCTCTTGCAGATCGAAGCCCAGCAAACTGCCGGGCACGCCGTGCATCAGCTGCACCTGCCCGTCGACCACCGCGAGATGGTACATCGACTCCTTCTTCTGCCAGCCCCAAATACCAAGGCCGACCAACCCGGCCACCAGCACCAGCACCACAGAAATAACTAGCCACTTGCCCTTGGAAGCTTTCTTCTCCGGCGCCGAAGTCACTGCAATTTCCTGCGACTTCCGCGGGCGGAGTGCCGCCGCGCGTCCCGCTGACGTATTGGGGCGGGGGAGTTCCTCCTCCGCACTCTGCAGGGCACCGGCCAGGGCGGGCTCGTAAGGCGTGCGTGCCGACGAATCGACAACATCGGCAACCACCACGGTGATGTTATCCGGACCACCGGACTTCAACGCGTAGTCAATGAGCTTGGTAGCGGCCTCGTCCGGAGTGCCCTCCGAGAGCACGTCTTTGATGGTGTCCGCGGACACTGGATCGGATAGACCATCCGAGCACAGCAGGTAGCGATCGCCCTCGTGAACATCGCGATAAGACAAAGTAGGCTCCACCGGGCGACCGGTGAGAGCCTTCAAAATCAGTGAGCGCTGAGGGTGAATTGCCGCTTCTTCTTCGGTGAGATTGCCCTCATCCACCAGGGACTGCACATAGGTGTCATCCCGGGTAATGCGGATGAGCTCCCCGTCGCGCAGCAGATAGCCACGCGAGTCACCGACATGGCACATGCCCAGGCGGGTACCGTCGAAAAGCAGAGCAGTCAGCGTAGTGCCCATGCCTTGCGTAGAGGGGTTCTGCTCAATTTCATCCGCGATGGAGTTATTGCCCTCCATGCAGGCGCTGCGCAGGGACTCGAGCAAATCGGGGCCGGGCTGATCATTGTCCAGCCGAGAGACGGCCGCAATCATCAGCTGAGATGCGATTTCTCCGGCGGCGTGGCCACCCATGCCGTCGGCAAGCGCGAGCAGACGCGAACCCGCATAGGCGGAGTCCTCGTTGTTCTGTCGGATGAGGCCGCGGTCAGAGCGGGCCGTGTAATTCAGAGCAAGACTCATGGTTGCAACCTCAAAGTTGTACGGCCAATACGAAATTCCATACCCGAAGCCAGGCGTTCCGGCTGTTCCACGCGCTGGCCATTGAGGAATGTGCCATTGCGGGAGTCCAGGTCTTCCAGGTACCAGATGCCGTCGCGGTTGATGACGCGAGCGTGCTGGCCCGAGGCGAAGTCATCGTTGAGGACGAAGGCATTCGACTCTGAACGGCCAATAGTGATGTCGCGTTGGTTGTTTAGGTTCATGCGCGAACCCGCCAGCGGCCCGGAGGTGACAAGGAGCTGATGTGGAGTCTGCGAGCGCTGGAAACGCTTGGCCGGAGCACTGCTGGCCTGCCGAAGTGGGCGCAGCGGAGCCGAGCCTGTTGTTTCTGTACGCAGGGTGCGAAGCGTCATCCAAATGAAAAACCACAGGACGACCAGCACGCCGATGCGCGAAAGCAGAAAAACGATAGCTTCCACGTCCGAGGAACCTCCTTATGTAGAGCTGGTGGGTCCGCAAACCGAACACACGGACGTAATTATTCCAGGAATGTGTCGGCAAACCTAGGGCAGTGGCATGTGAACCTGGTGAACCTCACTACTTAGCGGATCTGAATCAGCGGATTTAACTAGCGGATCTGAACTTCGAGAACAGAATGCCCCAGCGAGATTTCGTCGCCGTCAGCCAGCAGCCAGTTCTCAATGGGTTCGCCATTGACAATGGTGCCGTTGGTCGAATGCAAATCGACGAGCACAGCGTCCTGGCCGTCCCACGTGATCTCGGCATGCTGGCGGGAAACACCAGTATCCGGGAGACGGAAGTCGGAAGCGGTGCCGCGGCCGATGATGTTCGAACCATGGCGCACCTCAAATACGCGCGAGGAGCCGTCCTGCAACAGCAGGGTGACGGTCTTTTCCTGGGACTGGTCTTCGCCCACGGTCGCGCTGCTCAGCTCAGTTGCAGCCTCTGGGTCGACCGCGGGGATGGGGCGGGAAGCGGTGGGGAACTGCTCAGCTTCAGGCTGCGGGTGGTAGGCGGCAGAGGTCTCTGCAGCTTGGGGTTCATCATCGCTTTGCGACGGGGCTGCGTCAGTGTTGGCATCATCGGCACTGTCCTCGAATGGGGCGAACTCCGAGGTGCCCACGGTGTCCTCGGTGAAAGTGCTGGCCGTCTTCAACTGGCCGGTGTGGAGAGACTCCACTGCCTGCAGGTGGACGCTAATGGAACCGGTGAAGCCCCAGCCGTTGTTACGGCAGTAGCGTGTCATGCGGTCAGCCAACTGATTCGGCAGGTTGGGCTCGGACGCAGAAAGGTTCTTGTAGTCGGCAGCGCTGATGCCAATGCGGAAATCATTGGGTGCCAAGTACTGACCGTTGGCGTCCTGCATCAGGAAGTCTTCAATTTCCTGCTTCAGGCATTCTTCTAACTCATTCGGGACAACCTTGCCGCCGAACACGCGCGCAAAGCTGTTATCGAGCCCGCGCTGAAGCGAGCTATCGAGCTTGCGGATGCGTCCTAGGAAATCCATCTGACTAAAGAAATTCGCCTTCTCCCGCCAAACCGCGGCGGGTTACGTGAAAAAAAATGTGCACAAAAATTATCGATACTTAAGCAACAGTATAGAGCCCTACACCTTCAGTTAAGGGCTAGGAACTACTGAGGTTTATCAAATAGTGACGACGGTTGTGGAGGAAGTTGCTATTGCTAAGTGCTGAAAAGTGGTGGAAAACGCGCGCTGGCCTGGGGATTTGGTGGTGTATTAGCGCGGGGTGTTATAGTTCTATTCGTTCCCACGGGCGAGTGGCGGAATGGCAGACGCGCTGGCTTCAGGTGCCAGTGTCCTTTACGGACGTGGGGGTTCAAGTCCCCCTTCGCCCACAGCGAAGATCCTCGGAAGTGTAAAAGCTTCCGAGGATTTTTTTGTTTGCGGTGGCGGTTGGAGTGGGGTTTGGGTTGAAGCAGAGGCAGATGCTGAGCTGAGATTGTTGGCTTGTCCTTTACCCCCCCCCTTTAACCCTGTCCGGCACTTATGGCCAGGTTTCGGGGACTTATCGATGTATTCTCGACTTATCGATGCTTTTTCGGCACTTATGCGCACGCTGTGGGCCAGGCTCTTTCACTTGTCGATGCGCTATTCACTTGTGGACACGCTGTAGCGCATCGATAGGTGAATAGCGTGGCCATAAGTCGTCGGATGCGTCGGCCAGCTAGCATTGCAACGGCTCACGAGAAGAAATGTAGAAATCTCACAACTCATTTTGTATTGAAAGTAGAAGAAAACTTGAATAGTTTTGAGATGTGCATGAGGGCAGTCGGCCCCCATCTGGGGCATTGATATAGCGGTGTTCAGTCATGAGCTTGGCTTACGACCATATTTTAACGACCATTTGGTACCTGTTCATATCGTGAAAAGGCAACTCAAGAATGTGTAAGAAGTATTAAGAGAGAGCCCGTTTGGTGAGTAATCTTCTTCCGAGGAAAACCTGCCAATTCATAGTCGGAAGGCAAACATGAAAATTGTATTTAGAGCAATGCTGGGTGCCGCAATTATTTTTGAAGGAGTTCTTTTCCTTCTTATGAATGTGGTATCTGGTTTGCCGGGTTGGGTATTCCTGTTACCACTTGCCGTGGTGGTTGCGGCTTTTCTCTTACTGTTTGGAGGTATGTGGCAAGACTATCTCAGAAATGGCAGGTCATGGGCTTCTTCGCTGTCCGAGACGTCAAAGAAATTTGGCGTACCTCGAAAAATACTAGCGTTACTCGTTTCGGAAGTTGGTTCGCTGCTAGCTGCTTTCACCTTTTTTAAGCCTCAGAGAAATGTCGACAGTGAAGTCAGATCCTTCACAGCATATAGAAACCTTCGAACTGTTGTTTTTATGATACTGGCGCTGAGCGTTGCAGAAATAAGCATAGTGCATTTTGCTATTTCTAATGCGTTTTGGCGATATTTATTGCTGGTAATTAGTGTTTATGCCGTAGTTCTTTTATCTGGATTTTACGTAACTGTTCGGGATCATCCACATCTAATGACACCGCAAGGACTCGTACTGCGAAATGGGCGAAGGCTTATTTGCGAAATTCCGTGGTCACACTTACGTCATGCGAGCTCCGTAACGGCAGGTGAAGGAGGGGACGTAGCAATTGACGAGCACGGCAATCTCAGGGTGCCTGTTTTGAGTGAAGTGAACGTCAAGTTAGAAGTCGATTCGCAGGTCGTGGCAGAAGATCTTTACAAGGGACCAATGATGGTTTCCTCGATTGAGATTTACTGCGACGACAAAGACACATTCCTGCGTGATCTCGCTGAGGAAAGGAATGCTCATTAAGTGCTTGGCAGCTTCCAGGGCTGGTAATCAACCCCGACCTACCGCCAGAACTTGGTCATCCCGCGCTTGTCCTCGATGTTGAACTCAATCATTTTGGCCAGCAGGTCCAGCGGCATGGACTCGGCCTTGCCATCCTTTGGCCAGGGGAAGCGGACCATCATTTTTCCGTAGGAGAGGCCGCGGTCATCGAACTCGTCGGAGAACTTTTCAATACCTGCGCGGGTCGAAGATGGACGGCCTTTATTGATGAGGATGCCCTGGCGGATTTAGCGATGTAGGTAGGGGCTAGCGCTTAGCGTACTTCTCCAGGTGAGCTGCGAAGCGAGCGGCGAAATGTTCAATTGTCTCGACCTCAGGAAGAAAAGTAATCCGGACATATGTCCCGCCTTTCACATTGAAAGCGCTGCCTTGGACGATGTGAATGTGTTCTGCTTCCAGAAACGAGAGAACGAAGTCCTCATCCTTATCAATTTCGTAAATATTGCCGTCTAGTCGAATGAAAATGTACAGCGCCCCTTGCGGCTCGATGAACGAGATTCCGGGAATCTTGCTGAGTGCTGTAGTGGCAGCAACTTTTTGTTCGAAGAGGCGGCCACCGGGTCGTACTAAATTGTCGATGCTGTGTTCTTTGCCCAGCACGGCAGCAATCGCGTGCTGGGCTGGAATTGAGGCGCACATCCGCATTGAGGCCAGTAGTCGAATTCCTTTAAACAGGGTGTCCTGTTCGCGAAATCCAGTTGCAGTCACCCATCCAGCTCTCAATCCGGCCAAGCGATGCGTCTTGGAAAGGCCGGAGAACGTTAAGCAGGGGACATCCTGCGCTAGGCAAGCTGTTGGAGTGAACGAGGCTCCAGGGTACACAATGCGGTCGTAGATTTCGTCGGAAAGCAGCACTAGATTGTGCTCACGTGCGAGCTGGGCAATCTGGGAGAGAGTCTCCGGTGAGTAGATGGCGCCTGTGGGATTGTTTGGATTGATGATGACAATCGCCCGAGTTTTGGCTGTGATGGACTCGCGTATGGCATCGACGTCTGGCTGCCAATTATTTTCTTCTAGGCAGGAATAGTGCACGGGGACTCCGCCGGCGAGGGTGGTGGATGCGGTCCAGAGTGGATAGTCGGGTGAGGGGATGAGGATCTCATCACCGTCGTTGATGAGAGCTTGTAGACATAGGTTTACCAGCTCCGAGACACCATTTCCGACAAGAACGTGATTGCTATCGAGGGCGGGGAAGTCCTCATTCTGCGAGTAGTAGTCCACGACAGTCTGACGGGTGTCGCTCAGGCCGAGGGAATTTGAGTATCCAGAAGTTTCCTCGAGGCCACGGTGCATAGCGGAAAGTACCTCTGCAGATGGCCGGAAGCCGAATGGGGCAGGATTTCCGACATTGAGGGGAATGACCTTTACGCCCTGGCGCTGTAGCTCGTCGGCCTTGTCCTGAATTGGTCCGCGCAGGTCATAGAGAACATTGTCGAGGTGATGCGAAAAATGGATTGGGCAGGATAGCACTGCGCGCTTCGATACGATAGCGCTACTATGTATATTCATGGTTAACAGTAGCACGTCTATGTTGGTCGGCGAGCTGGAAACGTGGATTGCGCAACACAAAGCCGGAGAAAAGCTGCCATCCAGCCGTGAAATCACACGGTCGTATTCGGTTAGCCCGGTGACAGTGCGAAACGCTATCCACGAACTGGCTACCCGCGGACTGGTAGAAGTGCGAGTCGGCGTGGGGGTATTCGTCAGGCATCGCCAACAACTCCCACGGGCGGACTTTAGCTGGCAAGTCGGAGCGCTGGGACCTCAGCCCAATACCGGAAGGGTTCTGGCCGCCACCCAGAGAGCTTCCACTGATGAGGCAATCAGTCTGCATTCCGGTTATCCGGATGAATCTCTGCTGCCAACGAACTTGGTACGAAGAGCGCTTACCAGAGTCAGTAAATCGTACGATGCCTATCGACGAGCACCGGTGCGGGGGATGGCAGAACTGCGGCAGTGGTTTGCTTCGCAACTGGTACGGGCAAATGAGCGCGATGTGGTTATTGTTCCGGGCACACAGAGCGGGCTCGGTGCCATTTTTCGTGCCATTTCACCGAAGGAACTCATCATTGAGTCGCCTTCATATTGGGGTGCAATCCTGGCTGCTCGGCAGGCTGGGATTTCTCTACTACCAGTGGAAAGTGATGATGAGGGGCCAATCCCCGAGAGTTTGGAGAGGCTGCTACGAACGAGTTCTGCACGAGCTTTTTATGGTCAACCCACGTTCGGTAACCCTCATGGGAAACGGTGGTCGACAGCTCGTCGTAAAACAATTATTGAAATCATAAGAGCGTTCAACGCTTTCCTCATTGAGGACGATTGGGCACATGATTTCGCATTCGACGCACCTGATGTTCCGATAGCGGCGGATGATGCCGAAGGGCATGTCATCTATCTGCGATCGCTGACAAAGGTGATTTCGCCTGCAGTTCGGGTAGGGGCAGTAATTGCCAAGGGGCCGGTTCTTCAGCGGATACTCGCAGAAGTTTCAGCCGAAGCGTTGTACACCAGTGGAATTTTGCAGGCCGTGGCGCTGGACGTCGTCAAGCAAAGTGCGTACGCGACGCACCTCAAAAATATGCAGGTCGCACTGCGACAGCGACGAAATGATTTGCTTGAAGCTTTATCCAGATATGCGCCGTCGGTGGAAACTCCACACGTGCCTCAAGGAGGACTCAACTTGTGGTGCAGGCTTCCCGATGGCACAGACCCCCAAGAGGTTGCCGAACGTTGCGAAGGACGGGGACTGATAGTTGCGCCAGGACGGGACTGGTTTCCCTCCGAGGAAATCGGCCCGTATTTACGCCTGAACTTCGCGGGTCCCCATCCCGAGAGATTTGTTGATGCTGCGATGATTCTGGACAGCGTGGTTTCGGGCTAGCCACTAAATTCGACGGAGACCTTCCTACCGCCAAAACTTGGTCATCCCGCGCTTGTCCTCGATGTTGAACTCAATCATCTTGGCCAGCAGGTCCAGCGGCATGGACTCGGCTTTGCCATCTTTTGGCCAGGGGAAACGGACCATCATTTTGCCATAGGAGAGGCCGCGGTCATCGAACTCGTCGGAGAACTTCACAATGCCGTCGCGCTCTGGGGCGATGGACATGTGTTTCTTGGCGTAGGAAAAACCGATGATAAAAGTGCCATCGAGCGTGAACATCGGCTGATTCCAGGCAATGCGAACGCCGAGTTCCGGGTACTTTTCATGAACCCATTCCAACACCTCGAGAGCCACCGCGCGCTGCGTGTCAGCATCTACGCGCGAGAGGTGGTCGGCGAAGAACTCGGCGATGGTTTCGTCGGTCATATGCTGAACAGCCATGGTCGGGATTTTACTGTGCCATCAACTAACTAACCGCGCCATCAACTAACATGACTCCGAGTGGCTACAGATTTGAATACTCAGTTTGATCCCAAAAAGGCGTGGCCAGCGCTGTGGACCGTATTGCTCGGCTTCTTCATGATTCTGGTCGACGCCACCATTGTCACCGTTGGTATCAACACCATCCAGCATGAACTGGGCGGTGAGCTCAACCAGGTCATGTGGGTGACCAGTGGTTATCTGCTGGCCTATGCCGTGCCGTTGCTCATTACTGGCAGGCTCGGTGACCTCTGGGGAGTCAAGCACACCTATGTAGCGGGCCTGGTTATCTTCGTGTTGGCGTCGCTGGCGTGTGGGTTGGCGCCGTCGTTAAGCATGCTGATCATTGCCCGCGTGGTGCAGGGACTGGGGGCCGCGCTGCTGACGCCGCAGACGATGGCGCTGATTACGCAGATGTTTCCGCCGGCGCATCGCGGTGCGGCGATGGGCCTGTGGGGTGCGGCGGCCGGAATTGCCTCGCTGACGGGGCCGCTGGCCGGTGGCGTGTTGATTGAGCTGCTGAGTTGGCGCTGGATTTTCCTCATTAATGTGCCGATTGGGCTGATCGGGCTCGTTTTTGCGTTCCGCTATCTGCCGACCTTTGAGACGCACCGCAACAAGATTGATTATCTCGGTGTTGTACTCAGCGCGATTGGTATGTTCCTGCTGGTCTTCGGCATTCAGGAGGGGGAGAGTGCCGACTGGTCCGGTTGGATCTGGGCACTGATTGCCGGTGGCGTGGTGGTTCTTGGACTATTCACCGCGTGGGAGGCCAAGACCACGGCCGAACCGTTGATGCCACTGTCCCTTTTTAAGGATCGCAACTTCACCATCTCCTCGCTGGCGATTGCTGTGACGGGGGCGCTGGTGGTCGCGGTCGGTTTCCCGATTATCCTCTTCGCCCAGAATGCTCGCGACCTATCGACCATCCAGGCCTCACTGCTGCTCGTGCCGCAGGCGCTCATCTCTGGTGTCATGGCACCGTGGACTGGGCGAATGCTGGACCGGCTGAAGTTCCGCGAGTTCGCGCTGATTGGTTTTGGGTCCTCGCTGGTGGGCATGCTCGGGTTCCACTACCTCATCCACGAGGACCTCTCCGTGCTGTGGCTGCTGCTGCCGGGCGCCGCATTCGGTGTGGCAAACGCGTTTATTTGGGGCACGCTGTCGACGGCTGCCACCCGCAACATCGACCCGTCCCTCGCCGGTGCCGCCTCCGGTGTGTACAACACCATCCGCCAGATTGGCAGTGTGCTGGGCAGCGCGCTGATTGCTACCGTCATGGCCGCAGCTCTCAGCAGCAACCGTGGCGACTTCACCACCGCCATGAGTGACGCGATGTGGTTGCCGGTGGCACTGTCGGCCCTGGGTGTCGTGGCGGCGCTGGGGCTTAAGAATCCGAAGTAAAACGCTCCACCATGTAGTCCGCGATGCCGACCGGATCGGCTAGGAAATCCCTGGTCGCCCGTACCGCGAGGGTGTCTTCGAAGTGGGTGGTGTCGGCGTCGTCAAGCGAAATGATTGTTGCTTCCGGTGCGGCGAGCAGGATGGGGGAATGCGTCGCCATGATGATTTGTGCGCCGGCTTCCGCGAGCGCGCCGAGGCGGCCGAGGAGTTCCAGCTGGCGCAGTACCGACAGGCCGGCTTCGGGTTCGTCAAGGAAAATCAGTGATTCGGGACTGAAGCGGCGTTCGGCCAGCGTCATGATGGATTGGCCGTGGCTCATCTGGGTGAGGTCTGCCATTTCTCTGCCACCTGGTAGCTGCCCAAGCGACTCGTAATAGCGCGCGAGGTTCAGGTGCGCGTCGCCGCGAAAGAAGAACGTGTCCGGGGGATTGCGCCTGGTCAGCGCCAGTGGGACCGGGGAGGTGCGCTCTTGCGTCTTGTACCGCGAGCCGCCGTCCGTATCGACACCCATCGCCGACGCCAACGCCTCCAGCACCGTCGACTTTCCCTTGCCGTTTTCGCCGGTCAGAATGGTAATCGGCGTGGTGAAGGCCATGGGGAAGGGCAGGGCGAGCTTTACGACGTACGCCGGGAGCTCGGCATCATCGTGAATACGGGCATGGCGGAGGTAGATCATGGTTGCGGCAGTTGGTCGATCTGTTTGAGCAGTTCAAAGCCGTCTGCGCCCTCGATGAACGGGACCTCCTTGTTCTCCAGCTTTTCAATTGGCACTGCCGTGCCGTGAGAGAGCACGTGCTCGCTGGGAGTGAGGTTGCGGATTGCGATGGCCGCGACCTTGTCCGGATGCTCCGCCGCGGCCGTGCCGTAGATGAGCGGGTCGTACTGGCCATCATCGCCGACGAGGATCCAGTTGATTTCGGGGAAGTCAATAAACAGGTCGCGAAGTCGCACCTTCTTGTGTTCCTTGCCCGAGCGGAACAGGCCGGTGGGCGTTGGCCCCCAGTCGGTGAGCAGCAGTGGGCCCTTCGGCAGGTTGTTGCGGTGTAGGAATCTTTTTAGTGTGCTGAAGGTGTTCCACGCTCCGGTGGAAAGGTAGATGACGGGGACGTCCGTGTCCTCGTCCGTTTTGCTCGCGTAACGACGGCGAAGTTGCGCATAGAACTCGCCGAAGCCAGCGACGGCCTTGCGCTCATCTGTCTCCTTGACCCAGGAGTTGTAGGCGGCGATGAGGGCGCGCGGCAGCATGGTGACCAACACGGTGTCATCAATATCGGAGACGATGCCATATTTGGTCTCCGGGGAGAGGATGAGGACCTCTGCAGGAGTGTCGTTGATGGTAATTTCGTGCCAGCCGGGTTCGAGGCCGTGATTCCTGATTAGTACCTCGATATAGCCGTTGCTATCCGTGGTGGTTTCCACCGTGCGATTGCCAGCAGTGATGGTGACAGGAAAGTCCGCGAGTTCGACGGTAAAGAACTGCCAAAAACCGCGTTTTTTGTTTCGTTCTTCGTCTCGTTTTTTGGCCGGATCCTTCAGGAGGACACGGCCGAATACGCGCACGCGCTCTGCATTTCCGTACCCGGTGAAACCGATAATTTCCGGTTCCCAACCAGCGTTTTTGGAACGCTTGGCGGCCAGCGCGTTGATCCTTCTCTCGGTCTTGCGGACGACATCTGCCACGGACATGCTTTCCAGGATACGGGTTGACAGGACGGGGGAGGGTGCGCGTAGGTTGGTCGCCCAAGAGAAAAGTCAACCCTTTAGGAGTGTTCTCTTTTTATGCGTTTTTCCGGTAAGTTCATCGCATCCGCCGCTGTGGCAGCAGGCATGATTGCTGCCCCGACCGCGGCCGCTAACGCTGCATCAGTTAGCGCCTGGGATCAGGTTGCGGCTTGTGAGTCCGGCGGAAATTGGCAGACCAATACCGGTAACGGCTACTACGGCGGACTGCAGTTCTCGCAGCAGACCTGGAGCGGCCACGGCGGTGACCAGTACGCACCGACGGCTGACCAGGCCACTAAGGAGCAGCAGATTGAGATTGGCGAGCGCGTGCTTGCCTCCCAGGGTGCTGGCGCATGGCCGAACTGCGGTGGTCCGCTGGGTTAATCCTCCCCATCATCAAAGACCAGATCTGGCACAGCCGCGAATGACAGCCACCACTTCATGTAGTGGTCATGGCGTGCTTTCGTCTTCTGGGTAGCGCGTTTGTCAAATGTCTGTCGCCCGAACCCGGCTAATGGTCCGGCCGGGACGGTCGCCGCGGTAATACCGTCGGCAGAGGACCACACCTCTGAGCCGTCCTCATAAGCGGTGATATCCCAGAGCTTGTGGGTTTTCAGGTTGTGGTGCTTCCTGCATAGGCAGTGCAGATTCTGTGTGTCGGTGGGGCCACCGGCTTCGGGGTCTTCCTGGTTGTACGGCGCGATATGGTCAATATCGCACTTGTACGCTGGGACTTCGCAGCCGGGGAAGCGACATGTTCCATCGCGACCGTGGACGCGGGCGACCTGCGCTGGAGTTGGACGGTAACCATTGGTGGCGCTGTCTGCTGAGAGGCGGACATGCGTCACTTTTTGCATCCACTCCTCCGTGACCAGCGCGCCTAGCCAGCCGGCACCGTCCAGCCAGGCATCATCACTGTGGGGCTCGCGGAAAACATTGAGCACAACTTCCGCATTGGTGCGCTGGTGGATGAGTTCCACAAATGCATCCGCCTGCGTCATTTCCTCATTCGCGCGGAAGACCGTTTCAATTGCGCACATGGCAAAATAGGCGCGGTCCGGCCGCAGGGTGAGAATGATTTGGGAGTAGCTGTCGGGACGTTCCACGAGAGTCACCGATTCCGTGTCGGTGATGGTGGGAATTGTGCCGTCGGCGCGAGCACGGTCATCCAAGTCCGCAGCAATATCACCAATTTTGGTGGTGAGAGTGCGAGGACCAATCATTGCTTGACGACGCTTCCGTGGCGTAACCAATGCCAGAATCTTCTTCTCTGCATCGGGTATTTGATCAGGCTCGATGCCGACCACGCCATGTGCAATGATGCCGAGTTGCCGCATGGACAGTGCGCAGCTTTCCCGGGCATATTCCGCCAACTGTGGCATTTTCTCCAGCAACAGGCCAATGTCACAGATACGTAGTGCCTCACTGCGAGTGATTCCCAACCGAACGCTGATGCGAGCGGCATGGTTTTCAACGTCATCATCACCTGCAGGGCAGCAGGCTTCAATTAACTCAAGTTGAGCGCGGTTGGTAGCCCGCGCGAGTGCTGAGAGCTCATCTTCAGGATTTTCATGAGCCCAATATGGTTCGGGTACTTGTTCGGACTTCATTGGATCCCCCTGGTGCTCCAATGGTTGTCGGTTTTCTTTCGAACTTACTTGCTATCTTACAGACGCTTTTCTGACTTGTAAAGAGAAATGAAAGAGAATTTTGAGGAGTTTTCGAAGATGGTTAGCCGACTATAAAAGCACATTTTACCTGGGTGTTTGTGGGTTGTTCGCGGGGTGGCGTACCAAAATACAAATAAAACACCCGTTCGAAAACGAAAGCTTGGTAATCTCGCTTTCATAAAAGCGGAGCTGTAGAAAACAGCACAGAAACAGCGCAGACAGCGGGGAGTAAAACCATGATCATCCGACAGGCAACGCGGGAGGACGCCGCAGCAATCGCGGAGATCTACAACGAGGCCGTGATCAACACCGTCGCCATCTGGAACGATGACACCGTCAGCGCGGAGAATCGCATCGCATGGCTGGAGGCGCACTGGGACAAGGGCTACCCGGTTTTCGTCGCCACGCTTGACGACGAAGTCGCTGGATATGCCACCTTTAGCGATTTCCGTGACTTCGACGGGTTTCAGTACACGGTGGAAAACTCCATCTACGTGCATCCGAACTTTCAAGGCAGGGGAATTGGAGGCGCACTGTTAAGCGCGACCATCGATGCTGCTCGCGAGGCGGGAAAGCACGTCTTGGCTGCGGCGATAGAAGGCAGTAACGAGGGGTCGATTGCGCTGCACAAAAAGTATGGCTTTCAGCGTGTTGGGCTACTGCCGCAGGTGGGGACGAAGAACGGGCGATGGTTGGACATGCTGTTGATGCAGGTCATGCTGACAGACGGGCAGCCACCCGCTCGGCCGCGCGCTTAGCGAAGGGGCCAACGCCCATAATCGTGGCGGCACCGGGGCCAACCCAGTCGCCGTAGCCGACGAACTCGATGAGGTCAGAGTCGATGCTGCGGAAAGGGCCGAGCGCTGGGCGGAAACCGGTGCACCAGATGAGGTGGTCCGCGTGGACGTCGTCAAGCGAGGAGAACATGGGCGTCCAGGTGAGTGCGCCGGAGTCGCGGGCTTTGCGGACGGGCGGTAGGACGACGATGTCGCCGATGCTGTCGGTGGCGCCCTGGCGGTAGCGTTTGAACAGGACGCGGCCGTCGACGTCGTTGGGCATCCAGCGTGGTTCGTGGCGGGTGAACCAGGTGGTGTCGATGTTGGAAAGTACCAGTTCAGAGGCAATTTGTGCGCCGGAGTTCGCCGCGCCGACAACGGCAACGCGGGAGCTTTCGAATGGCTCGGGACCTGGGTAGTTGGCCGAATGCCACTGTTTTGCGGCGGTCGTGCCGGGGTAGTGCGGGACGAAGGGCCGGTTGCCGGTGGCGGCGATGAGCTGTCGGGATTCGAAGTCGCCGGCATCGCTGGTGAGCTGGAAGGTGCCGTCATGGGAGACGTGCGTGACGGTGACCGGGCGCTGGACGCGCAGTTCGTAGCGCTTTTCGTAGGAGCTGAGGTAGTCAATCACGTGGGAAGCGGGCGGGAAACCGTCATAATCGGGCATCTGGATGCCCGGAAGGTTGGAAAAGTCCGGGGTGGAAAAGAGCGTCAGTGAGGGCCAGACATTGCGCCAGGAGCCGCCGGGAGCGGGCTGATTGTCCAGAATGAGCGGATCAATGCCGCGTTTGTGCAAGTAATAGGCGGTAGCGAGGGCAGCTTGGCCGCCACCGACGATGATGACATCCTCAAGCATGCTCCCAGCTTAACGACGAGTGCCGCACCTCGAGCTGTACTACCGTGGAGCACCATGAGCTCGCTGTTTGATCTTTCGGACAAGCCTATCGACGAACTACCCGGTTACCAGCGCACATTCGCGCCGGGCCGACTCACGGTAGGGCTGAGTCTGCCCATCGAGCAGGACGCCGAAGCCGAGCCCAGGGACGCGCTGAGCAACCAGATTCGGCTGATTCAGAAAGTCGAACGCGCAGGCATCGCGGCGGTCTGGGCACGCGACATCCCGCTGCGCGTGGAAACATTTGGCGACGTCGGCCAGGTCTACGACCCCTGGATGTACCTCAGCTACATCGCCGCACACACCACCGATATCGCGCTCGGCACCGGTGCAGTCGTCGTGCCCTTCCAGCATCCGCTGGTGATGGCCAAGCGCGCTGCCACACTGGACAGGCTTTCCGACGGCCGTTTCCTCTTTGGCGTTGCCACCGGTGACCGACCCGAGGAGTTCCCCGCCTTTAACCAGGACAAAGGCAAGCGCGGTGAGCGCTTCCGCGAGCATATCGAGGTCTATGAAAAGGCCCTCAGTACTAGCTACCGGCCCATCCGCTGGTCCGAGGGCAAGATGGGCGGATCCGATGTGGTGCCCAAGCCACTGGCACGCCGAGTTCCGCTGTTGGCCACTGGCTCCTGTCAGCAGAGCCTGGAGTGGAAGGCCGCGCATACCGACGGGTGGTTCATGTACCACAAGGGCCTGGAGATGCAGAAGAAAAACATCGCCAACTGGCAGGAAGCGGTGGCCCAGGAGTGCGGCGAGGGCGTGTTCAAACCCTTCCTGGAATCACTGTGGATTGACCTGCATGAAGACCCCGACGCCCCCGCGCAGGGCGGCCACTTCGGGTACCGCCTTGGCCGCAACAAGCTAATTGAGCTGCTGCAATCGCAGCGACAGCTCGGAATCAACCACGTCAGCATCAACTTTCGTACCTCGAAGCGGGATGCGGAAGAGCAGATTGATGAGCTGATTGAGTATGTGCTGCCGGCGCTCGATGAGCTCCCTACACAGACTCCGTAGCGCCCTGCCACTGATTAATCCCGCGGTCGACGGCCCACTTGTCGATTTCCGCGAGTTCTTCATCGCTAAACGGTGCAGCGTCCAGGGCGCCGAGGCTGTTCTTCAGCTGCTTCACCGAGGATGCACCGATCAGGGCTGAGGTCACTTCGTCACGGCGGAGCACCCACGAGATGGCCATCTGTGCCAGGGACTGGCCTCGTCGTGAAGCAATGGCGTTGAGCTCGCGGATGGCGGTGAGCGTGTCGTCGTTGAGGAACCCCGAGTTCATCTTGTGCGCCCCGAGACGCGAGGACTCCGGCACGCCATCCAAGTAGCGGTCGGTGAGAAGCCCCTGCGCAAGCGCGGAAAAGGCGATGACGCCCATGCCTTCGTCGGCGCAGGTTGCCAGCAGCTCGTCCTCGATCCAGCGGTTGAACATGGAGTAGCTCGGCTGGTGAATGGTCAGCGGTGTGCCCAGCTCACGGGCAATTTTCTGCGCGCGGCGAGTGAGCTCGGGGGAGTAGGAGCTAACGCCGACGTAGAGCGCGCGACCCGACCGGACGAGGAAATCGAGGGCGGCGACGGTTTCCTCGATAGGCGTATCCGGGTCGGGGCGGTGGTGGTAGAAAATGTCCACATAATCCAGGCCCATGCGCTTCAGCGAGGCATCGCAGCTGGCCACGAGGTACTTCCGCGAGCCGCCGAAGCCGTAGGGGCCATCCTGCATGTACCAACCGGCCTTGGAAGAAATGATCATTTCATCGCGGTAGGGAGCGAAATCCTTGGCCATGATGCGACCGAAATTCGCCTCCGCAGAGCCCTGCGGTGGGCCGTAATTGTTGGCGAGGTCGAAGTGCGTGACGCCGTGGTCGAACGCGGTGCGCAGAATCTCACGCTGCGTTTCCAGCGGCCGGTCATCACCAAAGTTATGCCAAAGTCCCAGCGTAATGGCTGGAAGCTTCAGCCCCGTGCTGCCGGAGCGGTTGTACGGCATCGTCTCATAGCGGTTGTCATCGGCGTGGTACACGTCTGGATAAGCCATGTCTACGAGGGTACGCGTGCTTAACGACGGGTAGTTGTGCACAAGGTGGCCGACAACGAGGTGCGTGGCCGAATGGCTACCCCTGGAAGTAATAAAAGTGAGCTTGCTGGGGAACAACTGAGGCAATTCGTCCGACTAATAAGGCATGACTTCAATAGCCACAGGCGATGCCGCTGGAACGCCAGCCGCAAACCCCGTCGCACAGACTCAGAAAAATGGTGGGCCACGAGCATTACTGCACCGAATCCATGTCGTTGCAGGCATCCTCGTTGCGCCACTACTTGTTATTGCAGCTATCACAGGCGTGGCGTATGCCCTCGCCCCGAGCATAGAAAAGGTGGTTTACCACGAAGAACTAACTGCAACATCGAGCCTTCCCGCACAACCACTGGAAAAGCAGGTTGAGGTCGCGCAGCGCGTGCACCCGAACCTGCCGGTAACCGCGGTGCAGGTCCCGGAAAAGCCGGGGCAGACAACGCGAGTCATGTTCAATGACGAGCAGCTGAAGTCGGAGTCCTACCGACATGCGGTGTTTGTCGACCCAGGTGACCTGAGCATCAAGGGTGACCTGGTGCAATACGGTTCCTCGGCGGCGCTGCCACTGCGGGCCTGGATTTCGGAAGGGCACCGCAGGCTCTGGATTGATAGCAACTTTGGTCGTCTCTACTCCGAGACGGCAGCATCCTGGATGGGCGCACTGGCTATCGGTGGCCTCTGGCTCTGGTGGGACCGTTCGCGTCGCAAGCGGACACAGGGAACAAGTAAGAGGGCGCATCATATGCGTCGTCACGCGAATGTTGGCGTGGCGGTTAGCGTTGGACTTCTGTTCCTGACCGTCACCGGCCTGACGTGGTCGTGGGTGGCTGGAACGGGCATCGCAAAGCTGCGCGAGACGATGGACTGGTACGCACCGAAACCAGCCATGACTGCGACTGCGCCAGCGAATTATGACTGGTCAGAGGCAGATAGTGTTATGAGCCTCGCACGTGCTGAGGGCCTGGCCGGGAAGGTCGAACTGACGCCGCCGGAAGCTGGCACGGTGTGGATGGCCAAGGAAGCTCGCGAGGAATGGCGGATGGGCATTGAGACCGTCACCGTTGACGGCTCGACCGGAGCGATGGTCGATCGGATTCATTTTGCGGACTGGCCGCTGCCGGCGAAGCTGACCGAATGGCTGATTAACGCGCACATGGGCATCCTGTTCGGGTGGGTGAATCAGCTGGTCCTGGCACTGATTGGTGTCGCTCTGTTGGCGATGATTGTGCGCGGGTACGCCATGTGGTTTGGGCGCGGTCGAGGTGGTCGCCCGGGCAGGCTCCCGGCGCCGACGCGATGGCGCGACATTCGCCCGGGTGTTGCAGCAGCTGTTGTGGCGCTGCTGATTGCCTACTCGGTGGTTGCACCACTGTTTGGTGTGACTCTCGTTGGCTTCGTGATCGTTGATTGGGTCTGGCGGAAGCTGCGGAGAGGTTAGTGTAGGTTCTGTCGCCTTCGGGTTCCCTGTGTGAGCGGGGATGTTCCGGTTTTATTGTGAGGGGCGATGTTATCCCCGCGAAAGCGGGGATTTTTCGTGTAAGCGACACTTGTAGATGAGTCTATTGGATAGATATCAACGTTTTATTGTGTGGGGTTAATAAGGGGTAGTTTCCATATTGAATGAAATTGATATCTCGGCTATCTTGGAGATTAGAATAGAGGCCGGATAGGGGTTCGGCCGGACAGGGTCGTTATGTCGAACATGGGCTCGAACTTGGCAGATGTACTGTCTGAAATAGCTCGCTTGCAGTGGGCTAAGTGGGATTGGCAAAGTGAAGAGGCGTTGAGTCTCGCACAACATTTGAATGATGCCCAGGATGTGGCTTTTTATCTCTGGGATGAGTGGTTGCCGGAATCACTAAGGCAAGTGCTTACCGATGAGTTCGGCTCGAAAGAACGAGCCCGTGCATGGGTTGCTTTCTATGCTGGTGGGCACGATATTGGTAAGGCGTCTTATGCTTTTTCGGTTAAAGTTCCGGAACTGTATGACCGTGTGCGCCCGTATGGGCTAGGCGCTGCGGCAACACTTTCCTCCAAGGAGTTACGTGGAGCGCCCCACGGCGCTGTCGGTGCGTATGCTCTGTGGATTTGGTTGCTGGAAAACCACGGATTTAGTGAAGATTCTGCTAATACACATATTGCACCTATTGGTGGCCATCACGGCAAGTTTCCCGATGAGAATCTGTTGCATTCTGCCGAAGACTTCGTCGAAGAACTCGAAGGTGAAAAGTGGCAACACATTCGTTCTGAATTCTTCGACGCCGTGGCCACAAGGGCAGGTTTAACGGCGACTGATTGTGAACAACGCCGAGAGCAAGAGCTGTCAGCGCAAGCGCAAATGCTTCTGACGGGAATTGTGGTCATGGCTGACTGGCTTGCTTCGAACACTGATTTATTTCCACTGTCGATGTTTGATGCATCGTCGACAAGCAGAAGCGATGATGCGATTGACGGATTAAATCTTCCGGATCCGTGGGATCCTCGCCCGGAAAGTAGTGCGGATGACTTATTTCGCGCTCGGTTTGACCTGCCTGCTGGTGCCACCCCATACCCAGTTCAGCTGGACGCAGTAAAGCTTGCTGAGGAAGTGGATAAACCAGGCCTGTTGCTGCTAGAAGCACCGACTGGTGAAGGTAAGACAGAGGCTGCACTTGCGGCCGCGGAAGTTCTTGCAGCCAAGTTCGGATGTGGTGGTGTGCAAGTCGCGTTGCCTACATGCGCCACGTCAGATGCCATGTTTTCTCGTGTTTTGAAGTGGCTCGACCGTGCGATTGCGGAAGACCAGTTGGCCTCTGCGATGCTCACGCATAGTCGCGCGCAGTTTAATGATGAATTCCAAGGTCTTAAGTTTCCGTCACAGAGTTTTTCGGCTATTTATGACGAAGAATATGGTGCCAATTCTAAAGAGCCTGCAGTTGAGGCTCATTGGTGGCTACGCTCTCGTAAAACTGCAGCGCTGGCAGACTTTACTGTTGGCACAATCGATCAGTTCCTTTTCTCGGCGCTGCAGTCAAAGCATGTCATGTTGCGGCATCTGGGGCTTGCCGGAAAGGTATTGATCCTCGATGAGGTGCATGCTGCAGACATTTACATGCAGCAGTATTTGTACCGCGCATTGGAATGGTGTGGCGCATATGGGGTTCCAGTCATTGCGTTGTCGGCAACGCTTCCACCGGATGCTCGTTTTCATTTGATGGAGGCCTATGCCTCGGGGATTGCGCAGTTAGGAAATGCTCAAATTCCCAACAAGATTCTTGGCCAGATGGAAGTTGCCAAAGACGAACGTGCCTATCCACTTCTGACCTTTGTAAACGAGGATGGTGTCACGGTCCGTAAGCCAAAGGCTTCATCTCGCAGGCAGGTGGTATCGCTCGAATTCTGTGATGACTCATCTGTTGTTCACAAGCTGGCAGAGGAACTTCATGATGGTGGTTGCGCCGTAGTCGTATGCAATACAGTTCAGCGGGCCCAAACGCTTTACGACGAAATTTGTTCTGACGGTAGCTTCACTGATGAGGAAGTATTTTTGCTTCATTCGCGCTTCGCTGCGGCAGATCGACGGGCTAAAGAAGAAGAGCTTGTTGCCAAATACGGCAAGTCTGGCGTGCGCCCACAGCGAGGCGTGGTGGTGTCAACGCAAATTGTTGAGCAATCCCTTGACCTGGATTTTGACATTATGTTTAGCGATTTTGCGCCTTCGGACCTGCTGATTCAGCGGGCGGGTCGTCTCCATCGGCACAGTCGTAAAAACCGTCCGGAGCGACTTCAAACGCCACGACTGGTGCTCTTTGGGGGCACTGAGATTAGGGATAGCAATGCTCCAGAGTTTGTGAGCGGTAGTAAACGGATTTATGGCACTGCGTTGCTGATGCGGACGGCCTCAGCGTTGATGGGGCGTAAGCAGTTTATTTCGCCAGATGATGTCGCAGGAATAGTTCGTGAAACGTATGACGCAGATGCGCAGTGTCCAGTCAGTTGGCGAAAAGACTGGGATGAGGCGGTGAAGGAGCAGCAAGTGAGGGGAGAGAAGCTTGCTGAAAAAGCGAAACGTTCGCTCGGTCCATCGCCAAACGAAAAAGACATGAGTCTGTGGTTCCAGCATGGATCTGCAGAAGAGTTTCGTGGGCAGTCGCAGGTGAGAGATATCGAAGAGTCAATAGAAGTAGTTCTTGTAGAACAGCGAGGCAGCGAACTCTATTCATTGCCGTGGCTGGAAAATCGCGGTGGTGAGTCTCTGAGTAATGCCAATGGAGTCGACGACGAATTAGCACGCGAAGTTGCTAAATGCACCATTTCGCTGCCTTATTGGCAAGTCGGGGGAGTGGACGAGTTCATCGCTGAATTGGAGCGGTTTGGTAGCCCCTCTTGGCAACTTAGCTCCTGGCTAAAAGGGCTTCTGCCATTGCCATTGAACGAAAGTGGGGAATGCCATGTTAACGGAGTTAGTTTTTCATACGATATGAAGTATGGATTGCGGTCCATTCGAGAAAAGGAGTCGCAGTGAGCGGAGCTGAGCCGAGTTTTAATCTGCTCGACGAGCCCTGGATTAAGGTCACGGGGCACGATGGCAATGGTCGGGAATTAGGCCTTCGAGATATCTTTGCGCAGGCTGGTGAGTTAAAACGGATCTCCGGTGAATCGCCAGCGCAGGACTTTGCGATTTTGCGCGTGGTTCTTGCGGTTCTTTATCGCGCATTCGACTTTGGAGAAGATGTCAAGGAAAACCGCAAACAATGGGCGGCAGCATGGGAGGACAAGAAGCTGCCGTTAGAGCGCATCAGCCGCTATTTAGATGAATATTCGCACCGATTCGATTTGCTCGATCGGGAAGCCCCTTTCATGCAAACTCCTACGCTTGCTACAAAAAGTGGAGAGTGGAAGAGCCTTAAAGTAATCATTCCGGATTCGTCGGAGTTGGGCAATCTTTTCCACCGACGTTCGGCACTCACGCCCCTTCCTTTTGCAGAAGCAGCTCGTTGGCTTGTTCATTGTCTCGCATTTGACGTTTCGGGAATTAAATCGGGTGCAGTGGGTGATTCCCGAGTAAAGGACGGCAAAGGCTATAACAGTGGCATCGGCTGGGCAGGATGGCTTGGCGGTACCGTACTTGAAGGGCAAAGCCTACTTGAAACGTTGCTACTGAATGTCGTTGATCATAAGCCTGTGGCCTGGGAAGGTGCTCCTATTTGGGAGCTTCCGGTTCCGACGTCCGCAGTTTCGGACACGCCACTTCCGAAGGGACAACTCACTCTTCTTACTTGGCCGCAGCGGCGTATTCGGCTTCGTGTGGAAAGCGGCATGGTTATCGGTGCGCTCGTTTGTGTTGGTGATTCAGTGGACTATCTGCATCAAGATGCAATCGAAATGATGTCGCCGTGGCGCTATAGCGAGCCACAGTCGAAGAAAGCCAAAGAAGATATCTATATGCCAAAGGCAATCAACCCTGACCGAGCTCTTTGGCGAGGTCTTTCGGCTGTGCTGCCCGAAGCAGAGGTCGATACGACTAAGGGGCGCACTGGCAGTGAGGTAAAGATTTCAAAGCCCGCCGGTGTCATGGAAGCGTTGAAGACTCGAACAGGTCGCCGCAGTGGCATTGTGCCCCAGAATTACCGGTTGAGTCTTCGGATGGTTGGTTACGAATATGGTCCCCAAATGGCTTCGTACAACCGTCTATTAACAGATGATTTAGCGTTCCCTGCGCTTTTGGCTGCCGATAAACAGACCATCCAATTCGTGTTGTTGGCCGCAAACCGAACACAAGATACAGCAGCCGAACTGCGAAAATTTGCCAATAATTTGGCCATTGCGTCTGGTGGCGAACGCGGGGCCGCAGGCTTTAGCGCAGAGGGGTCCTTCTACTCGGATGTAGACCCAGTATTCCGTCAATGGGTTAGCGGACTTACGTCAGAAACAGACCTTAGTAATCACCTTGCAACTTGGACAGAACAGTTGCGGCGTTTGGCTCTCGCCAAAGCTGCGGAGTTGATAGCAGGTGTGCCTGACAGCGCATGGTCAGGTCGTGAGGTTGATGAGCGTCAGTACAACGTGGGGCACGCTGAGCTGTGGTTTCGGCGAGGGCTTGGAAAAGTTCTGCCACGGCCAGAAGAACAAAAACCTCGAGAGAAAGTTAATTAACAATGGCTGATACGAATAGGTCGCAGTCGCGCAGCTCCCTGCTGTACAGCTTTGTTGCCGGCAAGGCACAAAGGTTAGCAGGTGGTCTGGCCAACGAAAGCTCGGAAGCTCGTGCCTCCCTTGCGGTGCTTCGCCGCTCCCTGAGTGCGCCGCTGGCAGAGCAGCCCCAGGTGTGGTCAGAGGTATTCAATTCGTTCCCGGCGGAGCTTGAAGGCCCTCGAGATGAGCCGGGGGTCTACGAAACTGCAGCACACCTTGCATTGGCCTTTTTTGCACTCCATCAGCAATCGAGAAATGAGCCTATGCATAAGGCCAACGAAGGATTCGGCACGGCTATGTGCAGGCTCCATCAGGTATCAGGTGAAAACCAGAAAAAGGGTATTGAGCGACGATTTAATGCTGCGCTTACTGCGCAAACAACTGATGAGCTAGTTCACCACTTACGTGGACTAATTCAGATGCTGAGGAGCTACAGCATTCCAATGGATTACGGCCAATTGGCCAATGACTTGGTGGCGTTGAACTATTCAGATTCAGCTCGCCGTGTACGACTTCGTTGGGCACGGGATATGAACAGAGTTCCGCAATCCGAAATCGATGACCATGACCGCGCAGTAGAAAACTAGTAACAACAGAAAGGCTTATCATGACCATCTACATTGATATTCACGCACTCCAAACTGTCCCGCCATCAAACCTGAACCGAGATGACACGGGTAGTCCAAAGACAGCCAACTACGGCGGTGTGCGTCGGGCCCGAGTTTCCAGCCAAGCATGGAAGCGCGCAGCACGTAAGGAATTCGAGAACTTACTCGACCTTGATAAGTTGGGACAGCGTACTCGCTTCAGCCCGTCATTGATTGCTGCGGAAATCATTTTGCAGGCTCCGGAGCTGGAAGAAAGCGCTGAGCATCTAGCGCTGAGTGTTCTGCAGAAGACGAAGTTGAAGCAGGCAAAGCCCAAAAAGGGTGAAGAAGACACGCGTATCCGTACTGAGTATCTGCTGTTTGTTTCCCGCGCGCAAATTAAAGCGTTAGCTGATCTGGCAATTCAGTACCAGGACGATCCGGCCAAAATTCCTGCGAAGGAAGCGAAGGAAGCGCTAAATAACGAGCACTCAGTCGACATTGCCCTCTTCGGTCGTATGTTGGCGGATGCTCCAGACCTAAATGTTGATGCGACGTGCCAGTTCAATCATGCTATTTCTGTTCATCCGACAGTTACGGAGTTTGACTACTTTACTGCGGTTGATGACAACGCGGCGGAGGACAACGCTGGTGCTGGCATGATTGGCACGGTGGAATTCACCTCGTCTACGTTGTACCGCTACGCAACGGTCAACGCTAGTGAATTGGCTCATTCTTTGGGGTCGAAGGAGGCAGCATCTGAAGCTGCTGGCGCACTACTCAAGGCATTTGCGCTTTCGATGCCAACTGGTAAGCAGAACACGTTTGCTAACCGAACGCGACCAGATTTGATTGTGGTCCAAGTTCGTGATGATCAGCCTGTCAATCTGTCAGAAGCTTTTGAAGACCCGGTGGAGGCTACTCGTGGCCGCACAGAAAACGCATCTATCAAGCTGGCAGAGTATGCCGCTGAGCAGGACGGTGCGTACGACTCTCATCCACTCGGAGGTGCGTATCTTGCCACTGGTGGCGCAGCGACTGAAGCTGCAATGGAAAAGCTGAATGTCTTTGGCAATCGCACTGACATGGCTGGTTTGGTCAACTTAGTTGAGCAGGCCGTCATGGAGAAGGTCGAGCTCTAATGTCGGTTCTCCTCTTGAGGCTCGCTGGACCTATGCAAGCATGGGGAGACTCGAGTCGATTCAATCACCGTGGTACGCGGCGAGAGCCAACGAAGAGCGGGGTAGTTGGTTTGCTTGCAGCTGCAAGCGGACGACGCCGTACTGATGCGATTGAAGATTTGGCATCACTGGGCTTTGGTGTTCGTACTGATCAGATTGGAAAGGTCGAGCGAGATTTCCAGACTGAAATTGATTGGCGAAACAATAAATCCAAGCCCCTGACGTATCGCGATTACCTCACTGATGCCATCTTCACTGTTGCAGTTGAAGGTCCACGCAGTGTCCTTGAAGGGCTTGCCGACGCGGTTCAGCGCCCAGCGTTTCCTCTCTATTTAGGCCGCCGTGCATTCCAACCGACGGGAAGAATCGTTTTAGGAATTGAGGAAAAGCCACTGGAAGACGCCCTGCGTGAGGCTCCTTGGCAAGCATCGACTTGGTACCGGAAACGTCAGCCAGAAGTAGTTTCGCTGCCAATTGTTCGGGATATACGTGATGGTGAGGCCTACGATGAGCTAATTCCGGATACTCCAGTCAGCTTTGATCCACGAGAGCGAAAGCACGAGATGCGGCCTGTGGTTCATGGGTGGCTAGAGATTGAAAACAAGGAAGGAAAGCGCCCTGTGTTTTCTCACGATCCAATGTCACTACTGGGAGGTGACTAGTCGATGTACCTTTCACGCATGTTTCTCAACCCGCAACGGCGGGGGACTCGAAAGTTGTTAGCCAGCCCAGAGGCTATGCATGCTGCGGTGCTGTCAGCTTTTCCACCAAATAGTGACCTAGTTAGCCATGATGGTCGTGTTTTGTGGCGAGTTGACCGCGAAGCCCATTCCCTCGCTCTATACGTGGTGAGTCCTGAAAAACCATCATTTGAGCATCTGCAGCAGCAAGCAGGTTGGGAAAATCAAGAGTCGTGGGCGATACGTGAATACGAACCGGTTTTGGGAAGTATTTCCGTCGGAAAGCGATTTCGTTTTAGGTTGGCAGCGAATCCTGTGAAATCAGTGCGCGACCCCCAGACGGGTAAGTCTAAAAGGCTTGCGCATGTAACTGCAGTTCAACAGCGAAATTGGTTGTTAGAACGCGCCGAAGCTATGGGTGTGCGATTTCTGCCAGCCGAGTTTTCACATGCAGATAGTCACGACGCCTCCAGTGATGACTTAGCTGTTTCCGTTACAGGTAGGGAAGTGATGAAGTTCCGTAGGAAAGGAGGAATGGTCACAATCGCTCGGGCACAGTTTGATGGAGCTATTGAGGTCGTTGATGCTGAGAAGTTCCGTCGTGTTTTGACTAACGGAATTGGCAAAGCAAAGGGATATGGGTGTGGATTGTTGACTATCGCTCCAATGACTTCTAGCAGTGACTAGTCATGGCCAATATTCCAGGAGCGCGTCCGTCGAAACCGATCGAACTGGCGAGGGCTGAAGACCGGATTTCTTTTCTCTATCTTGAGCACTGCACTATCGGTCGAGATTCTAATTCTCTCACTGCGACTGACGACCAGGGTGTCATGCATATACCCAGTGCTGCACTGGGAGTGCTTATGTTAGGCCCTGGTACACGGGTTACGCATCAGGCGATGGTGGTTATTGCAGATGCCGGTTCAACAATCGTCTGGGTGGGAGAAAACGGTGTGCGATATTACGCGCATGGTCGGCCGATAGGTCGGTCGACCCGGCTTCTGGAACAGCAGGCAAAGCTAGTGAGCAACCGAAAAACCCGACTAGCGGTTGCGCGTGAAATGTATGGGATGCGTTTTTCCGGTGAGGATGTGGAATCCCTAAATATGCAGCAATTACGGGGCCGAGAGGGTGCTCGGGTTCGTTCGGTTTATAGGGAATGGTCAAAGATAACCGGGGTTGAGTGGTCGCGTCGTGAATACCGCCCTGATGATTTCTCGGATGGCACGCCAATCAATCAGGCTCTTTCAGCAGCACATTCTTGCCTATACGGTGTTGTGCATGCCGTGATAGTTTCTCTGGGAATGAGTCCTGGCTTGGGGTTTGTGCATACGGGGCATGACCGCGCATTTGTTTATGACATTGCAGATCTGTATAAGGCAGACATAACGATTCCAGTTGCTTTTACTGTGATTTCGGAGCTTGGAACCGAGGTGGATACTCAAACACTTAGCACTACGGTTAGGCGACGTGTGCGTGATCGGATTCGTGAAGAAAAAGTAATTTCACGCTGTGTCCAGGATTTAAAGCTCTTAATGAAAGAGCCGCTTGAAAACGAGGAATTCGGCGAAGTTATCGAATTGTGGGATTACAGCCGCGGCACGATTAAAGGTGGTACAAACTACTCCTCCGGAGAACCGCCATGGTGACACTAGTTTTGACGAGCTGCCCTGCCGGGTTGCGGGGACATCTGACTCGGTGGCTTGAAGAAATTGCCCCAGGTGTATTTGTTGGGAAAGTTAACTCTCGTCTCCGTGACATCTTGTGGGGACTCGTCATCGAAATGGTCGGCAATGGTCGTGCCATTATGGTTTATCCGGATCGGAATGCCGAACAAGGGTATGCCTACAAGGTGCATCGCCACGATTGGGAGGTCGTTGATGTTGAGGGGCTGTCCCTGATTCGGCGTCCGTTCAAAAACAGGACTAAAGGTGAGGTCGGATTACAACCGGGGTGGTCAAATCCAGCCAAGCGGCGTCGCGCCCGACGTGCTCGTCGAGCTAAGTGATATAAAATTCTTCACTGGGAACCGAACTCTGCTGGTTAATAAGTGTTTTCCCCGCGCGAGCGGGGATGTTCCTCTGGCAGAGCTCACGCACACGATCATCGTCACGTTTTCCCCGCGCGAGCGGGGATGTTCCTCAGTAGCCCAGGACTTCGCCTCAGCCGCTTCAGTTTTCCCCGCGCGAGCGGGGATGTTCCTCTGCTCCTGCGTCGCATCCTCCGACAAGCCAAGTTTTCCCCGCGCGAGCGGGGATGTTCCCAGTGGCTAGCCCAGCCGAAAATGCTGGAAGGCGTTTTCCCCGCGCGAGCGGGGATGTTCCGGACATGTGGCGGGTAACGTTCAGTCCTCATGAGTTTTCCCCGCGCGAGCGGGGATGTTCCTGTGGGCTACCGGGTGATTACCGCTGGGGAGCAGTTTTCCCCGCGCGAGCGGGGATGTTCCTGACTACGAAATGACAGTCGCGGAATTTGCGCAGTTTTCCCCGCGCGAGCGGGGATGTTCCCTTCGATGCGAGTTTCTGCGCCCCAATCAGCCAGTTTTCCCCGCGCGAGCGGGGATGTTCCCGAGGACTCCGCATCCGCTGGGAAAACCACGCCGTTTTCCCCGCGCGAGCGGGGATGTTCCCGGACAATTGGGCGGTGGTGCGGCTGGTGCGGAGTTTTCCCCGCGCGAGCGGGGATGTTCCCCGGCGCTGTCTCCACAGATAACGTCCTCAACCGTTTTCCCCGCGCGAGCGGGGATGTTCCCTGAAGCAACGCCCCACCTACAGCCCCCTAGCCGTTTTCCCCGCGCGAGCGGGGATGTTCCTAACTTGTTTCCGCGCCGTCCGCCCAGCCCTCGGTTTTCCCCGCGCGAGCGGGGATGTTCCGAACCGTCTTGATCTGCTTAGCACGCTGTTGGAGTTTTCCCCGCGCGAGCGGGGATGTTCCTTGCATTGTGCTTATGGCAATGGCGTTTCTTCAGTTTTCCCCGCGCGAGCGGGGATGTTCCGGAACACGCCGGTGCGGACGGTGGTTTCATACGGTTTTCCCCGCGCGAGCGGGGATGTTCCCTTCACCCTGGACGGGGAACCGCCGGACTCGACGTTTTCCCCGCGCGAGCGGGGATGTTCCCAGCCGTGTCGATGACCGAACCCAGACCAGGCTGTTTTCCCCGCGCGAGCGGGGATGTTCCCATGATTTCAGCGCGTTGAACATTCATCAGGCGGTTTTCCCCGCGCGAGCGGGGATGTTCCCCAGCGACAAGAAAGAGACTATCAGTGGCCAGCGTTTTCCCCGCGCGAGCGGGGATGTTCCGCCGTTAGTGACCAAGTAATCCTCCGAAACCCCGTTTTCCCCGCGCGAGCGGGGATGTTCCCACGACGAATAGGAGAACACATGGACATTCTGAGTTTTCCCCGCGCGAGCGGGGATGTTCCTCGTCGCTTCCCACTGATGCGGTTGATCAACAGGTTTTCCCCGCGCGAGCGGGGATGTTCCCAACAGTGTCGTTGACCATCTGGTTCGGCAGGAGTTTTCCCCGCGCGAGCGGGGATGTTCCTCTCTGCAAACCGGGATACTGTGCCTAGTTCGTGTTTTCCCCGCGCGAGCGGGGATGTTCCGTACACCGGCGCGCTGGCGGAGATGCTCTTCAAGTTTTCCCCGCGCGAGCGGGGATGTTCCCCAAGTCGCCACGCAAAACGGCGAACAAACCCTGTTTTCCCCGCGCGAGCGGGGATGTTCCCTTCGAGATGGGTGGCGCGCGCGGCAACGGGCAGTTTTCCCCGCGCGAGCGGGGATGTTCCCCCAGTTCGCTGATGGTGGCGTGGTCACCGCCGGTTTTCCCCGCGCGAGCGGGGATGTTCCGCTCACGAGCCTTATCAATCGACCTCTGGACAGGTTTTCCCCGCGCGAGCGGGGATGTTCCACGCTGGGTGTTGGTCGAAGGACTGGCAGATTATGTTTTCCCCGCGCGAGCGGGGATGTTCCCTACGCAACTGGCAAAATGCGCGCTACCGCGTGGTTTTCCCCGCGCGAGCGGGGATGTTCCCACCAGGGAACCGCGCTCAGTGATCTGCGCATCGTTTTCCCCGCGCGAGCGGGGATGTTCCCGAATGCCGCCACGACACTGCCCGCGTAGCCGGGTTTTCCCCGCGCGAGCGGGGATGTTCCCGGCAAAAGCACAGTGCCGAACAAGTCCTTGCTGTTTTCCCCGCGCGAGCGGGGATGTTCCAGACACACTGGTGCCGGTGACCTGCTCGGTCAGGTTTTCCCCGCGCGAGCGGGGATGTTCCCGTAGCCACTAACAGGGGCTAGGCCAATATCTCGTTTTCCCCGCGCGAGCGGGGATGTTCCTGATGTTCCTAGCGCTTGCCCGGCCGTAAAGTAGTTTTCCCCGCGCGAGCGGGGATGTTCCCAACTGGCCGATAGTCTTCTTCGTCAGCTTCTTGTTTTCCCCGCGCGAGCGGGGATGTTCCCAGGACCTTCGCGGCCATCGACAGGTTGGCGTTGTTTTCCCCGCGCGAGCGGGGATGTTCCCCGTTGGCCTGGAACGGCACCCAAACCAGCCTGGTTTTCCCCGCGCGAGCGGGGATGTTCCCGACAGCAGCACGTCCGAGTAGATGGGTTTAACGTTTTCCCCGCGCGAGCGGGGATGTTCCCAGCGCTGATTGACACTGACCCGGTGCAGGAGAGTTTTCCCCGCGCGAGCGGGGATGTTCCTGAGATACGGGGAACCATCAGCGATAGTGATTTGTTTTCCCCGCGCGAGCGGGGATGTTCCCGGGCCAATAAACGGCTCAATAACCGCGGCACCGTTTTCCCCGCGCGAGCGGGGATGTTCCCACACCGGACAGAATCACCGTGCGGTTGGAGTAGTTTTCCCCGCGCGAGCGGGGATGTTCCTCACCAATTGCGACATGTGCGACCCGAACGGCTGTTTTCCCCGCGCGAGCGGGGATGTTCCCCGCTACCGGGCTAACCCCAAGCGAACATGAAGGTTTTCCCCGCGCGAGCGGGGATGTTCCCACGTACGTGTCCCCAACCTGCTGTGTGCCGTAGTTTTCCCCGCGCGAGCGGGGATGTTCCACTGCTTAGATCGCCCTGTACTTCATCGGCCGCGTTTTCCCCGCGCGAGCGGGGATGTTCCTCAAGGAATTGCTAGCCGACATGGCAAGGATTGGTTTTCCCCGCGCGAGCGGGGATGTTCCGAAACGCTCACCCCACTCGGGAACGTCCGGGGCGTTTTCCCCGCGCGAGCGGGGGCAGTTCAAGTTTGATTATGAGGGGATATTATCCCCATAGAAACACTCAGGAGGGTAAACGCATGACAAGGTATTGGGATCACAGCGGCAGTATCTACAAAGACGACGGCCAGGAAGACTGGTGCGTTTACAATCCGTCTTTGCGTGATTGGGAGCGCACCCCGCGCGCTAAGGAAGCCTACGACAAGGCAGGCCAAGACTCGTTCGACCCCATCACCGAGCAGCAGGCACTCGCTGAGATCACCGAGCAGCAGGAACAGCATAACGAAAGGGTGAAGAGCAAAATCAAGGAACTGCGCGCGAGAATGAAATCGGTCGGTGCGCAGGCCAGGCAGACCACCGAACAGCCGTATCCAACCTTTACTGAGCAGTCCGCCGCATACCGTGAGGGCGCGCAGGCCTACAACGAGGGCAAATCTTGGCGCGATAACCCGCATGCCCCCGACTCAGGTCTAGCCGCCCCGTGGCGCATGGGCTTCAATACCCGCAAGCAGCAGGTAGCGGAGATCAGGGCACAGCGAGCCGCCGCTGCGAAAGAGGAAAACTAGGCCCTGGCCGCAAAAACGCTCAACCAAAGCTCTAAATTCCCCGCAAATTCCCGGTTCCAGCCCCGCGCAATCTGTTACACTTAGCAAAACGAAACTCAGGAGCTTGGTGTGCAATACTTTTTCACGGTCCATGGCCGCAGAGATATCAACGCGTATGACTCTGATGAGGAAATGCACGCTGCCTTTGAACGGATTGGACGCTTCAATCAGAAGCTCCAGGACGAAGGCCACTGGGTTATGTCCGGCGGGCTGGTACCGCCGGAGGATGCCATGACGGTGCTGCCGGATGGTTCACATAGCGATCTGCCGTACTACAACGCGATGACGTTCCCGTCAGCTTTTTGGATCGTCCAAGTCGCAGACGAGCAAGAGGCCATCAACCTAGCCCACGAAGCCGCGGAGGCGTGCGCGCAGGCAGTCGAAATGCGCGCCGTCGCCGATTAACTCACCGCAGCCCGTGCACCCGGCGCATGATGGTCAACATCGCTTGCGTCGGGATTCGTCGCATGAAGGGCACTGCAACGCTTGCCGACGACCCCCGCGCCACCAGGGCCAAGGGTCGCTCGGCGGCCACCTCGTGCATAACCACCTCAGCAATGTCAGAAGCGGGAATGCCACCTTCCTCATTGGCGTTCAACTTCGTCAGCATGCGGTGGACATCAGCAGCGTAAACGGAACCCTCATCGCCATACGTCGTCCGACGTGTGGAAATTCCCGTGTTGATGGCACCCGGCTCGACAACCGTCACCCCAATACCGAACTGCGCGACTTCACCCCGCAACGAAAGCCCAAAGCCGCGGATAGCGGCCTTAGTCGCCACATAGGAAGAACGATAGGACAGCGGTAACCCGCCGAGCATCGAACCAACCAGCACAATTCGGCCACGACCAGCCTCACGCATGCCGGGCAGCAGCTGCTGTAACAGCTCCACCTGCCCCAGAACATTGACCTGGAAGAGACGCTCAAGCGCCTCGCGGGGTAGCTCCTCGAAAGCGCCCGACTGGCTCTCACCGGCGTTGGCGACGACGACGTCGTAAGGCCCATGAGCGACCACAGCGGCGATATCGTCAGCGCTGGACATGTTGAGCGCCACCATCTGCACGCCCTCGGGGTGCGGCGCATCGGCGCCCCTGCGGGACGTGCCAACGACCTCGAAACCGGCCTTGACCAGTGTCTCCGCGCATGCCCAGCCGATGCCGGAGGAAGCGCCGGTCACTAACGCACGGCCACCACCTACACTCGGCAGCTTCGGTCCGCGGGTGAGATTCGCAAAAGCACCGGTCAGGCCACCAATCATCGAGCCTGCACCGCCTCAATGGTCATGCCGCCAGCGCGGAGACGGCGGGACAGGGCGTCGCCAAGCGCGACAGTAGGAGTGAGCACGCCGGTGGTGTCCGGCAGATCGTCGTGGACGAGCGCGAGGGCGGCGCTGGAAATCATAATCGCGGTGCCTGCGTACCCTGGGTCTTCCTCAAGGGACACCTTGGAACGCCAGTGAATGCCGGAGGTATCGACGGTGTAGGCCTCGATGGTGAAGCGGCCTTCGGCCTGTGCTTCAGCGCTCGGGCCCTCGCCCGGCTTCGGTAGTTTTTTATCAATGAGCTTGGCCGTCGGCCCAAATGCCATCGCCGCCAGCGCCAACCTGCAGACAGCCGCGAAAATATTTGCGCGCACGAAAGCCTTCGGACCGCGGCCGACATTGAGTAGCTCGCGGTAGCGGAAGGAATCACCGTAATCCGCCAGCATCGCCGAGCGCTGAACAATGCGGGTGTTGAAAGGCGACATGAAGAAGGGGGCTCGCCAGTGGCGGCGGAAGCGCGCCGGACGCAGGTCGACGCCGAACTTACCCTGGTCGGGTCCCGGCTCAGCCAGCGCGTACTGATCGGCGATGATGCGACGCAGCTTGGGATCCTTCTTGGCCTGTTCAAGCTGAACGCGGACCGAATCGATAGTGCCGCCGGAGACACCACCCTTGACATGCTTGAACAGCAGGGTTGTCTCACCGAGCTTGGTGTGGGCCGCCTCGTGGAGCTCACGGACAGCGACATCGGAGGGAATTGAGTCGAAGCCGCAGGAGTGAATAATCTTCGCTCCGGTCTGCTGCGCTACCTCGTGGTTGTTTGCAATGGAGTCGTGGACGAACAGCACTTCGCCACACAGGTCGACGTAGTGAGTACCGACCTTGGCACACTCGGCCACCAGGGTGCGACCGTACTTCGCGTACGGCCCCACAACGGTCAACACCACCTTCGTGCTGGCTGCAAGCTGAGCCACCGCCTGTTGGTCGGCGGCATCCGCAACAATGACCGGCCAGTCCGATACGCCTGCATTCTCCGCGACGTCGGCAAGCTTCTGGGCGTTCCTGCCTGCGAGCGCCACCTTCGTCTGACCGGCGTGTTTAGCCAGATAGTCCACAATCAAGCGGCCTACGAAACCCGTGGCGCCGTAGACGACGATGTCGTACTCGCGGTCGTGATTGCGACCCTGTGGCTGTGCGGAAAAAGTAGTCATGCCTACGAAACTAATAAAACGAACGCGATACCGCGCGCGAATTAAAAAGGTTTTTCTAGATCCGTGTATTCAGCGATGGGTTTGGCGGGAGGGCTAACGTAGGACAAGTGACTAGCGCTAACGAAAACCCCGAACAGATCGAAGGACTACGGCCAGAAGATCCCGGATTCCGCCGCGCGCTTATCGCTGTGCTCTTCGCCGGCCTGGCATCGTTCCAAGCGCTCTACGCAACGCAGGCGCTGCTGCCCACGCTTTCCGACGAGCTATCGGTCGACCCCGCCACCGCCGCGCTGACGGTATCCGCCACCACCGGCGGCTTGGCCTGTGCGATTATCCCGGTGTCCATTTTGTCGGAACGCTTTGGACGCAGACGCGTGATCGTCATCAGCGCATTTGTGGCAACGCTACTGGGGCTCGTGGTGTCAATCGCGCCGGGCATCGGTTCGATGATTGCTCTGCGCCTGCTGCAGGGCATTGTCATTGCCGGTGTTCCCGCAGTGGCCATGGCCTATGTCAGTGAGGAAGTCCACGCCGACCATGTCAGTCGCGTGATGGGGCTGTATATCTCGGGCACGACAGTCGGTGGCCTGCTCGGCCGTATCATTCCGTCCATTGTGTTGGAGTTCGCCTCTTGGCGGATGGCGATTGCGGTCTCGGCGACGGTGGCGTTCATCTTCGCCGTTCTGACCTGGTACTTCCTGCCTCAACAGCGTCGGTTTACGCCGAAACAGCTGTCGTTTGCAGGGGAGGGGCAGGCCATTGCCCGTCACGTGCGTGACCCGCGTATTCTCGCGCTGTGCGCCCTGGCGTTCCTGTTTATGGGGTCATTTGTCTCCCTGTACAACTACCTGGGCTTCCGACTGGGCGATAAGTTCGGACTCTCCCCGGCACTGGCAGGGTTCGTATTTATTCTCTACCTGTCGGGCACGTGGTCGTCGGCACGCGCGGGTGTGTGGGCGAAGACGGTGAGCCGCCGTCGCCTCATCGCCATTGCGACTCTGGCCGCGTGCGTGGGCCTGGGGCTGGCGCTGCTGCCGTGGCTGCCCGCGCTAATTGTGGGCGTGCTAGTTTTCACGGCCTCGTTCTTCGTGGCGCACTCACTGTCCTCGTCCGGCGTGGGGCTGGTGGCTCAGCGCGACCGCGCCGAGGCATCATCGATGTACCTGTTCAGCTACTACGCGGGTTCGTCCATTGTCGGTTGGGTCTCCGGCATGGTGTTCAGCCGCTTTGAGTGGGCAGGGCTGATTCCGTGGCTGGTGGCGCTGTCCTTCGTCGCGGGCGCGTGTGCTGTGGCGGGGCTGAAGCCGCGGCGATAGGTGGCGAAACCGGCAGCAAGGCGCATTTAGGCACCGCGTAAAGAACCCTTAATGTAAAAAACAGTGATTTTTTACATTAAGGGTTAGTTTTTAGGGCACTATATGTAAAAAGCATCATGTAAAGAACACCGGGGAAAGAAGAGAGCTCGCCGTGAAGCACTATCCGCTTAAGAGGATCTTCCACATGTCCGCACATGATGCGGAACAGACAGTGGAAGGCGAATACCAGTCACGCAAAGACTCCCCGTCGACGATTCAGTGGCACTTTCCGCTGGGGCAGTGGCCGCTCTTTTGCTGCATTACAAGCGATCTCGCGGCCAAGATTGAAAAGATTCTGTCTCTAGAGCTACAGATCTCACAGTTGTGGAATCGCCTGCCGGGTGCAGCGCGGACTCACTATCTTTTCAATCTGCTCCTGGCCGAGGTGGTAGCCACCAATGAAATTGAGGGGATCCACTCCACACGGCGAGAAGTCGCGGAGGCGTTGGACAACACTTCGGGAACCCAGTACAAGCGCTTCCATGAATTCAGTCAGCTCTATTTCCGGTTGGCCAACGATGAGCGGATTGAGTTTCCGACAACGCTCACAGAAATCCGTCAGCAGTACGATAAACTTCTCGGCGATGAAATTGCCGCCGAAGATGAGTTAGACGGTGAACTCTTCAGGGCAGCAACGGTCACGATTACCGATGGGCAACAACAGGTTCATCGAGGTGTTGAAAGCGAAGCTGCCATTCACCAACTCCTCAATGAGTTCCTGGCAACGGTGAATTCCGCAGAGGACAATCGGCTGATTCGAATCTTGGCAAGCCATTTCATGTTCGAATTCGTTCACCCGTTTTATGACGGCAACGGCCGGATGGGACGTTTTCTACTGTCCGTGGCTTTGCGGGAGGCACTCTCGACCGCCACAGCGCTGACTATTTCCCGCCAACTCGCTGAGGATAAAGCGAAGTATTACAAGGCTTTTACCACTACGGAAGACCCAATGAACCGGGGAGAAGTCACTTTCTTCGTCGAGGCGATGGCTGATGTCATTCTGAATGCACAGCAGTATTTGCTGGAAGAGCTGCAGATGAAGTCTTACCAGTGCGAAAGGCTTGAACAGCGGATAGCTGAGCTATCTAACTCGCCCGAGCGGGTGCTGCCTGTGTCGCTTACAGGAAACGAGATTGGCACGCTATACGTCCTGGCACAGGTTCGGTTGTTCGGGCCCGAATATGGAATCAAGCTCGAACACGTCGCTGACACCGTCGGCAAGGAAAAGCGGACAGCGCGAAAGTATCTCGCCGAGTTAGAGGCGGCAGGATTGGCAATGCCCACGAGCCGCCGCCCGCTGCGATTCCAGCTGGCACCGGCGGGAGTAGATCTCTTAGGCCTTGAACCCGCCGACCATGAATCTGCTTCCAGAACCTACTTCTGACCCACAATCAGCTCAGTGCCATCGGCTGACAGCGGAGCCTGGCCAGCGGGCTTACGCGAGGGGCCAGAAACAACCTGACCAGTAGCAATATCAAAGTGGGAGTTGTGGTTCGGGCAAATCATCACACCATTGCTGACCTCAGTGATGCGACCATTCTGGTGCGGGCACGAACTGGAGAAAGCGGCGAACTTGCCCTCCTCCGGCTGCGTGACGACGTAATTGCCGATAACCACACCGCCGCCAACCGGAATGTCGGCAGCGTCAACCTTCTCCACCGCAGACTTTGGTGCACAAGCGGCTACGAGTGCGCCAGCTGCAGTGGCGGCAGTTCCCAGGAGGAAACGACGACGGGAGCACGGGGAGACATCAGAACTCATGGCACTGAGATTACCTTCATTTGATTACCTTTATTTCTTATACGAGCGTTCACCGAAGATAGCGCGTCCCACACGCACGGTGGTCGCTCCCTCGGCGATGGCTTCGCGGTAGTCGCCGGACATCCCCATTGACAGTTCGTCGAGGCTGACACCCTCCGGCAAATCCCCGAGCAGACTGTCGCGCAGCTGGCGCAGCTCCGCGAATGCCTTGCGGACATTCGGGTCATTCTGGGCCGCGATGGTCATAAACCCGCGCAGGCGCAGGTTCGGGTACTCGCCATCGGGGCCGAACATGCGGACAAACTCCGCTGCGTGGCTCGGCGCCAGGCCCGACTTCTGCGGCTCGCGGGAGACATTGACCTGAATCAACACATCGAGCGTGCGATCGGCATCAGCCAAGCGGCGCTGCAGCGCTCCGGCCACCTTCGGTCGGTCCAGCGCCTGAAACTCATCAGCACAGCTGACCAAGTGGCCGGCCTTATTCGTCTGCAGTGGACCGATGATGGCCATATGTGGTGCTTTCTCGCCGAAGGCCTCCCGGAATACCTCCGCCTTGGCCACCGCTTCCTGGACGCGGTTTTCCGCCAGGCCAGCGCAGCCGGCTGCCGCGAGCTCCGGCCAGGATTCCACCAGGGCGTCGACAGGCACAGTCTTGCTGACGGGCAGCAGACGGACCTCGGAGGGCTGACGCCCGGCTCGTCGGCAAGCGTCGTCGATCTCGGAGCGAACCTTGCGATAGTTTTCCACGAACATACCTCCCACTCTAAGGCCTGAGTAGGAAGAACAGTGCGGTAGTGTCGAATCATGCTCATGGACAGACTCTCGACGCTTTCCGTCATGCAGAGACGGATCTTGGCAATTGTATTTGGGCTGGTGTCGCTGGTCGTTGTCATCGACTTCATCTATCTTGCGGCAACTGCCTACATGATGGACCTCGAGGTCTTCCAAGACGCCGGCTGGGCGCTACGACGAGACCAGGATCTCTACTCACCAGAGTTTCCCACCAGATCGGGTTTCCGCTTCATCTACCCACCCTTTGCAGCGCTGCTGTTTTACCCGCTGACCTGGGCGGGGCCGGTCACCCTGCAAATCATCTGGACGTTCGCCACGCTGGCGGCGGTGTGGGCGATGCTGTGGATGGTCTTCACTCGTCTCGGCTCTGAGCGTCCGAAGCTGATGGCTACCTGCCTGCTCGGGGTGGTGATGCTGCTCGACCCGCTGCGCGCCAACGTGCTCTTCGGGCAGATCAACGTCTTCCTCGCGCTGCTGGTGGTCTCCGATGTGCTGGGCTTTTTGCCCAAGAAGCTGCGTGGATTGGGCGTGGGTATCGCGGCGGGTATCAAGATCACCCCCGCGGCATATGCGCTGGTGTTCCTCATGCGCCGTGACTTTGCGGCCGTGGCCAAGAGCTTCTGCTGGTTCCTGGTGACCGTCGCCATTGGTTTCGCCGTGCGCTTTAAAGAGTCCATCTACTTCTGGACCGATGAGTTCTTCGCCGGCAACCGCGGTGGCGCCCCGGCTTACGAGGCCAACCAGGCGTTCAGTGGTCTGCTCGCCCGTGCCGGGGTGGAGGGCACTGCGCTCGATATTGGCATCTACGGTTTCTTCCTCTTTGGTGCCATCGCCGCTGCTTTCGTGGCGTGGATCTACCACCGCAATGGCTATGAGGTCGCAGCCCTCGGTTTCGTCGCGCTGGCGGTCAGCTTTGCTGGACCGTACGCGGTCAGCCACCACTGGTCGATTGTCATGGTCTTTGTGCCGCTGGTGCTCTTCGTCCGCGAGATCGGGAACATCGTTGTCGGCACCTTGTTCATGATCGCCCACTGGTGGGCGCCGTACAAGGTCTTCGTGGGCAACGACTTCGGTCACGCCGCGGGCGTGGGGCAGTGGTTCTACGGCAACATGCAGGGAATCATGGGCGGCGTGCTCTTCTTCACCTGCCTGGGCTACGCAATCTACCTCTGGTACAAACCCAGTCGCGTGCGGGCGCAGGCAGTTGCTTAACGACGAGCCTGCTTAACGACGGCGCTTCGTTCTCGCAGTAGCCTGCTCCTCCCACGGGTTCTCCGGCCACGGGTGCTTGGGGTAACGGCCCCGCATCTCGGAGCGAACCTGTGCGTAGGCGCCATTCCAGAAACTTTCCAAGTCTCCAGTGACCGCGAGTGGTCGCTGAGCCGGTGACAGTAAGTGCATTGTCACCGGCTTTTCCAATACCTGCGGGGTCTCCGCCAGGCCAAAGCACTCCTGCAACTTCACAGCCAGGACAATCTGCGCCTCTTCGTCGGTGGGGTCCTCCGGGTACTCCAGGCGAATCTTAGAACCGGATGGGACCTCCAGGCGTTCGGGCACCAACCGGTCGAAGTCCGTAGCCTCCGGCCAGGGCAGCAGGCGGCGGAGGTGCTCGGCATCCAAAGTCGGAGGGGTCGGGCGGTCCAGCTCGCCAGCGAAGAGGAGCTCGGCCTGGGCCGCAAGCCCTGCGGGGGAGACATCCGGCCATGGGGCACCGCGATGAGTGTGGAGAAAGGCCATGCGGCGGCGGAGCTGTTCGGTGTCGCGGTCGAGGTTGGGGGCGGCGTCGGCAAGCGTGTTGGCAAGCCAGGTGGAGTTGGCGGCAATGCACTGCTCGGGCGTCGGGGAGACCTGGCGGGATGACAGTTCGATGGCGCCGAGCAGGTCGCGCTCGCGGGCGCGAACACGGCCCTGTTCGACGCGCGCCGTGGTCTCCGTGCGGGCGAGGTGGCCGGCGGCGAGCATGGCGATTTCCAGGTCAATCGCCTCGCCGTCGCGAATCAGCGCGCGCCCATGGGAGAGCCGCGAGATGTCGGCGGCCGCGATCCATTCGTGGCCGCGCAGGTCAGAACCACGGGTGAGTTCCGCTGCGGTGCCGCCGGTGAAGAGGTATTCGTCGGAGTTCGCACTGCGGCGTCGCCCGATGAAATCCGGCCACGCCAGGGCCGTGACCAGAGCGGGGATGTCCGAGGGCAGCAGGTTGGCGGGGGCCGCAGTATCCAGCTCAATGCGGCGCACCTGCTTGGCCAAGCCGCGGGCATCGGTGAGTTTCTCCACCGCGCGTGCGACCGCGCCCGCGTGCTCCGGCATCATGGCTGTGGCGGTCAGTAGCGCGCGTCCCATGCGCGGATGCACCGGCAGGGTAGCCAGGGTGCGGCCGAGCTCCGTGATGTCACCGGTCTCATCAACAGCACCCAGGCCAGCGAGAATGCGGTTTGCGACCTCCGCGTGGTGGGGTGGTGGGGCGTCGAGAAGCATCAGTCCCTGCATCCCCGGTGTGCCCCACGCGGCGGCGTCGAGGAGCGCTTGGGTCAGGTCGGCGACCTCGATTTCCGGCGCGGGCCAGGCGGGAAAGGACGCGAATTCCGACTGGGAGACGCAGCGCACCACGATGCCCGGGCCCTCACGTCCCGCTCGGCCAGCGCGCTGGTTCGCGGAGGACTGCGCACACGAGCTGGTGACCAGGCCGGAGAAGCCACGCGCAATGTCGAGTCGCGGTCCGCGCGCGAGGCAGGCGTCGACAACGGCGCGCACGCCCGGCACAGTCACGGATGATTCCGCAATCGCGGTGGACACAATCACGCGCCTACCGTCCGCTTGCCGACGGAACACGCGGTCCTGCTCCTCGGAGCTCTGCTGGCCGTGCAGCGTCAGCACCGCCACCTCCGAGGAGTCCGCGATATAGCCTGCGCAGCGTTCCACCTCTCGGACGCCGGGGAGGAAAACCAGCACATCACCGGCGGCTTCTTCCGCGAGTGTGCCGGCCTGTGCAGCAACGTGCTGTAGGAAGTCGTCGGTCACACCGCGTGCATCCAGCCGTTGCGGAAAAGGCGCGTAGCGGATGTCCAGCGGAAAGATCTCCGCCTCCGCCGCCACAATGGGAGCCGGGGTGGAGCCGCCGAGCAAGGCCGCGAACTTCGGCGCGTCCACTGTTGCCGACATAGCGACAAGGCGCAGGTCATCGCGGATATCCCGCAAGTCGCGCGCCATCGCCAACACTAAATCGGTATCCAAGCCGCGCTCGTGCACCTCGTCGATGAGCACCGCGCTGGCATCCACGTCGCCGTCGCGCAGCAGTCGACGCAGCAGCACACCGGGAGTGACAAACTCCACGCGGGTGGCGCGGGAAACTTTTGTGTCGCCACGCACCGAGTAACCAACTTCCCCACCGAGCTTCGTGCCCGACAGCTGTGCCAACCGCCGCGCTGCCGAGCGCACCGCCACACGCCGGGGAGCCGTGACCACAATGCGGCCGCCCAGGGTGTTGGCTACTGCCGGCGGAACCAAAGTGGTCTTGCCGGTGCCCGGTGGGGCTTGGACTACTACGTCGTGGTCGCGCACGGCGTCGGCAAGCGAGGCGAGCTGCGACGCGAACGGCAGGCCTGCAGAAATGTTCTGCAAATTGAACTGGAAATCGGTGCTCATAGAACTGGTAGTAACTCCGGACAGGCGGGTAAAGTGCCCGCATATGCAGGACTTATCTCGTTTTGGTTGGCTTTCAGTGGGGGCGGCGGTCGTCACCATCGCGCTGAAGTTTTGGGGCTACACTCTAACCGGATCGGTGGGCCTGCTTTCCGACGCGACGGAGTCGATTGTCAATCTGGTTGCGGCAGTTGTCGCAATTATCGTGCTCAAGGTTATCGCGCGGCCCGCGGACCGCGATCATGAGTTCGGCCATTCCAAGGCAGAGTACTTCTCGGCCGGGCTGGAAGGTGCCATGATCTTCGTGGCGGCGGCGGCCATTATTTATGTCTCCATCGAGCGGTTGGTGAACCCGCAGCCGATTGAGCAGATTGGCCTGGGCCTCGTCGTGACCGTAATTGCCTCGGTGATCAATGGTGCGGTGGCGCTGGTTCTGCTTAAGGCCGGGCGCCACCACAACTCCCTGGCGCTGACCGCCGACGGTAAGCATCTGATGACCGACGTGTGGACCTCCGCCGGCGTTCTGGCGGGTGTGGCTCTGGTGTGGGCTACCGGCCTGTGGTGGCTCGACCCGATTATCGCGCTGGCCGTGGCCGTAAACATCCTGGTCACCGGCTACAAGCTGCTGCGCGATTCCGGTAACGGCCTGATGGACAAGGCCATGGAGGGCGACGACCGCGTGGCGGTGGATGAGATTTTGGCCTCGCACCGTGACCGGAGTCGTGGCATCGACGTCCACGAAATCCGCACTCGCGAGTCGGGGTATCAGAAGTTCATTGAGTTTCATGTGCTGGTGCCGGGCGCGTGGAGCGTGGAGCGCGGTCACGATGTGCTTACCGCGATGGAAGATGAGCTGCGGGAGCGTTTCCCAGGTGTGCATATCTCCTCGCATCTGGAGCCAATTGAGGACGAACGCGCCTATGGGGATGTGCAGTTGTAACGCGTGTGAGGCAAATTCCACGAAAGCGCTGAAAGTGATGAGCCTTACACTTTAAGATTGTGTATACAAAATCATGCACTGTTTAAGTCCACTCGAAGGAACTGCATAAATGACCTCCGAAGCCTCAACCACTTCCACTGGGGATAGCCGTTTTTCCGCGAAGAGCCCGAAGTTGCCGGAGCCGTGCCCTCGGCAGGACATCATTATTCCGGCTAATGACCGCGTCCTGCTGCGCGGAACCATGTTCCGCCCGAAGGAGAACCCAGAGAACATTCCCAACGGCATCATCACCGTTCACTCCGGTACCGGTGTGCCGCAGGGTTTCTACCACCGTTTCGCTGAGACCGTGGCAGAAAAGGGCTACGGCGTTATCACCTATGACTACCGCGGAATTGGCCAGTCCGCTCTGAAGACTGACCAGAACAATGAAGACATCCGGATGTCGGACTGGATCACCAAGGATATTCCGGGTGTGATTGAGTGGGCCAAGGAGACCTACCCGGACGTGCCGCACTTCGCTGTCGGCCACGCGGTTGGTGGTCACGGCATCGTCTACGCCGGCTCCGAGGGCACCTATGACGCAGCGGCGTTGGTCAACTGCCGCGGTATGCGTATTTCCAAGGTGCCGTCAGTGGCGGGCAAGGTCCGCGCATTCTTCATCTTCAATATTCTCGGCCCGATTAGCGGTTTCATTACCGGCCATATTCCGGCGTCGGCGTGGCGTCTGGCTGTTGAGCCGCCGAACGGTGTCATGCGTCAGTGGGCTCGCTGGGCTCGCAAGGAAGGCTACTTCTTCGACGACTCCGAGTTCGACTTCGCTAACCGCTTCTCCAAGGCTCCGCAGCCGTTCCTGTCCATCCGCGTTCCGGATGATTACTGGACTGAGGAGTCCTCGGCAGACCTGATCACCAATGTGATGAGCTCTGCTGAAAAGATTGAAAAGCGCCAGGCTCAGCCGGCTGGCGGCAAGGGCGTGGGCTACGGTGGTTACTTCCGCTCCGGTCACGAGAAGGAGTGGGACGAGCTGCTGGCCTGGTTCCAGGCCAACAAGGGCTAAGTAGGAGGTTTTATAGCGATTTCCCAGGTAGAAACGCCTTTCGGCGTGCTTGGAATCGCCACCTCCGCTCGCGGGGTCGTCGAAGTCAATCTCTTAGGCCCCGTGCTTGACGACGACCCCAGCGCCGCCGACCCCGAAGCGCAAGCGGTGGCGGAACAGGCAGCGCAGCAGTTCCGCGAGTACTTTGCCGGGCAGCGCCGCGAGTTTGCGCTGCCGCTGGACTGCGACATATTCACCCAGGATTCTTTCCGCGCTCGTGCGCTGACCGCACTGCGCGACGTGCCGTATGGCCAGGTTGTGACCTACGGTGAGCTCGCTGAAATGGCCGGATCACCCCGTGCCGCCAGAGCTGCTGGCTCGGCCTGTGCCACCAATCCGCTGGGCATTCTGATTCCCTGTCACCGCGTGGTGCCCGCCAGTGGGGGAGCGGGGTCTTTCGGATCCTATGCCGGCGGCCGCGAAATGAAGCGCTGGCTGCTCGAACTCGAAGGTTGGCAAACAGTTATTCTTTAATGCATGACTTCGCATTCTCCGCGCGACCAGTTCGCCACCGAATTTGAGAACATCATCCGCAACCGCCGTGCCACGCGCGTCTACGCTGACGAACCGCTTGACGACGCTGACGTGCGCCGCCTCCTGGAGCTATCTCTGGAAGCTCCCAGCGCCTTTAACATTCAGTCTCGGGCTATCGTGCGCATCGAGGACCCTGAGGTGCGCCAGCAGGTAGTGGAAGCTGCCGGTGGTCAGAAGCAGGTTGCCAATGCGCCGCTGCTGCTCGCCTTCATTGGTGAGCCGACCGGCTGGAAGCGCGGTATTCCACGCCTGGTTGAGGCCAACAAGGCGACTGGCCTGTGGGACGAAGTTGCCGCTGCCGAGCGGGAAGCTTCGATGACCTCCTTCCATAAGGTCCGCGAGGAAAAGGGTCTCTCCCGCGAGTTCGCAATCCGCGACGCCATGATTGCCGCTTCTTTCGCTATGGTCACTGCCAGCGCCTTTGGTTGGGCTAGCTCCCCGATGACGGGCTTTAGTGAGCAGAAGGTCAAGGAAGCTATCGGTGCCGGTGACACCGATGTGGCGGTAGCGCTGTTGCTGGCCATCGGTGTCCCGGGTGAGTTCCCGGCTCACCCGGGCCGTTTCGAGTTCGAGCAGCGCGCCTACACCGACCGCTACGAGGCGTAGCAGCCCTAGCCCTACAGCGCGAGCGCTACCTCAACGGCCTGGCGGATGGCACGCTTTGCGTCCAGCTCAGCGGCCACGTCCGCGCCGCCGATGATGGTGACATTGGAGTTATCGCCGGTGACGCTCTCGCGATCCTTGCCGCCCAGGCAGTCCAGATTGGATACCTGACCAGTACAGACAATCACGTTGTCAACCGCGATGACCTGTTGCTTTTCATCGATGGTGATGTGCAGGCCCTCGTCATCGATACGGTTGTAGGTGACGCCGGTGTACTGCTTGACACCGGCCTTCTTGATCTCCGCACGGTGAACCCAACCAGTGGTCTTGCCCAGGCCCTTACCGATGCGGGAGGTCTTGCGCTGCAGCAGGTGCACCTCGCGCTCAACCTCAAACTCCTCAGCCGCGCCAGAGACCGTGCCCGGCTTGGTCAGACCCGCGCGGAACTCCGCAGGGTCACCGACGCCCCAGGCGTCCTTCCAGGCCTCGATGGTCTGGTTCGGCTTGCGCGTGAGGTACTCACACACGTCCACACCGATACCACCAGCACCGATGACGGCCACCTTGTTACCGGCCTGCTTCGCACCCGAGAGCAGTTCGTCGTAACGAATGACCTTCTCGTGGTCGATACCGTCAATGCCCGGGATACGCGGGGTAACACCCGTGGCCACAATCACGTGGTCGAACTTGGCCTTGAGCTCGTCGACGTCGGCACGCGTGTTTAGGTGAACCGGAACTTCGAGTACCTCCAGACGGCGGGAGAAGTACTTCAGCGTCTCGCCGTAGTCCTCCTTGCCCGGAATCTTTGCGGCGAGGTTGAACTGGCCACCAATCTGGTCGGCGGCCTCGAAAATCTCTGGGTGGTGACCGCGCTGAGCTGCGGCTTCCGCGAAAGCGAGTCCAGCCACACCAGCGCCGATGACGGCGATGCGCTTGGCCTTGTCCTTCGCAACCGGCACGGATACCAACTCGGTTTCGTAAGCAGCCTTCGGGTTGACCAAACAGGTGGAGCGCTTGGCCGCGAAGGTGTGGTCCAAGCAGGCCTGGTTACAGGCGATACAGGTGTTGATCTGGTCAGCTCGACCATCGCCCGCCTTGATGGCGAAGTCCGGGTCAGCCAGCAGTGGGCGGGCCATGGAAATCAGGTCCGCATTGCCGTCAGCGAGGATCTTCTCCGCAACCTCAGGGCGGTTGATTCGGTTGGAGGCTGCCACCGGGACGTCGACAAGCGAACGGAGACGACCAGTCAGATCCGTGAATGCGGCGCGCGGCACGGACGTAACGATGGTGGGGACGCGTGCTTCGTGCCAGCCGATACCGGTGTTGAAGACATCGACGCCAGCCTCGACCAGACGTTGCGCGAGTTCAGTGGTCTCGGACCAGGTCTGGCCGTCTTCCACCAGGTCAAGAAGCGAAATGCGGTACTGCAGTAAGAAGTCCTCGCCCACTTCGGCGCGAATGCGACGGACAATTTCGATGGGCAGGCGCATGCGAGCCTCGGCGCTGCCGCCCCAGTTGTCCGAGCGGTGGTTGGTGCGCTCGGCCAGGAACTGGTTGAGCAGGTAACCCTCGGAGCCCATAACCTCGATGCCGTCGTAACCAGCACGTTTCGCGAGCTTCGCGGCGCGGACGTAGGCGCCAATGGTGCGCGAGACATCAAAGCCGGTGAGGCGGTGAGCCTTAAACGGGCTAATCGGCGACTGACCGGTATTGGCGGAGCGAGCCAGCGGGCTGTAGCTGTAACGACCGGCGTGCAGCACCTGCAGCACGATGTGGCTGCCGTGGGAGTGCACGAGGTCAGTAACGCGGCGGTGATTGTCCGCCATGCGCTTCGACGCCATCATCGAACCGGCCGGAGTCAGCCAACCTTCGATGTTGGGAGCATAACCGCCGGTGACGATGAGCCCCACGCCACCTTCGGCGCGTCGACCCAGGTAGGCAGCCAGCTTGGGGATATCACGGGTGCGATCTTCCAGGCCGGAGTGCATTGAGCCCATGATGATGCGATTGCGCAGAGTTAGAGGACCGACGTCGAGAGGGGAGAGAAGATGTGGGAAGTGAGGCTGGTCAGACATGCAACCAGTATCGCGGTTTTAGCGGCTGTGTATGAGGTGAATCGGAAAAATTCCGGCACAGTTTTATATACGTTTCACGTGGAACATCAGGTGTAAAGCACACGCAGTCTTCGGCGCAGGAGGGTGTCGTATGACTACAGTCGGGGATATTAGTAGACGCATGTAGCAAGGAGTTGAGCCCCCATGACCTCTGAAACTTCAACTAATGGCAAGAAAGTAGCTGTAGTTACCGGTGCTTCTTCCGGTATTGGTGCAGCCACTGCCAAGCAGTTCGCAGCTGAAGGTTTCCGCGTTGTGCTGGGAGCCCGCCGCGAGGACAAGCTGGAGGCTGTCGCGGAGGAGATTCGCGCTGCCGGCGGTGAAGCGACGGTCTACAAGGTTGACGTCACCTCCGACGACGATGTGGCGGCGCTGGCTAAGGCTGAACCGCGCGTCGACGTGCTGGTAAACAACGCCGGTGGCGCCTGGGGCATGGAATCGGTTGAAGGTGCTGTCGAGGAAAAGTGGCGTTGGATGTACGAGGTCAACGTGCTGGGCACCCTGCGTGTTACCCGCGCACTGCTGCCCGCACTGAAGACCACCAGCGGCATTGTGCTCACCGTCGGCTCGATTGCCGGTCGCCAGGTCTACACCGGCGGTGCCGGCTACAACGCCGCCAAGCACGCTGAGCGCGCCCTGGTGGAAGTCCTGCGTCAAGAGGTTGCTGTCGATGGCGTGCGCGTCACTGAAATCGACCCGGGGCGCGTCCACACCGACTTCTCACTCGTGCGTTTCGATGGCGACGAGACCAAGGCCGCAGCGGTCTACGATGGCGTTGAGTCGCTGACCGCCGATGATGTTGCCGACATCATTGTGTTCGCGGCCACCCGCCCGAATCGCGTCAACATCGACTTCCTGCAGGTGACCCCCATCGACCAGGTGGGCGGCGCGAAGCCGAAGAAGTAAGCCCAAAACCAAAGTCACGTACATATCGACTAAATAAAGGAGCCGTACATGAGCATCGATATTGCCGCTGACACCAAGATTGCCCTGGTCACGGGTGCAAGCCGTGGTATTGGCCTGGCGGTCGCCAAGGATCTCTCCCGTGACCACCATGTCATTGTGGGCGCTACCAGTGCTGAGTCTGCCGAGAAGGTGGCGTCGCAGTTGCCGTCGGCAAGCGTATTCGTTGCTGACCTGGGTGATGCCGACGCCGTAAACGCGGAAGTGGCAAAGCTGTTGGAGGCGCTCGGTGGGCGCGGGCTGGATGTGCTCGTGCACTCGGCGGGTGTGTACGTCGATGGGGACGTGGCGGAGGTTTCGCGTGCGGACTGGTCGCGGATCATGGACATCAACGTCGTCGCCGTCGCCGACCTGACCCGCCAGCTGCTGCCGGCGCTGCGCAAGGCGGAGGGCACGCTGGTGACCATCAACTCGGGCTCGGGATTCCGCGCTTCAGCTGGTACTTCGCCGTATGCAGCGTCGAAGTTCGCGCTACGGGCGTTCACCGATGCGCTGCGCGAGGAAGAGCGTGGCGCGGTACGAGTCAGCTCCGTGCACCCCGGGCGCGTCGACACCGATATGCAGGTTCAGCTGCAGTCGAATTGGCACCGCGATGATGCGGATTGGCGTTACGACGGCACGCAGTTCATGCGGCCTGAATCGATTGCAGCCGCAGTACGCCTGGCCGTTGATACCGGAGCGGATGCCAACGTGGATGAAATCCAGGTGCGCCCGCGCAAATAGCCGTGTAAAAGGTAGCGAAGATAAGCAAAAAGTGTGCCCACGCGGCGGAAAGCCGGTGGGCACACTTTCGTGTACACGCTTCTTACTGAGCGTCCAGGTTCAGGCGCTCGTGCATTGCCTTGACCTCGCGCGGAACAACCTTGCCGATGGCGTTGCGCGGCAGGGAGTCGACGAAGAAGACGCGGTCCGGAGTGGAGTGCTCGGCCAGAGTTTCACGGACGTACTCGCGCAGCATGTCCTCGGTGAGGTTCTTGCCGGCCTCATTGTTCTCGCGGACAACGTAGAGGAACAGGTCAGCGAAAATCTCGTCGTTTTCGTTGCTGCCGTGGCAGAAGACGTCGGCGATGCCCGGCACCGGGCCGAGAATTTCTTCGACCTCGCGTGGGAAGACGTTCTCGCCGCCCTTGATCACCATGTCGTCGGAGCGACCACAGATGTACAGGTAGCCGTCCTGGTCGATACGGCCGAGGTCACCGATCTGGAACAGGCCATCGACGGTGGTGAACTTGTCCTTCTTGTTCAGGTAACCGATGAAGGAGAGCTCCTGAGCGGTGTGGATCATGCCAACCTCACCCGGCTCGACTTCCTTGCCGTCGTCCCCCAGGATGCGAACCTTGGCGCCAATTGCCGGGCGACCTGCGGAGTCCGGGCGGGCTGCGAGGTCCGCGCCGGATGCGATGGAGCACAGGCCGGCCTCGGTGGAGCCGTAGAAGTTACAGATAACCGGACCGAAGCGGTGAGTCAGCGCGGAGACGAGCCAGCCCGGGATGGCGTTACCAGAGGAGACAATGAAGCGGAACGGGCCAATCTTGCGGTTCGGCTCCTCATCCAGAACATCCTTGATCTGGCGCAGGAAGAAGGCCGCGGAAATCATGCCGTTACAGCCGTACTGTTCACACTGGTCAACAGCCTTCTTCGGGTCGAAGACACGCATGGTGACAATGGTGGAGCCGGTAGCCATGCCAATCAGCACATTTGCCCAGCCCCAGGCGTGGAACATGGATGCGGACTGGTGAATGACCATGTTGCGGCGCCACGGAATACGATCGGCGATTGCACCCACGGTTGCCGGTGTCTTGGGCTCATTGCGCAGGACACCCTTCGGGATGCCGGTGGTGCCGGAGGACATGATGATGATGCGTCCCTGCTCCGGCTTCGGATCTAGCTTGGCGTTCGATGTACGACCTTCTTCAATGAGGTCTTCCATGAACACGAAGTTCTTGCCCGCGTTCTTGCGGGTCTCCGGCTTGGTCACGGAGGTAATAACGACGGTGACATCGTCGAGGTCTTCTGGCAGGTTGCCCAGGAACTCGTCATCGACGAACAGGAACTTGGCCTTATTCTGGTCAACGACGCCGCGAATCTGAGTCGGGCCGGAGCCGATGTTCATCAGCATAATTTCGGAGCCGATGAAGCCCTTGATAGCCATCGGCAGAATAATGCCGCGGCCGTTACGTGCGATAACACCGAAGCTGGACTTCTGAGTCATGCCACGGTCCATCAAGGCACGAGCCAGGGCGTGGGCGTTGTCCAGCAGCTGAGAATAGGTCAGTTCGCCGTCATCATCGACAAGGGCGAGGCGATCCGGGTAGCGCAGCGCACCCATGGAAATCAGGCTGGCGACGGAGAACTTCAGGCGACGCAGGTAATCGAGGACCTTCGGCGCCGTCTTCGGAGTCATGTACAGGGCGCCGGTACGCAGGAGCGGTGGAATCGACTGGGCAAAAGCCTTGATTTGCAGCCCAAGTGGTACTTGCGGAGCCTTCATTTCAGCTGCCATGGGTGAGAATCCTCCAAGGTGATGGACAAGCGGCTAATAGCGCCAAGCGACTCTTCAGTCACATTGACACCATCAGTCACGATAGTGCGTTTTTGTAACAACCAGACTTTAACAAACCTGTGCCGCGTCAAAAAGTAGTTTCCACGAAGAAAAGTAAAAAATACGCAGTCGGCGTGCGCAATGCTTTACGACGGGTACCTTTTCGCGTACGGGCTAGAGGATACAGTGTTATCAAACAGTTATAAACCGACAGAAAGCAGTGAATATAACGAAATGATAACACTGCGGTAACGAATTCAATTCTGATATTGACGTATATAACTCTATGAACCCAGGGGTTTTCGGTTGGTTTGTTTGACGGGGCGGGCAGTAGCTGAATGGCGGTCGCCCCCAGAAATTAGGGGGCTAGGAATCTTCAGAAAAATAGAAATGTTCGCGACTAGGAGGGGCGGAGGTTGCGAACACGTAGCTAAATAGGTGACATATTCGCCGGCTTGAGCCTCGGTGTGTGGCATCGGTGAGCGCCGGAGGAAGTTGCCCTAATTCAGGGTTAGGGCGGCAAGTGCGGGCTCATCCTCTGGTGTGCAGGTAGAGAGCCAACGGTCGATGGCATCGTACTCCGCCTGTGTGAGCCACAGGTGGTATTTCTGTTTTACTGCCACCTGGCGAGCGACATACTGGCAGCGAAATGGCTTATTGGCGGGTACCCAGGATGCGGCATCGCTATCCCGCTTCTGTTGATTGGCGGGGCCATCGACGGCCAAGAGGTTGAGGGGGTCATTGGCAAAGTCCTGCCGAACCTCGGGCGGGAGTTGCTGTGCCCCCTTTTGCCAGGCGTCGCTTAAGGCTACGACATGGTCGATTTGAACGGCAGAAGAGGTATCGCGGCCACGCTGGAACTCAATCATCGTGCCGGTATAGGGATCCAGTAATTGCCCTGAAAGCACGACGCAATCGTGGCTATTTGGTTTGTACTCCTTATTAATAAGGTCACGATTCAAAATATCGTTTCGCGTGTCACATCCGTTGTGCCCAAACTCGGCAGAGACGTCGTCGCTCCAACGTTGCCCGAACTCATCGCGCGCATAGCCGGTTTTCGGTGCGCGCCCTTTTACCTCCAGCTGGTTGAGGGCGCTACGGATGCCGTCGATAGGCGATGTGCCGGGCGCTGGGGTGTCCGGGGCGGCGGGGGTGTGGGGCGCTTCGGGAATCTCGGGCGCGGGTTCCTCTGGCTCGGGCGTAAATGCGGGTGCCGGTGCCGGGCTGTATGACTGGCTCTCTGGAGTGGGGGCTGTGGGGGCCGTGCAGCCGCTGAGGATTGTCGCTGCGCCGATAAGGAGGGCGAGGCCCTGCAGTGGCGAGCGGAAACGACGGTTGGCGAGCATGGAGCTAACCATAGCGGTGGGGGCGGATTGGGTATGGAGGGAGGTTTGCTAAAGAATCGAACAATTGTGCGTAGTTAGCGGGGGTGGTAGCTCGATTAGGGGGTTATGGCGTTAAAGCGGGTAGTAAAAGCCCGGTTTTAGTCGAACGGGAAGGGTGTTCTAGCTCCTTCGGGGGTGGGTAAATATAGCTAGTTCCCTAAATACGTATTGCAATACGCCTAGATGAATGTGCATTGTTAAAACAGTTGGAAATATAGATAACCCGTGTCCCCCAATTGGCACATTGCACCTACAAGGGGAAAACAGCCATGACAGCTAAGACAGCCATGACTCTGACCGAAACAGCGACCACATTGCCTCGTGGTCCTCAGAGGGAAGGTCTCTACCACCCGTCGAACGAACATGATGCGTGTGGCGTGGCCTTTGTTGCCGACATTTACGGTCGCCAGACCCATGACATTGTGGAAAAGGGCATCCAGGCACTGGTCAACCTCGACCACCGCGGTGCCGCCGGCGCTGAGAAGACCACCGGCGACGGTGCCGGCATTCTCATTCAGGTTCCGGATGCCTACTACCGCGCTGAGCTGAGTAAAGAAGGCGTCATTTTGCCGCCGGCTGGCACCTACGCCACCGGTATTGCGTTCCTGCCGCAGTCGCGCATGGCCACTCTCGATGCCATCCGGGCTATTGAGGACATCTGCGCCGAAGAGGGCATCGAGATCTTGGCATGGCGCGATGTGCCGATTAACGCTGACGGGCTTGGCCAGATGGCTCGCCAGGCTATGCCGGTGCTGCGTCAGCTCTTCGTTACCGCGAAGAACTACGAGGGGCGTCAGCTCAGCGATATTGATCTCGACCGCAAGATGTTCTTCCTGCGTAAGCGCTGCGAGCGTGAGCTGGGTGAACAGGGCGCTGGCGAGGGCTCTGGTGGCGACACCGTGTACTTCCCGTCGCTGTCCAGCCGCACGATCGTCTACAAGGGCATGCTGACTACTCCGCAGCTGAAGGATTTCTACCTTGACCTGCAGCAGAAGGAAGTCACTTCCGCGCTCGCCATCGTGCACTCACGCTTTTCCACGAACACTTTCCCGTCCTGGCCGCTGGCACACCCGTACCGCTACGTCGCTCACAATGGCGAAATCAACACCGTGCGCGGCAACGAGAACTGGATGCGCGCCCGCGAGTCGCTAATTCGCTCTGGCAAGCTGGGCAACATCGACCGCGCGCTGCCGGTGTGCGACCCCAACGGTTCTGACACTGCGCGTTTCGACGAGGCCCTGGAGTTACTGCATCTCGGTGGTCGTAGTCTCCCGCATGCGGTCATGATGATGGTTCCGCAGGCCTGGGAGCACGACGACAATCTCAGCCCGCAGGTTCGCGCGTTCTACGAGTACCACGCCTGCCTGATGGAGCCGTGGGACGGCCCCGCTGCCATCTGCTTTACCGACGGCCAGGTCATCGGTGCCACCCTGGATCGCAATGGTCTGCGCCCGGGGCGCATCTGGGTGACCGACGAGGGCCTGGTGGTGATGGCCTCCGAAGCTGGTGTCCTGGATATCCCGCCGGAGCAGATTGTGCAGCGCACGCGCGTGCAGCCGGGGCGCATGTTCCTGGTGGACATGAAGGCCGGTCGCATTATTGAGGACAAGGAGATTAAGTCCACGCTGGCCGCCACCGGGCCATACGAGGAATGGATCAAAGAGGGCCTGGTCGACATCACCGACCTGCCACGAGAGCGCTACCAGTACATGCCGCATGCCCGCGCGGTGTTACGACAGCGCGTCTTCGGCATCACCGAAGAAGACGTTGACCTCATCATCCGCCCGATGGCACTCACCGGCGCGGAGGGCCTGGGTTCGATGGGCTCAGACACGCCGATTGCGGCACTGTCCAACCGCCCTCGCATGCTGTTCGACTTCTTCTCGCAGCGGTTCGCGCAGGTTACCAACCCGCCGTTGGACTCGCTGCGCGAAAAGTCCATCACCAGCATGAATACGTTGCTGGGTGCAGAGACCAACATCCTGGAGCCCACCGCCGATGCCGCCCGTCGCATCCGGCTTGAGCATCCAATCCTGGACAACCACGACTTTGTCACCCTGTGCCAGGCGGGCAAGAACGAGGAGTACTCCGAGTTCCGTGCCGAGGTCATCTCTGGCCTGTACCCGGTCGCCCGCGGTGGCCGTGGCCTGCGCAACGCTATCCGTCGTGTTCGCCGTGAGGTCTCTGAGGCCATTGACCGTGGTGCCCGACTGATTGTGCTGTCTGACCGTGAGTCCAACGAGCGCTTTGCCCCCATCCCGTCGCTGCTGCTGACCTCCGCGGTCCACCACCACCTGGTGGAGGAGCGCACTCGCACGCGCGCCAGCCTCATCATTGAGGCTGGCGACGCCCGCGAGGTGCACCACATGGCCATGCTGCTGGGCTTTGGTGCCGATGCCATTAACCCATACATGACTTTCGAAACCATCGATGAGCTGCGCATGAAGGACCAGCTCGGAGCTCTGACGTTGGATCAGGCCTGCTCGAACTACTGCAAGGCTGCCTCCAAGGGCGTGCTGAAGGTCATGTCCAAGATGGGTATCGCCTCACTGCAGTCCTACCGTGGCGCTCAGCTGGCCGACACCGTCGGTCTGTCGCAGGAGTTCCTGGACGAGTACTTCACCGGCGCTGTTTCTCCGCTGGAAGGTATTGGTCTCGACGAGGTCGCAGAAGATGTTGCCGCCCGTCACCGCAGCGCATTCCTGCCGCGTCCGGAAGAGCAGGCACACCGTGAGCTGGATCTCGGCGGCGAGTACAAGTGGCGTCGCGAAGGCGAGTACCACCTATTCAACCCAGAGACAATCTACACGCTGCAGCATGCGACCCGCACTGGTCAGTACGCGGTCTTCCGCGACTACACCAACAAGGTTGATGAGCAGACCAAGCAGCTGGCAACTCTGCGCGGCATGCTCGAGTTCGCCTCAGATCGCGAGCCGATCGACATTGAAGAGGTCGAACCGGTCTCGAGCATCGTCAAGCGTTTCTCCACCGGCGCAATGAGCTATGGCTCCATCTCTGCGGAGGCACATGAGACGCTGGCCATCGCTATGAATCGCCTGGGCGCCATGTCCAACTCCGGCGAGGGCGGCGAGGACCCAGACCGTTTCGAAATGGAGGCCAACGGCGACTGGAAACGCTCTGCCATCAAGCAGGTCGCATCGGGCCGCTTCGGTGTGACCAGCCACTACCTGTCCAACTGCACCGACATCCAGATCAAGATGGCCCAGGGTGCAAAGCCCGGCGAGGGTGGCCAGTTGCCACCGAACAAGGTCTACCCGTGGATCGCGGAAGTCCGCATCACCACCCCGGGCGTGGGTCTGATCTCGCCGCCACCGCACCACGACATCTACTCAATCGAGGATCTGGCACAGCTCATCTACGACCTCAAGAACGCCAATCCGCGCGCCCGCATTCACGTCAAGCTCGTCTCCGAGCAGGGCGTGGGCACCGTCGCCGCTGGTGTCTCGAAGGCGCATGCCGACGTCGTGCTGATCTCCGGCCACGATGGCGGCACTGGTGCCTCGCCACTGACCAGTCTCAAGCACGCCGGCGGTCCGTGGGAGCTGGGGCTCGCTGAAACCCAGCAGACCCTGATGCTCAACGGGCTGCGCGACCGCATCCGCGTGCAGTGCGATGGCCAGCTCAAGACCGGTCGTGATGTCGTGGTCGCGATGTTGCTGGGTGCTGAGGAGTTTGGTTTTGCCACCGCTCCGCTGGTGGTTGAGGGCTGCGTCATGATGCGCGTCTGCCACCTGGACACCTGTCCAGTCGGTATTGCCACCCAGAATCCGAAGTTGCGGAGCAAGTTCACCGGCCGTGCCGAGCACGTGGTCAACTTCTTCACCTTCATCGCCCAGCAGGTCCGTGAATACCTCGCTGAGCTGGGTTTCCGCACCATTGACGAAGCGGTCGGACATGCCGAGTGCCTGCGTCCGCGCAAGGATCTCGACAACCTTCCGCGCGTCGCAAAGCTTGACCTGGAGCGAATCCTGCACGTTGCCGAAAGCCCCTTCTTTGCGGACCAGGATTCCTACTGCACGAAGGCGCAGGACCACGGCCTTGAGGGCGCGTTGGATGAGCGCCTCATCGACGAAGCGCAGCCCGCGCTGCGTACGGCGCGCGCGAATGGGCTGGCGCCGACACCGGTATCGCTGCACCATGCCATCAGCAATGTGAACCGTTCCGTGGGCACGCGCCTGGGGTATGAAGTCACCAAAGTCGCAGGTAAGCAGGGGCTTGCCGACGACTCCATCGTCGTCAACCTGCTCGGTTCCGCCGGTAACTCGCTGGGTGCGTTCCTGCCGGCCGGTGTGACCATCAAGCTGGAGGGCGATGCCAACGACTTCGTCGGCAAGGGCCTGTGCGGTGGCAAGATTGTGGTTCGACCTTCACGTTCGGCCCCGCCGACCGCGGATGTGGCTACCGACACCATTGCCGGCAATGTCATTGGTTTTGGTGCCACCAGCGGTGAGATCTTCGTCCGCGGCACTGTCGGTGAGCGCTTCTGCGTGCGTAACTCCGGTGCCACGGCCGTGGTCGAGGGCATCGGTAACCACGGTTGCGAGTACATGACCGGTGGCCGCGTCGTAGTGGCGGGCCCGGTCGGTCACAACTTCGGCGCCGGTATGAGTGGCGGTATCGCCTACCTGCTGGATAACGAGGCGACGCGGGCGAACATCAACACCGAGTTGGTCGACATCGTGCCTCTCGACGATGAGGACATCAGCTGGCTGGAGGCCACGCTGTCGAAGCACCGCAAGCTCACGGGTTCTAAGACTCGGTTCCCGGCTGCACAGTTCATCAAAATCATGCCGCGTGATTACGCCCGAATTCTCGACGTAGTCGCGAAGGCAAAGGACAACGACGCTGACATCAACGAGGCAATCATGGAGGCAGTAACCAATGGCTGATCCGAAGGGTTTCATGAAATTCCAGCGCGAAGAGCCTGCTCATCGCCCGGTTCCGCTGCGTCTGATGGACTGGAAAGAGGTCTATGAGGAGGCTAGCAACGAGCAGGTGCAACAGCAGGCGACCCGCTGTATGGACTGTGGCGTGCCGTTTTGTCACTCGGCCTGCCCGCTGGGCAACATCATTCCGGAGTGGAATGACCTGGTTCGTCAGAACCGCTGGCACGAGGCTTTCGAGCGCTTGCACGCCACCAACAACTTCCCCGAGTGGACCGGTCGCCTGTGCCCGGCTCCGTGCGAGGGCGGTTGTGTGCTCGGCATCAACGACGATGCCGTGACCATTAAGAACATCGAGCTGGCCATCGTTGAACGCGGCTTCGATGAGGGCTGGGTTCAGCCAATTGTGCCGACTTTCGACACCGGCCAGCACATCGCTGTCATCGGCTCCGGGCCAGCGGGCCTTGCTGCAGCACAGCAGCTTACTCGCGCCGGGCATGATGTCACGGTCTTCGAGCGCGACGACAAGATTGGTGGTCTGATGCGCTACGGTGTGCCGGATTACAAGATGGAGCAGCGCTTCCTCGACCGCCGTCTTGAGCAGATGGAGATCGAGGGCACCGAGTTCCGTACCAACGTCTCACCGACAGCTGCTGACCTGGCCGATTTCGACGCAGTTGTGCTGGCTACCGGCGCATCGCTGGCCCGCGACCTGCCCGTCGATGGCCGTGATTTGGAGGGTATTCACCAGGCTATGGAGTACCTGCCGGGAGCCAACCGCGTTGCCGCAGGCGAGCTCGACACCCCGCCGATTGATGCCAAAGGTAAGAAGGTTGTCGTCATCGGTGGTGGCGACACCGGCATTGACTGCTTCGGTACCGCGCTGCGCCAGGGAGCGGCGTCCGTCACGCAGTTCGATATTCGCCCCCGTGCACCGAAGTCCCGTGCGGCGTCGACTCCGTGGCCGATGTACCCGCTGGTCTGGCGCGTGGCGACTGCTCACGAAGAAGGTGAGTACACCATCACCGGTTCCGAACCGCCAGAGGTTACCGAGGCGCTCGGCCTTAACGCTCGCGTCACCGGCGAGACCCTGGGCAAGCGCGTCTTCAACGTCAACACCGTCTCCTTCCACGGCGAGGACGGTCACGTGACCGGCCTGTCCGCCAACGAGGTCGAGGTCATCGATGGCAAGCGTGTGCCTATGGAGGATACGGATTTCGAACTCGATGCCGACCTAGTTCTCATCGCGCTGGGCTTCTCCGGTCCGGAGCGCGGTGGTCTGTCGCATGAGCTGGGGATTCAGTTCAACGATCGCGGTGTGATGATGCGTGACGACGACTACCTCGCCGTGCGCAGCGACATCGAGCAGAACTTCGACGGTCCCGTGTTCGTGGCCGGTGACAATGGCCGTGGTGCCAGTTTGATTGTGTGGGCTATCGCCGAAGGCCGCGCCTGCGCCGAGGCCGTGGACCAGTACCTGATGGGCGAGTCCAATCTGCCGCGCGCTGTCGAGCCGGAGGATGCTCCAATTAAGTTGTAAGCCCTGGTTTAGTTCACCACTATGTTGCCGCGTGCCCCCATTTCGGCATGCACCATCTGGTGGTCGACAAAGCGGTACGTGCCTGGCTCCGGGAATTCGGCCTCAACATAACCACCCTGCGCGGCACCGAGGTCAAGGGCTTGGGCACCGCCCACGCCGTCGTCAAGCAAAAGCGCGCCCTCCTTGTACACGCGATGGAACTGCGTGCCGACGATATGGAAGCTCGTGCCCTTGTTGGGGCCGGCGGCAAGTACCCAGAAACGTACCGTCTCACCTGCGCGAATGCGAATTGGGTGGGTGAGATACTGGTCGGGGTAGCCGTTGAACTTGTAGATATCGGGGTCCTCGGCCATGGTCTTGTCGGCGTCGGGGCTGTCCTCGCCCCAGTAGCTTTCCGACTGCACCAGAAGAACCTCGTGGTCAACATCAGTGAGATTCGGTGGGTCGATGATGACGGCACCGTGCATACCGGCAGCGATGTGCATGGACATGGGCATGGTTGCGCAGTGGTACATCCAGATGCCCGCGCGGTCAGCACGGAAGCGGTACTCAAGCTTCTCACCAGGGGCGATGTCGCGCATTGGCTCGTCCGGCGAAACAATGCCGGCGTGAAAGTCGATGGAGTGACTCATGGTGCCGTCATTAATGAGCGTGACGACGAACTCGTCGCCCACCTTGCCGCGCAAAGTTGGCCCCAGCGGTTTGCCGTTGAATACCCAATGCTGCTGCTCGACGCCAGGGGCAGCGTAGCCGGTGAACTCGCTGGCTCGCAGCGTGACGTGGTGAACCGTGGCGTCCTCGGCGGGCGTCAACATTGGATTGATGGTGGGGGAGTCCGGACCGGGCTGTTCGCCGACATTCCCGAGTGCGCCTGGCGTTGCGTGGTCGGAGTGGCCGCTGTTCCCGGTGCGGTGTGAATGATTCGAGCCACCTGCATTGACCGTGAGCGTCATGCCCATCTGGCGGTGACCAGCAATGGTGCACCAGCCGTCAATGTCACCGGGAACAACCGGCACTTCAATGGTGGCGGAGTTGCCAGGGGCGACACGTCCGGTGTCCTCGCCGGTGGCCAAGCGCAGATCGTGGACCTGGGAATCAGCGTTGACCATGGTGATGACCAGTCGGTCGCCGGGGTTCGCCTCTATAACGTTCGGGGTATAGGTCATATCGTTGGCAGTAACCGTCACCTCGACGGTTTCTCCGGTGGGCGCAACATCGCTGGTGGTTTCAATGCTTCCCGTACCGCCACCGCCACCGCTCAGCGCAACGCCGACGGTTACTACCAGGCCCAATACAGCCAGAGCAGCGGTAGTTTGAGCACCGAGTCGACGTGCAGTTGCGTGCAGTTCGACCGGGTTCCGCGTTGCTTCCTTGTTGGCCCGTGCCTTCTGACTCTCTCTTAACGCACCAATCTGAGCCTTCGCGGCACGGCCGACAAGTGGCAGATAAGACACCAAGGCAAGGGAGACCATTGCGGAGACCGCCACTTTGGTCCAGGAAGGCAGCGGCATCAGCCACAGTGCCAGACCAATATTGATGGTCGACCAGCGAAATGCGCCCGCGCGGTCAAGTTCCTTCATACCGGCAGAGACTGGGCCAGCACCTCCGCCGATGGTGGCGGGCAAGAGTTGGCTCATCATGCCGATAAGCAACTGGGCGCCGAAACCGATTACCAGCGGCAGCGTGAGGGATGAGATTACGAAGCCGTCGTCAAGCGCCTTGACTGTGGCGACTGCGAGTGTGCCGATTAGCCAGACGACTGCAGCTGCAGCAGACAACGCCGGGTAGCTGAGGCGGTCGCGCGGGTCTTTAGCGACAGTCATGACGTTGTGTGCCCACGGGATGGCGGCTATGACCCAGCCGATAGTGATAATGCCAAGGCCGACGGAGTCCAACCAGTTGAAGCTGGTCAGTGCACCGATCGCGGTAATTGCGATACCTATGAGCTGTACTGCTAGTGCCAGCTTCGGGCGGGAATGCGGCGACATCCGGGTTCGCCACAGCGCTGGGAACATGGTGATGAGCGTGCCGCAGGCCGCGAGCCCGAGGAAGCCAATGAGGTTGACGGTTTCGTGTGCCAATAGGAGATCGTCGTGAAGCGCTTTGCCCTTAGGAGATGCGAGGATGGCGCCGAGTGCAGCGCCGATGGGCAGTAGGCATGCCGACGCGACGTAGTGTGCAACGGAGATGGCGAATGGCCGATCGCGCTTCGCTACCAGGTCGCGTCCGAGGGAAAACGCATGCCATGCGACGGCGACGCCGACGACCGCCGCGCCGACGGTGGTCACTGGCCACCAGTCACCGAGCTTGCCGACGACCGTCGCGACAATACCTACGTTGAGCAGGTAAATATTTGCCAACTGAATCTTCCGATTGCCAACGGGCACGTCGATTTTCAGTAGCTTTTCGGTGAAGTGGCGGCCCCAGATGAGGATGGAGTTGGTGACGGCGCCGAGGGTAAAGAGATGCACCAACAGCCAACGGCCATCGGCGACGAAAGGGTGAATGAGTGCTGCCACAATGATGGAGGCGAACCACCAGCGCACTGGCATACCGGCCTTGCGATGCCAGGACATGCGGCGCTTCTTGCCAGGCTTAGTAGGCGGTTTGGTTGTGGGGGATTGGGGTTCTGGTGTGGCGTGCGACGACATATATCAATAATACGCATACTGGGTGCGCATTTAATATGGGCGCATGTAAGAGTGCTTTTATTTGGTCGGGTCTTCGCCGTTTTTGTGGGCCTGCCAGAACTGTGTGGTCTTCTGTGTCTGACCCATCCGGTTTTGAATCAGCATCAGGGTAGTAAGGAAGGGCTTCCGGGTGATGAAAGCGCGTGCCCGACGCGTTGATGATGTGCTCACGGGGAAGTGTAACCCTTTTGTCAAAAACGATTGTTTGAGTATTCACGCAAATACTTCCTTGAATAAACATCTCAATAAAGAGGTGATTGTGCATTAATTGCAATCGTCAGGAAGTGGTTACGTTAGAAGCTAGTTTGTACAGCTAGTTAGATGAATGTAAACAGATTGAAGCTTCAGTAAACAGTTGGTGAAACGTTGTTTTACCAGGGAGAATGATGAGTGGTAAAGGTGGCTTTTTGGCTACCCGAACGATGGGGTAGCCCTTTGTAGTAGGGGGCTGTAAATGTAGTTCATATCGCATAGTATGCCAAGCCTGTGGAACGCATTGTGCGTAAGAAAATTTAACCAGCAGTAAAAGGCATAAGAATGTTTATCCGAGACTGGAAGCAGCTCGCCTGGTGCGTATTTGACGTACTCGCCTGGCTGATTGCGCTGTCCGCCGCTAACGGAATCGTCCGCGGTGAATTGGTATCTTTCTCTGAAATATCAGGCACTAATTTTTTGGTTGTCGCTGTCGCCGTGGCCGTCATCGTCCTGCTCGGCCTGCTGCTCGGGGAGTACACCAACCCGCAACGCGTATGGCCCGGCAGTCGAACTGAAGATATTGTTCTGCTGAGCATCAGCATGGGCGGTGCTACCGCAGCCACTGGCTTGGCTCAAATCCTGAAGACCTTCCCGGAAATTGCGTGGTACGTTCCGTTCGCCGGTGGCTGTGTCGCAACTTTGGCAAGTATCTATACCCGCACTCTCGCTCGCTGGATTACCAACAACTTTGGCTCCCGTCAGACGGATGATCGCTTGATTGTTCTCGGTGCAGGCCGTCGCGCCAAGTTCTTTATTAACAGTCTTACGGATTCCGGTATCTCCCGTGAGAACCGCTTCCACCTGGTTGGAATCGTCGATCCCAAAGAAAGCAGCGAGAGCCATATTTCTCGTATCCATGGTCTCCGCGTGATTCGTGGAATTGATCAGCTGGGTGAGCTCGCATCGCGCACTTCGGCGCAGTCGGTCATCATTGCTACTGATGAGCCACTGTCCACTGAGTGCATCAACGTCCTCAACCACATTTGTGAGGAATCGTCCCTGCGCCTGCTCATTCTGCCGCCGGTGGAAGAGTACTCGCGCCACCGTGGTGCTGTCGCTACCTCGCAGGTGCGCGAAATTAACATCGCCGACCTCATTGGCCGTCAGCCTCTGCACCTGGATGAATCCAAGGTCGCTTCCATAATCCGCGGTAAGAAGGTGCTGGTCACCGGCGCTGGAGGTTCTATCGGTTCCGAAATCTGCCGACAGGTTCACCGCTTTGAGCCGGCAGAACTGATCATGCTGGATCGCGATGAGGGCGGCTTGCATGCCACGCAGCTGTCGCTGACGGGTTCGGCGCTTCTCGACGGCTCCGATACCGTCCTGGCTGATATCCGTGACGCGGAAATGCTGACGCAGATCTTCACCGAGCGCAAGCCCGATGTTGTCTACCATGCTGCAGCTCTCAAGCACCTGCCGCTGCTGGAGAGCTATCCCGCAGAAGCAGTGCAAACCAATGTCATCGGAACTCAGAACGTCCTGGATGCAGCGGCTGCGGCCAACGTTTCAACCGTTATTAATATTTCCACGGACAAGGCTGCGAACCCGGCCTCGATTCTGGGTGAATCCAAGCGCGCTGCGGAACGTCTGACTGCGCACATGGGGAAAACTCACGAAGGTGTCTGGGCATCTGTCCGCTTCGGTAACGTGTTTGGCTCGCGCGGCTCGGTCATTACGACTTTCCAGCGTCAGATTGAAGAGGGCGGCCCGGTGACGGTGACGCATCCTGACGTTCAGCGCTACTTCATGACCATTCCGGAGGCATCGCAGCTGGTGCTGCAGGCTACCGTTATTGCAGAATCCGGTGAGACTCTGGTGCTGGAGATGGGTAAGCCGGTCAAGATTGCTGAGCTGGCGGAGAACCTGATCAGGCTCCATGACGCAGACGTAGAGATTGTCTACACGGGTCTTCGTGACGGTGAGAAGATCTCCGAGGATTTGGTTGATGACCGCGAGGTTCCCAAGATCGGTGATCGTCATCCGCTAATCACTGAGGTACGTGTTGAGCCGGAACGGCTGAATTCGCGGATTCTCCCGTGCACACATAATCACGATGCTGCACGTCGTTGGCTTGCAGAGCACGGTGGGGCGCAAAGCAGTATTGAGGCGCATCCCACCGGTGCACAATCACTTGCAACCGTTAGTGCGAAAGCAAAAAAGTTAGGATGACTCCCCACCGTGACAACTACCAGCTCCTCTAACTCCGGGCAGCTGGCGCAAAGAGTTCGAACAGTTGCGACGATTTCGGCAGCTTCAGCGCTCGCCGCAGTCGTCGCCTTTGTGGTCAGTATTCTTTCCGCGCGAGTGCTGGGGCCCGCCGGTCGAGGCGAGGTCGCTACCGTTTTGCAGTTCGCCTATATTGTGGCGCCATTCGTCGGCTTTGGGGCCGATCGGCTTTTGCTGCGCCGCGATGATTACGACCACGGTCTCATTCCGAGTGGTTACGCCATGACCGTGGTCGCTCTGATTGCCTGCGCCATCGCAGGAGTCGTCTACGGACCGTGGACGGCAATGGCCGGCGTCGTCGCCTTGGTTACCGTGTCATTTTCCATGGTTCGTGCGATGGCTATCAGCCGCCATCGAGTGTCCTTCTTCGTCGCAGTATTCGTCGGCTTCCAGGGCTCAGTACTGCTGATTAGCGCTGCACTATATGTCGCCGGAGTCGAAGACTGGCGCTGGTGGGCTGCGGCCTATATCTTCCCGGCACTGCCACTGGCAATCTGGTCGCTAGCGAAGTCACGCAAACACACCGATTCTCGTGTTGGCGGAGTGGTAGAGACGGCTCGAACAAATGCCCCATTCATCGCATCGGGGCTGGGGCCGCTGACGACGACACGCTTGGGGCGCGTTTTACTGCCGGCGCTGGCCTCGCCGGCGTCGTTAGGTCTTTTCGTAGTCGTGGCGACGGCGACGGAACCGCTGTATTGGATCGCGCAGTCAGTCGCCGATCAGCGCACCAGCGACCAGAGGGGGCGCGAACTCACCCCGTCTCGTGTGCTCCGACACCTTGGCATAGTCACTGCAGCGTACGGCGCGCTTGGTGCGCTCGGTGGTATGGCACTCTACTTCCTCATCGTGCCGGTATTCGGCCATGAGTTTGAGCCTGCTCGGGAGTTGGTGCTGCCACTGACTATCGCGGCCGTGGTGCTCGGCTGCTACCGACACCTGTGCGGTGAAATTCTCGGCAGCGACAATCCCCGTCGAATTGGCCGAGTGGAGCTCATTTCCGCCGTTATCGCTGTCATTTGTTACCCGATTGGCATTCTTCTCGGAGACGCCCTCGGTCTCGCGTGGACCAGCGCAGTTGTCTACTTTGCAGCAGCCGTTGTTGCCGCAGTGGCGTTGATGCAGCCGAGCAGAGGCCCGAAAAATCCATCAACCACCAACGAAGAACTTCCCGTCGACGTAATCGAGGAAAGCTAAACAATGCGAATCACTTATATCCACCAGCACTTTGTTCTCCCCGGTGAGCCGGGTGGTTCCCGACCCTACGAGTTTGCCCGCCGAATGGCCGCTGCAGGCCACGAGGTGACAATGATCTGTGGTCGCGATGAGGCCATGGATAAAACGGTCGATGGCATCCACGTGCGTCGTTTAGCGATTCCGTACCGCAATGAAATGTCGAAGCGCGAGCGCATCGTCAGTTTCTTCAACTTCCTGGTGCGCGCCTCCGCGGTTGCTGCCCGTGTGCCTGCCGACGTGATTTACGCGTCCTCGACTCCGCTGACTGTGGCGGTTCCGGGAATTGTGGCGAAGTTTACCCAGCGTGCGCCGTTGGTGGCGGAGATCCGTGACCTGTGGCCAGAGGTGCCAATCAAGTTGGGCTACCTCAATAATCCGGTGGCGATTTTCCTGGCCAAGCAACTGGAGAAGGCATTTTATGCGGCATCGAGCGAGGTCGTGGCGCTGTCGCCGTCGATGGCCGATGGCGTCAAAGAGGTAGCTCCGAAGAAGTGCGTGACTGTCATTCCGAATGCGTCGGACTTTGAGCGTTTTGATGTCCCGGTCGAGCAGCGTGCAGCTTTCCGTAAGGAGCAGGGCTGGGGCGATGACGTGGTGGCGGTCTACGCTGGTGGTTTTGGCATGTCCTACCAGCTGGAGTGGCTTGTGGATTTGGCGGCGCAGCTGCGTCGTGATGGCGTGGAGAATGTGCGCTTTGTCCTGCTGGGGCAGGGAAGCGACTCGGATGCGTTGTACCAGCGCGCTGAGAACGCTGGCCTCGATGCCGATGCGATGTTCCTCGGCCGTCAGCCGAAGGAAGATGTCGCCAAGTACGTGTCTGCCGCCGATATCGCGCTATCGCCGCTGCGTGATGACCCCTGCCTGGAGGGCAATTCCCTGAACAAGGTCTTCGATGCCATGGCCGCATCGCGTCCGGTGGTGTTCAACCACGGTGGCTGGCTGGAGGAAGCCGCAACCGAGCACGATGCCGGTTGGCGTCTCTCGCGCGATATTCCGACCGCGGCCAAGCGATTCGCTGAGATCATCTCCGACCGCGATGAGATGCGCGCAGCGGGACAGCGAAATCGCGAACTGGGTGAGAAGCGTTTTGCCCGTGACAGCCTGTACTCCCAGCTCATCGAGGTACTCAACCGCGTCCGAAAGGTGCAGAAGTAATGACTAACGCTGACGCTAACAAGCCCAATGAGCGGATCTTTCTTTCGCTCGCGACAGTCACCGAAGCAGAAGAACAGGCTGTCGTTCGCGCACTCCACTCTGGTTGGGTGGCTCCGTTGGGACCCGAGGTAGACGCGTTTGAAGCGGAGATTGCCAAGCGCTGCGGTGTTGAGCACGCGCTCGCGCTGTCTTCCGGCACCGCTGGCCTGCACTTGGCGCTGCTCGCGCTGGGGATCGGTGAAGGTGACTACATTCCGGTTTCCACCATGACCTTCGCGGCCACGACCAACGCCATTGCTTACGTTGGTGCTACGCCGGTGTTCGTCGATGCCGCAGAGGACGGAAACATCGACCCTGAGCTGCTGCTCCGCACCGTCGATGAGCTGCTTGCCGAGGGCAAGAGCGTTCCCGCCGTGATGATTGTGGACCTCTTTGGCCGCTGCGCCGATTACCCGGCCTTCGCGCCACGCCTGGAAGAACTCGGCATCGCGCTCATCGAGGACGCCGCCGAGGCGCTCGGTGCCAGCGTCCATGGTCAGCCGGCCGGCAGTTTCGGCCGTGCCGCCGCGCTGTCTTTCAACGGCAACAAAATCATGACCACCTCCGGCGGTGGCATGCTGCTGTCCGATGATGCCGATCTCATCGCTCGCGCGCGCTACCTGTCCACCCAGGCGCGTCAGCCCGTCGCTTGGTACGAGCACACCGAAATCGGCTACAACTACCGCCTGTCCAATCTGCTCGCCGCACTGGGGCGGGCGCAGCACTCGCGTCTGGACGGCATGATTGCTCGCCGCCGCCAGATTCGCGATGCATACCTAGATTTGCTCGCCTCGCTTGACGACGATGCCCCTGGTAAAGGTACCCGCTTGCTCTCTGACTCCGACGAGCGTTTCACCGAGAACTGCTGGTTGACCTCAATTGTGCTGCCGCAGGAGGCCGTCGATAAGGGTGTGCTGACCCCGGACAGCGTGATTGCAGCACTTGGTGAGGCCAGCATTGAGGCTCGTCACCTGTGGAAGCCGATGCACCTGCAGCCGGTATACGAGGGCGCACGAGCCAGCATCAACGGCACCGCTGAGAATCTTTTCTCCCGCGGCATTACTCTTCCTAGTGGTCCGGCGCTGGACGATGACGACGTCGCGCGGGTGATAGGTGTTTTGAAGGAAGTGCTGGGATGACTCCTACAGAGGTAGCTGGAGAAACTGTAAAACAGCGAAAACCAATACTGCAGTCGCTGTTTATTGTGGTGGCCGCAGGAATGTTTGCTGGTGTCCTCTACGTTGGCGACACGACGATGAAGGACGTCTCTTCGGCGCTTCCTGATCTCTCTCTTGCATTGCCGATTTTGGTGGTTGTTGCAATCCTTACCGCCTTCGGCACCCCAGAAGCGCAGCGCCAGAGTTGGCTGAATGCGATGAAAGGCGCTGGCAATGTAAAGCAGTGGCCGATGGCCGTGTGGGCATTAGTGGCTTTCTATGCCTGGTTGTTCTGGATGATGCTGTCCGGACTGTGGGCCCCCGAAGCTGCCGAAGTTGCTCCTGTCGTTACTGCGTTGATAACGCTTGGGCTCATCGCCACGATGTCAGCAATACTGTTCTATTTGCATCCTCAGGCACTGGTATGGCTGTGGTTAGCAGTAGCCATTTGCTCGCTTATTTTTCTCTACGGTGGCATTACTGGTCCGAAATATGTCGGGCGCATGACGGCGTTCGGCGGTGGACCGAATGTCTTTGCCCGTTTCATGCTGTACGGCATCGCGGCAGCTGTGTTTTTCATGCTGTGGCGTAAGTTCATGTGGGCAGTTCTCTTGTTTGCTGCACCATTTGCTTACGGTCTCGTTGCGTCGGGAAGCCGCGGTGTACTGGTTGCTACCACCGTGGTAGTCCTCTTTACCGCAATAGCTGTGTTTTTTCACTGGGGTTGGAAGTGGGCGACTGTTTTTTACGTCGCAGTCGCCGCAGCGGTCGCGTACGGATACTCGCGGTTCATCGCAGGTACCGAGATTGAAGAATACTTTAAGACGCGCTTTATCCAATTGACCTTCGAAAAAGAACATGATTCCGGACGCGGTTATCTCCATGATGAAGCTTTCCGAATCATGAGTGAACACCGCATCTTTGGTGGAGGCCTGCATAGCTTCGTTGTGCTGTCGACACCGAGGTCTTCACGTCCACTGGAGCATCCGCACAATATCTTCTACACAGTCGGATCTGAAGCGGGTGTCATAGGTATCGGTCTGTTTGTGATTGTGCTGGTTGTGTTGGCAATCGCCTGTCGCCACCTATTCAAGTTTCTTCAAGCTGGTCTGACCGCAGCCGTGGCATTCTCGGTTCTTGTGGCACAGGTTTTTTCCGGCTACTACTACGATTCCCGTTCGCTATGGCTATTTGGCTTTGCAGCAGCATTTGCGATGCTGAGCCTACGGCGCAAGGACGCAGCATCGGCAGAACCAGAGCTGGAGCCGCAACCAGAACCCGCAGCCGAGCCCGAACCAGTCATGGTCACCGATACCGCGGGGCCGGTTGTGCCGGAGCCGGAGCCAGCGGTGGCCGTCGTCAAGCAAAGTGCGCCTGACAACAAGAATGACAACAGGAAGCTGCGCGTTGCGGCAGCGTCGTTTGCCGCGGCCGGTGTAGTGGGTGCGGTTGGTTGGCTGGTCAGGAACCGTTCCAATGAGGAAGTCGATGCGCGTGCCGAAAAGCTTCTGCGCGAAATGTTCAACGAAAAGTAGGAGATGACCAATGGATTCACTGAGCATCCGCGCGCAACGGGTAATTAAGCGTGGCGTCGACATCGCGGCATCTGCAGCGGGCTTGATTGTGCTGTCGCCAGTTATGGGCGCTACGGCTCTGGCAGTGCGACTTTCCATGGGAAAGCCAGTCCTATTCCGCCAGGAACGTCCGGGGCAGGATGGTGAGCCGTTTAATATCCTCAAGTTTCGGACGATGCACCACGTCAATCCGGCAAAGGGGCTTGTCGACGATGCGTCCCGCCTCACCGAGGTGGGAAAATTCCTTCGGTCCACAAGCTTGGACGAACTCCCGGAGCTCTTTAACGTTCTGCGTGGCGACATGAGCCTCGTTGGCCCGCGCCCGCTGCGCATGAAGTACCTAGAGCGCTATTCGCCGCGCCAGGCACGCCGCCATGAGGTGCCACCGGGAATTACGGGGCTTGCCCAGGTCTCGGGCCGCAATGGCATCACCTGGGAAGAACGTTTCGAGTACGACGTGCAGTACGTGGATAATTGGTCGCTACTGCTCGATGCAAAGATCCTGCTCGACACAATATTGGTGGTGCTCAAGCGTGAAGGGATCTCGGAAGAAGGGCAAGTGACCATGACCGAGTTCACCGGTTCGTCGGATGAGAATTCGGCGGAGAAGGACGTCTCGGCTAGCGCAGGTTCTTAATCACACTTGCAGGAACACCGGCGACAACGGTGTAGTCATCGACATCGCTAGTAACTGCGGCTCCGGATCCGATGTACGCTCCCTCGCCAACGGTGAGGCCGGGGTTGATTACGGAGTTGGCTCCTAGCGTGCAGGCCTCGCCAAGCGTGACAAAGCCCGACACGGCATTGAGCGGGAAGATTGTGCAGTAGTCCCGCAGCACCGCATCGTGGCCAATCGTGACATTCATATTGATTTGGGCGTGCTTGCCTACCTCAATATTGCAGGTCAGGCGCGCTCCGGGGCAGATGACCGTGCCCTCGCCGAGCGAGACCAGCGCGCCAATGCTGGTGTCTGGGTGGACCAGAGTCGCAGGCACGAGCCCTTCGGTATCTGCGCGTTGCGCAATCGAACGTCGAGCAGCGCCGCTGCCGATTGCGACTGTGTAGTAGACCCCCTCGGGTAAGTCCGCGAGGATTTCGGTTTTGCCCAAGAGTTGCACACCCATTTTGTGGAAAAAGGTCATATCTGGGGTGCCATCATCAATAATGCCTAGGATTTCCCACTGCGGTGGTAGGCCGTTGGCTGCTGCGTAGTCGTTGATGTCCTTGATGAAGCTGACCACGTTTCGCCCAAAACCACCAGCGCCGACGATGACAATCTTTTCGGTCGTCGTGTTGTTAATCCACTGCTTTGGCATGAGTGTCATTATCCCACTGATAGCCGTATTCAGCCGGAGTGCGTGACCCCGAATCCACCTACCACCAGTATGTGGGATAGCGGAGGCCGCGCAGTCGATTTGCGAGGATGCCAAGCATCACGATCATGATCGACGAAGCGAAAATGAAGCCTATGAAGCGGAAATCGTTGGCGAGCCCATGACCGTGTGGCATCAGCACAGTGACCATAGCGGTAGCGGTGGCAGGGGAGTGCGCCGCGCGAGCAAGAAGCATGAGCGCGAAGGCGACGCCGGCGGCAACCGCTGCAGCAATGATGGTCGAACCCAACATGTGCAGAATTGCGATGCCAGTCGTGCAGCCGATGAGGTGTCCGACCACGACATTTCGTGGCTGAGCCAGAGGCAAGTTGGGCGCACCGACAATAAGCGCCATGGCAGCGCCAATAGGAGGCAGAAATAGCAGGTCAGAGACAGAAGTTGAGATGAGTGCCAGGGTCATCAGCGGCAGGCTCACGGCTACCGAGGCGGCGATAACATGGCGTAGCGGAGGGCGAGGTGGCGCTTCGCTGGCGATCCGGGGCCACTTCGGAGACCGTGAATTAGACATGAGAACGATGTTAGGGTGTGCTGCCTCATCCGCGTCGCGGTTCGAGGTTTTTATTGAAATAGAAGTTTAAATGGGGTGGCGTCCAGGTCTCCCAAGCCTCCAAACCCGAACCAGACCCGAACCAAGCTCCGACCATTTTCACCGGGTATGACACACTTAAGGACATGGAGCCTATCGATGTCGCAATCCGGGATGAGTCCATCCGTCTCGGGCAATTCCTGAAGTTGGCAAACCTGGTGGAAACGGGCGGTCTGGCCAAGGAACTCATTGCCGAGGGCCAGGTCAGCGTGAACGGTGAGGTCGACACTCGCCGTGGCAAGGTGCTGCGTCCAGGGGACGTCGTCTCTGTTGCCGGTATGTCGGCACGCGTGGCCACCGCCGATGAAGTCGATGATGACTACTTTGATGAGGCCACCGCCGACGATGACTTTGATCCTGAAAAGTGGAGGAACTTGTAACTCATGCCCGCATTTCCCGCCGAATTTGGCATGCCCCTGCGCGTAGATCTGCTCTCCGCCGCACCGCGTAAGACCGAGCGCTTCTACCGCGGCGTTCTTGGGTGGGCTTATCGCAATACCGCGCCAATCCATGAGGATGCCCGCGAGGCATCCGCTGGTCGCCGCGTTGCCATGCTGTCCGGAATGCCGGTGTCGGTGCTGCTTGAGGCCGATAAGGACGCTGAGGATGCCTTCGTCAACCAGTGGCGCGTGAATTTCCATGTCGACTCCGCCGCTGGTGCCGTCGAGAAGGCGCGTGAGCTCGGCGCCGAGGTCTTCCAGGAACCGACCCCGCTTGTCGACGGATCCACGATGGCCGTCGTTTCCGACCCCGCCGGTGGCCTCATTGGGCTGCTGGAACAGCCGGGTGAGCAGGCCTTTATCGCAGCGGGCGAGCCCGGCACCCCGGTGTGGTTCGAGCTGGTCGCAGGCCCGGAGGAGACCTTTGAGCAGGTCGCGGACTTCTACCACAACTTCTTTGGCTGGGAAATCGCAGTGCGCAACAAGAATGAGCACGGCACTTTCGCAGTTGCGATGGAAGACGGGGCGCCGTTCGCTGGCTTGGTAGCCAGCTCGGTTGCTGCACAGACCGATGCGGCAGATAAGAGCTTCGTTGGCTGGCTGGCCTACCTTGGCGTGGAGAACATCGACACCGCTGTCGCCAAGGCTGAGGAACTGGGCGGTTCCGTGCTCGTTGCCCCGCAGGCTACCGAGTTCGGTCCGCTGGCAACTGTGCAGGATCCATGTGGTGCGGCAGTTGTGCTCTGCGAGGTGCCGCTGCCACCGGAAGAAGATATCCGCGAGTCGGACCCACTGGAAGGCATTGACCTCAGCCAGTTCCAGTAGGAGCTAGAGCTCTTCTTCGTCGTCCTCAGGGTCCTGTTTTCCGGTGTAGTTAACGTGTAAAGGATCGTCTTCGTTTTTTAGCCAATGCAGCGAAGAAGTCATTGGTCCAGGTAAAAAGTTCACTTTTACCAAGGTTGACTTGCTGCTGGAGCAATGGGTGATAAACAACCCGCTGTGACGGTGGGCAGTCGTAGTAAAAGATTCGGTACAGTCCAGCGCGCGATTCACGTATATGGCGATGGCAGTACTTGACCAGTTCATCAGCGCGATCCTCTGCGGTCTTATGACCAAACAGTGTTGCCGCACGTTTGCGGTAAAAGCCACCATCAACAAGCACTGCTGTAGTGATCTCGCGTAAAGGCACAGCTCGCGCAGCACTATATCTGTTTCTACTCATATTTCTTGGCCCTCCCCCTATGAGTAATCCCAGTCATCGGCGCTCTCCTTATCGGCGGAGGGTCAACGGCTGGGATTGATAGCAACCACTTTAATTGCGCTTCGTAATCGAGTCAATGCCTACAACCCCAGCTCCGCCCGCACTGCAGTCACAAACTCGCTGGTAGTCGCGGTGCCGCCGAGGTCTGGCGTCGGCGCGGTGCACTTGGCGGCGTAGACGGCCTCGCGCAGCTTGGCTGCGGGCGCAAGTTCCGAGGTCGGATGCCCAAGGTGCTCCGCGCACATTGCCGCAGAGAGCAAAAACGCAGCCGGGTTGGCGATGCCGCGCCCGGCAATGTCCGGTGCCGAACCGTGCACCGGCTCGAAAACCGCAAAGTCGTCGCCAACATTCGCCGATGCCGCCAGCCCCAGCCCGCCAATCAAACCGGCACCGATGTCACTGAGAATGTCGCCGATGAGGTTTTCCGCGATGATGACATCAAAGCGCGCCGGGTCGGTCACCAGCTGCATTGCCACGGCATCCGCATTGGCAAAATCGAATGCGACCTGCGAATACTCCTCCGCCACTTCTTCAACTGCCCCGCGAATCACACGCGCAGAGTCCCGCAGGATATTCGGCTTGTCCGCCACCGTCACCGTCGGCGTGGCCTCCGAATCGGGGTTTGCCGCCTGGCGCGCGAGAGCCAACTTGGCCGCCTGTCGCGCAAGGCGGTGCCACGCAAAGGACGTCGTCACGCGCAAAGAAATCGCAACGTCGCCACGCTTATCGACGGCGCGAGCCACCGTCGAGTCCTCTGCCACCTCTGCCCACAGGTGGTGGTGCGGGGAGTCGGTCGGGGTGTCGTAAGGCGGGAGGAGATAGTCGTGACTGTAGAGACCCTCGGTGTTTTCGCGGACGATGGTGAAGTCGGCAGCCGCGCCGGGCAGGGTGACCGGGCGGATGTTGGCGAAGAGGTCGAGGCGCTGGCGCAGCTGGAGAACAGGGGAGCGGTAGGTCAGGCCGGTATCGCGCAGATGCGGTGCTAGTTCTTCCTCAGCCTCGCGAGCGGGCTTGGAGGTAATCGCCGCGAGCAGAGCGGCGTCGCTGCGTCCGAGTGTTTCCCAAGTTTCCTGCGGGACGGGATTGCCGTGCGCGCACCACTGGGACCAGCCAATTTGTGCCTCTGTCAGCTCCCAGTGCGGGAAGACATCGGCGATGAGTCCTCGGCAGGCATCGGTGATTTCAGGGCCGATGCCGTCGCCGGGCAGGAGTGTGATGCGGCGCGGTGCCGCTTCTAAAGCAGTCGCAGGCTGGTCGGTTTCCATGGCTCTTAGCCTAGGACTGCGACGCCTGCGCGTGTGCGGTTTGGCTACTTTGCGAAAGCAACCGGGATCTCGGTGATGTCCTCGAAGCCCTCGCTGTGGTCACCGAAGAGCTTCAGCACGCAGTCCTGCTGGGTGCAGTCCACGGCCTCGCCGCTGGGCACGACGCTGAGCTCAAAGTGTGCGGTGTTGTCGTCGGCGATGGTGGTGGTGCCGCCGGACTTCTTGGTAATCCACTGCTGCGACTGGGTGCCGGCACTGCGGTCGCCGGTGCAGTCCGGGACGGGGTTGCCTGGAGCCTTCTCGGCGGCGCAGAGTGCGGCGTAGTAGCCGTAGTCGGGGTCGAGACCAGACAGGTCGACGGAGATGACATCGCCCTCGGAGAGGTCGTTGACCGGCTCGGCCTCCATGGTTACTTCGCCGGCGCTGGCGTCGGTTTCTTGATCTGCAGCGGAGCTGGTGGTTTCCGAAGCGTTGGCAGCATCCTGCGCGGCATTGTCCGCGTCATCTGCGCCACAGGCGGCGAGAAGTGGAAGTGCGGCGACGGCCGGAATAGCCAGGAAAGCCGCGCGACGCTGGAGTGTACGAGTAGTCATAGGAGGTAACGTCCTTCCGAAAAACTGTAGAAATTACTATCTTTATTTAAGGGTAGGCTAACCTAGAACTAAAAGATAGCCTAAGATTCTTTGGGTGAGTAGAGCAAAGTCCTTTCTAAGCTCTTTGTTACTAGTGTTAGTCGTTATTTAGTCAATCTTTTTGTCGTCTATCTCCGTGCAGCGTCAGCTCACAGAGGGGGAATATGTTCACCGTGCCTGCCTGTCGCGTTCGCAGCCTTGCCGGAACACTGCTGAGTGTTGTCCTAGTCGCAGGACTAGTCGCCTGTGGTTCCGATGATGCCGCGAGGGAGGGGGCATCGTCGTCAAGCGCTGGCGTGACGACGGTTCCGCGCGCCGACAACATTTCCGCTCACGGTGCCGCGCATGCGAACCTACCTTCGGAAAACCCCGAAGTGCTGCTGAAAGACCCGAAGCCGGCAGAAGATAAGGACTACCAGCGTATTCTCACGCTTGACCGGGCGGGAGCACTCAGCCGAGCGGTCTACACGCTTGGCCTCGGAGACCGTCTGGTGGGGCGCGACTCCACCTCCGATTTCCCGGCGGTAAAGGATTTGCCGAACCTCACCATCGGCGGGCATGCAGTCAATGCTGAGTCGGTGATGAAGCTAAAGCCGGAGCTCATCATTACCGATGGCACGATTGGCCCTAGCCGTGTCTTCGACACGTTTGAAAAAGCGGGGATCACCGTCGTCCATGTGTCGGACGAGCGCACTCCCGAGACGATCAACACGCTTATCGACGAAGTCGCGGGCGCAGTCGGCCTGGCTGACCAAGTTGGCCCGGTGAAGGAGCACCTGGACAAGGAGCTGGCGGCTGCGACCGAGTACGCGCAGGCCAAGGCCGATGGCCGCAAGATGATGATTCTCTACGTGCGCGGAACCGGTGTGGCCATGATTGCGGGACCGGATTCTGGTGGGCGTTCTCTGATCACTCGTCTCGGCGGTGTCGATGCCGGTGAGGGCGTGGGTATTGAGGGTGCGTTCACGCCGATTACGCCAGAGTCGCTCATCGCTGCGGCTCCAGACACCATCCTGGTTATGTCTGGTGGCCTGGAGTCCGTCGGCGGGATTGAAGGCTTGAAGGAAATCCCGGGCATCGCACAGACCCCGGCGGGCCAGAATGAGTCCGTTGTGGACGTGCCCGATTCGCAGCTGCTGTCCTTTGACTCGCAGTCGCCGCGTGCGATTCGCGCCATTGCGGATGCTCTCTACGGTGGCGGTGCTGGTGATGGTGCAGGTGATGGCGCTGGTGCAGGCTCTCGTGTGAGCGCTGACAAGACTGCGGGGAAGTGACTGGCTGAGCAATGCAGACAACCGCGAACAAAACTAGTCCGTTCAGACAGGCGGCCGTTTTCATTGGGCTCGCCCTAGCGCTTGTGCTGGCAATAGGTTGGTCGGCCTCCGTGGGGCAGTTCGGCGCCACCATCGGCGAATCACTGAGCTCAATGGTGAGGCTAGTGTTCAATGGCGGTCTCGGTGACGCGCCAGAGCCCATCGACACCGTGCTGTGGCAAGTGCGATTGCCGCGCATCGCGCTGGCCTGCCTCGTTGGTGCGGGACTAGCCCTCGCGGGTGTGGCGCTGCAAGCGGTGTTCGGCAACCCGCTTGCCGAACCCGGCCTCATCGGCGTTTCCTCCGGCGCCGCGGTCGGCGCTGCCACCGCCACAGTTTTGGGCACCGCCGCCGGGCTTTCCGGAGTGCTCGGCGGAGTGTTGAGTGTCTTCGCCAGCAGCTGGGCCATTGCGGTCTCAGCTTTTATCGGTGGCGCGGTAGCCACGGCTATTGTGGCCGCCAATGCGCACGGTGGCCGCGATATCGCCCGAATCATTCTGGTCGGTGTGGCTGTGAACTCCATCTGCGGTGGTCTGGTGTCGCTCCTGACATTCGTAGCCTCCACAGCTGCCCGCGACCGCATTGTGTTCTGGCAGATGGGCTCGTTTGCCAGCGCCACCTGGACGCAGGTTGTCATCATTACGCTGGTGACAGTTCCGGCCGTAATTGCCATGTGGGTCAGCTACCGCAAGCTGGACATTCTGAGTCTTGGTGAAGCGCAAGCCCGCCACCTGGGTATTAACGTCGTCACGCTGCGTCGCGCCATCATTTTTGGCACGTCCCTGGTCGTGGCGGCTGGAGTGGCATTTTCCGGCATCATCGTCTTCATCGGCCTGGTCGTGCCGCACGCTGCACGACTGCTGCTGGGACCAGCGCATCGCACGCTGATTCCCGCATGCATCCTCGGCGGCGCGCTAGCCACAACGCTGGCCGACCTCGCGGCCCGCACCATGATCACCGGTGCGGACCTGCCGCTGGGAATGCTCACCTCGATCGTCGGTGGACCACTGTTCTTCTGGCTGCTCCTGCGTTCGAAGAGGGCGGTGCACTAATGGAAATTCACTCTGGCCTGGGTATTTCTGCCGAAAATGTCAGCATCACCCTGGACGGTCACCGCATTCTCAACGATATTTCCGTGGTCGCCGAGCCCGGAAAAGTCACCGCGCTGGTCGGCCCGAATGGTGCTGGAAAGTCGACACTGCTCGCAGCGCTTTCCGGCGACCATGAGCTGAGCGGCGGCGACGTCCGGATCGGCGAGCACTCCATTACCGAGCTCTCCATCGCCGACCTGGCCCGCTACCGCGCCGTCCTGGTACAGAGCCAAGAACTGTCCGTGCCATTCACCAGCCGCGAAGTCATCGACTTCGGACGCAACCCCTGGGGCGGCCCGAACGAAGAGCTGCTCGAGGAAGTCATCACCGAATGCGACGTCGCGCACCTCCTTGACCGGGAAGTCCCGACCCTCTCCGGCGGCGAGCGCGCCCGCGTCCACAGCGCCCGCGTGTTCTACCAGGACACTCCCGTCGTGCTTCTCGACGAACCGACCGCGGCCCTGGACCTCCACCACGCCGAAAAAATCATGGGAATGATGCGCGCCCGCGCGGCGGCGGGCAAAGCCGTGGTCGTGGTCCTGCACGATTTGTCCGCCGCAGCGGCGTATGCCGATCACGTTGTGGTGGTGGCGCAGGGGCGCGTCGTAAAGCAAGGCCCGCCTGCGGAAACCCTGGATGCACAGACCGTCAGCGAAGTCTACGGCATCGGTGTGGAAGTGCTTCAGGACTCCGCGGGCAACTCCGTGCTGGTGCCTCAGCGCGCGAGCCACAATCTCTCACCCCAGTCTCCGAACCTCACAGAGAAAGAAGAAAACCATGGTTGAAAACACGATTAAAGAAGGTGACAAGCTGGCTGCTCAGCCCCTGGCAGATCGACTCAAAGTGGAGACTGCGGGTGTCCACAGTGAAGCGGAGAACTCCGACTTCATGTCGAGGCTGCTTGCGGGTGAACTGAATGCGCAGGCGGCCATCGATTTAACTGGTCAGCTCTACTTTGTGTACGAGGCGTTAGAGCAGGCAGTGCGGTCCACTGCGGAGTCGCCGCAGGTCAGCGCGGTCTACGATACGCAGCTGGAGCGCCTGGAAGCGCTGGCAGCCGACCTTGAGCATTTGGTGGGGCCCGACTGGCGGGAAAAGATCTCGCCTGTGGAGGCGACAAAGAACTACGTGGCCGAGCTTCGTGAAATCGAAAGCAACGGTAACGCCAACGCCGCATTGGCACACCATTACGTTCGCTACCTGGGCGATCTTTCTGGTGGTCAGGTGATTGCGTCCATGCTGGCCAAGCATTACGGCATCGGTGCGGAGGGAACCCGATTCTATGACTTCTCCGCGATCGGAAAAATTAAGCCCTACCGCGACGGCTACCGACAGAGTCTGTCTGAGCTGGGCATTTCGGATGCCGACAAAGATGCCGTGGTTGACGAGGCGAAAAAGGCATTTCGTCTCAACCGGGCCATTTTCCACGACCTAGCTGGCGGCCTAGACGACGCAGTGGCGTAGGTCGCGGACTGGAGTGCTGTGACCGTGGCGGTGGGCGGTATGCGTTAGCCGATGTACACCACTGCGTTACGGCCGCCCGTGCACTTGATGTTGCCGCCAGCAGGACGGCACCACATGTTGTAGGTCAGGCCAGTCGTTGGGCTGTAGGCCGTGATGGTGCCGGATTCCGCACCAGTGGAATTGCGATAGCGGACGTAGGCGCTGTGTACATTTCGAACGAACGGATCGCTCGTTGAGGACGTGCCCTTCCATGCGCTGGAGAGGTTGCCGCCAGCCAGGCCCGATGAGCGAGACGAGCCCGAATTACCGGATGAGCCACTCGAATCTTGAACAACCACGGTCTCAGTCTGTGTGACCGGTGGGTTGGGCTGGCTCGAAGCATCGGCAGCGGCCTGTGTAGTGGCAGCCGTCTGTGTGTCGGCCGCAGTTACCGAGTCATCTTTACTCAGGGTGACATAAAGTACCGCGCCAACCAGGCCCAGCAGGACCACGACCAGCACTGAAATGAGCGCAATCATTGCGCCGGAAGTACCTGATCTTTGCTGCGGATACGCCGGGGCTGCGTAAGCGAAAGTTGGTGCCGGCTGCGCAGCGAATTGGGGCTGCGGCTGTGGTTGGGGTTGAGGTGCCTGGTTCGGGTACACGGGGCCGAAAGAACCGGTGGAAGGATTCGAATTGTAGTTGGGGTCTGAGCTGGGGAACTCGTTATGCGACATGCTGGACGTACCAATCACGAGGAGGAAGTGTTCCCCCTGTGATGAGCCCAACCCGCGTAGCGAATGGTGTTCCATCCCCTGGGGACACGGTTAACGGCTTTTATTGTATTACTGGGAAAACTGTAAAGCATGTTAGGAGACGCATGTCTTGCGCAAAATGCGGCAAGGACGGGTTTAGCTAGACCCGAAATGAGGTGGTGAGCTTCAAATGAGGTTGTGACCATCGAGAAACTGCCTAAGTTTATGTCAGTTTCGGCACTAATTTCTGCTTGTTTTTGTCATAAACCTAGTCAGTAACTTGTGAGCCGGCCCAAGACTCCGGGCTGCACATGCGAAACTGGGGTGCGCGTGAAACCCCACGGCCATTTTTCGGCCGTTTTGTTCATGCGCACCCCAGTTTGTTGCGAGGTGTAGCTGGTAGCTGCCTATTGGTTAGCTGCTTAGTGGCTACATCCCCAGGATTTCCTTGAGTTCGGCCTTAATCTGGTCGAGCCGCTCGGCCGCGGCCACGTGCGGAATCGCGGCCGAAGCGACCGGCAGCACGACTTCCAGGTAGCACTTCAGCTTCGGTTCCGTGCCGGAAGGCCGGGCAATGACGCGGTCGTTGGCCTCGGTGAGGATGAGAATGCCGTCAGTAGGCGGGATGTGATAGCTCTCGCCCTTGGCGTCGACCATGTCTAGGCCATCATTCATGTCCGTGACCTGCGTGACCTTCGAACCAGCCAGTTGTGCAGGCGGGTTGGCGCGCAGAGTGTCCATGCCCTTGGTGATCAGCGAGCGGTCCTCGACACGGAAGGTCAACGGTGCGGTCTTGTAGAGACCATGGGCACGGGCGACATCATCCAGAAGGTCCTGGATGCCAAGACCCTGGCCCTTCAGTCGCGCCACCGCGTCGGCGACACGCACCGCCGCAGATACGCCGTCCTTGTCTCGCACGACTGCCGGGTCAGTGCAGTAGCCAATGGCCTCCTCGTAGCCGAAGACGAGCCCGTCCACACCAGCAATCCACTTAAAGCCGGTCAGTGTAGCGCGATAATTCAGTCCGTGACCTGCGGCAATCTTGCCCAGCAGGCGTGAGGACACAATCGAGTTAGCCATTGTGGCCGGAAACTCTGCGCCCTCATCATTGGTCACGGTCGCAATCCCACGGGCCTCGGCATCCGCAGCGATGACTTCACCCAGAAACGCACCGATGTCGTCGCCGGAGAGCTGTCGCCAGCCGCCATCGACGCCGCTGTCCGGAATAGCTACCGAGCAGCGGTCCGCATCCGGGTCAGCCGCGATGATGACATCCGCGTCTTCGGCACGTGCCAGCTCAAACGCAAGATCCAGCGCGCCGGCTTCCTCCGGGTTCGGGAACGATACCGTCGGGAACTCCGGATCCGGCGCGAACTGCTTTTCGACCACGCTGACATTCGAGAAACCTGCCGCGTTCAGTGTGCGCACGATGGTCTCGCCACCGACACCATGCATCGGGGTGAGAACAATCTTTGCTGCCTGCTTCTCTTCGCTTGACGACGTCGTTGCGAGCGCAGCCGCCCGTTTCACATAGGCATCCAGCAGTTCAGGACCAACCTGCTCGACGGCATCGAAGTCACGCGGGACCTCATCAGCCGGTGGAGCAGCGGCGATGGCGTCCGCAATTTGCTTGTCATGGGGCGCGATGATTTGGACGCCTCGGCGGGAATCCGACTCCACCGCGCGGCCACCGAGGTAAACCTTGTAGCCGTTGTCCTTCGGTGGATTGTGGCTGGCCGTGACCATGATGCCGGCATCGGCATTGAGGTGGCGCACGGCAAAGGCGGTCACCGGTGTGGGCAGCTGCTGTGGCAGAGCCAGGGCCTTGCCACCGGCTGCGGCGACAACCGCGGCGGCATCGCGGTGAAAATCGGCGGAGCCGTGGCGGGCATCGCAACCAATGACCACGGTGAAGTCGTCGCCCACAATGTTCTTCAGATGCGCAACCAGGCCAGCGGTGGCACGGATGACCGTGGCACGGTTCATGCGGGACTGACCAGCTGCAACGACACCGCGAAGACCTGCAGTGCCGAATTCGAGTGGCCCGGCGAAACGGCTTTCCAGCTCGGCAATCGCATCGGGGTTGGCGGCCTTGGCTTCGTCGTAAAGCGAGGAGAGCTCAGCGGCGGTGGCCGAGTCCGGATCGTGGGCGATCCAATCGGTGATGGTGGCTTGTAGCTGTTCGGAGAGCATCGGGGTTAGCCTACTTCAGACCGTCGAGGACAGCGGCGGAGGAAGAAAGGCCCAGGCGAGAGGCGCCAGCGGCGATCATTTCCTCAGCGGCAGCGGCATCGCGGATACCGCCAGAGGCTTTGACTCCAAGGCGGTCGCCCACGGTTTCGCGCATGAGTTTCACGGCGTGAGCGGAAGCGCCGCCAGCTGGGTGGAAACCTGTGGAGGTCTTGACGAAGTCTGCGCCTGCGGACTCGGAGGCCTTGCAAGCTGCGATGATTTCCTCATCGGTCAGGGCGGCCGACTCGATGATGACCTTCAGAACCTTGCCCGGAATGGCATCGCGAACAGTCTTGATTTCGGCCTCAAGGTCGTCGAAGCGGTGCTCCTTGGCGAAGGCGATGTTAATGACCATGTCGACTTCTTCAGCGCCATCGGCCACAGCGCGAGCGGCTTCAGCGGCCTTGATCTCGGCCTTCACCGCGCCGGAGGGGAAGCCGACGACAGTGGCGATGTGCAGGCCTTCCGGTACCTCGACTGGGAGCTGCGAGGGGGAGATGCAGATGGAGTAGGTGCCGAGCTTGCCGGCCTCAGCGATAAGAGCCTTGACCTGGTCAGAGGTGGCTTCTGGCTTGAGCAGGGTGTGGTCAATCATCTTGGCAACATCAGCGCGGGAAGTCATGGGAGAAATCAAGTCCTTTCGGAAATTTGGGAGAGAGCGTCAAGGTAGGGAGGTGGCGGGCTCGGGGCGGGAAGTGGCGCCGGCGCGAGTCTGTCAGTAATTTTCTAGGACACGCGATCGAGGATAATCTCGCGCTCGGCTGTAGGCGCGGTGTCGCCGATTTCAATGCCCGGCTCGATGGACTCGAGAGCGCGCTCGAACTTATCCGGAGTTTCAGTGTGCAGCGTGAGCAGCTTCTGGCCCTTGACCACCTTGTCTCCCGGCTTGGCGAAAATCTCAATACCGGCAGTGGCCTGCACCGGATCATCCTTACGAGCACGTCCCGCGCCCAAGCGCCAGGAACCAACGCCGAGAGCCAGTGCATCCAGCTTGGTCAGGTAACCGTCGGCCTGCGCAACCACATCGTGCGTGTGAGGTGCCACCGGCAACGCGGCATCCGGATCGCCGCCCTGAGCGCGGATCATCTTCTTCCACGAATCCATTGCGCGGCCGTCCTTCAGAGCCTGCTCCACGTCAGCATCGTGTACGCCGGCCAGCTCCAGCATGTTTCGGGCCAGCTCACAGGTCAGCTCCACGACGTCCGCGGGGCCGCCGCCGGCGAGAACCTCCACCGATTCGCGGACCTCGAGGGCGTTGCCGATGGTCAGGCCCAGCGGAGTGGACATGTCCGTTAACAGTGCGCGGGTATTCACGCCCGCGTCGTTGCCCAGGTCAACCATGGTGCGGGCCAGTTCGCGGGCCTGATTCAGATCCTTCATGAAAGCGCCTGAACCGACCTTGACATCCAGCACCAAGCTGGAGGTGCCCTCCGCAATCTTCTTGGACATGATCGACGAGGCAATCAGCGGAATGCAGTCCACCGTCGAGGTGATGTCACGCAGCGCGTAAATCTTCTTATCCGCAGGTGCCAGACCCGCACCGGCTGCTGCGACGACCGCGCCGGAATCCTCCAGGATCTGCATCAAGCGGTCATTCGGAACATCAGCCTGCCAGCCAGGAATGGATTCCAGCTTGTCCAGGGTGCCGCCGGTGTGGCCGAGGCCGCGGCCGGACAGCTGCGGGACGGCCACGCCGTAGGAGGACACCAGTGGGCCCAGCGGCAGCGTGATCTTGTCACCGACACCACCGGTGGAGTGCTTGTCCGTGGTGGGCTTGCTCAGCGATGCGAAGCTCATGGTCTCGCCCGAGTCAATCATCGCCTGAGTCCAATCCACAATTTCGCGACGGTTCATGCCGCGGATAAAGATGGCCATGTTCAGCGCCGCCATCTGTTCATCGCCCACGACGCCGCGAGTGTAGGCGTCAATGACCCAGGAAATCTCTTCCGGACTGAGTTCACCGCCATCACGCTTTACCTTGATGACGTCAACTACATCGAACTTTTCAGCCATTGTTCGCTCCTTTTATAGGCGATTGTGCTTAGCGATATTGGTCTTGTGAACTCTGCTGATTCCGATTATCATCAGCACTAGAACAAATGTCAATAGTTAACTTTCCATTTGTACCCACATAAGTATGTTTGCATAAACACCTCGCACAGGCTCGGGGAGGGAGAGCACAATGTCCCACATCTCAGACGAAGAACTACTGGCTAAGGCCTACGCAGCCACGGAAAACTCGTACGTCCCCTATTCAGGTTTTCCGGTCGGTGCCGCACTTCTGCTTGACGACGGCACGGTGGTCACAGGCTGCAACGTGGAAAATGCGTCCTATGGGTTGACCAACTGCGCAGAGCGCACAGCCGTGTTCCGCATGGTCGCGGAGCACGGCGGCAACCATAAGATTGCGGCCTGTGCCATTGTCGGGCGAAAGGCGGCACCGTGCCACCCCTGTGGTGCCTGTCGGCAGGTCCTGCACGAATTTGGGTGCAAGCGTGTCATTGTGGAATCCGAGCGCCCGGAAAATGGTGGTTTAGGCGCTCCGGCCAGCATCGACTTCGAAAAAATTCTCCCTTACGCCTTTGGTCCCGAGGACCTGTAGGCATCATCACCACAGCCTCTTTTATCAAGAAAGAAGACCTTAGTCATGGATAGACTGCAAGGCTTACTGGGCATCATCCTCGTCATCGGATTTGCCATTGCTATCTCAAAGAACAGGAAAGCCATTAACTGGCGCACGCTCGGCGTTGGCCTGCTGCTGCAAGCGGTGTTCGCGCTGGTAGTGCTGAAGTGGGAACCCGGCTTCCAGGCGTTGAAGAGCGTCGCCGGTGCCATTGAGAAGATGATCGACTTTACAAATGAGGGCACCTCATTTGTCTTCGGTAATCTTTTCGACGGCACGGGGAAAAACTTCGTCTTCGTGCTCAACGTGCTGCCAGTGATCATCTTCCTGGGCGCAGTCCTCGGTGCCCTCTACTACCTGCGGGTAGTGCAGTACTTCGTTGAGTATGTCGGGTCCGCACTGAAGTTCATTATGGGAACCTCGAAGGTAGAGTCCGTCTTCGCTTCCACGGTGATTTTCCTCGGGCAGTCGGAGGCTCCGCTCGTCGTTAAGCCGTATATTCCGAAACTGACCAAGTCGGAGCTGTTCGCATGTATGTCGGGCGGTTTTGCGTCGGTGGCCGGATCGACCTTGATCGGTTACTCCCTGCTCGGTGCGCCGTTGGAGTACCTGCTGGCGGCATCGGTAATGAACGCGCCGGGCTCGCTGCTGATTGCGAAGACTTTCTGGCCGGAGACGGAGGAATCCGATCTGGATGCGTCGGTGAAGGATGTCCGCGACACTGAGTCGAAGAACGTCATTGACGCGCTCGGGGCGGGTGCGTTGGCCGGCGGTCGTATCGCTGTGGTTGTGGCATGTTTGTTGATTGCGTTCATCGCTGTGATTGCGATGCTGTCGGCGATGATTGGCGGCATCGGCGGCTGGTTCGGTCAGGAAAACTGGTCGCTGGAGGGGCTGTTCGGCCTGGTCTTCGCGCCGATTGCCTGGCTGATTGGTGTGCCGTGGGAGAACGCAGGGCTGGTCGGTAGCTTCATTGGTGAGAAGACGATTCTGAACGAGTTCGTCGGCTACACCTCGTTCTCGGAGCACGTCGACTCGCTGGATCCGAAGTCCATCATGCTGGCGACCTTCGCCCTGGCTGGCTTCGCCAACCTGTCTTCCATTGCAATTCAGATCGGTTCCTTCGGTGCGCTATCGCCGGAACGTCGCGGTGAGATTGCCAAGAACGGTCCGCTGGCGCTGATTGCGGGCCTGTGCACCAACCTGCTCAACGCTGCAATTGTGGGTGTGATTGCGCTATAGCTAGGTGCTGTGTGATTAGTTACTGGCCCTGCTAGTCGATCTTCTGGAACGGATCGGTAGCAGGGTCAGTCTCAGCAGCGGGCTGCGAGGAAAAATCTTCAGTTGCTTCTGCTGGCATTTTATCCAGGCGGTCGGGTTCCTCAGTTCGGAATTCGGCCGCCTGCTTTTCTAGATTCTGATGGATCTTCTGCTCGCCCTCGGCGGCCGCGGTAGCTCGGGGTGGAAGCTGGATGTATCGCTCTGCGGGCAGGCCGGCGCGCAGTTGGCGCATCCTCTCAACCTCGGCATCCAGCTTGAAGCCGAAGACCACGACGACATTAATGCCCCAAAGTGCAGTCATGAGAGCAATGACGGCACCCATGGCGCCGTAGGGGTTTGAAGCCGCAAAGTTGAACAGGTAAAGCTGCAATGCCTTGCCAATACCCAGCGAGCTGATAATTGCCAGTGCCGAACCGGTACTGAGCCAGCGGAATTTGCGCATGCGCACGTTCGGTGTGAAGTAGTACAGCGAGCCAATCAGAATCATTGACATGACGATAATGACCGGCCAGCGCAGCCAACTCCAGACGGAGATGCAGAAGTCAATGACCTGTCGCGTGGTCGATTCAATGCCCAACGGGCGGGCAACCGGTTCGACGATGGTGATAACTAGCTGGTCATTGACAATAATCGCAATAAGCAGCACCACCGTGCCAATGAGCAGCAATAGCGTAATGGCGACCATGAGCAGGTGGTAGCGAATTAGCGTGCGACCTTCGGAAACGCCATAGATGGAGTTACCCGTGCGCGAAAATGCGCGTGTGTAGGCCGACGACGAAATCAGCGCAAGAACAATACCGATAGTCAGTGCGACAAGACCGCCCGTGGCGGAGCCGATAATCGTTGAGATGACATTGCGAATCGGTTCGGCATACTCAGCCGGGATGTAGCTGCGGATGAAATCCTCGGTCAGTCGGTTTAGGTCATCGGTGTAACCGGCCAACATCAGCGTGGCAATTGAGTAAATCGCAAGCAGTGCGGGTGCGAAGGTTAGCACCGTGTAGTAAGTCAACTTCGCGGCAGCGTCGAAACCGAGCTCCAAGAAAAACTCGATACCCGCACGCTTGAGAGCGTAGAGCGCTCCTTTCCATCCCACGGATGGCAATTTCTTCGCGGACTGAGCGAAAGATGCGTCTGCCGACTCGTAGGCCTGGAGTGTGTGCTTGATCTGCTGTGCTGGTGACACCTAAAGAATCGTCCTCTCCGACCGGACAGCGGCTGCAACATATATGCGGACATCTGCGCTCGCTTAAGTCTATCGGTCGAAGAGGACAAAGACGCTTCTCGGGTGTTCGTGTTAGTTCTTTGTACTGATGCGTCCCGAGACGGTTATTCCGTGGCAGAGGGAGGGGTGGAGCTAGGGGGTGAGTCTGGCGAGCCCGGTGAGCCCGGTGAGCCCGGTGAGTCCGATGAGTCCAGCGAAAGTAGGCGCTCGGCAGTGGCATCGTCAATGACCAAGTGAGTGGCCAACTTTGTTCGAAGGGCCACATCGATGGCCTCGGCCTTGTGTGCGCCACCGGCGACAAGTACCCGAGTGGGGATTCGGCGCAGGTCAGAGAGGCTGATACCTACCGTGCGGGCATCGACCTCTGGCAGCGCAATGCCACCGTCCGGACGGTAGAAGCGTGAGCAGGCATCGCCCACTGCGCGCTCCACGAGTAAGTCCTTTTCGGTTGCCGACAGCTGCCCCAAGTTCAAGGCCAGTGAATCATGGTCGACTGCGCCGACAGTGAAAACGGCAATGTCCACCGTCCGGCCAAGCGCCAATACGCTGGCGATGAACCGATCCTGTTCCACGATGCGCTTGGTCTCGACCGAATCGAAAATCACCGGCAGCGGCAATGTGCGGGCATAGGCGTGGAAAGCGTGGCAGAACCCGCCAATGGTGCGGATGTCATTCGTTGACTTATCGGAATGGCTCATTCCGCCCTTGAGCTGCACAATTTCCACGCCCGAGACATCCTTGGACTTCAGTTGCGTGGATACGGAGTACATGGTCTTGCCCCACGAAACACCGAGAAGGGTACCGTCGACCACCAGCTCGTCGAGAAGCTCGGCGCCCACACGCCCCAACTCGCGGAGCAAGACCGCGTTGCCAGCGCGTGCCGGTTGCGCCAGGCGCACATCGTTCAACTTGTAGCGATCCCGCATCTGCGTAGCGGTCTCTGAGGCTTCCTCTCGCGGATCGTGGATCTCAATGCGCACGTAACCGCGCTCACGGCCAAGGTTGAGCAGTTTAGAGACCGTTGGACGGGAAACCCCGAGTTCGGTTGCAACCTGAGACTGTGTGAGCCCCTCGCCGTAATAGAGTTTGACGGCGGTGAGTGCTTGGATGTCGCGAGTGTCCACAGCGGCCTCCTCCAGCAAGAGCACTTAGCAAGCGCACATGTAACAGGAACCTCGCTTGATTGGGCCCTGCCCGACTTGATCATCGGGAAAGCGTGCGCCTCACCTGTGATTTTAGTTCCACGTTTGCAAAAACAAAAAGTCAGCTTTTGCATTTGTAGTAAACGGTGAGGCGTTGGCTGTCCCCGGAGGCTGCGGAAGGCATCGGAGAGCCCGGAAAGCATCGGAGGATAAGGCAGCGCAGGTTGGGTTCCCGCAGAATTACCAGATATTCACGCGCTCATTCGGCTCACGCCACATGCCGTCCCCCGCTGAAGTGCCGAAGGCCTCATGGAACTCATCGATGTTGCTGGCAATGACGTTGCAGCGGAACTCCGCTGGCGAGTGCGGGTCAATGGCAAGCAGCTGGCGTGCAAACTCCGGACGAATCTTGGAACGCCAGACCAGTGCCCACTGCTTGAACAGGTCACGGTAGGTCTCGGGGGTGTCCTCCAACCCGAGTTCCTTTCCGCGGGCAGCGAGGAAACGGCGGAAAGCGACGACAGCAATACCAAGCCCGCCCAAGTCACCGATGTTCTCTCCCAGGGTGAAGCGACCGTTGACACCGGGCAGGTCAGCGCCCTCCTCGGCCTGCTCGCGCAGAGCCTGCGGAACCAGGCCCTCGTACTGGTCCACCAGTGCGGAGGTCAGCTTCTCAAAAGCTGCGCGATCCTCATCGGTCCACCACTGGTGAAGGTTGCCGTGACCGTCATACTGCGAGCCCTGGTCATCAAAACCATGACCAATCTCGTGACCAATAACCGCACCGATGCCACCGAAGTTCTCCGCCGGGGAAGCGTCCGGTGAGAAGAACGGCGACTGCAAAATCGCAGCCGGGAACGTGATGTCATTGACCACCGGATTGTAGAAGGCATTGACCGTCTGCGGAGTGCCATGCCACTCATCACGATTGGCCGGGGTTCCCAGCTTTGCCACCTCATAATCATGCGCAAAAGCGCTGGCAGCGCGAGCATTGTCCATCAGTGAATCCCCGAGCTCCATCGCCGAGTAATCACGCCAACGCTCCGGGTAGCCAATCTTGGCCTTAAACAGCGACAGCTTCTCCAGCGCCCGCTCCTGTGTCGCCTTCGTCATCCACGGCAGCTTCGAAATTCGCTCCCGGTACGCCGCCAGCAGGTAGTCCACCAGTTCCAGGACCTGCTCCTTGTACTCCGGAGGGAAGTGCTTTTCCGCATACAGCTTGCCGACGTCATGTCCAACCGCCCCGTCCGCAAAGGCAACACCACGCTTCCAGCGTGCACGCTGCTCGGTCGAACCCTGCAGGGTGCGGCCGTAGAAGTTAAAGCTCTCCGCAGAGAAGTCATCCGACAGGTAGGCGGCGCGCTGGTGGAGGACGCGCCACAGTGCCCACAGGCGCAGATCTGCCAGGTCAGTGTCCTGCCACAACTTGCTCAAGTGCTCGAAGTACGACGGCATCATCACCACGATGGTGTCGATGGCAGTCTGGTTCGTCTCATTGACACCGGTGGCCGCGAGCCACTCCGCGACCGGGAAGCCGGTGGGGAGGTCAGAAATGGCCGTCTTGTTATAGGTCTTCAGTGCATCGCGGGTATCGACCACATTCCAGTGACCAGCGGCAATACGCTTTTCAAAAGCCACGATGCGCGCCGCCGCAGCGGCCGGGTCCACCAACTCGAATGCAGCAAGCGCGGTGGAGAGTTCCCCCGCGCCGTCGTCATGCGAGGAGAGAAGCTTCAACATAGCGGCAACATGCTGCTCATAGGCAGCGAGGGTGTCGGCGTGACCAGGCTCGCGGTAGTAAGCCTCATCCGGGAGGCCGAGGCCCGACTGCAACAGATAGAGAGCATCCAGGTCCGAGCCGGAATCCTTCTCTACCCAGTACCCGAGCGCACCACCGACACCGAGGCGGTCGAGGCGGCCGAGCGCCAACGCCAGCTCATGCGCGTTCTCGGCGGAGGCAATCATTTCTAGATCCTGCGCGAGAGGAGCTGCGCCGGCGTTATTAATAGCGGCTTCGTCCATAAAAGAGTTGTACAAGCGAGCGACGCGGGAATTCTGATCCGCATCGGCGGCAGTGGTGATGAGCTCGCGGACGTTTTCCTCCGCCTCATCCCTCAGCTTGTAAAAGGCGCCATCGATGGGGCGGTCAGCCGGGATGACGTGATTACTAACCCACTCACCGTTGGTGGCCAAGTAGAGGTCATCCTGTGGGCGAGGAGTCGTTGAGAGTTGGGACGTTGCGGACTGGGTCTCAGTATTAGTGCTATTTGTCATGCCGCCAGTCTAGGGGCAAGGGCGGATTGAAGCTGTGACTGGAGGGGCGGGATAAGTTTAGGATTACGAATGGGGCTAAAGTGATTTAGGGGGTAAGGTGCAAACCATGAAATTTCTTCCACTTTCCGCGACCGCGGTGCTGAAGCGACGCCCGGGCCGCGCCACTTTGGCAAGTATCGTGGCCGTTGCGCCGCTGACCTTGGGTGTTATTGCACCGGCTGACGCGCAACCCCAGGACGCATCTGCACACTCCAACCCGTCCGCTGCTGATTCCAAGGGGTCGCTCGACTTTTTGACTGTTCAGGAGTCGCAGGGCTCTGGTGCCAACGGTTCCTCAACTGGTTCGGCTACCAGCGCATCGTCTAACTCGGCTCGCACCGGCTTCCACATGGGGCCGACCGGCGTGGACGTCTCCAAGTGGCAGCGCCCAGGTGGCGTCGCACTGAAATGGGACGAGGTCGCAGCCAGCGGCCAGAAGTTCGCTTTCATCAAGGCCACCGACGGTGTCGAAGGTGACCAGAAGTACTTCCTCGAGGACTCCATCGCTGCAGCGAAGGCCGGTCTGTATGTGGGCAGCTACCACAAGGCACACCCGGATCGCTCCGCAACCGCGCAGGCTGACCAGTACGTAGAAGCACTGCAGCAGCGCGATGAGCAAATCTCCACAGACAAGACACTGCCGCCGGTGCTGGACATCGAGCTGGACAATGGCCTCAACCCGACCCAGCTGCAGAAGTGGACCAAGGACTTCCTCGAGCGCGTAGAGGAAAAGACCGGCGAAACCCCGATGATTTACACCTACCGTTGGTTCTGGCAGAACCCGATGGGTAACTCGACCGACTTCACCGACTACCCGCTGTGGCTCGCCGCCTACGAAGACAGCGCTCCGACCTCACTGCCGGGCGGTTGGGAGAGTATGGCCTTCTGGCAGCGTTCCTCCACCGGCCGCGTCGATGGCATCCCGACCAACGTGGACGAGGACGTCTTCAACGGCACCGAAGCTGAGCTGCAGCAGCTGGCTGCTGCTCACTAGCAGTGTGTTGTGGGGTCTGGGGCAGGCTAAAACTTCGTCCGCCCCGCACGCCACGCAATCAACGCAGGCAGGAGCTTGTCGACGTCGTCGACGACAATAAGCGCATCGAGAAGCTCCGGCCGCACAAAACCCGCATCAACAACGTTGCGGAGCAGAGCCAACAGCGGCTCCCAAAAGCCCGAAGGACCCAGCAACGCCACCGGTTTGGCATGAATCCCCAGGTGCTGCTGGGTCCACACTTCGAAGAACTCCTCCAGCGTGCCCGCGCCGCCGGGGAGCGCAACAAAAGCATCGCCAAGCTCATACATGCGCGACTTGCGGTCGGCCATAGTCGCAACAGTTTCCAGGTGAGTCAGCCGCGGATGGGCAATTTCCTTCTTGACCAGGACCTCGGGGATGACACCGGTGACACTGCCGCCGTCGTCAAGCGACGCGTTAGCAACCGTGCCCATAAGACCAATCGCCGCGCCCCCGTAGACGAGCTCCACCCGATTTTCCGCGAGTGTCTGGCCGAGGCGTTCGGCGGTGACGCGCCAGGCGGGATCGTTGCCGAAGCCGGAGCCGCAGAAGACAGTCAGTGACGACAGTGCGCGCTGTGGCTGCTCACGGCCAGCGGCAAGCTGGGGCAGCTCTTCGCGAAGCTTCGGCAGAGTGGTTTCGACCAGCATAGGGGCGATTTTCCCGGTCGGTAGCCAGGGGTCGAGCCAGCGGACCTCTTCAATTTCGGCGTGGGGCTGAACGTTCGCCAGCTCATCGGTGAACTCGCCGACATAGCGCACATGGTGGCCGACGACCTCGAAGCCCGCCTCGTTGGCGGCGGCCGCACGGGCGATATTCCACGGACGCAACAGCGATAGGTCGATGTCCACGCCGAGCTCCTCGGAGACCTCGCGAGCGGCGGTGACCTCCGGGCGATCGACGGACTCACCCGGCTCGAACTTCCCGCCGGGCAGCATGAACGTATCCGTACCCCGCTTACGAACGCACAAAACCCGTCCCACCGGGTCAGTCACAACCATTGCGGCGACAACGATGGAACGGGTTTGTGCAGTCACTCGGTCTCCTTAGGTGAAGGAGGCACCGAGGCTCTTTCGCCTAGGGATCCTTCACAATCATCTTCCCGGGCGAGTATAGACCCGAGCGAGTGATATCTTCATACTCAATTTCGGCGACATCCGGCTTGACCTTGTCCTTATTCGGACGCGGCGAGAGCTTCTCGACGGAACCCCAGTCGCGGCGCCAGTCGTTCTTGAGGTAAGTCGGTACGGACGTAGCCTCATTCACAGCGTCGGAGAATCCGAGCGGACCACCGCCATCGACCGACTGCCAGACATCTGCACCGACGACCTTCAGGCCACGGTCCGGAGTGATGCGGTACTCCGGAAGCTCTGCGACACCTGCGTAGTGGTCGAACGGACGCTGGCACGGGAACTGGAAGGCAACCGGCCAGTCCGGGATAGTCGCAGTTTCCGGCGAAATGACATCAGTCATCGACTGCAGCTCGGCCAGGCGCGGCGGGGTCAGTGCCAGCCACTGATCCTCGGAGACGTCATTGTCCTCCGCGACCAGTCGCACAGCGGTCGCTCCCTCTGGGATCTCCTCGGTCAGGAAGCGCAGGTTACGCCAGGTCGGAGCAGGGCCGATATCAATCGGCTCCGACTCGGAGAGGACCTCGAAGCCATCCTCGTCGCCGCCCTTGCGACCGTACTCTGCCACCAGCTTGCGACCCTGCTGAGCCACACCGTTGATGTCGTGGTGGAAGATACGGCCAGCCGCCGATACGACGAGTAGCGGGTGGTCCTCGTCAATCTCAGGCAGCTGGAACCAGGAAGTTTCCAGGCTTGCAGGACGCTGAATGTCCTCGGAGTAGGAGCCAAGCACCGGCACCTTATCCGGATCCAAGCCAAATGGCAGCTCGACCTGCGAGCCGTTGACACCCTTGTCGGCGCGCTTGCCGCCGTCGGTGCCCGACGCGGAACCGCCCTCAACTGTGGCTTCCGGATCAGTAGATTGATCATCAGTGTCGGCAGTACTTGCCTGGCTCTGGCTGGCGTCCACAGCTTCGGCCTTCATATTTGACGGGACGCCGTTCGGGTCGAAGCCACGGTTCTTGCCGCCACCGCGCAACGATTCCGCTAGCGGCTTGCCATCGACGGTATTCAGGAAGCCATCGTTCGGATCGGTTTCCATCAGCACATCGCTCGCCATATTACATGTCTGACCAGCCAAGGAGCGGATATTACCAGCGGCGACCGAGTATGCCGGGTACTGCGATACTGCGCCCTTGCCCAGTGAAGCCACCATGAACATCGTCACCAGCAGCGTCGTCACTGCAATCGGGGACGATGCAACTGCATTGATGCGGCGCGCGCGTGCCGACTTTTCCTGCGACTTCGGCTTGGTGCGGAACTCCTGGACGAAGTTCATTACGGCACCAGCCAGCAGCAGTAGCAAGGCTAGAGCCAATACTGCTGAACCCAGCTGGTGGCCGCGCAACTGAATAGTCTTGTCGAACCACGGCACACCGTAGGACGACACATACCACCAGCCGTTAATGCCCATCAGCGAGAAAGCGAGGATGAAGGTGATACCACCGGCAAAGAACAGCTGGTTGCGCGGGTTACCTGCTACCCAATGGCTAATGGCCATGGCGGCAAGTGCTGCCAGGGAAGCCGCGATGCCCGCGTACACGCCGAAGTGGTGCGTCCACTTTGTCGGCGTGAAGGTCAGGAAGAACATGGTGCCGATGAACATGAACACCAGGCGTGCCGACGGGCCGGCCAGAGCCCCCGGAACGGTGCGGTGACGAAGCAGCGCGGCAATCGTGATGGTCAAGCACGCCAGTGCAATCAGAACTGGGAAACGACGCGGGAAGGCGCCGTCGACCGACTGCAGCACCAGCCAGTAGTAGCGGACGTACTCGTTGTACCAAGGCTCCGACGGGCCGATGATGCTGCGGACGCGAATGGACTCGCGGACCGTGGCCAAAGTCTGGTCGCCGAAGACACCGACCAAGATTGCGGTGCCCGCAGCCAGGAACGGCGCAATCTGCATCAGTGGGGCCTGCCAACCACCACCGAGAGCCTTATGGCGCTCAACGACAATGCGCACCAGCATCGGGATGCCTGCGAGCAGGGCAGCAACTGCCATTAGGCCCGTTGGGCCCGAGCCCAGTGCCAGCGTGGCGATAACCACTGCGACTGCAGCTGGCAGCAGGCGTCGAGTCAGAATTGCGCGCTCAATGAATACCCAGGTCAGCAGGGATCCCAGAGCAATGACCGGCTCCGGGCGCAGTCCGTTGTTGTACGGCAGCCAGAAGGCCAATAGCACACCAGCAGCAGACCAGTAGGCCACCCGGCGCTGGGCAATCTTCTCGCCGAGGCGTGGGATAACCATTCGGGAAATAATGAACCACACCAGCAGTGCGGACAGCAGCGCCGGTAGTCGCATCCACAGTGACGAGGTGGACACCTTCACCATCAGCGACAGCAGGTCGTAGTAAGGGCTGCCGAACGGTGACTCAGGCGCGCCGAACCAACGGTAGTAGTTCGCCATGTAGCCCGACTCGTCGGAGACGCGCGCCATGGTGAAGATGTAACCGTCATCGGAGGTGTTGCCACCGATGAAGTGCCAAACAACCAAAATCGTGCCGACCAGGATGTCCAGCGGAGTCGGCTTCAACGCACCGCGCTTGAACAGCGGAGTGAAAGGGGAACCATCAATACGGTCAATGCGAGCCAACGCGACCAGGGAAGCCAGCGTCAGAAGCAGACCCAAGTACATGACGATGTACTTCACCACTGTCGGGTGTGAGGTGTAGCGGGAGTCGATGTTCATGTGGACATCGAGTCCATCGGCTACGGCCTTGGCCGCGTCGCCGTCAGCGGGCAGGTCAGTGTAGATACCGGTGACCTGCGGACGGTAATCGCCGTGTGTGGTGGCGGTGAGCTTCTCACCATCTGAGTTCTTGGCGCCGTCGATGTTGACGGTGGTCTCATGCTCGTTTGAGCGGATCTCCAGGATCTTGCCCTTGTTGCTGGCAAGCTCCTTTTTATCCAGGCTCATCACCACGCTGTCGCGCAGAATGACGTCGAGGCCGTCCTTGCCCGAACGCACCATCAGGCCCCGTTTGGTCGGCTTATCCGCGGTCGGGGGGATAGTCGACAACAGGGTCGTCCGTTTGTCGGAAAGTTCATCCGTCAGGGACAGAGGCAGATCGATGCTCAGATCCAACGGTGCCTGCGCCATAAGCGGTGCATCCACTGAGTTCAGTGTGTCGCGCTGAGGCCAAGACACGGAGGACTGAGTATTCACGACCGGGAGGAACGGTGTGATGACAAAGCAAATGAAACCGACGATTCCAGCGATAATCGCTGTCCAACGAGTCAGTGTCGTAGGAGAGGGGCCGTCCATAGGCGGTCTCTCCACGCGGTCGATGGTCACTTCGGGTGAGCCGTCGACACTTTCTTTGATTTCTTTAGTTTCGGCAGTCACAAGGAAAGATACTACGGTAATTGGCGTTTTTCTTTGAGTTTGCAACGCGAAAGTTACATCACAGTTTCCACATTAGTAACAGGAATCACGTTTACAGCAGGGGATAGCCGCCCAATACCTACTTGCGAATACCTACTTGCGAACCGCCACTACGAACGGGCCGACCTGGTTTAGCTCCCAGTGCTTCTCAAATGCAGAGCGGGCAAAATTCAGGCTCCGGAAGACCACATTCGGATTGTTCGGATAGATATCATCCGCGATGTCCAACGTCAGTGGAGCGGCATCCTCGCCATCAGGTGTCTCAACCTCGCCCCGCAGCACAATGGCATCCGGTCCGCGCCACGGCGTTGCATCCATGGCCTGCACGAGCTCATCGGGATCGCGAATCTCCGACCATTCCTCCAATGCCTGATTACGGCGGTCAAACTCACCCAGAGGGTTAGCGTAGTGGCTGGTCAGTGCCTGGAATCCATACCAGGGATAGAGTGCTTGGAAATTCTTCTCATCCGTCAGCACCACTGTCTGGGCCGGATCGAGCCCGGCCTCCTTCAGCGTTTGGTCCACCGCTGAGTACCACGCCCCGGCATTCGGTGGGAAGCGGTCCGCGCGCTCGCCGTTACCGTCGGTGTCGGTATGCGCCAAGTCGATGGCACCATGCAACTTATTCGGAATCGACTGCGCGTAGCCAATGCCCGCCAGCAGCAAGACTGCCGCCATTACCGCGGAAACGCGCTTGGCAATGTGAGCTGGTGCCGCCTGCGGCCAATACTTCTCGATGCCGTTGAGACGGGCGTCGGCAAGCGCGACCACACCAGCCGCGATCAGCATGAACGTAATCGGTGCGGTGAGGCGGAACCCCAGCAGCGTGCGTCCGAGCAGCGTCGCCACCATCGAGGCCACTACCCAGCCATAGAGCACCAGCGTGCCCAGGCCGAGCGCGCGGGCATCCGGCTCCGTGGCGCTGACCAGCATGCGCACGACGCCGATGAAACACAGCACACCGATTACGCTGGCGGCGAGCATCGGCAAAGGCAGCTGCGCACCCTCCGGGGGCAGGTAGTGCGTCGCTGTCGCGCCCGAGCGCGGTGCCCCTGTCGCAACCGCCAGCATGTACGGCCCCCACACCGTCGCCGCAATCAGCATCGATCCCACGCCCATAATGATCAGACGCACTACAGGCATCCAAGAGCTTGACGACGTCCACGCGACCACGGCCAACACGACCACAATAAGCGCGCCTACGGCAGTGTAAAGAGTGTAGAAAGTCGCAGAAATACCCAGGAAGACGAGCACGCCAAACATGGCGGACCAGGCGCCGGTGAGACCGCGCCAGGCCATCACGGTCATCGCCGGAAGACCCATAGCAACGACTGCGGCGTAGGGCTCATCGGCGACAGTGGCCAGGGCGACGGCCGTGGTTGTCAGCGCAATGCCAGTGGCTACGGGCAGGGAGCCACTCAGGCGTTGCCACACCGGAACCAAAACACAGCCAGCAGCGGCGAGTGTAATCAACGCCCAGGGCTGGAAGACCTCCCAGCCGGCAATGCCAAGAATATTGGCCAGGCGTCCGCCCAGGAAGAACCAACCAGCGGGGTAGAAAGACGGGATGTCGATGTACGACATGTCGTGCAGGCCAGGCTCCGAGGCCATCCTGGTGAGGTATTCGGTGCGGAACTCCTGGTCGACAGACAGACCGTCCAACCACAGCTTGGTCGAGCCCATCGGTAGGCCGACGGCAGAGACCACCAAAATGGCCGGTGACATGTAAGCCATCAGATACGTCAACCACGTTAGCCATCGGGGGCGATTATCTTTGCCCTTGGTGGCGAAGAAATACAGCAGGACGGTGGTGAGCGTCAGAGTGATGACAATCATCGCTGTTGCGACCGCCCTGGTCAGCTGCGAGCCGCCAAAGGCCGGCAGCGACAGGCGGTGGAACACAAACCAGGACACTAGAGCGATAACCGAACCGCCCACAAGCGCTGCGAACAGGTAGGTCAGAGCAGCCTTGAGGGAGAGCTGGTCATCGTTGAAGATTTCGTAGCGATCTTCGTCAACCAGCTCACTGTAGGATCGTGCGCCCGTTGTGTTGGCGCTAGTGTTGTCGGCACCCGTGGTGTCAGCGCTCGAGGTTTCGGCCTGCTTGTCTACCATGCCCTCAAGTTTTGCACAGGAACCGGACTCCGACGAACGGCGGAGCTAAAGGTGGGTACGTCAGCCCGTCAAGCTCCGCTGAGTTCTATCAAGTCCCCCGAGTCTTACTTTTAAATCGGCAGCTTCTTGAAGATCGGGCGCGGAATGTGCTTCAGCACCATCATCACCAGCTGGAATGCCGGCGGAGCCCAGACCAATGTCTTACCGGCCTCGACGGACTTCACCGCGAGCTTGGCGACATCTTCCTTGTTCACAGTCAGCGGGGCCTCGTCCACGTCAGCGGACATACGGGTACGGACCTGACCAGGGCGGATAACCAGGGTCTTGACGCCGTACTCCTCCAGGGCCTCGCCCAGGTTCAGGTAGAAACCATCCAGGCCGGCCTTGGTGGAACCGTAGACAAAGTTGGAGCGGCGCACACGCTCACCAGCGACGGAGGACATGGCAATGAACTGGCCATGACCCTGCGCCTTGAACTTCTGACCAACCAGAACACCCATCGACATCGCGCCGGTGTAGTTGATGTTCGCAGCCAGGACGGCCTTGCGCTGGTTCTGCCAGAGCTCCTCGGCGTCGCCAAGCATGCCGAACGCGACGATGCAGATATCCACGTCGCCGTCGGCAAATGCCTTATCGACGACCTCCGGGTGGGAGTCGAAGTCCGTTGCGTCGAAGTCGAGGGTGACCACCTCGGAAGCGCCGGCGGCCTTCATCTTTTCAGCGGAGGCCTCGCGCAGCGGATCGTTCGGCAGGGAAGCCAGGATGACCTTGGCCGGGCCCTTCTTCAGGAACTCGGCGGTAATGGCCAGACCGATTTCACTAGTGCCGCCGAGCAGTAGGATGGACTGGGCAGCGCCTACAGCATTAATCATTGGGGCTTAAATCCTCTCGGTTCTTTTAGTGCAGTTCCAGTCGACGCGACATGTCAGAGGCGAAGACACCGTGTGGGTCAATCTCATTGCGGGTGTCCAGCCAGCTCTGCATCTCGGGGTACATCTGGTGGAAGTTAGCGGCGGAAGTGCGCGACTCCTTGGCCAGGTAGAGGCGGCCGCCGAACTCCATGACGCGCTTATCCAAATCATCGAGGAAGGCGCCGAGACCCGGTTTGATCGGGAAGTCCACGCAGACGTTCCAACCCGGCATCGGGTAGGACAGCGGAGCGCGGTTACCCTCGCCGAACAGCTTGAATACGTTCAGTGCCGAGTAGTGGCCGGAGCGCTGGATATCGCGGACAATCTCCTTGAACGGCTCGACGGCCTCGCGCGGAACAACGAACTGGTACTGCAGGAAGCCCTTGGAACCATATCCGCGGTTCCACTCGCCGATGAGATCCAGCGGCTGGTAGAACTGCGTGAGGTTTTGCACCTGGTTGCGGTAGGTACCGGACTTCAGCCACCACAGCTCACCAATGCTGATCATGGTCAGCTTGTTCATGGTGAAGGACGGGAAAATATCCGGCACAGTCACCAGCTGTGGAGCGTTGAACTTCAGCGGATCTTTGGCCAGCTTCGGGGCGTATTCCTCCAGCTGAGCCAAGGTTGCCAGCGAACCGCGGGAAATTGCGGCGCGTCCCAGCTTCGGCTCCGGTGAGATGGCGTCGAACCACGCGGAAGAGTAGGTGAAGTTCTCCTCGGAGCCATCGGAGTGGAACTCGATGGTCTCGTCCAGAGTGTGGGTCATGTCGCCGTCAGCGATGAAGTAGGCCGTCTCGGTCTTGGTCATCTTGATCCGAGCGCGGACAATAATGCCGGTCAGGCCCATGCCGCCGACAGTTGCCCAGAACAACTTGCCGTCCGGGTCATCTGCAGAGCCCTCCGGCTCGAGATGCAGAATACGACCGTCGGCGACCAGCAGCTCCATCGACAGCACATGGTTGCCGAAGGAACCTGCGGAGTGGTGGTTTTTACCGTGAATGTCCGGGCCAATGGCACCACCGATGGTGACCTGGCGAGTACCCGGCAGTACCGGCACCCACAGGCCGTAGGGCAGCGCGGCCTTCATCAGCTGGTCCAGCGTGACACCGCCGTCGACATCAACAATCGCCGACTCCTGGTCAATGGAGTGGATTTTGTTGAGCTTCTGCATGTCGATGACAAGACCGCCCGAGTTCTGGGCGGGGTCGCCGTAGGAGCGGCCCATACCGCGGGCAATCACACCGCGGCGCAGGTGGGCAGGCTTGTCGGAGTTCTGGTCCGCGACAGCCTTGACGGCGTTAACGATTTCATCCAAGTCCGGCGTCGACAGCACCTGGGACTTAGCGGGGGCAGTACGACCCCAACCGGTCAGGGTCCTGGCTTCTGTGTGTACGGCTCCGTAGGCACCGTTCGAAGCATCGGTGCTGGACTTGCCGTTAGTGTTAGTGGACATCAAGGCTAGGCTACCCCTTTGCACTGGCTCCGTCGCCCGTGACGCTCCGAGGTGTTGGTCACGCTTGGGGCCGCGCACGGGTCGTCGGAAAGCGAGCGAAATGTACGGAGAGGCTATAGATCCATAATTTTTCGGATCTCTTCCGGCAGCATTTCCTGCGAGGTGATCTGCGGGCCGTCGTAGGCCTCGAGTGCGCGGTAGACCTGTGCGCGCTCTGCGCTGTCGAGGATGGGCAGCTCCTCGGCGAATAGCATGACCATCTGGTTCGACAGCGGGGTGTTGGTGTACTCGGCGGCCATGTTGATGGTTTCGCGCGGCTTCTTCTTGAAAAAGTCGAACATGCGATAAAGGCTACCCCGCTTCGAATCCGTCACTCGCGATACCATCAACCTCATGATGTCCACGCCTGCTGCTACTCCGCAGACCCTTGCCGTATGTAGTTCCACATCGCCCGTTGTCATTTGGCATGTGGAGCTCTCGCCGTCCTTTGCAGGCGAGAGGTTGTCGGGTGCATGGCTGGTGGATCCGCTTGACGACGGAGCCCTGGAGACCGCCACCAATCTGCTCACCGGTTGCTTTGTTGCAACTGTGACCGCGGGCGATGGTGACGGTGACGCTGCGGCAGAGAGCGCTGAGGGTGCTGAGGGTGCGGACTTGCTATCGCAAGCGATTGAGCAGGCGGGGGCCACGGTGATTGACCTGCCGGCATCCGTGGCCGGCATTCGTGACCACATCGGACAGCTGCGCGCCGCCGCGAAGGAAGAGAAGGCCAAGCCCGGCAAGGGAAATCTGACGGAGCCGCGGTTTCCCAAGGTCAACGACGTGGAGGTTATTGATTTTCCGCATGTTGGCGAAAAGGTCGCAGGGCCGGTGCTGGGGCTTGCCCGCGGGGTAGAAGAGCTGGTGGCGCAGTGGACCGCGGTGGAGTCGCAGCGCCTGCGTCGCAAGTACTTGGTAGAGCCATGGGGTGCGGAGCCGCGCCAGATTCCGCTGGTAAAAACGCGCGCATTGTAGCGAGTTTTTGCTATCCAGGCCACATTGTTTTTCCTGCGTACGCTGTGAGGTATGGCAGCACAGACCGATAACGTAGTCGCCTTCCCAGGCGTTCGCGTGGCCACGGAACCGGCCACGCTCATTATCGGTGCCTCTTTAGAGGAAGAACCGTGCAGTGCCCACCGCGTCTTCGGGGTCAATGACCAGATGGATTTGCGAAGCCTGTCCCGCGTGTTAGCGGTCATCTTTGGGTGGGGCGAGGAAAGCGTGCCGACGAAGTTCCATTTGCCCGGCTCTGCGGTGGAGTCTGCGGCGCAGCTGGTGACTGGCGGCAGACCCGCAGCGGTCGGAGTCGTCGATGTTCCCCTGTCCACCACAGTTGCCGAGGTGCTGCAAAGTCCCGGCGATACCCTTATCTGGCAGTGGGGCCTGTGGGAACATACCTTGCAGGTCAGAGAAGCTTTTGCCCGCGATGAGGCCACCCCGGATGCCCTGTGCATCGGTGGCTCGGGTTCAATCCGCGCACTGGGGGATGTGGACGCGGAGGAGCCGGTAGATATTGCCGCAATCAATAGGGAATTGACCGGACGGGACTCTATTCAAAATACGCTGGCCACCGCTCGTGCCGATATCGTGGACATCATCGAGAGGTCGGGGGTGTTTGAATTCGTGCCCCTGTTACAGGCTCTGGACCTGCAGAGGTCGGAAGCAACCGCGCTGGAATTGACCGGGGAGGCGGGGGAGAGCGTCGTTAAGCGATTGCGCGCATTGCCTATAGAGGACGCCGAGAAAGACCCAGCCGGGCACGATGCGGCATTGGTGGAGCTGCTGTGCTTGGCGGCGCTGACCTCGGATGAGCTACGGCATGATGTGGCGGCGCATGTCATGGAGCGCCTCGGCTGGGAGAGCGACGAGGGCATCCCGCTATCCGGCGAGGACGTGGAGGAATTGGCGGCGGCTAGCTGGGCGGAGATGAGCGCGTTGGGGCTAGCTGGGGAGGATACGCTCTCGCCGGTGGAGCGGCTGGATCTACTGCGTGAGGCGCTGCGGCGTTAGTTCTTTTCTCCTCTTTATTGCTTGTTTATGTTCGCGCTGGCTGTTTGTTAGCTGGCCGGTGGCCTAGAATTCCTAGGCGTGTCAGCGAATGAAACAGCAAATGAAAACCCGAACCGCGACAACGGCAAGCTCGGAAACGGCTCCCACGAAAACGGTTTTGTCGTAGAGGACTCGGCCGCAGTGCCAATGGCGACGGAGGCCAAGGACGAGCACGGACTGAAAGTGCAGATGATGCGCTTTATTATCTCCGGCGTCATCGCGGCGGTGGTGGACTTCGGCCTGACGTTCATCATGCTCAACGCCTTCGGGGCGACCAACTTCTGGGGCAAGACGGTCGGCTGGGTTTTCGGCACGATTACGGCGTACATCATTAACAGCCGCTGGACCTTCAAGTCGAAGTCCTCGGCGAAGAAGGTGCTGGCAGTTGCGGTGCTGTACCTGATTACCTACGCCACCCAGGTCGGCATCTTTAATGTGTTGCAGCCCTGGCTTGTCGAGGCCTGGGATTGGAACGCGCAGTGGGCACAGTTCGGCGCATTCGTCGTCGCACAGGGCGTTGCGACGGTAATTAACTTCATCATTCAGCGTGTATTCATCTTCCGTGTGAAATAGCGCGATACGCTGGGGGACGTGACTTCGACTGCTTCTAATAAGGCATCCACTCAGCTGACCGCCGAAACCGATGTTGACATGCTGACTATTCAGCGCGTGCTGTTTGCTCCGCCCGCAGACTGGGTGGAGCCGGATTTGTACTACCGAGTCGAAGGCGTTGGCGCCTACGACAGCTCGGTGCAGGCCACCCGTAACTCGATCACGCTCGGTCGCCACACCGTGGTGCGCACTGACACCTACTTCGGTCGCTTCCGAGCTTCTTACTGGCAGCGCTGGACCTCAATTAAGCAGGTCGAAATCCGTGCGCGCGTGGTCGGTTCCGCGCGTGTGCTGGCCTACACCGAAGATATTGGGGGCCACCTCCGCTTGGAGGACTCCTGGGCAGCGGGCGGCTCGGATGCCGACGGCAACTGGACCGGTGAGCACTCGCCGATGTCAGGTTCTGCCAATGAAGAGGTGCGCCTGACCGTCCCGCTGGACCGCTTCGCCGATGGCGGTGCCATTCACTTGCGCTTCGACACCGAGGACGCAGGCGCAAAGATTTCCGATGTCCGCTATGTTGTGCCCAAGTCGGCTATCAAGCGCGATATTCCGACTGACCTGGTCATTTGTTCCTACAACCGGCCGGTTGACTGTGCTCGAACCGTCGCCACGCTGGCAGAGGACCTGCCAGCCCTTGAGCGCGTTCGCACCATCCGCGTCGTTGACCAGGGCGAACAGCACCCGGCCGACGAAGCCGACTTCATCCAGGCCAAGGAGATCCTCGGCGAGCGCCTGAACGTTGTCCACCAGCCAAACCTCGGCGGCGCCGGCGGTTTCTCCCGCGGCATGCGCGACGCCACCGCTGCGGGCGACTGCATGGTTCTGCTTACCGACGACGACATCCGCCCCGAGCCCGAAACCACCCTGCGCCTATCCGCCCTGGCCGTATGCGCGGAAAAGCCGATGCTGCTCGGTGCGCAGATGCTCTTCCTGTTCAACCCGACCAGCCTCTTCCGCACCGGCGAGACCTACAACTGGAAGGCGCTGACGGTCGAGGAGAACGACCCCAAGTTCGGTTACGCCGACGTGGACGTGCGCAAGTACCACCAGCTGCGTCGCCTGGGCGTTGACTACAACGCCTGGTGGACCTGCCTGGTGCCGTCCGAGGTCATTAAGAAGATTGGCCTGGCGCTGCCGCTGTTCTTCCAGTACGACGACATCGACTACGGATTCCGCGCCGCCAAGGCCGGCTACCCGACCGACACCATTCCGGGCGCCGCCGTCTGGCACGCCGATTTCTACTGGAAGGACATCGAAAACGCCGCCCAGTACTTCGGCCTGCGCAACTCGCTTATCGCCGCCACCATGCACGGCGATGTCACCGCAAAGGACATGGTCAACGTCGCTTCACGACGAATCCTCTCGAACCTGGTCTCCATGCGCTACGGCCTGGCCTGGACGCAGATGGAAGCTGTTCGTGACCTGCTACGTGGCCCGGAGGTGCTGAAGAACGCATCGCAGGGCGACTTCGCTCGCATTTCTGCTGGTCGAAAGAACTTCCCGGAGACCGAGCTGCTGCCGATGCACGAGATGCCGGGTGGTCTGACCCCAGTTCGTCCGCCGTCACACGAGATCTCCAGCGAAAACAAGACGATGGCAAAGCGGCTTGCGTACACCCAGATGGGTAAGAAGCGCCCGGGGCCGGTGGCTGTGGCCTTCGAGGACTCCTTCTGGTGGCACATTTCCACCTTCGACGACGTCTGGGTCACCGATGCCTCCCAGAACGGTGTGCGTCACCTGGTCCGCGACCTGGATAAGGAAAAGTCCATGCGCGCCGAGACCATCAGCCTCATGCGCGAACTGTCCTCCAAGTGGGACGACCTTGCGAAGCAGTGGCGTGCCGCCGTGCCATCTTTGACCAGCGAAGACAACTGGGAAAAGTTCTTCCAAGGCGAGTAGTTCTTCAATCATGACCACGCACACACCCACGCCTTCGACTAGCTCAGGTGACAAAACCCGCAAACAGCTCATCACCATCTTGGTGCTGCTGGTGTTGATTATCCTGTTGCTGGCTCTGTTCCTTTTCCTCCAGGTTTCTGGGGATCGAGGTGGCGATTCGGCGGCTGCTGAGGGCAGTGTGTCGTCGTCAAGCGAAAATGGCGATGCGCAGGTGCAGGCGCAGGCGGAGAAGGCCGTCGTTGTGTACAAGCAGGTGCTGGCGAACCCGGCGCCACTGCAGACTTTTGTCGGAGAAGTTAGTCCTGGTGGGGCGATGAAATATGCGCTCGTGCATCTTGATGATGGGTGCGTGCCCGAGCTGGTGCTGAACTATGGCACAAGTGCGATGAGCGCCGAAATTGATGCGATTGGTGTCTACGGCGTTGACGAAAATGGTCAGGAAATTCAGTTTCAGAATTCCTACCATGACGGCGTGACTTCTGTGGGCGGTGTACGTCGCGCTCTTCAGCGAGCTACTGGTCAGCCGGGTATGTTCTCGTTTTCTGCAGAGAGGATGGGGCGCGATCAGGAAGATTTGCTGGTGACGCGCCAGGGCAATGAGCTGGTGGAAACGCCTGCGAATCCGGGTGCCGGGGAGTTCGAACAGTTTAACTGGATTCCGGTTGACAACCTGGATGTCGTCGAGGCCATTGCTGCTGGTAATGACTGCGCGCCGGGCTCGGGCTCGAATGGTACTGGCGCTGATGGTGGTAACGGTGGCAACGGTGGCCCGAATCCGACGGCGGGGCAGCAGGCTTCGGGGTCGGGTTCGAACTCGGACTCGGGCTCGGGTTCGCAGTCTGGGGCTTCGGGTTCTAGTTCGCAGGGGTCGAGCAACGGAACCAGCGGCCAGCAGACCGTGACCGGTACTGTGAAGGTTTTCCAGAATCGAGCCGAGGTTCTCGCTTATCAGCAGCGTGAGGATCCCAACCCCCATACTGCCGACGATCGACAATTTGCGATTCTGGTTCTCGACCAGCCAACTGAAGTGACAGCAAAGCTTGCAGGAAGTAATGAATCTGAGACACGCACTATTGACCATGTCGTGATTAACCCAAGTCTCCACAGCGACGGGGAAAGGGTAACGATTAGCTTCTCAGCTGACGAGAAGTACTGGCCGTCAGACACCGGCATTCCGTTCGGTCTCGCAGTTGAGGACGGCGCCAAGTACTAAGTAAGCGACAGCTGGGTGTCCGCAGCTAGTTATCCACAGCCGCCAAATTGTCCACAGAAACGGGCAATTCGGCGGCTTTTCTGCTGCCAATTTCCGCGGGGTCGACCATAACTAAAGGCACTAATTCCAATGCGTGAATTCCTGTAGCCCACCTCGGGGAGCGTGCCTAAACCAATGCCTAACTGGACTTACGATTCCGATGGCCTCATCCACGCGGCTTCGCAGAAACAAATCAAGCATCCTTGTGAATATGTCAGTGCCAAGTCAGAGCTGGATAATCTGCACGGGCACGTCGGAAGCGCAAATATTCGAGATGGATCCCTGCTCAGACTGGCGTACGGCACATACATCGAGTGCTCTCGCTGGAATGCGCTGTCAGCATTCGAACGTTTTCAACTGCAGATAAAGGCACTGGTCAAGCCAGGTTCCGGGACAATCATTACGGGTGAAGCAGCCGCTGCGTTGCATGGCATCCCGTTGCTTGTTCGAAATGCCACAATCGCGCTTGCCAATTCCGGCCTGCGCCGACCTGGCGGCGGATTGCGCCATGTCGGTGACAGAATCCTCGAACAAGACATCGTTCGCATTGGTGGGCGCTGCGTTACCGATGTGCCGAAAACCGTCATCGATATCTGCCGCACCGCCGAGTCCGAAAACGGGCCAGTCATCGTTGACACCGCACTGCGACAGTGGTGTGACCTCGAAGAACTGCACACCGTCCTCACAAATTACCCACGTTCGCCGGGTACCCGCCGCGCCCGCGAGCTACTTCGAACTGCCAGCGCACACAGCGAAACCATCGGTGAGTCAATCACAAAGAAATGCATAATCGACTCAGGAATTGCCACGCTTTACGACGAAAAATGCGTGCTCATGCAGCAAGTCGAGTTCTATGACAGTGAAGGATTCATTGGGCGCGTCGATTTTTATGTGCCTCATCTGAATTTGATCATTGAGTTCGATGGGCTGATTAAGTATTCCGGTGGCGGGGTAGCAGCTACGGAGACTGTGCTTCTGAAAGAGCAAGCTCGCGAGAAGCGTCTGCGAAACCTCCACTTAGATGTACTCCGCTTCCAATGGTCACAGGTCATTAATGGGGACTGCGTGGAGGTCTTGCGACAGTTCGCTATTCGGCAGAGGCAGCGCATTCAGGCAGGTGGGTTGGTATTTTCGTCCGAAGTTGGGCGTTTTCGTCAAGCCACTGTCCCGTATAAAGATCGGCAGCTCCGTGATTCCAGAATCCAGGAGCGTAAGCAGCGTTTGCAGCTTCTGGAAAATGCACCGGCCTCGCGCGACTCAGGCTAAGTTCAGCTGCTGACCTATTGCAATTGTGCTCACCGGACTTGGAACGATTTCGAGCGGACTGGCTCGGATTTCCAGCGACTTATGGCCAACTTTCCGCCACTTGTCGATGACTTTTCAGGACTTATGGCCACGCTGTTGGCCTGGCCCGCGCACTTATCGTAGGACTATTCACTTATGCGCAGGCTGTAGCGCATCGATGAGTGAATACCTCATCGATATGTCAGTGGAGGAGAAGGGAACCAGGGGTTAGGTAACACTTTTGCGCACTGAGCACTCGAAATGCGGACTACACGACCCGGGCGAGATCAAATATGCAGGCCAGCGCCACAGCCTCAGCCCCACCAGCCGCAACGCCAGCCCGAACTACTTCGACTTTGGATCGAAGCGCTCGAAGTTCTCCGCGCGCCCCTGCTTCAGTAGCTTGAACCAGCGGTAGAAGCCGCGGACATCGCGGCGCTGGACCAGGAAGAACCAGCCGAAGCGCAGGAACTCCTGCGGCATGAGCTTGCGCATGCCAGGCTGGCTCATCAGGTAGCCGCGGTTGCGGTAGGTGAAGTAGCGCTTGAAGTCATTGGTCGGGTACTGCGTGTGCATTTTGCCGCCGAGAATGGGCACAAATTCACCCGAACCGGAGGGGTGCAGGTAGGCCGTCGTCAAGCATGTGCCGAACCGGAGGCCGGAGCGGACCAGGCGGCGGTGGAATTCGACCTCGTCGCCGCGGATGAATAGGCGGTAGTCGGGAACGCCGAGCTGTTCCAGCGAGCGGGCGCTAAACAGCGCGCCGTTGAACAGGGATGCGATGCCGGGCAGGAGGTCGTGGTTGCCGTCGATGGTTTCGAGGTCGCTAGGCAGTTCGAGCCCGGTCGCAGCCTTCTGACCTGCGAAATTGGTGAACCACTTCGTGCCCTCGGAGTCGCGTACTTCCGGGAGTTTGGGGTTGATGCCGCTTTCGAAAAGCTCCTCGCGATGACGGCGCCACACCAGCCCGCGGCGCAGGGGGAATGCCAGCTTGTTCGGGGCCTTAATGTCGCAGACCACCGGCGAGACAGCGTCGAGCTGGTGACGTCGCGCGCAGCTGTGCAGCGCCTTCAGCACGTAGGAGTCCTCCGGGCGCCCGTCATCATCGGCGCACCAAATCCACTCCGCGCCCAGCGACAGCGCAGTCAGCATACCCAGTGCGAAACCACCAGCGCCGCCCAGGTTCGTCTTGGAACCGACGTAGTGAATCTCCGGCGCCGATCCGCTTTCCGACGACTGCTGCGCCGCCACCTGCTCGGCGAGTTCCTTGACCTTCGGGTCGTTGCCGTTGTCGACGATGATGAGCCACTTCGGCATGTGGGTCTGGCTGGCAACGATGGGAAGCGATTGGCGCAGGTCCTCGATGCGGTTGTGAGTCACCACGATTGCGGCCGTTGCTGCCTCATCGTGATTTGGGTGGTCAGCCGAGTTTTCGCTCACTTCGTTCTCCATCGGGGACGTACCGTTTATTACTGTTTTTATTGCTGTCTATCTTGCCATGTTGCTCCGGGTGAGCAATTCCAAGCATCCGTGCCGCCCGCCAGCCGCCGGCCGGCTGCCCGCGAGCCGCTCGCTCGGCCACGATGGGGGAACCGCGCCCGGACTCCCGGCGAAGCTGCTACCGTCGCTGCGCGAGCACGCGGCGCACCTGGTCGGCGGCCTCTTTACCTTCGTAGGCTTCGACCACTTCGTCGACAAGCCCTGCCTGTCGAACCGTACCGTGATCAATCCACAGCGCCGTGTCGCACAGCTGCGCCAGGAACTCATTTGAGTGCGACGCAAACACCAGCAGACCGGAGCGATCGACCAATTCGGTCAACTTCGTCCGGGCCTTCGCCATGAATGCGGCGTCGACGGCTCCGATGCCTTCGTCGAGAAGCAAAATCTCCGGCTCAATGGACGTGACCACGCCGAGCGCCAGTCGCACGCGCATACCGGTGGAGTAGGTGCGCAGTGGCATGTGCAGGTAGTCGCCGAGTTCGGTGAACTCTGCGATTTCGTCGAGCTTGGATTTCATCTGCTTGCGCGTCTGCCCCAGGAACAGACCGCGGATGATGATGTTTTCCAGGCCTGAGATCTCCGGGTCCATGCCGACACCGAGGTCGAACACCGGAGCCACACGGCCGCGCACATCGGCGGCACCGCGCGTGGGCTCATAGATGCCCGACAGCAGTCGCAGCAGCGTGGACTTACCCGCGCCGTTGTGACCTACCAGGCCGACGCGGTCGCCCTCACGCAGGTGAATGTTGATGTCCTTCAGCGCTTCAATGACCACGACGTTGGAGTCATTGCGGCCAATCGCACCACCCGCGGCGCCGAGGAACGCCTTCTTCATCGACCGCGATTTGGCGTCGAAAATGGGGAAGTCAACGCACGCGTTGTAAGTATCAATGCTGACCATGCTTATCCCTTGCTAGTTCTATTCGCTTTACGACGGCCCTTGCGGCCTAAACCCAGTAGCTCACGCGGGAGCGCCACAGGCGCATGGCCCCGAGTGCCAGCAGCAGGCCGACTGCGGTGCAGGCGAGGACAATCCACCAGTGGTAGGTATCCACCGGCTCGCCGGTTAGCGGGGCACGGATGATTTCCAGGTAGTGGAACAGCGGGTTGATCTCTGCGATGCGTGCGCGTTCGGCGACGGCACCGCCCTGTTCCTCCAGCGTCTTGGTGGTCCACACAATCGGAGTCATGTAAAACACCAGCTGAATTAGGGAATCCAGCAGTGGTGCCACGTCGCGGTAGCGCGTAGCGATGATGCCGAAGAACATCGTCACCCACACACCGTTGACCACCAGCAGCGCCATCGCGGGGATGACCAGGAAGAAGTTCCAGCCCAAATCCGGCCGGAAGACCAGCACGAGGATCAGCCAGATCACCATGTTGTGGGCCAGGAAGAGCAGCTGCCGCCATACCAGCCTGTAGACGTGAACACTCAGCGCACTGGGCAACTGTTTGATCAGGCCTTCGTTTTCAATGAAGACGGTTGCGCCCTCGCGCACGCAGCCGGAGATGAATCCCCAGATGATCAGGCCAACGGTCACGTGTGGCAGGAAGAACGCCAGCTCCTGCTGGAACAGCAGCGAGTACAGCAGGCCGAGAGCGAGGGCCATGGCGCCGGTGGCAATGGTGATCCACAGTGGGCCAAGCGTGGAGCGGCGGTAGCGCTGCTTGATGTCCTGCCAGCCCAGCTGCAGCCACAGCTCGCGCTGGCCGAAGCCGATAGCTAGATCCCGCCAGGCAGCGCCCATGGTGCGGGAACGCGACTTGAAAGCCGGTGCCTCGCCTGTTGCGTCAGTTATGCGCGCAATGTCGCGACGGAGAGTTTCCTCCGTGCGGATAGCGGAGCCATTGCGCACAGTATTGGCCGGCTGGTCGGCTGCAGCTGCGGATTGGCGATCATTTTCTGCGTTAGTCACGTCTCCAAACTACTAGCTAGGGCGGTTTAGATTGAATACCGACGGCACTGGGCGAGCCATTATTCCATGTCGTGACAGCGAACAACGGTCGCGTGGGACGGTCGTCATTGGTGGTGACGTGGTGCTTCTGAGACTGGTTCCACTGTTGGTTATGTGACTGGTTATGTGACCCTGGAAAACTTACATACAATCGCCGCTGTAACTGCTTTATGGCATGCAGCTGGTGCATATGGTTCACGCATCGGGAGTGCTTGCGCATGGATACAGGCAGGAAAAGTTCGGCCAATTTTAAGCAACTGCTAAAAAGGGATAAAGATTATCCTATATGGGGTTGCTTCGATAGAATTGGCTCCAACTAAGATGTGCAAGCGATACACGGTTCGGGGCATGGATGCTCGATTCGTGGGTGATTGCACAGTTAACTCTGAAATAGATATCGCAGCTTGAATTCGAAACCGGGAAAGGGTTTTCATGGCCTTCGATGTGCCGACAACCAGGGGTGCTTACTCGTCGCTTTCCGACGGGTGGACATACCTCAATGCGGGTCAACGCGCCCAGGTGCCCGAGCGTGTCCAGGCTGCGATGATTTCTGCATTTCGCAATGCGCAGAAGTCCCTTCCCGGTGAGACTGGGGCGGGGGCTCATGGCCAGTCTCGCAGCTCGGGCGTTCCCGCTGCAGCGGAACTAACCGCCAGTGCGCGCCGGGCTTTTGCGGACCTCACTGGCGGCCCGGTCGCCGGTGTGGTGTTGGGATCTTCGCGTGAGGTGCTCATGGAGCAGTTCACGTCCGCAATGAGTCGACGCTTGACGCTCGGCTCTAACCTGGTGATTTCTCGCATCGGTTCGCAGGTCGTACACGCGCCACTACGCCGAGCGGCCAATCTCTACGGAGCTCAAGTCCGCATTGCTGAGGCTGACTTGTCCTCGGGTACGTTGCCGTCCTGGCAGTTCGACGAGCTCGTAGACGAGCACACTCGCCTCGTTGTCGTCCCGGCCGCGGATCCGTTCATTGGCACCATTGCCCCGGTAGCTGACATTTCTCGGCGGGTGCATGAGTACTCCAACGCCTGGGTTTTGGTTGATGCCTCGGATATTGTCGCCTACCGCGATGTGTCGATGAGCAAGCTGGGCGCCGACATCATGCTGGTTGATGCCTCCGTGCTGGGCGGACCTGAGGTCGCAGCATTGGTGTTCAAGGATCCCGAGATGTTCGAGCGCATGACGTCGTTAAGCTATGTGCCGAATGTGCGCGGCGTCGAGCGGATCGAGGTTTCCCCGGTGTCGCCGGCATTGCTCGGCGGAGTGTCGGAATCGGTGCTGCACCTGGCATCGCTGGATAGCACGGCGAGGGGGTCACGTAGGCATCGCATTGAAACGGCGATGCCGCAGGTTTCTCGCTACTTGACGACGTTGTCGGAACGCCTGATTGCGGCGTTGATGACCCTGCCGCGGGTGTACATCATCGGCATGGATACCGAAGATGATTCTTTCGCGAGTGTGTCGCGGGCACAGCACATTCCGCGCGTTAGCTTCCTCGTCGATGGGGTGTCGGCGAAGGTAGTCGTGGACAGGCTGCTGGATAATGGTCTCGTGACCAGCATTGTTGATGCATATGAATCACCACTGCTGGAGGCCATGGGCATCGATGAGGCTGGAGGCGCCGTGGGAGTCGGCCTCCAGCCGTTCAATACGCCGCACGACATTGACCAGCTCGTGCGCGCAGTTGCCTCGCTCGGTTAGCTAGGCAGCCGGTTAACTAGACGGTCAGCACAATCTTGCCGCTGACCGCGCCACTGTCGAGCAGCTCGTGGGCCTTGGCTGCGTCACGCATATCCATGACCTCATGAATTTGAGGGGTGACGGTGCCGTCGGCAAGCATTGGCCAGATGGTGTCCTCTGTGGCGTTGACGATGCGAGCCTTGTCAGCGAGATCGCGGTAGCGCAGGCCGGTGGCGGTGATGGAGCCGCGCTTGCTCAGCAGGCGGCCGATGTTGAGCTCTCCCTTAACGCCGCCCTGCATGCCGATGATGACCAGGTGGCCGTCCTTCGCCAGGGCCTTGACGTTTCGGTCGAGGTATTTTGCGCCCATGATGTCCAGAATGACATTGGCACCGCCCTCAGCTGAGACAATCTCCTCGAAGTCCTCTTCCTTGTAATTGATGAGGATGTCGGCGCCGAGCTCCTTGCACTTAGCCAGCTTCTCCGCCGAACCGGCGGTGACTGCGACGCGAGCACCGAGCCGCTTGGCCATCTGAATAGCGAAAGTGCCGATGCCGCCCGCGCCACCGTGGACCAGCAGCAGGTCGCCTTCCTTGAGGCCGGCAATCATCACGACATTCGAGAACACCGTGCAGGCAACCTCGACGATAGATGCGGCCTCGGTGAAGGAGTAGCCATGTGGTAGTGGGAGAATCTGGCCGGCCGGGACTGCGACCTTTTCGGCGTAAGCGCCACCGGAGAGAAGGCAGCAGACCTCGTCGCCGACTTTCCAGCCCTGGGAGTCGCCCTTGACCTCTTCAATGACACCCGCGCACTCCAGGCCGAGGGTGTCGGTCACGCCTTTCGGTGGCGGGTAGTGGCCAGCGGCCTGCAGCAGGTCAGCGCGGTTTACGCCAGCGGCTTTGACCTTGACCAGCACCTGCCCATCCTCGAGAGTCGGTTCCGGAGCATCGGCCCATTCCAGGGCGCGGGGGTTGGAAAGATCAGTCTGAATGATTGCCTTCATAGTCTTCAAAGGTAATGCAAAAACTGGTTATGCACGCGGTATTTCAAGCTCTTTTGCAATTAGCAAAAATAGTTATGTCTGTAGAGGTGGATGCTTGGGGTGTGGTTTCCGATGAAGGGCTTGCGAAAGGTGCTGGCAAGGGGTGTTATGAGGGCGTTTGCTGCCTTACGGCGGTATGCGGTTATGATGTTGGCGTTGGAAGTATGGCAGAGCGGCCGAATGCACTGGTCTTGAAAACCAGCGAGGGTCACACCTCCGGGGGTTCAAATCCCCCTGCTTCCGCAGATAGAAACCCTCGGTAGATGTTCTACCGAGGGTTTCTTCATTTCTCTTAAAAGTTGGCGTATGTGCTGAGGTCAGCGACGGATAGTCGGACCTTTGGGAGGCTTTCGTGGTTAACCCCGTTATGGGGTGGTCGGACGGGCATGTAATTGGGCTCTTTGGATACCCCTGAACAGCGTTACAGGGGGCAAGCTGGGGTGTTTTGTCGCGGGATGGAAAATGGGGGCAATTTTGGCAGCGGTGAGGAACAGCCATTTCAGGGCAGTGCGTATTTCTATAGTTAAAAGTATTCCAGCCGGCCCAAACCTGTAATGCATGTGCGGACATGTGACTGGTGTGACTGCTGTGGCGACATGGTTTTCGATTTTTAGGTTGATGTTCGAAAAATGGCTACTTGTTGCCGCCGTCGATAGGTGTCGTATTAACTATCGCCAAGTGAACCGCACGCCGATGCATCACGCGTGCATTCCTGCTGGAGAACCGCCATGTTGGCCTACTCCGACCACAAGTCTTCGCATCGTTAAAAGGAGCCCGTGACAGATGGCAACTCGCACCGTACGTAACCGCAGCATTGCTCGCATTGCTGCACTCTCTCTAGCCGCAGGTATGACCTTTGCGGGATTCGGTAATACTGCACATGCTCAGGACCTGCTGAGCGTTGATTCCATCACTCAGACTGTCACCGACGCCATTGGTGAAGTCACCGGTACTGGTTCCTCCAGCGCGACGCATAGCTGGAAGAACTCCAATGTGACGCGATCCGTTGAGGTCAATGGTGTCGCGGGTGCCGTCGTCAAGCCTGGCGATGTCGTGACCTTTACTCTGACCTACACGGACAACAATCCGAAACTGTTTAAGTCCTACATTCAGCGCATGACCGATGTCATTCCGAACGGCCTGCAGTACGTGGCCAACTCGGCGACGTACAAGGTCGGCAGCGATGACTGGGCGGATCCGAACGAGTCGGATAAGTGGCTGGAAATCGTTAACAACGGTGCGGTGGAGTTTAAGGCCGGCACCATCTTTCAGGCATGGGGCTCCCCGACCACGTCGACTGTGAGTTTCAAGTGGCAGTACCGCGTCACGGACGCGATTGCCGACGGTGCGTTGAATACGGGAACCGAAATCCACTTCAACCCAGGCGACAAGGTGGAGAAGCTGCATGACATGGGGCCGAAGCTCACTGTGAAGCGGGAGGCGCCGGCTCCGGGTATTCCGGGTGTTCCGGGTGGCTCGCTGGGCTCCCCGAGCCTGCAGTCGCCGGGCTTCCAGTCCCCGGGGCTGCCGTCGCCGGGCATTAACCGCTAAGTAGTTTCCATCTGCGCACTTTCATCTCGATAGTTCTCAGGTCTCACAGAAAGCTTCTCAACATGTACAACGCACACGCCCAGACCACTAAGGCCTCTCGTCCGCGACGTCGCTCCCGTACCGCCATTGCCGCAGTTACCCTCGCAGCTGGCTTGACCTTCGGTTTCGGCGCTCCTGCCATGGCGCAGTCCCCGGGTCTGCCCTCGCCGAGTCTGAACTCGCCAGGACTTAATTCGCCTGGTCTGACTCTGCCGGGCTCGAGCGCCCCGAAGGTGAAGCTCGGCACTGTCGGTGGCCCGATTTGGTCTGCTGATGTTTACTCGCAGATTATCCGCGGTAAGGAGGCCCGACCGGGTGACGAGGTCACCATCCGTATTGAGGTCGTCGGCGTCAATGGCGAAGGCAAACTGCGGGGAATCGGCCACAACATCCCGGCTGACTTTGAGCTCGTTCGTGTGACTCGCCAGTCGCAGGACAATATCCTCGGCGGCGGTATTTACACGCTGAAGGAGGGGGAGTACGTCAACACCGAGCGCAACGGTAATCGTCAGGTGCGCCTGTCCTGGACGGAGGGCGGCTTCCTCGGTGCCTTCAAGGACAACCCGACTGTCAGCAGTTCGAAGTCTGTCTCCGTTGACTTCACGTACAGGGCTCCGGACTACGAAGGTGAGTTCGACAACGGCGGCTACGCCAACTTGGGCGCGGCTTTTAACCCGACCGCGAACTGGGTCGTTGGCGGCGAAAAGGTAGTCGTGAACAAGAATGCGAAGCCGTCGTGGTGGCCGTTCTAACGACTGTTCTAGGTCGCGATTAGCGGCAGTTCTCCAGGGATGAGTAAAAACTTCCCCAGATAGAGAGCGAATTACAGAACGTAAACCCCCGGTCGCATGCGGTCGGGGGTTTCGTGTGTCCGAAATCTGCCACAGGTAATTTTGCGGAGGTAATTTAATTGCTCCGACCAACGTGTACTGTGGCCTGAAACAATACGGGCAAATTGCCAAAACCGGTAAGCTCGGTCTTGCTGTAATACAAACCCAGCGTCATGCTGGCGGACGGTATTGAGGAAAAGGTCGAACAATGGCAACGAATCGGAGCAACCACTCGGACGACTCGTTCGGTGAGTGGAGCATAAATCCGGGCACGTCAGATGATCAACCCTCCGCTGATACGCCGGCAAATGCGTGGAGCGCTGTGGATGGGTCACAGTGGGAGCAGCCTGAGGGGCAAACCCAGTATCTGCAGCAGCAGTATCCACAGTCCCAGCAGCCTGAACCATACCGCCCTGCCCCCTATGTTCCAGGTCCGCAAGCTGGTCCGGCTGCTGCGCCGCGCAATGACAACAAGGGGCTGACCATCGCGGTTATTGTCCTGGCACTCGTTGCGGTCGCTCTCTTCGTCGGCGCAATGGCTTACTTCTACTTCTCCGATTCGAAGGGAGTGAATTCGGCCGGCAGCAACTCGCCCCAGTCGGTTCAGTCCGCTAGTGCTGAGGGTTCCTCCACCTCGTCGACCGCTGAGCAGAAGCGTCGCGCTGAAGGGTTCCAGCCGCCATCGAACTGGCGTCACTGCTCCGGCTCGGGCGATCCGGGTGATTTGAACTTGGTATATGCAGAAGATGTCGGCGGTAACACGACGACCTGTCAGTTTGCCACCAACGTCCGCAATTCCTTCGTTGAGCAGTACCAACTTACGAAGAAGCTCAACGGTACTGTCACCGCTAGCAGCCCAACAACAGGCAAGACATACAGCATGACCTGCCGCGATAACGGTGAGGTTGTCACTTGTACCGGCGGTACGAATGCGACGGTGCACATTGTCTAAACGTCTCCGAGCGGCTCTGGCCGCAACCGCCGTCGTCACGCTCGGCCTTAGCGCCTGCACCATCGGCTCCGACTCGGCGGGCATGCCGTCGCCGACGCTATCCAATCCGCTTGACGACGGCCCCGGCGGCGCATCCTCCGACGGGAAAGTTGTGCCCGGTGAGATGCCTCGCGAAGTTGTCGAGGCCGTGAAATCCGCGCAAAAGGAACTCGGTGGTTTGGCCGGCGCCGCTCTGGCAACGCCGGATAAGGATTCCGAAGTGGTTTCCACGGGTGACTTCAAAACGGGTCCGGCCTGGTCGACCTCCAAGGTGCCGATTGCGGTGGCTTATGTGCGCCAATCGGGCGTGGATTCCCTGGTCGAAGCCGCAATCACGGTTTCCGATAACGATGCGGCTGAGTCCATGTGGTACTCCCTGGGCGATGACGCGACCGCGGGCGCGACCACCGACGAGATTCTCCGAGAGGGCCACGACACCCGCACCGTCATGGGCACTGACCGCATCCGTGCGGAATACACCGTCTTCGGGCAGACGCAGTGGGATTTGCGCGACCAGGCTATTTTCGGCGCCAATTTGCAGTGCATCGAGGCGGGCCCAAAGGTCGCTGACCTCATGGGACAGATTGCCGACGAGCAGTCCTACGGCCTCGGACGCATCCGCGGCGCCCACTTCAAGGGCGGTTGGGGTCCCGATGATGAAGGCGTCTACCTTGTGCGGCAGTTCGGCTATCTGCCGGGCAAGAAGCCGGGCACCTTCGTTGGTGTCGCTATCGCAGCCCAGCCTGACGACGGCACCTATGAGACCGGCCAGCAAATGCTTGACCGCATCGCAAAGGCGATTGAGCGCAGCGGTGGCGCGACCACCGGCCGCGCCGGTAGCTGCTAGCTGAGCGATAGCTGTTAGCGCTCAATTCCTAGCGCAGCCAGCAGCTGCGAGGTCTCTTCCTCAGTAGTGATGGTGATGCGAGCACCTTCGCCGGCAAAGCAGCGGATGAGAATGTTGCGCTGCGCCAGGAAGTCACCGAGATCCGTGGTGGTGGCCACCGAGACGTCGTCAAGCAAAGAGAGATTCGCGATCCGCCCCTCGTCAATCCAAATGAAGTTGGCCTGCGAGTTCGGCAGCACCGTCTCGCGGCCGGTGGCGGCGTTGATGGCCTCTGTGACGGCGACGCGCTGTGCGCGGACCTCAGCAATGCGGGCGGTGAGCTCTTCCTGTGCGTCGAGCGAGGTGAGCGCGGCAATCTGCGCGAGAGTGTTTACGGAGAAGGGGATAGCGACCTTATTCACGGCCTCCACAAGCTTCTCCGGGCCGAACATGTAGCCCACACGAAGCCCGGCCAAACCGTAGACCTTGGAGAATGTGCGCAAACCGACCAGGTTGGGGTAGGTATCCAGCAGCTCATGCGCCAACGGGGTAGCGGCATGAGTGGCCTCGTCCACCAGCTCGATGTACGCCTCGTCGAGAGCGACCACAACATCGCCCGGAACCTGCGCCATAAACTCCGCGAAAGCCGCGAGAGTGATGGTCGTGCCCGTCGGGTTATTGGGATTACAGACGAAAACCAGGCGTGTGCGGCCGGTGATAGCGGCAGCCATTGCCGAAAGATCATTGCGACCCTGCGCATCCAGCGGCACCGGCACCGGAGTAGCCCCGGCGACGCGAGCGAGAATGGGGTAGGCCTCGAAGCTGCGCCACGGGAACACGACCTCATCCCCATCCTCACAGGTGGCCTGCACGAGCTGCAGGCACAGAGCGGAGGAGCCGCAGCCGACCGCGACCTGCTCCATGGGCAGACCCAGGTGCTCGCCGAGCTTAATGCGCAGGTCAACCGCGCCCATGTCCGGGTAGCGGTTCGGGCTGGTGGTTGGGTCAGCGATGGTCTGTGAGATGGCCTCCACCACCGAGGGCAGTGGCGGTTGGGTCATTTCATTGGACGCGATCTTCAGCGCGCCGGGCACAGCCTTGCCCGGGACATAGGCCGGAACCTGCTCGAGGTCGGCGCGGGTTTTGGGCTGAACTGAAGATGCATCGTTGGTCATAGGCCTAACTGTAGAACATGGCCCGGATTGGGCAGTACAGAATCCCCGCAAAATCCCAAGGTGTGGTCGCTATTTGTGGCGCCGTATTTGGTGGCTCCGCGGGTGTTTTGCTTTTCAATTCTTGTGTTCTGTAGGATTGGCTGCGGTTATTTGGTCTCGTCCACGCAATGGCGAACAGCTTTGCTGAAGCGGGATCGATGCCAGTGGTTTTGGAGGCGTGCCAGAGCGGCCGAATGGGGCTCCCTGCTAAGGAGTTGCCTGTCTTGCGACGGGCCGGAGGTTCGAATCCTCTCGCCTCCGCCACACGCGCCCGTAGCTCAACGGATAGAGCATCTGACTACGGATCAGAAGGTTAGGGGTTCGAATCCCTTCGGGCGCACCATGTAGACCCGCACCTTGTAGGTGCGGGGCTTTTTGTTTTTATTACCTGGCAGTGCAGCGCGAGCCGGGGCATTGCGGGGCGGGGCAGCGCGGTCCTTCACTTGTGGCCAGGGTTCGGGTTAAGTAGCAAAAAGTGTGTCCGCTCGGCGTGTTGCGGGGCGGGCACACCGTTTGTTACTTCATGGGGCCTTTTCTGATTCCTATCGAGTGTTCGTACTCGGTTGGGATAGCGTTGTCGTAGAAGGCTGGTCGGCCTGTTTCATGGTCGGCTTTGTTGTGGTCTTCTTCGACAAGATCGTTGACTTTGGCGAGTTGATCTTGGCCGAAATTGCACTGCCTGGCGATCTTTAATGGGTCGTCAGGCAGTTGCGTTTTCGAGTGCAGGTACCACTCGAGCATTTTTCGTTGGCGTTCCCCGGACCTGCCGCGATGCGCGTCGGCGATGCGTTTGAGCCCGGCGTTGATGCCGCCTTCCAGACTGTTTGTCGTTGAAGCCCAGCGTTGAGGCTCAAGCGCATTCGGTGGTGGCTGCAGGTAGGTAAACAGCCATCCTTTCCGTGAGAGGTGCAGCAGGGAGTTGTATGCCTTGCGAACTCGCAGATGGGTCCATTCCCACTGGTTGTTGAGTGTGCGGCGCTCTTTTGACACGGGCGTTTTCTCGTTGAGGAATGCTTTGAATACCTGTCCGAAGTCGTGCAGACGCAGCGTCCACTCCCGTGCCTGGTCGAGTGTGGTGATACGGGTCAGTTTCAACGCCAGGGCGTAGATGGCTTTGCCGGCGTCGGTGCGTGGTCGTGATGTGGTGTAGCGGCGGATGACGCGTTGCGCATGGACGAGGCATCGTTGGATTATCGCGTTCGGCCAGCAGGCTTTAATCGCAGTAAGTGCGCCTTGTCCGCCGTCGAGGACGACGCAGAGCGGCTCAGCGATTTTGCGGAGTAGCTGCGTGTAGGCGTGGGCGGTTTCGTGTTTGGTCCAGTGCCATGCGATGACGTGGTCGTGGCTGGCTGCGACGAGCAAGCATCCGGCGGCGGTGTAGGTACCGTCGATGAAGATCTGGTCGTAGATGCGCTGTGGGTCACCGTCGTTGGGGATGTCGATGAGCCAGAACGGTTTGAATCGGCGGTCAAGTGTCCAACGGCTTACCCCTTGTTGCTGGGCGAGTTCAGACAACGTTGCTGTGGAGGTGGCATAAGAGACGAAGGCTTTAAAGTCGCGGGTCTGCGTGCGGTCGGTGCGGGTTCGTGTCGTGGAACTGCCGCAGTTCGGGTCCTTGCATCGCCACCTGGTTGTGCCTTTAGAAGTGGTTCCGTTTTTCTTCATTTGCCCAGCGCATATCGGGCATCGTGGTCTGTTTTTACTCACCCGGAAAGCACACCAACCCCCGATTAGCACATGCGGGTGCCATTCCGGTGGATTGAACACTAATCGGGCGGATATAAGGTCTTGATGCTTATATCCGCCCGATTTACCCAGCCTAATCAGCAGTAATGCTGAAAGTCAGACACACTTTTTGCTACTTAACCCCAGGGTTCGGTCACTTATCGATGGTTTCTCGTGGCCTGTCGATGGTTTTGCGCCACTTATGCGCGCGCTGTGGGTGCTACGTGTGCACTTGTCGATGCGCTGTTCACTTGTGGCCAGGCTATAGCGAATCGATAGGTGAACTATGCATCGATAAGACAACGAACCAGCTCCCTTGCTCCAGCAACGCGCAGCAACAGGTAGCAAAGCGCAGCAACAGGCACCAACCCGGACCTGCCGACCGACTCGCCACCTCCCTGAGCCGCCACGGCCGTACCTCCAACACCCCCGCGCAGCCTTTGCCCGGCTGAATCCGATTAGCCTGGCCTTGTACTTGGTCAATCGGGGCTTCCGCCCCGCGCCGCCTCGCGCCGCCTCGCACGCCGGGGGACATTTTCCTATCCTGAACAGTTGCAATAGACTTAGACCCCGGTTGCCCTCCCCGTATTTCGATAGGAGCCTTGATGGACGCCCGTCTAGCCGTTCGCCGTAAGCCCGAGTTCCGCAATGAGGAAGCTACGCTGCTGTCCTCGATCGGCCAGGACGGCGAGGTGGCAATCTACTATCTCTACGATGCTTTCGATGCGACGGAGGAGGATCTTGTCGCGCTGCGTGAGTCGGTAGTTGCTGATTCGCGTGTCGACGAGCTGGTCGAGCTCCCGGCCCCCGCCGAGCTGGGGAACTACCTTGCTGTCGAGCCGCTGCCTGGCCAGTACGACCAGCGTGCCGATGCCGCCGAGCAGGCCCTGCGCCTGCTCCGCCCGGAAACGCAGGCGCAGATCACCTCGGCAACGCTGTATGTTTTCGATGCTCCGGTGAATGACGCCGTGCGCTCCTTCCTCATCAACCCGGTCGAATCGGGGGAGAAGAACCTGAGCGTCCTGCGCCGTCCGAGCATGGGCGAGATTGAGCCGCTGAAGGAGTACCCGGGCTTCACCGAGCTGGATGACGAAGGCCTGGCCGAGCTGCTCGCAGCCGACGGCATGGCCATGTCGCTGGCCGACCTGAAGACCATCCAGGATTACTTCCGCTCCGAGGGCCGCACCCCGACCGAGGTAGAGCTGTCCGCGCTGGATACCTACTGGTCGGACCACTGCCGCCACACCACCTTCAACACCGAGCTGACCTCCATCGAGAACAACGAGCCGCGCTTTGCCGCACAGCTCGACCGCGCGCTGCGTCGCTACGACGAGCTGCGTGAGCTCAACGGTCGCACGCACAAGCCACGCTCCTTGATGGACATGGGCACCATCATGGGCCGCGAACTGCGTCGCACGGGTGTCATGGATGACCAGGAAGTCTCCGAAGAAATCAACGCCTGCTCCGTCTACGTCGACGTCGAGGGCGATGACCGCAAGTGGCTCCTCATGTTCAAGAACGAGACCCACAACCACCCGACCGAGATCGAGCCATTCGGTGGTGCCTCGACCTGTCTCGGTGGCGCAATCCGCGACCCGCTGTCGGGTCGCTCGTGGGTCTACCAGGCCATGCGTCTATCTGGCGCAGGTGACATCAACACTCCGCGCGAGCAGACCCTCGAGGGCAAGCTGCCGCAGCGCGATATTTCCTCCCGCGCCGCAGCCGGCTACTCCTCCTACGGCAACCAGATCGGTCTGGCCACCACTGGTGTGCGCGAGCTGGTCCACCCGGGATACGTCGCTAAGCGAATGGAACTCGGTGCCGTCGTCGCCGCTGCCCCGGCAGACAACGTCAAGCGCCTCGAACCTGCGCCGGGCGATGTGGTGATCATGCTCGGTGGCCGCACCGGCCGTGACGGTGTCGGCGGTGCGACTGGCTCGTCCAAGGCTCACGATGAGGACTCGCTGGGCCGTTCCGGTGCCGAGGTGCAGAAGGGTAACCCGGTCAACGAGCGCAAGATTCAGCGCCTGTTCCGCCGCGAGGACGTCGCCACCAAGATTGTCCGCTGTAATGACTTTGGTGCAGGTGGCGTGTCCGTTGCGGTCGGTGAGCTGGCTGACTCCATCGACATTCACCTCGAGCGCGTGCCGCTGAAGTACGCCGGTCTGAATGCCCGCGAAATCGCGATTTCCGAGTCTCAGGAGCGCATGGCGCTGGTCGTGCGCCCGGAGGACGCCGACTTCATCATCGCCGCCGCTGCCGAAGAGAACATCGAGGCCGTCGCGCTGGCAGACATCACCGACACCGGTCGGCTGCGCATGTTCATGGGCGGCGAGGTCGTCTTCGACCTCTCCCGTGAGTTCATCGACACCAACGGCGCCGACCGCGCCCAGAACGTCGAGATGGTTGCTGCGGAGGGCGGCGTCGTAAAGCAGGCTCCGACGAGCGTACTGGAGTCGCTGCGTGCGGCGACGGCGGGCTCCCAGGAGGGCATGATCGAGCAGTTCGACTCGACCGTCGGCCGCTCCACCGTGCTCATGCCGTACGGCGGTGCGACGCAGAAGACCGACGAGCAGGCGTCGATCCAGACGCTGCCGGTCGATGGCGGCACGAGCACCGCGTCCGTCATGACCTGGGGTTACTCGCCATCGCTTGCCGACGAGTCCCCGTACCTCATGGGTTCCTACTCCGTCGTGGAGGCACTGGCTAAGCTCGCAGCGGCCGGTGGCGATCCGCGCGGTGCCTGGCTGAGTGTGCAGGAGTACTTCCAGCGCCTGGACCAGGATCCGCAGCGGTGGGGCGAGGTCGCGCAGGCTCTGCTCGGCCTGCTCGAGGCTCAGGACGGCTTCCAGGTTGCGGCCATTGGCGGTAAGGACTCCATGTCCGGCACCTACGGCGAGGACCTGCACGTGCCGGCGACCCTGGTGACCTTTGCGGTCGCTGCAATGGACGAGACCGACGCTGTCTCTGCTGCAATCCCGGCAGGTAACTTCGACCTCTACCTGTTTGCGCACCAGCCACTCGAGTCCGGGGAACCGAACTACGAGCAGCTCAACGAACTGTTTGCCGCTGTGCGCGAGCTGCGTCCGGCTGCGGCCTCGGCTGTTACTAACGCGGATCTGGCTGCGACCCTGGTCAACATGGCTGTGGGCAATGGCGTGGGCCTGGAGGCATCCCTTCCGGAGGCTCCGCTGGGCTCCATTGTGGTGGCTGTTCCGGCTGGTCAGGATGTTGAGGGTGCTGTTGAGGGTGCTGTGAAGATCGGTGCCACCGACGAGTCGGGCACGCTGCGCTTCGGTGAGGAGTCCTTCACTGTCGCCGAGGCTCTGGAGGCAATGGAGTCCGGTTACCGTGAGGTCTTCCCGCTCAATGACTACGAGGGCGAGGCCCTGCCGGAGTTCGCTAACCAGGTCAGCGAGACCAAGACTGACCTGCAGAGCCCGGGCAAGAAGGATGTCCACGTGTTGCTGCCGGTCTTCCCGGGTACCAACTCCGAGTACGACATGGCCGAGGCATTCGTCGCTGCTGGCGCTACCTACGAGTTCCACGTAATCCGCAACCTGACCCCGGCAATGCTGGCGGAGGACACGAAGGCGTTCATCGAGAAGCTTCAGGACTCCGACATCCTGGCATTCTCCGGTGGCTTCTCCCTGGGTGATGAGCCGGACGGATCCGCCAAGTTCATCGCCGCGTTCCTGCGTTCCGACGATGTCGCAGCCGCCGTCAAGGAGTTCGTGGCCGACAACGGTCTTGTGCTCGGTATTTGTAACGGTTTCCAGGCGCTGGTCAAGTCCGGCTTCCTGCCGTACGGCGACCCGGCGCAGCTCCGCGAGGACTCGCCGACCCTGGCCCACAACCGCCAGCTGCGTCACGTGTCCCGCATCGCTACTACTCGCGTCGCGACCGTGGATTCCCCGTGGCTGCGCGATTTCGAGCCAGTCCAGACCCACCTCATGCCGGTTTCTCACGGTGAGGGGCGTTTCGTGGTTTCCGAGGATGAGGCTCGCCGCCTGTTCGAGGCCGGCCAGGTCGCTTTCCAGTACGTCGATGCCGACGGCGTGCCGACGATGACAGCGCCAGCCAACCCGAACGGTTCTTCCTACGCCATTGAGGGCATTGTCAGTGCTGACGGCAGGATTCTGGGCAAGATGGGCCACCCGGAGCGTTTCCGCGAGGGCCTGATGCGCAACATTCCGGGCATTGGTGAGCAGGACATCTTCGGCAACGCTGTCCGCTGGGTCCGCGGCGAGTAGTTCCTCGGTTTCTCCGTTACCTCGGTCAGGGGTACCTCGGTCGGTCCTGTTCGGATAGGCCGGGGTAACCGCTACGAAACCTGTTGTTAATGTGCAACGAATATGTACTTGAATAAGTGCCGAAAAGGTTGCTTGAACAGGCGATTTTGTAAAACTTAGCAGGATGAGTAAAGTATCTATTCGTTGCAGGGGCCGAGGGGATTACCCCAGAGTCGCTGAATAACAACAAAATGCGCCCGTAGCTCAACGGATAGAGCATCTGACTACGGATCAGAAGGTTAGGGGTTCGAATCCCTTCGGGCGCACAATGCAGACCCGCGCCGATAAGGTGCGGGTCTTTTTGTCTGCCTGACTTATCGATGGTTTTCCGGTACTTATGGGCGCGGTATTGGCTCTGCCTGCGCTCATATCGATGAGCTATTCACTTGTGGCCAGGCTATAGCTCATCGATATGTGAATACCTCATCGATGAGTGAATACCACCCATGAGCCACCCACGCCCGCAAGCCGCCCACGATCCACCCACGAGCCACCCATGAGCCACCCACGAGCCACCCGCACCCGAATCCCCAAACCCCAAAACCCAGCGCCTCAGTATTCGAAGCATCTCAAACTCGCAATATCCGACTAACGGTCTAGACTGTGGAACCATGATTCGTACTGAGTCCATTCTTGACCTCGCTACCGTAGCCTCGGGGCAGTCCCACGCCGACGCCCTACAGGGCTCCATCGATTTGGCGCAGACAGCGGAAAAGGCTGGTTATAAGCGTATTTGGTACGCTGAGCACCACAATATGAACTCCATCGCGTCCTCGTCGCCGGCAGTTCTTATCGCAGCCGTGGCTGCAAAAACCGAGAGCATCACCCTCGGCTCCGGCGGCGTCATGCTGCCGAATCATGCACCGCTGACGGTCGCGGAACAGTTCGGCACGCTCGCGAATCTGTACCCGGATCGCATCGAGCTGGGGCTTGGTCGCGCGCCGGGCACAGACCAGGCCACTATGCGTGCGCTGCGTCGTGACCCGCGTTCGTCCGATTCCTTCCCGCAGGATGTGCAGGAGCTGCGCGGTTACCTCTCCGACGAGTCGCTGATCAAGGGCATCAACGCGATTCCAGGCCGCGGCACCCATGTGCCGCTGTACATCCTGGGCTCCTCGCTCTTTGGTGCTCAACTCGCAGCGGCGCTAGGCTTGCCGTACGCGTTTGCTTCGCACTTCGCTCCGGACGCGCTTCGCGATGCCATCGCGGTCTACCGCGAGCAGTTCCAGCCTTCTGAGCAGCTGGATAAGCCGTACGCTTTTGCGGCCATGAATGTGATTGCGTCGGAAAGCGAAGAGGACGCGCAGCAGCAGTACTTCGCTACCCGCAGGAACATGGTCAGGCGGTTCCTGAGTCGCGGTGGGCATCACCTCACTGACGATGAGGCGGAGATTCTGATGGATACCCCGCAGGGGCGTCAGGTGCAAAATATGTTCCGTCACACGGCGGTCGGCACGGTGGCGCAGGTGCGTGAGCAGATTGCGCAGTTCGGTGAGTACTCGACGGCGGATGAGCTGATTGTGGCTCATCAATCGCTGAAGGTTCCTGACCGGCTGCGTTCGGTGGAGCTCACCGCGGAGGCCGCGGGGCTGACGGCGTAAGGCTCCAGGCCCAGGAGTACGTCGAGGCACGCGGCCTTAAGTCGCCCTCTTACTCCACCGCAGCCAGCGGTAGCGCTTTTTCGCTGGCAAACTGCATTATTTCGGCATTGGTGCGCTCGCTGAGGAAGGCTGCGAGTTCCTCGCGGTTGCTCGCGCCAGTGGCCTCGGTCAGGGCGGCGGCAAAGTGCGGCTCCAGCGCTGCCACGGCCGCGTAGCCATCGGCGCTGGGGTAGAGGCCGTACGTCCACAGGCCGCCACCGAGTAGTCCGCCGGGCGCCGTCATGCCGTACTTCAGCGGCGCGGCACCGGTCTCACCAGCCTGCTTCAGGCCGATGCGGCAGTGCAGTCCAGGCTGCTTTACGACGTCCGCCCCGGCACCTGCCCGCTTAATCAACCCGGCAAGGGCAGCGGTGACCGCAAAGTGTGCGCCAAGAATGTCGCCCAACAGCACCGGGGGCATGGCCGGAGGCGTGAGGGTTCCGGCCTCTGCCTGGTAGGTCAGGTCATGGCCGGGTGTTTCTGGAGCTTCGGTATCACCGACAATGTCGATATGTACCGGCCCATTCGGGCGTTCGTGGAGACCCGCCAGCCCCATGCGTTGCAGCGCGGAGGGGCGAACCGAGGTGATGACCACATCGGCCTCATCGATCAGTGAGCTCAGCTGTGCGCGACCCTCATTGCTCTTCAGATCCGCCTGGATAATCTCGTGACCTGCGGACATAGCTTCATACCAGGAGCGGCCGAAGGAAGCGAGCGGGTCGCCTGTGGGCGGTTCGACCTTAATCACCCGGGCGCCTAGCTGGCTCAAGTGCTGAGCGGCCAGTGGTCCCGGTACGTTAATGGCGAAGTTGACGACAGTGATGTCTGCGAGGCTGGTGTGCAGCTCGGGGGAAAACATAGTTCCACACTAGAACACATCTATCTGCCCGCCGACGCTTTCGGCCAACTTCAACTGGTTGATCCAGCCGCCCTCGCCGACGCGCAGTCGGAAAATCGGGCGGTGAGCAGGACGGGCCTCGTAGCGGACACGGGCAATCTGACCGGTTTTGGCCAGGTCCATAGCGGTTCCCTCGGTGGCCAACTGGGTGCGCGCGGCGGTGAGGCGCTCGATGACGTCGTCAAGCGCGGCGAGCACGGGTTCGGTGTTGTTCTCACACCAGGACATGACCATGTCGGGAGCAGCGGCGGCGACGCGGGTGCAGTCGCGGAAAGAGCCGGCTGCAAGCGAAATGGCCAGGGGGCCACCGGCTTCACCGGCGGCGGCAATTGCGTAGGCCGCCAGGTGTGGCATGTGGGAGATGCGGGCGACGCTGGCATCGTGGTGATCGCTCAGCGCTGGAATGAGTTGACTGCCAAGAGCTGCTCCCAAGTTGGCGACCTGCGAAAAGACTTCAATCCACCGCTCCGGGACGGGCTTGCCTGCAGCGTCGGCAGCAGCTGCCAGGTCGTAGGTGATGACCCAGGGGGCGCCGTCGAAAAGCCCTTCGAGCGTGGCGGACCAGCCCGCCTGCGCGGAACCCGCCATTGGGTGCGCGCCGACGAAGCGTTCCTCCATCCCGCGAGCGGAGACCTCGACGGCGACGGCCGCCTTCACGGAGACCACATCCGTGATGCCACAGCTGGGGGCGTGCTCGTTGATCGCGTCGAGCATCGTGCCGACGACTGTCATGGGGGTGCCAATTACGATGAGCGCGCGGCTGGCCTCAGCGCGCTCGAGCGTGGCTTGAAGATCTGTACTGGCGTCGAATCCCTCCTTCGTGGCTTCCTCGACCGTCGGGGACGAGCGATTCCAACCGAAGCATTCGACGTTATGGGCCCGCAGATCGCGCATCATGGAGCCACCGATGAGGCCCAAACCGAGGATGCATACCGCGGGTAGTTGTGCAGCTGACAGGGAGGACGAAGCAGGGGAGGGGGACTCGAAATTGCTCACCTGACAAGCATGACATACAGCGACTAGCGTTGTGGGTTATGAGCACGACCTTTTCCGGAGGGTACACCTCCGATGACGACCGCTCCTTCGCGGTTGCCGTAACTATGGGGGAGCGCGGTTGGCGCGTCGTCGACCTCGGGGACGACGCCACCGATTCGCTCGCTGACGCCGCACAGGCGCTGCGCAATCTGCGTTCGGAACGCGCTGCTGTCGGAATGCTCAATATCGACGACGACTACTTCATTCTCGTGCGCCAGGGAGTTGGGTCGCTGCGCGTAGTGCTTTCCGACGCTACCGCTGCCGTGACCGATGACATTGCGGCAGATGTGTTCGACGAGCTGGATCTGGATATCCCCGACCTCGACGAGGACGAGCTCGACGATGTCGATGCCTGGGCTGAGGGGGACATGGATATCCTCGCTGACCTGGGCTGTTCGGAGGAAGCCCTGGAGTCCATCTGTGACGATCAGTCGCTGTGGGCGTCCGAGCAGCTTCTGGCCATCGCTGAGGAGTTGGGGTGTGCCGAGGAGCTAGCCGATGTCGCCGACCTGGATTACGACGGCGACGATGACGACTACGACCCCTATGACGACTAACTCTGAGAAAGGTCATTTGCACGAGAGGCCAAGCGCGCTACCCCGTCGAAAACAGGACATTCTCGACGAAGAGTGGATGCGCCTGGCTATTGCCGAAGCTGCTCACACGGCGCCCGGGGATGTGCCGGTGGGAGCTGTGGTCGTGGATGCCGAGGGCAAGGTTGTGGGCCGGGGCTCGAACCGTCGGGAAGCTGATGGTGACCCGCTTGCCCACGCCGAAGTCATTGCGTTGCGCGAGGCCACCCGCGTCGTTGGTGACGGCTGGCGGCTGGAGCAGTGCACGTTGGTCGTGACGCTGGAGCCGTGCGTGATGTGCGCCGGCGCGTGCGTCATGGGGCGCGTGGGGCGCGTGGTCTTCGGCGCGTGGTCGCCCAAGACCGGCGCGTGCGGCTCTATCGCCGATGTCATCCGCGATCCCGCCCACGCGTTCACGCCGCAGGTGCGCGGAGGTGTGCTTGCCGACGAATGCTCCGTTTACCTGCGGGAATTCTTCGAGCGGCAACGGCAGTTGGAAGCGTGAGCGGGGTCACAGTTAGGTCACAATTCCCGTCGTGGCCGTGACGAGCCTTCATTTTCACGTAACGTCGGAACTAGTGGAGCTGCTAGACGGTGGCTCTAGAGAATAGATAAGTCGTTTACATAGGAGGCTTACATAATGAGCGAGCTGCAGAACAAGGCCGACGAGTTGGGCGGCAAGGTTAAGGAAGCTGCCGGCGACGCCGTTGGCAACGAGGATCTGGCAAACCAGGGCAAGGGCGAGCAGGCTGCTTCGAAGGTCAAGCAGGGTGCTGAGGATCTGAAGGACAAGGCCACTGAGACCCTGGGCAAGCTGACTGACAAGTAAAGCGCTTAGTTCTCGGGTAGAGATAACCCCAACCGTTTCCGCTTCTGATATGCGGAGGTGGTTGGGGTTCTTTGTGTTTCGATGGCCGGCTGCCAGCGTTGGGGCTGGCTACAGCTTCTGGGCCACCAGGTCATCCAGTGGTTCGGCGGACAGTAGGTACGGGGCGATCTCGAAGACGGTACGGGCACCGGTCTCGCCGGCCTGCTTCAGGCGGTAGGCAGCGCGACCGTAGGCAACCTGGACAGCTGCGGTGAAGTCGGGGTTGCGATCCAGGTCGAGGCCGAACTCGATGACGTGACCGGAAGTACCGGCCTGGCCGCGGGTAATGACCTGGCCACCGTGCGGCATGCCCTGGTGATCGCGGTCGAACTCCTCCTCGGAGATGAAGTCCACGATGGTCTCGTAAGGGGCAAAGTAATCCGGCATGGTCACGATGGTTTCGCGGATCTGCTCCTTGAGCTTGGCGTCCTCGTCGGCGTTGCCGGTCTCTTCGGCGACGACGAAGCAGTGGCGCAGGTGGCATTCGTTGCCCTTCAGGTCTGCGCCCTCGCCCTTCTTTACGGCCTCGATAGCTTCCGGGTTCGGCTTGGTGTACTGGACACCCTTCTTCACTCCCGGCACACGACGCACGGCATCGGAGTGGCCCTGCGACAGACCCGGTCCCCAGAAGGTCATCTGGTCTGCGCCCGGCAGGATAGCAGCGCCCAGGACGCGGTTCAGGGAGAACAGGCCCGGATCCCAGCCGGTCGAGATCATGGCGATGTTGTCACCTTCGCGGGCGGCGGCGTCCATGGCCGCGCGGTGCTTCGGAATCTCGTGGTGGTTGTCGTAGGTGTCGACCGTCGTAAAGTTCTTTGCCAGCTCAGGGGCCTGCTCCGGGACATCGGTGGCCGAGCCGAGGCACACGAACAGTACGTCTACCTCATCCTTGTACTTTGCGACATCCGCCGCCGGGAGTACGCGGGCCTCAGTGTCCAGCGAATCGCGACGGGAGAAAACGCCGACGAGTTCCATGTCCGGCTGGTCAGCGATGACCTTTTCGACGCTGCGGCCCAAGTTGCCGTAGCCGATGATGGCGGAACGAATCATGAGGGAGAACCCTTTCTGTGTGGCTGTACTTCTGTGTTTAAGTTTCTAGATTTCAAGCTACAGACTATTCCTTACATATCTCAGCGGGCGTTGGCCACCCCGAATAGCGCGGTGGAGGGTTGACGGGCTTGGGGTGGCGCAGGATGTAGTGCAGCGAGAGCGGCTTGGCGAAGGCCTGGGCGCCCTGACCTGGGGATTTGGTAGATAAAGGGGCTACCTGTAACGTTTTCTAGCGGTGACGTGTCCGAGCGGCCGAAGGTGAAGCACTCGAAATGCTTTGTGCGGTAACCCCGTACCGAGGGTTCAAATCCCTCCGTCACCGCCAATAAAAACCCCGGTGGTTCCTTTAAATAGGAGCCCCGGGGGTTTTGCATTTAATCGGCCCTGATTGCCTGGGTGTGGTGGAGGTGTGGGAGGTGTCCGTCGTAAAGCGGCAAATGGTGAGGCACCCGACCTGGAGCACCTAAATCACAAAAATAACATCAGTAACACACACCCCATTGTTCACGTTTATCCGGGAAGTCCGCTACTCTTAGCAAAAGTATTTCCGGTTTTTATGTCGTGCCCGCCCCCAATGACCGCGTCAGCGCCAGAGTTGATGTTGGCCAATCCGGGGTGGTCGCTAGCATCGGAGTAGCGAAGAGGCTTCAAACTGCAGGTGAAGTCCGAGGAAGTGCTTGGTTAGCGCGAACTTGGGGAAGCTGCAGTTGGGGGCGGTCCAGGCGAATATTAGACGTAAGGGAAACTTGACATGGCAAAGGCCTTGTTCAAACTCGGCAGGTTCTCCTACCTGCATAAATGGACTGTGATCATCGCGTGGTTCCTGATTTTGGCGGGGCTGGGCGGTGCAGTTGCCGCATTCCAGAAGGGGTTCATCGACCAGTTCTCGATCCCCGGCATGCCGTCGGCAACGGCTTCGCACGTGATTGAGGAAAAGTTCCCCGATGTTCCGAACCCAATTCGAGAGCAGCGTATTTATGTTGCCTTCGAGGCCCCCGAGGGGCAGAGGCTCGATGACCCACAGAATAAAGAAGCTGTTGACCAGGTCATTAACGGCATCCGCGACAATGTCGGCCAAATCGCCGACGATTTGCAACTTCACAACCCGGTAGACCTCAATCCGAAGATGCAGGCGATGGTCAAGGAACAGGGCATGGCCGCTGGCCTGCCCAAGGATGTCGCCGAGGCCGATGCCAATGCCATGCGTACCGTGTCCGATGACGGTCGCTACGGTATTTCCACCTTCGTTTTCGATGCCAAGATGCCGCAGGACATCGAGCCGGAGAATATGCAGGCGCTTCTCGACGCCATGCAGGCTGGTCGTGACGCAGGTATCAAGGTCGAGGCCTCTGGTCCGGGCATGCAGCCCGCGATTGAGGTAGCTCCGACCTCGGAGATTATCGGTGTGACAGTGGCGTTTATCGTGCTGGTTGTCACTTTCGGATCTCTGGTGGCTTCGTTCCTGCCTATTGTGACGGCGGTAGTGGGCATCATCATCGGTGTCTTCGGTGTGACATTGATGACCGCATTCACTGACGTCAACTCGATTACCCCGGTGCTTGCCGTCATGTTCGGCCTGGCTGTCGGTATTGACTACGCACTGTTCATCCTCTCTCGCTACAGGGCAGAAAGAGCCCGAGGGATGACCAACGAAGATGCCATCGGCATGGCTACCGGTACGGCTGGCTCCGCTGTGGTTTTCGCAGGCCTCACTGTGATTGTCGCGTTGGCAGCGCTGACGGTGGCCAAGGTGCCGTTCATGTCCCTGATGGGTATTTCGGCGGCAATCACGGTGGCCTTCACAGTGCTGGTCTCTCTGACCCTGCTGCCGGCAGTTATGTCTCTGCTGGGCGACAAGGTCTTCGCTGGCCGCGTGCCTGGTGTTGCCGGCAACCCCTCGCGTAATGCGCGCAAGGGACGCCGCTCTTCCTTCTTCGGCGAGATGACGATGGGACGCCGCTGGGTCACCTTCGTCCACAAGGCTCCCGGCCTGTTCCTGGTCGGCTGTATCGTCTTGCTGTTGGCGTTGGCCTACCCGGCCATGCACTTGAAGCTGGCGCTGCCGTCGGACTCTACTGCGGCGAAGGACAGCACGAACCGCAAGGCCATCACCATGATTGAAGAGGGCTTCGGCGCGGGACGTAATTCACAGCTCATCATTATTGCCAAGTCGGATGATGTGAAGCCCGATGCGCCGGTGCTCAAACCACTTATCGAGTCCCTGAGACAGACCAACCCGGAACTCTCTGACATCGAGGCCGCCCGCAAGGCTTCCTATAGTTACGCTGTCGACCAGTTCAAATCCAACGTCGGTGTCGAGCACATCCAGATGATTGGCATGAATCATGACGGCACTGCGGTCAAGATGATTATGACCCCGAAGTCGGGTCCACTCGATCCTGCGACCAAGCAGCTGATGAACGCGGTGCGCGATCAGCAGAAGCAGATTGAGCAGACCACCGGCCTATTCACCGGTGTCACTGGTCTGGTTCCTATTGAAATTGACATCACCGACCGCCTCCAGGGCGCAATGCCGCTCTACTTGGGCGTTGTCGTGGGTCTGGCAGTGATCCTGCTGCTGATGATTTTCCGTTCCCTGATGGTGCCGTTGACTGCGGGTGTGGGCTTCTTGCTCTCTGTCGCAGCCGCATTCGGTGTCACAGTGGCATTTTTCCAGGACGGCCTCTGGGGCGTGATTAGCACTCCGGGTCCGCTGGTCAGCTTTGTGCCAATCTTCCTCATCGGCGTGACGTTCGGTTTGGCCATGGACTATCAGGTCTTCCTGGTTTCCCGCATGCGCGAGCATTACACCCACAACAAGGGTGAATCCTCGCCAGAATCGAAGTACAACGCGGTCGAAGAATCGGTCGTTGAAGGCTTTACTCTTGGCGCTCGTGTGGTCACGGCCGCTGCGATTATTATGATCTCCGTCTTCGCGGCGTTCGCCGGGCAACCCCTGGCGATCATCAAGGTATTCGGTTTCGCGCTGGGTGCCGCAGTGCTTTTCGACGCCTTCGTTATCCGCATGACCTTCATCCCGGCAGCCATGTTCCTGCTTGGCCGCGCTACTTGGTACATGCCGAAGTGGCTGGACAAGGTGTTGCCTTCTGTGGATGTCGAAGGCTCTGCCCTGGAAGAGGTTTCCGAGGAGCTGGTGGAGAAGGGCCGCCGCGAGCGTATGGCTCGCGGTGAGTCCCTGTTGCCCGAAAACGAAGGTGCTGGGCGTGGCTTTGGCGACGTTGACGCTGACGAGGACGAAGCAGACAGTGCTGCTGGTGAAGTCGGTGCTGGTGCAGCGGGCGCGGCCGCTGCAACGGGCGCAGCTGGTGGTACTGCTGTGGCTGTCGCGACCAAGAAGCGTAACCGCTGGATTCCGAAGCGGAAGAAGGCAAAGCTGAAGGAGCCCGAACCCGCTGACCAGTCCGAGCATGCCGAACAGTCCGCGCGCACTGAGCAGGCCGAACTGTCCGCTCCGACGGCGCCAGCTGAGCCAGAGCAGCCGGAGCAGCCGGAGCCGACAGAACAGCTCATGCAGTCCGCGCCAGCTGAACCAACTGACGCCCAGCCGAACCCGGAAAATGCTAAGGACATCGAGGTCCGCCCGTACTTCAGCCCGGCTCGTAAGCGGAAGAAGATTACGGTTGCGGAACTGATGAAGCGCGAAGGACTCGAAGAGGAAGCGCCACGTCGTAGCCGCGCCGTGTGGGACCCGGAAAACGCTGCCCAACCCGAGGAAAATGACAGCGCTGAGTAACTCGCGAATAGCACCCAGGTAACCTCAAGGCATTAGCACTGGACCACAACCAAGGAGCTTCATGTCGCAGTCGAGGACGACGGGCTTTGACGTCGTAAAGCAAATCGAAGGCGCGCGCGGACGTGCTGGCACCATCCACACCCCGCATGGCGATATTGCTACGCCGGCGTTCATTCCGGTCGGCACGAAGGCGAGCGTGAAGACGCTCACGCCCGAGCAGGTGCGATCCACCGGCGCGCAGGCGATGCTGTCGAATGCGTACCACCTGTACCTGCAGCCCGGCGAGGAAATCGTCGACCAGGCCGGCGGGTTGGCAAAGTTCTCCAACTGGAACGGCCCGACATTCACCGACTCCGGCGGATTCCAGGTGCTCAGCCTCGGCGCGGGCTTTAAAAAGACCCTTGCGATGGACGTCACCGGCATGCAGAAAGATGACATCGTCGCCGAGGGCAAAGAGCGCAACGCGTTCGTCGACGAGGACGGCGTGACTTTCCGCTCGCACATCGACGGCTCCGAGCACCGCTTCACGCCGGAGGTGTCCATGCGTATTCAGCACGCGCTGGGCGCCGACATCATGATGGCGTTCGACGAGCTCACCACGCTGATGAACACCCGCGGCTACCAGGAGGCATCCGTCGAGCGCACGCACCGCTGGGCGCGCCGTTGCCTGGAGGCTCACAACGAGCTGACGATTTCGCGCGGTCAGGTCGATGCGCATGTTCATTCGCTTGACGACGGCCAGTTGCCCATCCAGCAGTTATTCGGTGTCGTGCAGGGTGCGCAGTACGAAGACCTGCGCCGCAAGGCCGCCCGCGGGCTGGTGGAGCTCTCCCGCGAGTTCGAGGATGCCGGCCAGCTCGGCTTCCACGGCTATGGCATTGGTGGGGCGATTGAGAAGCAGAACCTGGGCCTGATCTGCGGTTGGGTCAACGACGAGCTTCCCGACGACCGCGCCCGCCACCTGCTGGGGATTTCCGAGCCGGACGATATTTTCGCCGCTGTCGAGGCCGGTGCCGACACCTTTGACTGCGTGGCTCCGACCAGGCTTGCCCGCCGTGGTGGTGTGTACACGCTCGATGGCCGGATGACCTTGACGAATGCCCGCTTCAAGAACGACTTCCGCCCCGTGGATGCGGAGGTGCCCTCCTACACTTCGCTGAATTATTCCCGGGCCTACCTGCATCATCTGTTGAAGGCCAAGGAGTACCTGGCTGGCACGCTGTGCACGATTCACAACCTGTTTTTCATGGTGCAGCTGGTGGAGAACATTCGCGCTGCGATCCTGGAGGACCGGTTCTTCGAGTATCGCGATGAGTTCATGGGCCGCTACTACGCCAACGGTGGTCGTGCGGTGGGGAATTAGGGGCCGGCTGGGCTGGGGCTAGGCTTCTGCCTTTTCGCACTTCACGACAGCCATGTCACCTCGTGCCATCTGTGGAGGTGGCATGAGGTGACACCAGTGGCGTGAAGTGGCAGGGAACACCCGAATCAGTCCAGTGGCGTGAAGTGGCGGCTGGGCGGGCCCGGGGGAAGCCCAAAACTAGACCTAGCTCTACTGCGCGAGGCAGTCTCAACCGGCATCATGGAGGACATGATCACGGTTGAACGACTCAGCAAGAAGTACGGTTCGAAATTAGCCGTCGATGACCTGTCCTTCACCGTTCCCGACGGTGTAGTGACAGGTTTTCTCGGCCCAAATGGCTCCGGCAAGTCCACCACCATGCGCTGCATGCTGGGCCTCGATACCCCGACCACGGGCCAGGCCTTGTTCACCGGGACGGATTCCCAGGGCAACACCTACAGCAACCAGCCCTTTTCCACGCTGAAGAATAAGCCCAGCATCGCCGGTGCAATTCTGGATGCCGGTTGGCACAACAAGGCTCGTTCGGGCCGCGCTCATCTGCGGGCCCTCGCCCGCGGCGCCGGCATCCCCGACACCCGCGTGGAAGAGTGCCTTGAGCAGGTCGGCATGACCGAGGCGGCGAAGGACAAGGTCGGCGGCTACTCGCTGGGCATGAAGCAGCGTCTGGGAGTGGCAGCGGCTCTGCTCGGCAAGCCGCAGCATCTGATTTTGGATGAGCCGGTCAACGGCCTGGACCCCGAAGGCGTCTCGTGGATGCGCCACACCATCAAGGCGCTGGCCGCACAGGGCTGCGCTGTCCTCGTGTCGTCGCACCTCCTTTCCGAGATGCAGCTCACCGCCGACCGCATCGTCGTCATCGGCCGCGGTCGCATGATCGGCGAGTACAGCATGGATGAATTCCTTTCCGACGGCACGGTCATCGAAGTTGAAGTCGATGACCCCGCTCGGCTGCTGCAGGCGTTAGGGCCGGTCGCGCGTGGGGTTGACGTCGATAAGCAATTGCGCATTCCGCTTTACGACGGCATCAGCGAGCAGCAACTCCGCCGCGACATTGCGGCCGCTGCTCTGCGTGAGGGGCTGTTGGTGACGCGGTTGCACACGAAGCGCGACAACCTGGAGGAAAAGTTCCTGGCTGCGACCCAGGAATCGCAGGAATACCGCGCGCAGGCGATTGGGCAGTAGGGGAGTGACTGAGATGAGTTTTGGAAACGCTTTGCGGTCGGAGTGGACGAAGCTAGCCAGCCTGCGTGGCACGTGGGTGTATGTGGTGTTGTTGGTGGGCTCGATAGCTGGGCCGATGGCGGCTTTCAGCATGGCGGCGGACGCTGGTGCAACCGCTGATTGGGAATTGCTGCTGTTGGGGACCGTGATCTTCAACATGATCGTGATTGCCTTTGGTGGCTCCACCCTGGCGGGTGAGTACAACGATCAGATGAATGCGCATGCGTTCTTGACGCAGGACCGAAGGAGCCTGTGGCTTTCGGCACGGATGACGCTGACCCTTGTGCTGATTGCTGTCTGTTGGGTCATTGGTGTGGCGCTTGCTTGGCTATCGGTGACGGTTTCCCCGCGCGTGGAGTTCAAGGGCGGCGACGCTGCCACGGACATGCTCGCCGGAGTGCTTGGCTTTGTAGTGTTTGGACTAATCGCGATGTCGCTGGGAGTGCTGACGCGCTCGCGCGTGGCCGCTGTCGCTATTCCGCTGGTGTGGATTCTGGTGGTGGAAAGCATGCTGGAGTTCGCGGCGCTGGCGTATGCGATTTTCCGGCCACTGTGGCTGGTCACGCCGGGTGCACGCATTCAGCAGTTGTCGACGCAATTGGGCGGTCTGATGGCAAATCCGGAGAATCCACGCATCGGGTTTGAGGCCGGCATGACGCAGCCGATGTGGTTCAACATCGTGGTGCTGGTGGCCTGGATTGTTGTGGCTGTTGGCGTTGCTCATTGGGTCAATGCCAAACGGGATGTGAAGTAAAAGCAAAAAGTGCCGCGACTACTCGCTTCTCAGGCGAGGTCGCGGCACTTTTTTCGTCGTTAAGCGGGAACGCGCGTGTCGTAGTAGCCTTCGCGGCGCTTGACCCACGCGATGACGGCGTAGGTGACTGGCATGACTACAATCTCGACGGCGGTCTTCCAGATGAAGCCGACGATGACGTAGTTGACGAAGGTACCCCAGGTATCGATGCCGATAGCGGTGGCGGCGATGGAGCAGAAGATGAGCGTATCGACGAACTCGCCAACCACAGTCGAGCCCATCAGTCGCGCCCAGAGAGCCTTTTCACCAGTGCGCTTCTTAATGGCGTTGAGCGACCAGGCGTTGAGCAGCTGACCGACGACATAACCGGCCAGACCTGCGAGAACAAGCTGCGGGACGGTGCCCAGCACAGTGGCGAAGGCTTCCTGATTCTCGTACCACGGTGCCGCCGGGAGCTTGATGGCGGCAAAGAAGCAGAGCATTGCGCCGGCGAGGATGGCGAAACCGGTCCACACGGTGCGGCGGGTGGCTTTGTAGCCATAGCACTCGGAAAGCACGTCGCCGATGACGTAGCTCAAGGGGAAGAGGAAGAAGGCACCGTCGGTGGCCAGGCCGAAGATTTCCACGCCCTTGGTGGCGGTGATGTTGGAGGCAATCAGCACGCCAATGAAAATGGCCGTGAACATCGGGTACAGCGATTTCGGTACCGGGATGTGGCGTGGCGTGTGTGCTGTGGATTCGGACTTAGTTGCGTTCTCGGGCGCGTGCGAGGTGCTCACAGCGGCAGCCTCGGCGTTGCCCGGCCCAGACTTGGGCAGGTTTTCGTTATTTGTCACGGGAGGGAATGTTACCTGCCGCTCAGGGCTCCAAGCGAGCGCCGATGAAGTCTTCGAGGTTGAATTTTTCTAGCGAGAGCCGAAATCTCCGGGGGCCAGTCTCTCTGTGAGCCGCTAGGATTTCTTCTCGTAACTAATATTTTTCATACGAATGCTGCAAATAAATAGTGCAATGCAGCTAACGATGAGAGACACTAGAGAAATTTCAGAATAGAGCAATGCCCTGTCGGCCTTTGCAGTGACAGCGGTTGTGCTCATGTGAGTAGTTTGCTGAGCAAGCTGTCCCAGCGTATACATGCCATTTGCGATACCTAGTATGCAAAGAATGCTTACCGCTATTCCTGCAGCGGAAATGAACTGTAGTGATTTTATCTGTAGATGTGGTGACATTGCTCACCTCGGAAAGATCCACTTACGAAAAGGCGGGCGCACATCATTCCAGGTTGGATATCAAAGTTTTTGAGTGGCGCATGCCCCACCATTCCGAATTGACAACCGTTATGTATGCCAGTCGATCTAGTAGATACAATTCGGCCGAAATTATCGCGATTTTGGAAGTCGAAACGATAATTGCAAATATTCGCAGGTGCGCTGTATGTGGCAGTTTCTTCGTTAATGTGAGTGCGCTGGCCATCAATGCGGTGGAAGATTTGTCCGCCGGGAACTGGGATGTTTACCCCTCCAAATTGGTAGTGGAATGCTGGAATCCATGCATATCCTGAAGCACTTCTCACGGCGGAAGTAGCTGTCGATGTTTTGGGAACATAATCATATGATGCAGGGTTGTTGCTCTGTGCGCTGCCTCCAAAGACGGTTGTTCCCTGGTCGAGTAATGTGTCAGCGCTATGTGGGCTTGCGGAGGCTGTTCCTGGATGCATTGCGCAAAGAGATGTGACGGTAGCGCTTACAGCTAGGATTAATGATGTGAATTTACGACGGGTTATGTGTCCCTTTTTAGTCATTATTGAGTGTCCTCAAATATGTTTGATAGGCCGACATGGGAAAACTATAACAAAATAATTAATGTCCTATGGGGGTTAATGACGTTATTTTGGTAACCGTCTAATCTGGGGGTAGCCGATAGTCAATATGTAAGATTGTATGAACTTTAATTGGATGAAGGGATTGTCGCATTTCTTCTAGTCGGCTCGCTAATCTGTAATGGTGGCCAATTTAAAGCAAGTGATAACCATCAACTGTTCAACGCTCCTACCTCCCACCGGCCGCTACGCCCCTTCGCCGACCGGTCGGCTGCACCTGGGAAACCTGCGCACCGCAGTTCTCGCCTGGGCGCACGCCCGCGCGCAGGGTGGCCGCTTCATCGTGCGTATCGAAGATATCGACCGCCAGCGCTCCCGCCCCGAGTATGAGGTGCAGCAGCTCGCCGATCTCGAGGCCATCGGCATCGACTGGGATGGCGCCCCGGTCCGCCAGTCAGAACGCTCTGACCTGTATGAATCCGCGCTCGCCGACCTCACGCAACGCGGCCTGACCTATCCCTGCTTCTGCACGCGCCGCGAAATCCTCGCCGCCTCCTCCGCGCCGCATGGCGTGCCAGGTCAGTATCCCGGCACGTGCCGTTCGCTTGACGACGAGCACCTCGCCGCGAAGAAAGCCGAATTTGCGGCGGCGGGGAGAAGACCGTCGATACGCCTGAAATCGCAGGTGACTGAGGGGACCGCGACCGATGAACTGTATGGCGAGATTGCCGCTCCGATCGATGACTTTGTCCTTCAGCGTGCCGATGGCATGTGGGCCTACAACCTCGCGGTCGTCGTCGATGATGCCGAGCAGGGTATCACTGAAGTCGTGCGTGGTGATGACCTGATGTCCTCCGCCCCGCGCCAGACGTACTTGGCTGGTCTTTTGGGGTATGCGGCGCCTTCGTTCGTGCACGTGCCACTGGTGGTGAACTCTAAGGGGCGCCGATTGTCCAAGCGGGATGGCGACGTGACTCTCGGCGAGGTGTCCGTGGAGGCGGCGCAGCGGTGGATTTTGGATTCGCTGAGTGGCGGTAACGGTAGTGATGGTGGCGGGGGCGTAGAGCTCGACTCCATCGCTGACCTCCCGGAAGCCCTGCGTGCGGGTCTGGAAATTCCTCGCGAACAGGTGATTTTCTAGGGGCCGCTTCGTTACCCTCGGGACATGCCTACTCTTCTAGTCGTCCACCATTCCCCGACCCCGCTCCTGCAGGAGGTCTTAAGTCACGCGCTCGAGGGCGCCAACGATCCCGCGCTAGAGGGCGTGGATGTCAAGGTTGTCGAGGCTCTCGACGCCACCATCGATGACCTGACCAGCACTGACGCTATCCTGCTCGGCACCTCCGCCAACTTTGGATACATCTCCGGCGCGCTCAAGCACTTCTTCGACACCACCTTCCGGGAGGCGCAGGAAGTTACCAAGGGGCTGCCATTTTCCTACTGGATCCGCGGCGGCTTCGACACCACCGGGGCGGAAAACGCCATGAAAACCATCACGACCGGCTACAAGTGGGAGCTTGCGGCCGAGCCCGTCGTGTTTGTCGGTTCGCTTGACGACGACATCTCCGACCGCCTGGTAAATCTCGGTGGCACCATGGCTGCCCAAATTTTGGGCTGATTGAAGATTTAGTGTCGAGGCCGTGAAATAATGGCCGGGTGAATGATTCAGGGGCACAAGGGTCGCAAGTGACGTCGTCAAGCGAGAAAAACCGCAAGCCCATGATGAGTCTGCTGGGGCCTGCTTTTGTGGCAGCGATTGCCTACGTGGACCCCGGAAATGTGGCTGCGAACCTGTCCGCGGGCGCGAGCTACGGGTATCTGCTGCTGTGGGTGTTGGTGGTGTCCAACCTCATGGCGATGGTTGTGCAGTACCTGTCGGCGAAGTACGGCCTGGTGACGGGGCGGTCGCTGACCGAAGGTGTCGCCGACCGCTTCGGTTCGAACCGGCCGGGGCGGCTGGCGTACTGGGTGCAGGCCGAGATTGTGGCGGCAGCGACGGATGTGGCGGAAATTATTGGTGGCGCCACGGCGCTGTACCTGCTCTTTGGGACGCCGATGCTGCTTGGCGGTGTCATTGTTGGCGTGGTCTCGCTGGGGCTGTTGTTGCTTCAGGGTGGGCGTTCGCAACGCACTTTTGAGGGCGTGATTGTGGCGTTCCTGCTGGTCATTACGGTGGGGTTCCTGGCCGGGCTGTTTGTCACGGGCCTGAGTCTCGGGGAGATGGCCAGCGGAATTCTGCCGCGCTTCCAAGGCGCGCACACCGTGGTGCTGGCGGCATCCATGCTGGGTGCGACCGTGATGCCGCATGCGGTCTACCTGCACTCCGGGCTGGTGCGCGACCGCGAGTACAAGGTGGAAGATGACTCCTCGCTGCGCCAGCACCTGCGGGCCACGCGTATCGATGTCTTCGGTGCGCTCGTGCTGGCCGGGTCGGTGAATATCGGCATGCTGTGTCTTGCGGCCGAAGCGCTCCCGGGGGTGGAGGGGACTGACTCTATCGAAGGCGCCCACGCCGCTGTGACCAGCGCACTTGGTCCCGTGGTGGGCATACTTTTCGGCGTTGGGCTGTTGGCCTCCGGGCTGGCGTCGTCCTCTGTCGGCTGCTACGCCGGCGACCTGATTATGCGTGACCTGTTGAAAGTGCACGTGCCGATGCTGGTGCGCCGCATAGTCACCATCATTCCGGCGCTGCTCATTATCGCCAGCGGCGTGGAGCCGACCTGGGCGCTGGTGCTCAGCCAGGTGGTGCTGTCGATTGGTATCCCGTTTGCGCTGGTCCCGCTGGTGCGCATGACCTCCTCGCGTGCCGAGATGGGCATCTGGGCCAACACCCCACTACTGCGCCGGGTCGCGTGGGTTATCTGCGGGCTCATCATCGCGCTCAACGTGGCGCTGGTGGTCCTGGTGCTGACGGGGAAGGGGTAGTCAGCGGGCGAGGTGGAAGGCGGTAGCTTCCGGGGGTGGCGGGGTGGGGGGGCTTCGTCGTAAAGCGTGCGGGAGATGGTAGACAAAGCTGTCTAGTTGGTGTTAGGGTGGGCGACACGATCACAAGATATCGACGAGAAATGGCCTTTGACAGCGTCGATAGGCAACCGCCCGATTCGCGGACCCGGTGCCCCAAAGGAAGATCAGCCCCACAGACCGCCTGCGGGGAAGAGCGAATAGGAGCGCCAAATGCACACCACAATAAGCGACGTCCACATCATCCACCTCAGCCGTCACACCGCTGACCTTCTCGTCGACGGCCGACCCGTCGCCATCCGACTGCAAGAAGTCGACATCGACCCCCACTCCCGGAATCTCGTCCAACTACCCGTCGACCCCGCCTTCTACGCCACCCTCCGCGGCCAACAACGCGCCGACTACCTCAGCGCCCACGTCCGCGACGGCGTGCGCTACGGTCGCATCCTCTGGCACGAGCTTGACGACGGTCGCCACTTCCTCACCATCCCCACCATCGGCGGCTACCACGTGCACCAGGTCTTTGAGGTCCGCCGCAGCCGCGAAGGAGTGTGGAGCCGGCACTGAGCTGCTGGTTTCGTGCGCGTGCCTGGCGTGATGAGCGCGGCGCGGATGCGAGCGGGAAACTCTCCGCCTAGCCTTGGGATATGCAGGTACGAGACTCCGCAACACCCCCGTTCTGGCCCACCGAAGGCGAAGGCGACTTCTACACCGACGCCGCCGCAGCCGTCGACCGGCTCACCGAAATCCACCGGGCAGGGATGGCCTACTTAGTCGAGCAGTACACCGCCGCCACTAACGGAAATTCCGGGAGTGGGCCGGTGCGCGCCTACTACCCCGAACTACGCTTCACCGTCCCGGCCGGCAGCGCCGTCGAGGATGTCGACCCCTCCCTGTCACACGGCTTCGTCGACCGTCCGGGAGTGTATGCCACCACCATCACCCGCCCGGTGATGTTCCGCACCTACCTCATCGAGCAAATTACCGACCTGCTCGCCAACCACGGCGGCGAAGTCGAGGTGCGCGTCTCCGACCAGCCCATCCCACTCCGGATGTGCCGCGGATTCGACGCGGCCGCCGAGGAAGCGGCGGGGAGGGAAGGGGCGTCGGCAAGCATGCTGGCGGCAGTGGAGAAGACGTTTACCCCCATCGACTCCGCCAGCATCGACGACACCATCGCCGACGGCGAAGCCGACTACCTGGGCCTGCTTATCAAACCCTTGAGCCTCTTTACCGCCCAGCGCATCGACCTCGCCCTCCAGCGCCTCGAACACTACACCGGGTCGCACGCCGCAAACATCCAGCGCTTCGTGCTATTTACCAACTACCAGCTGCACACGGACGTGTTCCTCGAATACGCCGCCACCCTCACTCCCGGAAATCCGCACGGGTACACGGCGCTGGCGTGCCCGGGTGGGCAGCGCTACGACATCGGCGCCATCCCCACTCCCGGAGTTTGCCGTCAGCACGCGCACGCCTCGCAGATGCCGGCGTACCACTTGCTCCGCGACGACCAATGCGGCATCACCATCATCGACATCGGCGTCGGCCCCTCGAACGCCAAAACCATCACCGACTGCCTCGCCGTCACGCGACCGCACTGCTGGATGATGGTCGGACACTGCGCCGGCCTCGACGGCCGCATGCGCATCGGCGACATGATTCTCGCCAACGGTTACGACCGCGCTGACGGAGTCCTCGATAACTACGTGCCCCTGGAAAAGCCCATCCCGCCGATTGCGGAAATTCAGCTCGCCGTCACCAACGCGCTCGCCCGCGTCTCCGGGCTTTCCGGCGACGAACTGAAAAAGCGCCTACGCACCGGCACCGTGCTGTCGACCTCCGACCGCAACTGGGAGTGGCGCTCCCAGACCGACCTCTACCGGGAGCTGCAGAAATCCACCGCCATCGGCGTCGAAATGGAATCCGCCACCATCGCCGCCAACGGCTACCGCTTCCGCGTGCCCTACGGGGCGCTGCTCAGCGTCTCCGACATGCCGCTGCATGACAAACCCAAACTCCCGAAATCCGCCCGCGAGTTCTACCAGTCCTCCAAGGAAGAGCACCTCATGGCCGCCGTGCGCGCGTGCGAGGACATGGCCGCCGCTCCCGACACCCTCCACTCCCGGAAGTTGCGTCGGCCGGTGGGAGAGGTTGCGTTCCGGTAGGGCACTTTCGGGAGTGCGTCGTCAAGCCCGTTTGTGCAGATTGTGCATGCTTTACGACGGCTGTGGACAACGCCAAAAAGCGATTGAAGCCGTCCCCTCCCGGACGCTAGCCTTAGCCCCATGACGGCATTGGGACTGCTCAGCGCGCTGGCGACACGGGGGATTGACGTGCTCGCCGACCTGCGCGCCGCACTCCCGGAAAAATCCACCGGGCACCGGGAGTTGGCAGCCAGCATCGGCTTCGACCCCTTCCGGCTCAAGCGCCTGCTGCGCTGTGCGGAGCGACTGTTCGGCACGGTCGAGAAGGATGTTGACGTCGAATCCCGCGACAAGGCCGTCGCGATCGCCCGGGAGCTGAAGCTGTCGCTGGACACGGTCATGCAGATCGACAAGCGCTCCGGGCAGCTCAACAACGTCGAAATCCGGGAGTACTACCGCCTGGACTTCACCCGCGCCGCCGCGGCCTACGACTTCGAGGGCCTCGACACCTACATGCGCACCAAGGTCAAGGAGCTCAACCGCACCGACGAGCCGCCGCAGCACCTGCGCGCCCACGTCTCCCGGAATCCGGACATCCGCGGGATGAAGCATCTGCAGGTCACCGGTCCGGCGAACATGATTGACGACCTGGTCGCGCCGCTGACCGTGCGCGCAGCTGAAATCGCCAAAGCGCACGAGGATTACACCCGGGATCGGTGTGTCGGTCAGGCGCTGGCAGAACGCCTGGCACACGGGTCGGAGGGGCCGCTTGACGACGTCGACAAGCTCCGTTACCAGCCCGCGCTCATCGTAACCGCGCAAGACATCGTGGAGTACAGTCCGCGGTTTGCGGCGACCTCCAACGGCTCCGTCCTCACTCCCGGACAATTCGTCGAGGCATTGCTCGCGGACACCGGCTGGGTGCTGGTCTACGACGAGCACAACACGCCGACCGACCTACTCCCGATACACAACCCGCGCCTGGCGACGGAGGAACAGCGCATCGCGATGATCCTCGACAACCCCATCTGCGCGTGGCCCGGGTGCCCGCGCCCCGCCCACGCCGGGCAGGCCCATCACCTGGTCGCCAGGAAAAACGGCGGCGCCACGACTATGGAAAACATGGTCATGACCTGCAAAGAACATAACGCCGCCAACGATGACGACAGGCAAGGCCTCAACGGGCACCTCGAGCGTGACGACGGCTCCGGCGCGGTCTACCGCCACCCGCCGTCTCTGCACGCGCCGCCCGAATTCAACCTTGCCTTCCCGACAGCTCTCGCGGGGCGGGCCTACTCGGGCTACCGTCAGCGCGAATAGCTTTACAGATATACCCATAGGGGGTATATATTGGGGTATGGCTAATCAAACTTTTACTGTTACTGGCATGACATGCGGACACTGCGAGGCATCGGTGCGGGAGGAAGTCTCTGAACTCCCGGGAATCACTGATGTCCAGGTTGACCGCTCCCAGAATTTCCTTTCCGTGACCTCGGATGCAGACATTGACACCGCTGCCGTAATCGCAGCAGTGGATGAAGCTGGCTACAAGGCGGTCGCAAACTAAACCCCCAAAGAGGAAAGCGGATGTCTGAGCAGCAACTTCTCACCCTTGATATCCCCGTCGGCGGGATGACGTGTGCGTCGTGCGCAAACCGTATCCAACGCAAGCTGAACAAACTTGATGGCGTTAACGCGAGCGTGAACTATGCGACCGAGAAGGCGCATGTGGAGGCGCCGGCGGACATCAACCCGCAGCAACTGATCGACACAATCGTGGCAGCGGGGTACACCGCTGAGCTTCCGCAGGAGGAGCCCGAACAGGAACCGGGTGCTGCTCCCGAAGGGAAAGACCGGGAGCTGGAGGACCTGCGCAACCGAGTCATCGGCGCTGTCATCCTCACTGCTCCCGTCATCGCAATGTCGATGATTCCTGCCCTCCAGTTCACTAATTGGCAGTGGCTGTGTCTCACGCTCTCGGCGCCGGTCTTTGTGTGGGCCGGCTGGCCGTTCCACCGCGCGACACTGAAGAATCTGCGTCATGGCGAGGTCACCATGGACACGCTGATCACTATGGGGACGACCGCTTCGTTCCTCTGGAGTGTGTGGGCGTTGTTCTTCGGGCGTGCCGGGCTGCCGGGGCTCAAGCACGAGTTCCACTTCACGGTCACTCCTGGTGATGCCGATATGAACATCTACCTCGAGGCGATGGCCGGCATCATCATGTTTGTGCTGATTGGTCGTTACTTCGAGAAGCGCTCCAAGCGCAACGCCGGTCAGGCACTCCGGGAGTTGATGAAGCTTGGCGCCAAGGATGTCTCCGTTCTCGAAAGTTCGGGAGTGGAGAAGCGGCTGCCCGTGGAACAGCTCCGTCCGGGAGTGGTGTTCGTCGTTAGGCCTGGTGAGAAGATCGCGACGGACGGCGTTGTCGTGGAGGGCACGTCGGCGGTGGATGCGTCGATGCTGACCGGCGAGCCGATGCCTGTCGAGGTCGGCCCTGGCGATGAGGTGACGGGGGCGACGATTAACACGTCCGGGCGGCTGCTTGTGCGGGCGACGCGCGTGGGCTCGGAGACGCAGTTGGCGCAGATGGCAGCGATGGTCGAGGCGGCGCAGACGGGCAAGGCACCGGTGCAGCGGCTGGCGGATCGGGTTTCGGGAGTGTTCGTGCCCGCCGTCATCGCGATCGCCGCGGTCACGCTCGGTGCGTGGTTGCTCACGGGGCACGGCGCGAGTGAGGCGGTCACGGCCGCGGTCGCCGTGCTCATCATCGCGTGCCCGTGTGCGCTTGGCTTAGCGACGCCCACAGCGCTCCTGGTCGGCACGAGTGAAGGTGCCAAGGCGGGTGTGTTGCTGCGCGGCCCGGAGGTGCTGGAGTCGGCGCGGAAGGTCGACACGGTTGTGCTGGATAAGACCGGCACGGTGACTACGGGTGTGATGGAGTTGACGGAGGTTCCTCCCACTCCCGAAAATCTGGTGCCGCTTGCCGCTTCGGTGGAGGCGGCGTCGCATCACCCGATTGCGCAGGCTATTGTGCGTGCGGCGGATCCGGATTCTCTACTCCCGGTTTCGGATTTCCGGGATATTCCGGGAGTGGGGGTTGAAGGCACCGTGGGTGGCCACCGCATCGAGGTCGGTCGCTCCGGGGAAAATTCCGGGAGTGGGGGGACGGTGGTTGCGGTGCGCCGCGACGGCGAGCTCCTGGGCACGTTGGAGGTGTCGGATTCGGTGAAGCCGACGTCGGCGGCTGCGGTCGCGAAATTCCGGGAGTGGGGGGTGCGGCCGATTCTGCTGACCGGCGACGCCGCCGGCCCGGCGTTTCGGGTCGCAGATGAGGTCGGTATTGCTCGCGAGGATGTGATTTCGGGAGTGATGCCGGAGGATAAGGTCGCGACGATTGAGAAGTTGCAGGCTGGCGGCGCGTGTGTGGCGATGGTCGGCGATGGCATCAATGATGCTGCGGCTCTTGCGCAGGCGGATTTGGGCATGGCGATGGGCACGGGCACCGATGTGGCGATGGAGGCTGCGGATATCACGCTGGTGCGTGGTGATCTGTTGGCGGCTGCGGATGCGCTGCGGTTGTCACGCCGGACGCTCCGCACGATTCGTTCGAATCTTTTTTGGGCGTTTTTCTACAACGTTTTGGCAATTCCTGTCGCCGCGCTGGGGTTGTTGAATCCGATGTTGGCTGGCGCTGCGATGGCGTTTTCGTCGGTTTTTGTGGTCGGCAACAGTCTGCGTCTGCGCGGTTTTTCTCCGAGTCAACCAGCTATTCAAAAAGGAGTAACTCATGAGTGAGTCTTGTTGTTCGTCGCAATCGCATTCGCTTTACGACGATTCTTGCTGCCATGACACCACTGATCCCGGTTATCTCGCGGAGAAGCGGCGTTATGAATCCCGTATCCGTCGCATTGAGGGGCAGGTTCGTGGCATTGGTCGGATGATTGAGAACGAAGAGTACTGTATCGATGTTTTGACCCAGATTTCGGCGGTGAATTCGGCGTTGAAGTCGTTGGCGTTAACTCTTCTGGATGCTCACCTCCATCACTGTGTGGTGCATGCGGCTGAGGGCGGCCCGGAGGAGTTGGACGCCAAGCTGGAGGAGGCCTCGGCGGCGATTGCTCGGCTGGCTAAGTAACTCCCGGAAAAATTCCGGGAGTGGGGGGCGAAACAGCAGTCGGCAGTCGGCAACCGGAGTTGGTTGTTGTTGGTTGCACCGATTGCGCGGGAGTGTCGCTTAAATGCCTCGTTTTCCCTGGTAGGGGGCGCGTTTTGGGAAAATGAGGTTTGTTGGGTAGTCTTTAACGACGTTGGAGGATTCGACTAGCGGCCTATGTCACACGCCTGGAACGCGTGCGGGAGTCACATCCCTCGTGGGTTCAAATCCCACATCCTCCGCAGAGTGAAAACCCCCGGTTTACGCCGGGGGTTTTCTTGTATTTATGCAGGTGAGTGGATTTGCGGGTTAAGTGACAAAAAGTGTGTCCGCTCGGTGTGTCGCCGGGTGGGCCCTTTTTATCTCATGGGCCCTTTCCGGATTCCTATGTTGTGTTGGTATTCGGTTGGGATAGCGTTGTCGTAGAAGGCTGGTCGTCCTGTTTCGTGGTCGGCTTTGTTGTGGTCTTCTGGGACAAGATCGTTGACTTTGGCGAGTTGATCTTGTCCGTAATTGCACTGCCTGGCGATCTTTAGCGGGTCGTCAGGCAGTTGCGTTTTCGAGTGCAGGTACCACTCGAGCATTTTTCGTTGGCGTTCCCCGGACCTGCCGCGATGCGCGTCGGCGATGCGTTTGAGCTGGGCGTTGACGCCGCCTTCCAGACTGTTGGTTGTTGATGCCCAGCGCTGTGGTTCGAGTGCTTCTGGTGGTGGCTGCAGGTAGGTAAACAGCCAGTTATTGCGCGATAGGTGCAGCAGTGAGTTGTATGCCTTGCGAACTCGCAGGTGGGTCCATTCCCACTGGTTGTTGAGGGTGCGGCGTTCTTTGGGGAGGGGTGTTTTTTCGTTGAGGAATGCTTTGAATACCTGTCCGAAGTCATGCAGGCGCAGCGTCCACTCCCGTGCCTGGTCGAGTGTGGTGATACGGGTCAGTTTCAACGCCAGGGCGTAGATAGCTTTGCCTGCGTCGGTGCGTGGACGGCTGGTGGTGTAGCGACGGACCACGCGTTGGGCATGGACAAGGCAGCGTTGGATGCGGGTGGTTGGCCAGCAGGTTTTGATTGCTGAGTAGGCGCCTTGGCCACCGTCGAGGACAACGCATAGTGGTGGGGCGATGTTTTTGAGTAGTTGGGTGTAGGCGTGGGCGGTTTCGCGTTGTGTCCAGTGCCATGCGATGACGTGGTCGTGGCTGGCTGCCACAAGTAAGCAGCCAGCGTCGGTGTAGGTGCCGTCGATGAAGATTTGGTCGTAGACCCGGTTGGGATCGGGGGTGTTAGGGACATCGATAAGCCACAATGAGGTGAACCGGCGGTCGAGTGTGCGCCGGGAGACATTCAAGGTGTCGGCCACCTTGGTTAAAGAAGCAGTGCCGGTGACGTAGGTGTGAAACGCTTTGAAATCCCGGGTGTGGGTCTGATCGGGGCGGTGTCGTGTTGTTGAGCATCCGCAGTCAGGGTTTTTGCATCGCCACCTGGTTGTCCCTTTGGTTGTGGTGCCGTTTTTCTTCATTTGCCCAGCGCATATAGGGCATCGGGGTCTGTTTGGAGTCACCCAGAAAGACAACCAGGCCCCTGTTACCACATGCAGGAGCCATTCCGGTGGATTGAGCAAGAAACGGGCCTGAATAAGGTCTGGAACCTTATATAAGCCCGTTTTATGCGGCCTGACCAGCAAATAGGCTGAAAATCAGACACACTTTTTGTCACTTAACCCGGATTTGCAGTGTATGCCGGGGGCTGCGGGGAGGCGGGGAACTGTCATGAATGCTGTCACGAAACTGGTGACGAATCCGTGGTGGCAGTGCGCTGATTAGTGTGGCAGTTCTTCGCTGAACGGTGCGGCGAGCGCTAGCAGTGTGACTTTTTGCCTGGGCCTGTAGTAGGCTGTCTTCACGGATCCCATGTGGCGTCCATCTCGTGAACTCCCCCAGGGCAGGAATGCAGCAAGGGTCAGCGAGCTCTGACGGGTGCGTGGGGTCCCCTTTTTTTATCCCCGGCGTTCTTCTGGCACTTATGGCTAGGTTTCGGGCACTTATCGGCGGTTTCCTGTGACCTATCGATGTTTTTTCGGCACTTATCCCCGCGATATTGGCCAGGCCATTTCACCTATCGATGAGCTATTCACTTATGGCCACGCTGCAGCGCATCGATAGGTGAATACCTTGGCCACAAGTGGTCGCGTTCGCTGGTCTGGAAGAATACTGTGCATGAGCGATGCAGACGACACGCGAGTACCACCACAGACAACACGAGAACCGCTAGAAACACCAGAACCACCCGAAACCCGAGAAACCCCAGCCCCAATGGGCGTGTGGGACTCCTTCCGGTTCGCAGTTTCTTCACCGAAGCGCCTGCGCACCGAGCTGCTGGCCGGTGCTGCGGTGTCGTTCGCGCTGATCCCCGAGGTCATTTCGTTTTCCATCTTGGCGGGCGTGGACCCGGCGGTGGGGCTGTTTAGCTCGGTGATTATGGCCATCGTGATTGCCTTTACGGGTGGTCGCCCGGCCATGATTACTGCTGCCGCTGGTTCGGTTGCGCTCGTCGTCGCGCCGTTGTCGCGGACGTACGGGATGGATTACCTCATTCCAACGGTGCTGCTCGCGGGTGTGTTGCAGATTGCTTTTGCGGCGCTGGGTATCGCTAAGCTGCAGCGTTTCATTCCGCGCGCGGTCATGATTGGCTTTGTTAACGCGCTGGGTATCCTCATTTTCACTGCGCAGCTCGAGCATCTCATCGATGTGCCCTGGTTGGTGTATCCGCTGGTCGCTCTGGGTATTGCGATTATGGTGTTCCTGCCCCGCGTGTTCACCGCGATTCCGGCTCCGCTGGTAACGGTGATCGTCGTCACGCTTGTTGCGGTGTTGGCGAATTGGCGCGTGCCGAACGTGAGCGATATGGGCGAGCTTCCGGAATCCCTCCCGCAGCTGCTGATCCCGAATGTGCCCCTGACCTGGGAGACTCTGCAGCTGATTGCGCCGTATTCGGTGGGCGTGGCGATTGTCGGCATCATGGAATCGCTGATGACGGCGAAGCTCGTGGACGACATCACCGACACGCATTCGGACAAGACCCGCGAGACGTGGGGGCTGGGTGTGGCGAACATCGCGGGCGGTTTCTTCGGCGGTATCGCTGGCTGCGCGATGATTGGTCAGACGATGGTGGGTGTGAAGGAATCGTCGGGACGCACTCGCTTGACGACGCTCTTTTCCGGTGTCTTCCTGCTCATTCTGGTCCTTCTGCTCAGTTCTGCAGTTGGAGTGATTCCGATGGCGGCGCTGGTTGCGGTGATGGTCGTGGTGTCGGTGGACACGGTCGATTGGCGCTCGATTTCCCCGCGGACGTTGCGCCTGATGCCGCGTTCGGAGACGGCGGTGATGCTGGTGACGGTCATCGCCACGCTGGCGACGGATAACCTCGCCATCGGGGTGATTTTGGGTGTGGTCGTGGCGTCGCTGATGTTCGCGCGCCGTGTCGCTCACCTGGTCAGGATTGAAGTGCTTGACGACGATCCCAGCGCCCACTTCCGGACGTACAAGGTGCGGGGTCAGTTGTTCTTCGCCTCCAGTAACGACCTGGTGTACCAATTCGACTACACCGATCCTGCGCAGCGGATTGTCATCGATATGTCGGAGGCTGAGATTTGGGATGCCTCCACGGTGGCGGCGTTAGATTCCGTGAGGGTCAAGTTTGCTGACCGGGGCAAAGAGGTAGAGATTATCGGCTTGGAGGGGCCGAGTAAGCAGCGTCTGGATGCGCTGTCGGGGAAGTTGTAGAAATCCCAATCCGGGGTATGCCTTACACTTGGTTGCAAAGCCGGATGCGGCGCGGGGAAAAAGCTTTCCGTGCCAGTTTTGTCAGGTTTTAACTTATGTCCGATACCTGGGAGGGTGCGTACACCATGGCCGTGGATTCCTTCGATGTTCAGCAGTTGGCGGCACACAAGGATGAGTTTGCGAAGGCATATGAGGAACTGAAGTCCCGTAACCTCGCACTGAATTTGACTCGTGGTAAGCCGTCGTCGGAACAGCTTGATTTCGCAAACGCCCTGCTGGGTCTCCCGGCGCCGGATTACATTTCGGCTTCTGGGGAGGATGTCCGCAATTACGGCAACGCCAAGGGCATTACTGATATCCGCGCTATCTGGGCGGAACTGATGGATCTGCCGGTGGAAAACGTCCTGGCGCAGGATGCTTCCAGCCTGAACATCCAGTTTGACCTGATTTCGTGGGCCATGCAGTTCGGCAACGTGGACTCGGAGCGCCCGTGGAACGAGGAGCCGGTGCTGAAGTGGCTGTGCCCGGTTCCGGGGTATGACCGGCACTTTGCTATCACGCAGCACTTCGGCATTGAAATGATTCAGGTGCCGTTGAACGAAGACGGTCCGGATATGGATGTCGTGGAGAAGCTGGTTGCCTCCGACCCGCAGATTAAGGGCATGTGGAATGTCCCGATGTTCTCGAATCCGACGGGTGTGACCTACAGCGCTGAGGTCTGCCGCCGTCTGGTTGAAATGGAGACCGCCGCTCCGGATTTCCGTCTGATGTGGGATAACGCCTACATGGTTCACACGCTGACGGATGAGTTCCCGGAGATTCACAACGTCATTAAGTGGGCGGAAGAGGCCGGTAACCCGAACCGCGTGTGGGCATTCGGCTCGACCTCGAAGATTACCTTCGCAGGCGCTGGTATTGCTTTCTACGCTTCCTCGGACGCCAACTTGGAGGATTACCTCAAGCACGCTGGTATCCGCGGCATTGGCCCGAACAAGGTCAACCAGTTGGCTCACGCCAAGTTCTTCGGTGACGCGGAGGGCGTGCGTGAGCAGATGCGTCGTCATGCAGGTTCGCTGGCTCCGAAGTTTGAGAAGGTTCTGCAGATTCTGGATGAGCGCCTGTCGGAGTACGGCGTGGCAGAGTGGTCGAAGCCGACCGGCGGTTACTTCATCAACCTCGACGTGGTCGATGGCACTGCTCGTCGCGTGGTGGAGCTGGCCAAGGATGCCGGCATTGCGCTGACCGGTTCTGGTTCTTCCTTCCCGCTGAAGCAGGATCCGAATAATCGCAATATCCGCCTGGCACCGTCGCTGCCTCCGATGGAGGAGCTCGAGGTTGCTATGGATGGCGTCGCTACCTGTGTGCTGCTCGCCGCCGCTGAGAAGGCGACTGCGTAGGCCAAGTAAGCCAGGTAGGTCGGGATAGGACTATATGAACTTCGAAGAGACGAAGTTTTGGATCTCCGGGCTTTTCCCCGGAGAACCCCAGGTCGGCGAGTATGTGACGGAGCTGCCGGCCAGTGGTCGGCACGGGCAGGAACACGATTCGGCTCCGCTTCGGGTCGCTGAGTTCTCGCTTTACGACGGGCCGGACGGCCAAGCGAACGAGCGTCGTCCGGAAACGGCAGCCGCCACCGTGGAGTTGGGCCGCAACTACTGTGGCCTGACCGGCGCAGCAAAGACGGATATCCGCGTGGAGCTCTTCTCCGTCGCATACGCTGATTTTCCCGTGGCCACCATGGTCGCGGCCGCGGGAGCGCTGGTGGAGGAAGAGCCGGAGTTCCTGTCGCCAATTCCGGGCCGTGTCATTCCGAATGCGGTGCGGCTGGCGGCCGATCAGGTGGCCGAGGTAGGGGAGTCGTCGTCAAGCACTGCCTTTACCGTGGCGCACGTGCTGTGCACGGTGCCGTACGTGTGGAGCGACGGGGTGCCGAATGTGTCCGAGATGCCGGGCAAGATCAGCCTGCATGAGGGTGATGTGGAGTCCCCGCAGGGACGCATGACCACGATGACGCAACTGGTGCCAATTACGGATGCGGAGCTGGTGTTTTATGAGCAGCAGGGGCCGCAGGCGCTGATGCAGAAGTTGGCCGAAGTAGATGCTGACCTGCGGGATTGGTGCCGTGAGTCGGTTGTTTCCCAGGAGGGTTCGAACTAGCCGATCCGGGGTGGAAGGTAGGCTGAGCACGTGGCTCTGTATAGGAAGTATCGTCCGGCATCGTTCGCCGAAGTGGTGGGGCAGCGGCACGTAACTGACCCGCTGTCGGCGGCGTTGGAATCTCGGGATGCGCAGGGGCGTCCCAACCGCATTAACCATGCGTATTTGTTCTCCGGGCCGCGTGGCTGTGGCAAGACCTCGTCGGCGCGCATTATGGCGCGCAGTTTGAACTGTGCGGAGGGGCCGACGGCCACACCGTGTGGCCAGTGTGCGTCGTGTCGTGCGCTAGCGCCGGGCGGTCCGGGCAATTTGGACGTTATTGAGCTGGACGCGGCTTCCCACAATGGTGTGGAAGATATGCGTGAGCTGCGGGAAAAGGCTATCTTCCAGCCGGCGGAGTCGCGCTATCGCATCTTCATTATTGACGAGGCGCATATGATTACCGCTTCGGGTTTCAATGCGCTTTTGAAGATTGTGGAGGAGCCGCCGGAGCACCTCATCTTCATTTTTGCGACCACGGAGCCGGAGCGTGTGCTGCCGACTATTCGTTCGCGTACGCATCACTACCCGTTCCGGTTGTTGACTCCGCCGGATATGCGCGGGCTGCTTGAGCGTGTGGTCACGGCCGAGGGTGTGCGGGTAGAGCCGGACGTGTATCCGCTGGTCATCCAGGCCGGTGGCGGTTCGCCGCGTGACTCGCTGTCGGTTATGGATCAGCTCATTGCTGGTTCCGGCACCGATGGTGTGGATTATGAGACTTCTGCGGCCATTCTCGGTGTCACTGACAGCGTAATCATCACGGATGCGATTGAGGCGCTGGCGGCAGGCGATCGCGCGGCCATGTTTAGCGTGGTCGGGCGTGTGATTATGTCGGGCCAGGATCCGGCTCGGTTTGCCTCGGATCTGCTTGGCCGAGTGCGTGATTTGCTGGTGCTGTCCGCAGTGCCGAACGCGCTGGAGCAGGGGCTTGTAGAGATTCCGGAGAGCCAAATCGACGGCGTCCTGGAGCAGGCCGGGACAATTCCCCCGGCTACCCTGACGCGCTTCACGCAGGTGCTCTCTGACGGCCTGCGTCACTTCCGCGGCGTGACTTCGCCGCGTCTGCTGCTCGAGGTCCTGTGCGCGCGCATGCTCCTGCCCGCCACCGAAGACTCCGTGGAGTCGCTGCTGCAGCGCGTAGAGGCGTTGGAGCACGGCAGGCCCGCGCTTGCCGACGGCTCGGGGGCCGCAACCCCCGCATCGGCACCGGTGTCTTCCGATGCGGGGCCGGGGTCGGGTGCGGCTGAGGCCGATGCTTCGCCGATGCAGTCTGGCCAGTCGGCTCGTGAGGCATGGCGCCAGCGGAATGCCCAGCGTAAGAAGGGTGCGCAGACCCAGGGCAGTCGTGCTGGGCAGGCAGCGCCAGCGCAGACACCGTCGCAGCCTCAGTCCCAGCCTGAACCTGTTCAGCAGCAGCCTGCACCAGCGGCAGCGGCACCGGTGTCGCAGGAGTCGGTGACTGAGCCGCAGCCTGCACCAGAAGCACCTACTGCGACCGCTGAACAGCCTGAACAGCCTGAACAGCCTGAACAGCCTACGCAGGCCGAATCAGTTGAACAGCCTCAGCAGGCCGAATCAGTTGAACAGCCTCAGCAGGCCGAACAACCGCAGCAGTCTGAACCGGCTGAGCAGCCGATGTCCGAGGAAGAAGCTCAGGCGGAGAAGATTCGTGAGTTCCGTCGGAAGATGGCGGAGCATGCCCGCATCAGCGAGCAGCAGACTCGGGCGCAGCTTGCGCAGGAGCGTGAGCAGCAAACCCGCGAGCGTGAGGGGGAAGGCGGCTCGATGTCGATTGTCGAGGAAGAGCCAGTTGTCTCTGCCTCGACAGCTCACTCTGAACAGCCAACTCAGGCCCCACAGCCGGAGCAACCAGCACAGCCGGAGCCCGAACCTGCACCCGCCGGTATCGAGCAAATCCGCGAGCACTGGCAGGACATCCTTGCGGCTGTCGACGGACAGCATGCGTTCCCCATTCGCGTGCTGGCCGAGCAGGCGGTACCGCTCGATGTCGAAAACGACACGCTCGTCATTGGACACAGCACAGGAGCGCTCGCTACCAGGCTCAATACGCCTGATTACGCTCAGGCGCTGTCCGCTGCAGTGAAGCAGGTGACGGGCTTCAATGGCCAGGTGCACTGTGTCGTCGGTACGCGCCCGCGCGCACCGCGCTCAACAGCTACTGGTGGTGGTTCCGGGGAGGATGATTCGTCGTCAAGAGGTTCGTCCTCGCCGAACGACACCGCCCCTGCACCGACACTCGCAGCACCAGCGCAACCAGAGACATCTGAGCAGCAGGTACAGCAGCCGCAGCCAGGTCCGCAGCGGTCGTCGGCATACGCATCCGTTGTTGAGCGCCGTGCCAAAATCGAAGCCGCCAAGCGTGCTGCAATGGGACAGCAGGCAGGTCACGACCAGCCGGCACAGCCACATCAGCCAAGCCAACCAAGCCAGCCAGCTCAACCAAACCCGAACCCGGCCCAGCAACAGCCGCAGCAGCCAAACCAGCCGCAGTCATTCCTGCGCGCGGCCCAGGCCAATGCGCAAGCAAACGCTCAAGCAAATGCTCAGGCCCAGGCCAATCAGGATTCGGGCTTCGGCGGCGTCCCGCTGCCACCAGAGCCGATGGAGGAGTTCGCTCCACCAGAGGGCGCAGAGGGCACAGAGAGCTACGGTTCGCGCAACCCGTCCAACTACAACTCCAACGCCAACACCAACTACAACCCGGTTCCCCAAACCCCGCAGGACAACAACTACGAAGAGGACACCTCCGAGTATTTCGAGGCCGCGAACGAGGTCGGGTCTCTCGATCACCGCTCGCTAAAGGACGTGGTCATGGAGATGCTGGAAAAGGAGCTGGGAGCCAAACCGCTAGAAGACCGCTAGAGCCGTTAGAATGGGGCGGCGATGCGCGTCGTAAAGCATGGGCGATGAGCCTTAGAAGCGTGCGCGTAACTACAAATCAGCACGTAAAGAGCACAATAGTTAGGAACATTAATTATGACTCAGCCAGATATGAACGCAATTCTGCAGCAGGCACAGCAGATGCAGGCGCAGCTGCAGGCAGCACAGCAGGAGATCGTCGCTTCCACCATCGTCGGTGAGGCCGGCGGCGGTCTGGTCAAGGTGACTATGCAGGGCTCGGGCGAGGTCACGGACATCGCCATTGATCCGAAGGTCGTTGACCCGGAGGACGTCGACGGGCTGCAGGACCTGGTTCTCGCTGCTTTCCAGGACGCTACCGCTAAGGTGCAGTCGCTGGCGGAGCAGAAGATGGGCCCGCTGTCCCAGGGCTTCGACGGTCTCGGTGGCCTCGGTTTCTAAATTAGCTTTTCAGACCAGTATTTGTAGGTAATTATCATTGTTCGAGGGACCACTCCAAGATCTCATTGATGAGTTCTCGCGCCTGCCGGGCATCGGCCCGAAGTCAGCTCAGCGTATCGCTTTCTACCTGATGAAGGCGGAGCCGGAGGACATCGGCCGGCTCCAATCCGCGCTTGGTCGGGTGCGCGAGGGTGTGCAATTCTGCCGGGTCTGCGGCAATATTTCGGAAACCGATGTGTGCCAGTACTGCTCGGACACACGCCGCGACCGCGGTTTGGTGTGCGTCGTTGAAGAGGCGCGCGATATCCAGGCCATCGAGCGCACGGGGGAGTACAACGGTCGCTACCACGTGCTCGGCGGGGCGCTCGATCCGCTTGGCGGCATCGGTCCGAACGAGCTCAATATCCGCACGCTGTTGCAACGTATCGCAGGCGTGCTTGACGACGTCGACGAGACCCAACCCCCTGAAATCCACGAGGTCATCATCGCGACTGACCCCAACACCGAGGGCGAAGCCACCGCGACCTATTTGGCCCGGCTGCTGCGGGACTTCCCGGATCTCGAGGTCACTCGGTTGGCCTCCGGCATGCCGCTCGGTGGTGACTTGGAGTTCGTCGATGAACTCACCCTGTCCCGCGCGCTGACGGGCCGGCTGAAGGTCTAGCCGCCGTCCAGCCAACCGGCCGCGCGCGAAACTACAAAACTAGCGCTCGCTCTTCGGACGCGGCTTGGACGGGATGCGCTCTTCGCGCAGCTTATCCACGACCTCGAGGTCCAGCGGAGCCAGGCTCGACAGGTCCTGGTTGGTAGCGCGGGCCAGCAAAAGATCAGCCAGCTGCGGATTGCGAGCCAACACAGGTCCGTGCAGGTAGGTACAGATAATCGAACCCTGCACCGCGCCTTCGGCGCCACCGGTCGGTGTGAGTGCAGAAACATCCACTCCCGGAGCAATCCCGGAGTCCGCCTGCTCCACTTCCGGGCCGGTATTGCCCACGCCACGGACAACCCGACCAAGCGGCTTCGCATCGGCACCCAGGGTCGTGCGACCCATGTGGTTTTCGAAGCCAGTCAGTGGGCTGGCGTCGACGTCGTCAAGCAAACCGTTCGTGGGATCGACGAGCGTGCAGATTTCGCCGATCGCGCGCGACTCCAGCGAATCGGTGGTGCAATCGACAAGGCCGAGACCTGCGACGTCGCGTCCGCCCGCGCGGAAGGAATTGCCGAAGATCTGGAAGCCCGCGCAAATCGCGAGGATCTGCTTCCCGGCCTCGGCTGCCTTTTTGATGCCGCCGTCATTGATCAGATGCTCCACCGCGATGGTTTGTGCGACGTCCTCGCCGCCGCCGACGGTGTAGATATCCAGGTCGGTGGGGACGGCATCGCCCAGCTTGATCGGGACAATCTCGGCGTCAATCCCACGCATCCGCGCGCGTTGCCGCAGCACCAGCGCATTTCCGTCATCGCCGTAGGTGCCCAGCACGTCCGGGAGGATCAGGCCGATAGACAGCTCGCTCATTTACTTTTCCTCCTGTGCTCGTTCGATGTCGCGCTTCAAATCGCGGAAGGCGGTGTAGTTCGCCAGCACCTCAACTCGGGTGACGCTTGACGACGACCCCCGCGCCTCACACGACCGGATCGCCTGCAGCGGATTTGCGACCAACCTCGCATCGATGCCCGCATACAGCAACCGCACCGCGAGGTCAGTTCCGCGTTCGCCCGCGGACAGCACATCCATGCCGTCGAAGTCCTCGAAGCGGACATCCCACAGCCAGGACAGATCCTCGCCGTCAGCGACGTGACCGTTGACTGCGATGACCACTGCATCTGCGGTGCGGTCGACCATGGACAGCGCCTCCTGCCAGCCGGCCGGGTTCTTGGCCAACAGCATGCGCACGTGCTTCTCGGCGCCCTTGTCATCCCGCACAACCATGGTGGAGTAGCGGCCCGCAACGTTGTCGACGGTCTCGGTGGCCCGGAGGGATTTCTCCAGGTCCGCGCCCATATCGACAGCGCCCGCAATCGCCAAGGTGGCGTTGCCGCGGTTGGCATTGCCCGGCAGCGTGAGGTTCATCGGCAGGGTGTCGCCGGCAGGCGTGATGACTCCCTCCGCAGTGATGCGGTAGTCCGGCTCTGGCCGCTTGAACTCCGAGCCGTCCGGGAGTGGCTTCACGGCGTACCAGTTGTGGCCGTCCTGGATGATGGGGCCGCCGGTGCGCGGGGAAGAGGTGGCATCGTTGGTCCAGCCACCGCCCGCGGAGACCCAAATAACCTTCTTGGCATCCCACGCAGCCGACGCGATGAGTGGGTCGTCGCAGTTGGCGATGACCGTCGCCTGCGGGTTAGCGTCCACCGCAGCGCGGAGTGTGGCCTCAATCTTGTTGATCTCGCCGACGCGGTCGAGCTGGTCGCGGGAAAGGTTCAGCAGCACCAGAACCTGCGGTTTCAGATCCTCTGCGATGTGCGGGACGTGCAGCTCATCGACCTCCAGGACCAGGCTGTCCGCATCGGGAGTGGCGAGCAGCGCGGAGATAATACCCGCGTCCATGTTGTCGCCGCCCTCGTTGGTGGCCACGTTGTGGCCAGCGGCGCGCATGGCGGCCGCGAACATGCGGGTGGTGGTGGACTTGCCGTTGGTGCCAGTGATGATCGCGGCCGGGCGTCCCTTGCCGAGGGAAGCCAGAATGCGCGGGTCAATCTTCTGCGCAATCAGGCCACCGATCATGCCACCCGCGCCGCGACCGGACTTCCGGGAGGCCCAGGTGGCGGCGTGAGCGGCGGCAGTCGCAAACCGAGCGCGCAGGCTCGGGGAGCTTGCGCGGTCGCGACTGTGGTCACTTACGTCGTTATGTGAAGTGCCTTCTTTCATAACTGTGTATTTTACTGTGAATGATTCGCAGAACGAATGCGCTGGGCAAAAGCCCTAGCCCTACTTCTCCATCTCACCGACCAGTCGCAAGAATGCCTCATCGGAAACGATCGGAATGTCCTTCCGGTGGGCATGCATGGCCTTGCCCGTCAGTTGATCCGGAGTCACATCCGCAGGTCGGTTAGACACCAGCACCGATGACTCTCGCGTGACCTTCTCCGAGTACGCCAGCCCAGCCCGCACGCCCGCCGCAATCAGCTCATCCGGGTCCAGCGACACCTCTGGCGCCACGACGAACTCCATGCCCTCCGCGAGCTTCCGCCCCGGCGTATAGCGGCCGGGGTTCTCCACGGGGCGCGGTGCCTCCATCGCGTCGACACGCACTGCCGAGCGCTGCAGGCCCACAATGTCCTCGCGCAGCTGGTCGGGCGTGTACATGTTCAGGGTTGCGCCCTCATCGAGCCCGCCCTGTGCGCGGAAGAGCGCAAGCGTGGTGGTGACGTCATCCAACGTCCGCACCCGCTCGGGCACCGAGATGCCAGCAATCGATGCCTCGGGCGAAGGCACATCGAGGCCGTAGGCGCGCGCGACGGCGCGCAGGCGAGCGTCGTCAAGCCGTTTGCCCTGGCGACGCGCCGTTTCCAACGTATCGGCAATCCGTGCGGGCGCCGGAATCCGCGCGACGCGAGTGCGCGTACGACGACGCCCCCGCTTATTCCGCGCGGACCGCTCACGATTCGCTTGACGACGGGCCCTCTTGGCCTCGGCAACTATAAAACCCCAGACCAGCGGCGCATTATGAGCAACCAACGTGCGCCCATCGAGCGCGTGCGCGAGCTTGGCCTGGATCACCCCGAATTTCGGTGCCCCCTCGAAGTCCGCGGGCTCGAGGCCGTGGAGGTGTGTCGGGCCGGGATCCTCGGTGGGATTGATGACGACATGCCAGGTGTCCACGATGTTGCCGCTACTGTCGGCGGTGGACACTCCCAGGCTGACCAGCCGAGACGTCTTGGGGTGGATGCCCGTGGCCTGGATGGACACGATTGCGTAAGGAGCTTCCTCCGCCGACGAGAACTGTTTGTGCTCGTCAGCGGCCTTTGTTGCGGCGGTCTCGGCTGTGGCCGGTGTGGGTGTGGCTGTGGCCGGTGTGCCAGCGGTACTCGCGCCGGTTGCGATTGCGCCGGTAGCAGCCGCGCCGGTGGTGGCTGCGTCCGTTGTGGTGGAAGCCGGTGCAGTTGGTGGTGTTTTCGCGCCCGCTGCCGACGCGCGTTGAGAACGGCGACGATTCCGCCGCCGCCTCTTCGTCTGAGAAGAGGTCCCAGTCGCTTTGCGCTCCTCGCGCGCCGATTCAGTCATGCCTCAAGACTAGCGGGTGCGCTCACCCGCGGAGAAAGTGACTAGGTTTATGACACTTTGAGCACAAAATTTGCCACGAAAGTGTCATAAACCTAGTCAGTAACTTGGGCACTAGCTCGGCCTCAAGCTCAGAAGGACCGGGGGATCCGGTCACACGGGTCCCGTAAACCACGCAAACTACAAAAACCACGCAAGCCCCAATAGTTTTTCCCCCGACTGGGTGCTCAGCCGAAAAGGAATGGAACCGCGAGGGCAATTTCCGCGCCTTATTAAATAGGGGCCACAAAACAGCGCCACAAAAATAAGGACGAAATAACTACCACGGGGCAACAGCCACAGGACAACAACCACGGGGCGGGGGAGAAGTGAGTAACAAGAAACGAAAGCAACTGGTGGCGGACCAGTTCGGAATCATTAGGCCGGATGACCAGCCGGGGAATGGATACCGCGAGGTCGCAAGGCAGGCGCGGGCCGGTTATCTGGAGCGGCTTTGCCGAGGTCACTATGTAGTCGCGCACGCCTGGGAGGGGCTCCACCGCGAGAAACGCCTGGCTATTACTGCTTTGGCGGTGGTCTCCGAGACGTCGTCAGGCGTCATTTCGGGAGCTGCAGCGCTGGCCTTGCACGGTTCGTGGGTGCTGGTGCGCGATGCGAAGATTGTGGTCGTGGGCGGGAGTCAGGAGTTCCACGGCATCGACTATTGCATGCGCTTGCGCTCGGAGATCCATCTGGATCACACGCAGGGGCTCGCGGACCGGCGGGTCGCGGTGCTCGCGCGTGCGGCCTTCGATGAGTGTCGCGTCCGGTTCAGGCAGAAGGGGCCGGAGTCCGTGTCGTGGCGGGCGGCGGTGTTGGCTGTCGAAGGTGCGCTGCGGCATGGCGCCACGCGCGATCAGCTTGAGGAGCTCCCGGTGCATTATCCCAGCGTGCGGGGTCAAGAGCTGTTTCGCCGTGCGCTCGCGGTCTGTCATGGTCGTTGCGAAACGCCCGGTGAGGCGCTGACTAAAGCCGCTCTTCTCGAACTCGGCCTGAAATTCCACGAGCAAGCCGAAATTTGGTCGCGCGGCACCAGCCACGATCCGCCGCACTTTCTCGCCCGCGTGGATTTTTATATCCCTGACCTGCTGCTTGTCGTGGAGTTCGACGGCCACATCAAGTATTCGGCGAGCGAGGTCGCGCCGACGCCCGCGGCTCAGTCCGAGCTGCTCACGCGGGAGACTTACCGCGAGCGTTCGCTGCGCGCAACGGGGCTGGATGTCGCGCGGGTGGTGTGGAAAGAGGTGGAATTGCACGCAGTTCGCTTATCGACGCTCCGTTCAATCCTGATCGAGCGCGAACGCGTGGTAGCCGCAGGTGGGGTGACTTTCCGTGCGGATGTGCGCAATGCCGGCCCGTTGATTGGGTAGTGGGGCCGAGGGGCCGCTGGATAGTTTGTCCCAAAGAGAAAGTGACTAGGTTTATGACACTTTGAGCACAAATTTTGCCACGAAAGTGTCATAAATCTAGTCAGTAACTATGTGGAGTTTAAGCCAGTGCGCGGTTGACCGCGCTGGTGACTGCCTTCAGCGATGCGTAGGTGATGGAACCAGCGATGCCGGAGCCCCAGACCTTGGTGCCGTTGACATCTGCGAGGACGTAGGCCGCAGCCTCGGCATCGTCACCTGCGGTGCGAGCGTGCTGGACGTATTCCTGAACCTCGACGTTGATGCCGAGCTTCTCCAGGGCGTTGGCGTAAGCGGCCAGCGGGCCGTTGCCGACACCCTCAACGGTCTGCTCCTTGCCCTCGTAGACGATGTGAGCCTTGATCTTGGTGGCGTCCGACTCGTTCTGAGGGGCATCGACAGTCAGGGCAATCTGCTCGAGTGGAGCCTCGCGGTCCAGGTACTCACCTGCGAAGATGTCCCAAATCGCCTTGGAGTTGACCTCGCCGCCCTCGGCGTCGGTGACTGCCTGCACGACGGAGGAGAACTCGACCTGCATGGAGCGCGGCAGGTTCATGCCGTGGTCCGTCTTCATGATGTAGGCCACGCCGCCCTTGCCGGACTGGGAGTTCACGCGAATAACGGCCTCGTAAGAACGACCGACGTCCTTCGGGTCGATAGGCAGGTAAGGAACTTCCCAGGTCACCGCGCGCAGGTCCTCGTCGGAAAGCTCCTTGACGGCAGCGCCCGGGCGGACCTTGTCTGCCATTGCGTCGAGGCCCTTGTTCACGGCGTCCTGGTGGGAACCGGAGAAAGCGGTGAAGACCAGGTCGCCGCCGTACGGGTGGCGCTCCGGAACGCGCAGCTGGTTGCAGTACTCGACGGTGCGGCGGATCATATCGATGTCGGAAAAGTCGATTTGCGGGTCGACTCCCTGGGTCAGCATGTTCAGGCCCAGGGTGACCAGGCAGACGTTACCGGTGCGCTCGCCGTTGCCGAAGAGGCAGCCCTCGATGCGGTCGGCGCCGGCCATGTAGCCCAGCTCGGCGGTGGCGATGCCGGTACCGCGGTCGTTGTGCGGGTGCAGCGACAGGATGATGGAGTCGCGGCGGTTGAGGTTGCGGTGCATCCACTCGATGGAGTCTGCGTAGACGTTCGGAGTGATCATCTCCACGGTCGACGGCAGGTTGATGATGATTGGGTTCTCCGGCGTCGGGTCGATGACATCAACCACGGCGTCGACAACTTCCTTGGCGTACTCAACCTCGGTGCCGGTGTAGGACTCCGGCGAGTACTCCCAACGCCAGTTGGTGTCCGGGTAGTCCTTCGCGATGGTCTTAATCAGCTCTGCGGCGTCGGTGGCAATCTTCTTGATTGCGTCCTTGTCCTTACGGAACACAACATCGCGCTGCAGGATCGAGGTGGAGTTGTAGAAGTGAACGATGACGTTCTTAGCGCCGGCACATGCCTCGAAGGTGCGGCGAATCAGGTGCTCGCGAGCCTGAACCAGAACCTGGATGGTGACGTCGTCCGGAATCATGTTCTTCTCAATGATCTCGCGCACGAAGTTGTAATCGGTTTGGGAAGCGGACGGGAATCCGACCTCAATTTCCTTATAGCCCATCTGGACCAGCAGCTCGAACATGCGGCGCTTGCGCTCCGGGCTCATTGGGTCAATCAGCGCCTGGTTGCCATCGCGCAGGTCGACGGCACACCAAACCGGTGCCTTAGTAATGCGCTTGTCCGGCCAGGTGCGGTCCTTCAGCTGGAAGTCCTGAACTTCCTGGTCGTAAGGCAGGTAGCGGTTGGTTGCCATCTGGGAGTTGCGCTGCTTATTCCAAGCAGGCTGTCCTTCCGGAATCTCGCCAGCAGGAGTGGAGATTACAGAAGGAGCGGAAATAAAAGCGTCGGAAGGAGACATGTTGTGGGCCTTTCTAATTCGGACTTTTCTTGTAGGCCGGCACAACTAACCCCGCGACGGGGAGCCGGCCTTAAACCCAAGCCCCGCCGCGGCATAGAAGCAGTAGTCCGCGTTGCATGTGATGTACCTTACCCCGTTGGTTATATGAATTTCATCATTCGGGGGTTTTAGTGGGGGAAGTATGCGCGGGTTTCTGTGCCGTAAGAGTTCTGCGTCGTTAGGGGCTGTGCGGTGGGGCTCCGTGCAGTGAAAGGCGTTGCCGACGGCCCGCACCCAACTCACCCCGCCCAGTGCGCCCACTCACCCCGCCCAGTGCGCCCACTCATCCCGCCCATCGATAGTTCTAAAGCTAGGACCAATGTATTTAGCGGGGTAAAGATGATAGCGTCCTTAAGGTGCAAACTAGCTGGTCTATTCTGAAGCGAGACTTGCGCCGTCTCCGCAATAGCCCAAGAGTGTGGGTGATTATCATCGGCGTGATGATTACCCCTGCCTTGTATTCCTGGTTCAACATCCCGGGCTTCTGGGATCCGTATGAGCACACCGAGAACATCGGCGTGGCAATTGTGAATGAGGACAAGGGCGCGAGTTCCTCGGTTACCGGAAGTCTCAATATCGGTAACCAGGTGGTCAAACAACTAAAAGAAAATCATGAACTGGGCTGGCAGTTCCCCGATGCCGAGAAGGCAGACCGAGATCTAAAGCGCGGCAAGGTCTATGCCGAAATCACCATTCCGCCGAATTTCTCGCAGGAAATGGTCGATCTGATCCAAGGGCAGGGGCATCCAGCAAAACTGACCTACCGCGCTAACCAGAAGATCAACGCAATCTCGCCGCACATCACGGCGCAGGGCGCGTCCGGCATTGATGGCCAGATCTCCGCGTCCTTTAATAAGGAGATCGCGAAGGCGGTCACCGAGCAGGTCAAGGAAGCTGGCGATCTGCTGCAGGGTCGGTTCGATGCGGCCCGTCTCAATTCCGCTGATGCTTTCCAGGATGTTGCTGATGCGGTTGCCAATAGCCGCGATGAAGTCGGCGCTATCCAGGAGCAGATTGGCGATCTGCAGCCGACGATTGCGCAGATTAAGAAGACTCTTGGCAGCGTAGATACGGCCCTCGACGATGCCCAGGATGCGTTGACGCAGGTGCAGGCGATTACTGGTGAGCTCAACAACGAGGTCCTGAATTTCTCCGCGGATCTCAACGACGCCTACCTACAGGGCAGTACCGCCCTGGTAGAGGGCACCGGTAACGCCAATGCCGCGATTGGCGCGATGACCGGCAATCTGCAGGGCGCAATTTCCCGTTCGGATTCCGCGACGGCTGCGGCGGAGGACATCGTCAACCAGGCGGATCAGGTCATTGGTGGGCTGAATTCCCTGCTGGAGGCCAACCCGCTAAACGGCCCGGATAAGCAGGCAATCCAGCGCACCATCGATGCGCTCGACGAGAGCAACGCCACCAATAAAGAGCTGGTGGAGGGTCTGAAGAACGTCTCCGGCTCGGCGCAGGGAACTCTCGACTCCCTCAACGCCACCAGCGAGGCATTGGCGCAGGCCACTAAGGACGGCAAGGCCGCCTCGGATCAGATTCGTCAGGCGTCCCAGGACGCACTCCCGCAGTTGAGCAAGGCGCTTAATCAGCTCAACGCGCGCGTGGGTTCGTACGCGGCGGCGCTTGGCGCGCAAAAGGACACCGTCAAGGAAACGTCCGCGCTTCTCGACGCTACGAGTGGGCAGCTTTCTGCTGCGGATCAGGTCCTCGAGAGCTTCAAGGCCGACCTTGATGGTGTGCGCGATGGTCTGGAAACTGCGCGTCTCGATGTCCTTACCCTGGGCACCACCGAAGAGCGCGAAGCCATGAACATGGTCAACGACCTCGATCCTGAGGGTATCTCGCAGTTCCTGAGCGATCCGGCTGAGGTTAAGACCGAGGCCGTGTTCCCGGTGGATCACTACGGCTCGGGTATGGCGGCGCTGTTTACCAACCTGTCGTTGTGGATTGGTGCGTTCATTCTGATTGTGATTTTCCGCGTGGAAGTCGACGCGGAAGGTTTCAAGGAAATCACGGTGGGCCAGGCGTACATGGGGCGCACATTGCTGTTGGGCATCATCGCTACTTTCCAGGCGCTGATTGTCTCTATCGGTGACATCGTCATTGGTGTGCAGCATGTCAGCGCGGTTGCGTTCGTCCTCACCTGTGTCGTGGTGGAGTTGTGTTATCTCGCCATTATTTACAGTTTGGTGTCGGCGTTTGGCCACGTGGGACGTGGTATTGCAGTAGTGCTCGCGTTTATTCAGATTCCTGGCGCCGCCGGTCTCTATCCAATTGAGATGACCCCGGACTTCTTCCAGGCGCTGAATCCGTTCTTGCCGTTGACCTACGGCATTGATGCTCTCCGCGAGACCATTGGTGGTTTCTACTCGAATTACTACCTGAAGAACATGCTCACCTTGATGGCCATGGCAGTGGTCGCCTACGTGGTCGGTTACTGGCTGCGCCGCAGCCTGTCCTCGGTCAATGTCTTGGTTAACCACCAGCTTGAAGAGGGCGGACTGGTCAACAACGAAGAAGTCCACCTGGTCGGTAGCGGATACAAGCTCAGTGACCTCGTCTTTGCGCTGCGTAACCGCGAGGAGTACCAATCGCGAGTCGACGAGCGGATGGAGAATCTGCGTGGCAGCTACACGCTGTTCATGCGCATGGCCATTGGCATCGCCGTGGCCGCCCTGGTGGTGCTGGGTATTTTGGCCCGTAACTACCCGGATCAGAAGGCCCTGTTCTTCGGTCTGGCTTGCCTGTTTGTGCTGCTCTGCCTCGCCTACATCGCGGTGCGCGAGTACGTCAAGCAGTCTGTGATTCACGCCCAGGAGCTCAGCGAGATGTCGGAGGAGGAGCTGCGCGCCTACATGGAGCACCAAACTTCCCATCCGCATGCGTACTCGCTGGAAAATGCTGGTGATTCGTTTGAGCCACAGGCGAAGGTGTCGTCGGCAAGCGTGAAGACTTCCCCAGAAGGTGAAGCCTAATGAGAAACGTTCTTGAAATTGTGCGGAATGACTTTCGGGTGATCCGCCAGAACACGATGACCGGCATCATGGTTTTCGGTCTGGTGCTGATTCCGCTGCTGTTCACCTGCTTTAATGTGCTGGCCAGCTGGGAGCCGTTTGAGAACACCGAAAAGCTGAAGATTGCGGTCGCCAGTAATGACCGTGGTCATCGCACGGATATCGGTGCGATTGACGTCAACTTGGGCAATGAGGTGCTGTCGAAGCTGAGCCGTAACCACGAAATTGACTGGCAGATTACGGATTCTGAGGACGCCATCGACGGCACTAAGTCCGGTGACTACTACGCGGCAATCGTGCTTCCGGAGAACTTCAGTACTGAACTGATGACCTTCTACGTCCGGGGCACCAAGGCGCCGAAGCTGACGCTCTATACGAATGAGAAGAAGAACGCGCTTTCGTCAATCATTACGAGTAAGGGCGCGAGTGGCGTTATTCAGGAGATTGACAAGAACTTCACGCAGGTCGTCGCCAGTGTTGGGCTGGGCGTGATCACCTCGCTGGATGAGTATCTAAACACCTCCGACTCCAAGCAGGCACTGACGCGCGTGCAAAACCGCGTTGATGACACCGCCGCGCGGCTGCGCTCCGGTGCGCAGACTGCTCGTTCGCTGTCTACGCTGGTGGAGACCACCGTGCCGCTGGTGGAGACCGCGGATTCCATTTTGGAAAACGCTGGTGCGCGGATGGACATTCTGCGCAATGGTTCGGGTGACGGCAACGTCGCAGGCGATCTGGAAGCCGCGGTCGGCAATGTTCGCGACTCGGTTAGCACGGCGCTCGACGCAACGCAGTCGAGCTACGAAGGCGTGCGCGACCGCGTCAACGAGCTTGTCGACGGCACCCAGGCCACCAGCGGCGCGACCGCGGATACCTTCGATGCGATGGCGGCCAAATTCGGCCAGCAGGCCGACGGTCTGACTGCGATGCGCGACCGCCTGGAGGACACCGTTGGGGCAGTGGTTCCGGGTGTCGCTAAGCCGGGCTATGACCGCGCGATTTCCGATCTGAACACCTCGATTGCTCGCACCCGTGGGCTGCAGGAGAGTTTCTCCGCCGTGGCAGCGGATTTGCGTGGTGGCCGGGATACGGGATCGTCGATAAGCCAGGCGAAGGACGCTTTCACGGCTGCGATTGCCGCTGTGGAAAATGCCAAAAACTCCTACGAGCAGAACCTGCGCCCGCAGATCGACGCACTGTCGGAGCCGGTGTCGCGTCTGAGCAACGACATCGAGGTCATTGGCGAGGACATTCGCGGCATCCGCGGTACGATTTCCGGCTCGCCGGTGGATACGCTTCGTAAGACCAGCGCCGCCACGATGGGTCTGAGCACCCGCTTTGATGATCTGGCGGCTCGCTTCGACGAGATTCACAACGCGCTGGAAGAGGCGAAGGACACCGGGGACCTCTCGCGAATTGCTGAGGCCGTCGGTGATGACCCAAGTGCCCTGGCAGCGCAGTTGGCCGCGCCGGTGCAGGTCGAGGAAGACCCCGTCTTCCCAGTCCAGAGCTTCGGTGCGGGTATGGCGCCGTTCTATGCGACCCTCGCGCTGTGGATCGGTGCGCTGCTGTCGTCGGTGCTGATCCGCACCACGGTCCGTAGCCGCGACGGACAGAAGGTCGGCGATGATGAGGCCGAGCATGTGGTCAGCGATGCAGTCGATGATGCGCAGGGCGATGCAGCCGCTGAGGTCGGCGATGATGCTGACGCTGAGGCCGAGAAGTCCAGCGACCAGCAAATCAACGCTGCCCAGACCGATGACTACACCCGCGCCGAGAAGTACTTCGGCCGGTTCGCCACCTTCGCCACCGTTGGCCTAGTTCAGGCCACGCTGATGGTGTTGGGACTCCAGGTGTACGTGGGCATCGATCCCGCACACCGATTCCTGATGCTGCTGGCCGGCTGGATCATCTCGCTGGTGTTCATGATGATCGTCTTCTCGTTCGTCTTCACCTTCGACAATGCCGGCAAGGCCATCTGCGTGCTGTTGCTGGTGATGCAGGTCTCGGCTGCAGGTGGCGCGTATCCGCTGCCTCTGGTGCCGCAGTGGGTCCAGAACATTAGCCCGTGGCTGCCGGGTACCTACGCGATTGACATGTTCCGCAGCTCCATCGCCGGTATCTACGAGGCCGACTACTGGAAGCTGATGTTCATGTTGGCGCTGTTCATCATCCCGTCGCTGATCCTGGCACTGGGCCTCCAGCGCATCTTTGAAAAGGGAATCAACGACATCAAGGACGCAATCGGGGAGACGAAGGTGATGGCCACCTCGTAAGGGGGCCTAATCCTCCGCCTCGTCGCTCTCGCGCTCGGCCTCCGGTTCGCTCTTGCCGTCGCGCGAGAGCTTCCGCAGCCACCAAATCAGCAGCGCAATAATCACCGCCGCTGCTGCCAGGATGGCCCACATCCACCACTGCCACTGCGAACCGCTGCCGTCGAACACGGATTCCTCGTCAGGATCCATCGGCACCTGGTGCCCCGTCACCAGCAGGCGGTGCGTGTTAATGCCGTAAGGCGTGCACGTAATCAGGGTGATTAGGTCTTCTCCGGGGACGCGTCGTAAAGCATCGGTTTCATCCGGCTTTACGACGGCTACGTCGTGGACCTCATACTTCAACTTATGACCCGCGACTGCGATGTAGAACGCGTCGCCCTTTTTGACCTTGTCGAGGTTGTCCCACAGCGTCGCATTTTGCAGACCCGTATGCGCCGACAGCGACGCGTGACGACCTTCACCCTCGCCCACGCCGCCGACCGGGAAGTCGGTGCCGTAGAGGTGACCGACACCGCGCGAGAGCGACTTTTCCGACGTGCCATGGAAAATGGGCAGGTCAGAGTTGATGGAAGGGATGACGATGCGACCGAGCGCGTCGGTCTCGCCAAGCACGTCGAGGTAGTGGCGGTAGCGCTGGTACTCCGGGGAGGACTCGTCATCGGAGGTGGTCCAGGCGTCGCCCGGATTGACCTCGCCGAGGCTGGCGTTGTACTCGTGGGCCTCGTTCCAGGCGGTGTCCAAGACCTCAGGAGGAGCGGATTTCTCCAGCTTGGAGTACTCATCTGCGGCGCGGGCCTGCAGGAAGTTGTTCCACTGCGTTGCGACAACCGGGTACAGCAGCACGCCCAAACCGCCAATGATCAACAGCAGGGCGATGATGGTGTTCGAGTTGAGCTTCTTGCCCTTTTGGGGCTTTGCTTTGGTGTTGGTTGCGGCGGTTTTGGTTGCGGCGCTGGTGCTGTTTGCGCGTTCGGACTTCCGCTTAGATGTCGGTTTAGATGCCCGCTTGGAAGTTGCCCGCTTGGAATGGGAATGACGCCCCATCGAGTCCTACCTTTGGTGACCTTGTGCATAGCGGCCACGGGTCTTTCTCACCAGGGACAGTTCCCGGGCAGGGATAGCCAGGCCGACAAATCGCTAACGACTTAATAAGTGCACATACCAATTTAGGTCATGCAACCCGGGAGAGCTGAACTCTACTTACCGAGCGGTGGCATCGGTGGAGTCTGTGGTGGTGATTTCGGTGCTTGGGGCGTCGGTGGTTGCGGTGCTTGTGGTGTCGGTGGTCGCGGTGTCTGCGGTGTTTTCGGTGCTTGGGGCGCTTGTGGAGGCTGTGGCGGTGGCTTCTGCCGGCCGAGCCGCCAGGGCAATAGTGGCAGAAATCATGGTCGCCAGTGCGATAAACAGCGCCACCCACTGCACACCAACTGCCTGGAAGCGTTCACCAAGAACGATGTATCCCAAGCTGAAGGCAACAATCGGCTCCACGACGGTCATAGCTGGTAGCGAAGCCTGCAACGGTCCCGCGTTAAAAGCCGCCTGCTGCAGGCCGACGCCAATAACCGCCAGTGCCACCAGCAGCCAGAGTTCCCAGGAGAGCAGGAGCTGGACGAGTCCGTCGTTGACATAGGTATCGACCACCGACTTAGACAGCAGCGCGACGAAGCCGTACAGCCAGCCGGTTGCCGTGCCGAGCAGCAGGGCCTTCGGGTTCTGGCGTAGCACTCCGCGCTGTTTGGTGTCTGAGGTGCTACCTGTGCTGTTGTCGGTGCTGGAGCGGTCTGCGATGGCTGGGCTGTCACTCGTGTTGGAGCCGCTACCTGCGTTGGAGCCGCTACTCGTGCCGGTATTGGGCCACTGAACTGCAGCGGCGTACAGTCCGCAGGTGACCACGCCACCGGCGGCAAGAGCCCATCCCCACAGGTAGGTGGGGATATCGGTGGAGCCGGCAGTCGGCTTGCCGAGCAACACCAGCGTCGCCACCGCAAAAGTCAGCGCCACGGACCAAATCATCTCTGACCGCGAAATCCGCCGACTATTGACCTTCGCCGCCAGCGGGAGCGTGAGCATCAGCTTCATGACCAGCAACGGTTGCACCAGGAGCAACGTGCCAAATGCCAACGCCGCGACCTGAAATACATACCCGGCAATCGCCAGGCCCGAGCCCAGCCACCAGCGTGGCAGCTTCAGGGTCTTCGCCACTCCGCGAAGTGTGCTGGTGCCCTCTTCCAGTGTTCCGGAGAGGTTGTGGCGGATGACGGTTCCCCACGCGATGCTGAGCGCGGACAGCAGTGCCAGTATCGCAGCGAGAAGGTCATTGTTCACGTAGGAAATGCTAGGCATGCAACACTTGTCATGTCCACTTCGCAGGGGTTGGGCGGGGCAGTGTTTTGTGCCCGCAGCGCCTCGGGGAGTAGCTGGCGGATTAGCTGGCCCGGCCAAGATGCTGACTGAGCTCGGAGCCCGGGAGTTAGGGAGTGGAGCTGGCTGAACCCGGAGTTCCTGGCACAGTACCGAGAGTTACTGACTAGGTTTATGTCAGTTTTGACAAGTTTCAGGGCATATTTTTGTCATAAACTTAGTCAGTTTCACATTTGCAGCCCGCAGCCGCGTCCAATCCACACCCCAAATACCCCAAACACCCAACCCACACCCGAATACCGGCCACGATACCCCACAACCCCCTACGCAACCCGATCCAAACCCTCCACGCAACCCCCGCAAGCTACGTTTTGGTAACCCACTATGTAATTACGAATGCGACTCAAGTAAATTGAGTCAATAATAGTTACGTGCATATAGTTGCCTAGTTTTTGGAGGTTGCCGACCATGGCACTGGTTGTGCAGAAGTACGGTGGTTCATCCCTGGAGAGCGCCGAACGCATTCGTCGTGTTGCAGAACGAATTGTGGAAACCAAAAAGCAGGGCAATGACGTCGTGGTTGTCTGCTCGGCAATGGGCGACACCACCGATGAGCTTCTGGACCTCGCTGAGCAGGTCAACCCGGTCCCGCCGGGACGCGAGATGGATATGCTCCTGACCGCCGGTGAGCGTATTTCCAATGCGCTGGTCGCTATGGCAATCGCAAGCCTCGGCGCCTCGGCCCGTTCTTTTACCGGTTCGCAGGCTGGCGTGATTACCACGGAGCGCCACGGTAACGCCCGCATTGTCGAGGTCACTCCGGGCCGTGTCCGTGAGGCTCTCGATGAGGGCCATATCTGCCTAGTGGCCGGTTTCCAGGGTGTAAACCGCGAGACCAAGGACGTCACTACGCTGGGCCGTGGTGGCTCGGATACCACTGCGGTTGCCCTCGCGGCAGCCCTAGAGGCGGACGTCTGCGAGATTTACTCCGACGTGGACGGCGTGTACACCGCGGATCCGCGCATTGTGCCGGACGCACAGCGTTTGGACAACATTTCCTTCGAGGAGATGTTGGAGATGGCCGCGGTTGGCGCGAAGATTTTGCAGCTGCGAAGTGTCGAATACGCCCGCGCGTTTAATGTTCCGTTGCGTGTGCGTTCGTCGTATAGCAATGAACTTGGCACCCTTGTTGATGGATCGATGGAGGATATCCCTATGGAAGAAGCAGTGTTGACCGGTGTGGCGCATGACCGCTCCGAGGCGAAGGTGACCGTGCTGGGCATTCCGGATGATCCGGGCCAGGCGGCGAAGATGTTCCGTGCTGTTGCGGATGCGGAGATCAATATCGATATGGTGCTGCAGAACGTCTCTACCATCGCGGATAACCGCACTGACATTACTTTCACCTGCCCGCGCGAGGACGCTCCGAAGGCGATGGCGTTGCTGAAGAAGCTGCAGGCTGACAATGACTGGAAGGACGTGCTTTACGACGATCACGTGGGCAAGGTCTCCTTGGTCGGTGCTGGCATGAAGTCCCACCCGGGTGTGACTGCGACGTTCTGTGAGGCGCTCGCTGATGAGGGTGTGAATATCGACCTGATTTCCACTTCTGAGATTCGTATCTCGGTGCTGGTTAATGACCAGGATGTCGATAAGTCTGTGAAGGCTCTGCACGACGCTTTCAATCTCGGTGGCGACACCGAGGCTGTTGTTTACGCTGGTACGGGACGTTAAGGAGTTTTCATGACCACGATTGCTGTTGTTGGTGCCACTGGCCAGGTTGGTCGTGTGATGCGCACTCTTCTGGCGGAGCGTAATTTCCCGGCCGATAAGGTTCGTTTTTTCGCTTCTGCTCGTAGTGCGGGCAAGGAGTTGGAGTTCCGCGGCGAGAAGATTGTTGTCGAGGATGTCGCGGCTACTTCTGACGAGGATCTGAAGGGCATTGATGTCGCGGTGTTCTCCGCTGGCGGCACGCTGTCGAAGGAGCAGGCTCCGCGTTTTGCGGCTGCTGGCGCTGTTGTTGTTGATAACTCGTCGGCGTGGCGTAAGGATCCGGAGGTCCCGTTGGTGGTCTCCGAGGTCAACCCGGATGCTTTGCAGGACATCCCGAAGGGCATTGTCGCGAATCCGAATTGCACCACCATGGCCGCGATGCCGGTTCTCAAGCCGCTTCACGACGAGGCCGGGTTGCAGCGTCTGCGTGTGTCCTCCTATCAGGCGGTCTCGGGTTCGGGCCTTGCTGGTGTGAATACTCTGGCTGGCCAGGTGCGCGAGAACGTCGACAACCTGGAGAAGCTGACCACTGATGGTTCGGCTCTGGTTGCGGAGGACTTTGGTCCGTATGTCGCCCCGATTGCTTTCAACGCGCTGCCGGTGGCTGGAAACTTTGTTGATGACGGTTCACTGGAGACTGATGAGGAGCAGAAGCTCCGCAATGAGTCCCGCAAGATTCTGTCTATCCCTGAGCTGGCTGTTGCTGGTACTTGTGTGCGCGTTCCGGTGTTCACTGGCCACACGCTGGTGATTCACGCTGAGTTTGAGAATGCTCTGTCCGTAGAGAAGGCAACCGAACTGCTGGAGTCCGCGCCGGGCGTGAAGGTCGTCGACGTTCCGAATCCGCTTGCCGCCGCTGGTGTGGATGAGTCCCTGGTGGGTCGTATCCGTGTCGATCAGTCGGTTCCGGAGGGGCGTGGCCTGGTGCTGGTTGTCTCTGGCGACAATCTGCGTAAGGGCGCTGCTCTGAATACCATCCAGATTGCGGAGTTGTTGGTCGCTGACCAGTAGTTGAGCGCAGTACTTAAAAGCGCAAAAAGTTAAGCCTCGGCACTTAGCGAACTTCGTGCTCTCAATGGCAACTACTCCCCACTAGTCGGTAACTGATTTCTCAGTCCAACTAATGGGGAGCAGTTCACATTTGTTGCGGTAGGGGGCCTATTTTTTCTTATTGACGCCCACGCTTTCCGCTTGGCTGCAGCGCCAGCGGAATGTGAGATTGTGCGAGCGCAGTGCTGGGGGGGGATTGCGTCACGGGAGGCGCCGGCGCCCTATTTGGCGGCGTGAGGATGTGCAGATGTCGCTAGACCGGGAATGCGTGGCCGACGGCGCCGTTTTTGGGGCGCTAGCAGGGGTGAATGTCGCTAGACCGGGAATGCGTTAAAGACACTGATTTGCAGCTCCGCAAACCTGCAGGTCAGGGAATTGTCGCAAAATTCGGAGGCGCGCCTGTGCTGACAGATTCCCGTTCTAGCGACATTTCGACCTTCGAAGTGCAACTTTTCCGACAGTTGGTGCCACGAGTTGCAATAGCGCGAGCATCTCGGCACTGAGAGCCAGGGTGGCTAGGGTGGCCAGGGCGGTGACAGTGGCCAGAGTGGCTAGGGTGGCCAGAGTGGCGTCGGGTGGCCAGCGTGGCGACGGTGGCCAGGGCGGCGATGGAGTCGGTAGCGGCCGAGCGGGAAGCGGACTAACTTAGGGCAGCCTGTTGTGTGGTTAGCCTTACCTGTGTAATATAGACCCGATTACTGTGTTGGCCGTAGCCGAAAGAGGCCATCAGTCTCTTGGGGCTACGGGTACTTTACAGCGTCTCAAAGAGTTCCTTACACGTTAGGCTTTCACATGTTTCGAAACAATTCGCTGACCCGTCGAGCGGCGCTGAAGACCGCCGCTGTCTTGGCAGCATCCACTCTTGTTCTGTCTGGTTGCTCCCGAGGCGACGACGCGGCGGCGTCAAAAAATGAGGGCACCGGGGATGAGCGCATCGCCGCAGTTGGCCTGGGAGACAGCGATACCTTGCTCGCTCTAGGCATCCAACCAGTCCTCGTAGCGCCCTGGGGTGCTGAGGGAGATGTTGATGCGTCTGGCGTCGGCCCATGGGCTACCGAAAAGCTCGGCGACAACAAGCCTGAAGTGGTTTACGGTACTGCCAACGGATTCACTGCTGAAATCCTGGAGAAGATCTCCGCCGCTAATCCGGACAAGATCATTGCGGTGAACTCTGCCGTAGACGCGCAGGCGAAGAAGGCGCTTAATGACATCGCCCCAACCACCGTTAAGCCAGACGGTGCCACGGACTGGCAGATCCCCTGGCGGGATCAGGTCAACCAGATCGCCGGCGCTGTAGACAAGCAAGAAGAAGGCGACAAACTCGTCGAAGAAACGCAGAAGGCCTTCGATGATTTCCAACAGCAGCACCCTGAGCTCAAAGGCAAGCGTGCGGCTATCGTCATGCCTTATCAGGGAAAGATCGGCCTGTACACCTCCGGTGACGGTCGCGGGCAGTTTATCAAGAGTCTGGGCTTCGAGATCCCGAAGGAGCTCGAAGGTAACGGGGGCGAGTTCTACCGCGACATCGCACCTGAGAACTACAGCGACCTCAACAACGTCGATTACCTCTTCATCCTTGATTACCAGGGTGCCGCCGATACCTTGAAGAAGGATCCAACATTCAGCAAGCTGGACGTTGTTCGCGAAGGCAAGGTCCGCTGGATGGACGAAAACGTGGGCAATGCAATGAGTATGCCGAACCCATTGACCATCCCCTGGGCAGTCGACAAGTTCTCTGACGCAATTTAATTGAAAGTGTCCGTTTCAAGAACTCGACATTCTTTGGTGTTTTCCCGGCGTTTGCTTACTTCGGCCGCACTCGTTGGCTTGGCTTTGCTGCTGCTTGCCTCCCTGTACTTGGGTTCCAAAGATCTTTCCATTGGCGAAGTGACCAGCATCCTCATGCATGGTCCGCACCCATCTACGCAATCCGGCATCATTTGGGACTTGCGCGTTCCGCGCACCCTCTTGGCTGTGATCACAGGCGCAGCCCTGGCTATGGCGGGTGCCATTGCTCAGAGCTGGACCCGCAACCCCCTGGCAGATCCCGGCATTATCGGCGTGAACGCTGGAGCAAGTTTCGCAGTCGCTGCGGCACTGACCTTGGGCTGGGCAACGACGGTCGGGGAGCGGACACTTGTAGGGCTCGTCGGGGCGGCCGTCGCTGCCTTAATCGTGCTGTTGATTTCCCGCGTATCGCGTAACCCGCTAACTCTGGTACTCGTGGGCGTGGGAGTTACCTTCGCCCTGCAAGCGGCCACGAATATGCTGAGCCTCTATTCTTCCGACACCCTGGAAGGGCTCCGCCGCTGGACCGTTGGCTCTACAGCTGGGCGGGGTATGGAAGACGTGGCCTTAGCTGCTTTAGGTCTAGCACTAGGTGCTCTATGTGGTGCGCTTGCAGCACGCCCGCTGGATCTACTTGCGATGGGAGAGGACTCCGCCCGTTCCCTTGGCAGCTCGCCCACGAGAACCCGCTTGTTGGCTGCCGCAGCGGTGATCATCCTCGCCGGCTCGGCGACAGCCACTGTGGGGCTTGTGACATTCGTGGGCTTCGCCGTGCCACACCTACTACGCCCGTTTACCGGCCCGTCCCTGACTCGCCTCTTGCTGCCGACCGGCATTGTTGGTGGCGCGGCTGTGTTGCTAGCCGATATTGTGGGCCGCTTCGTCCTGCAGCCTAACGAGCTGGAAATGTCCATTGTCTTAGCTATTGTCGGTGCCCCAGTGATGATTCTGGCGGTGCGACGTAAGAAGAGTTCACCGACCTCGAATGACTCGGAGCTGACGATATGAGCGATATGACGTCTATCCGTAGTATTAAGCGTTCACGAAGCAGACGCGTCCTGGCGGCTTCGGCAGGGTTCGCCCTCATAGCGGCTCTTTGTTACTGCTTAATCCTGGGGCAAGGAGCGGTGAAGCTCAGCCCGATGGAAGTCATCGAGGTTCTCACCGGTGGGGGCACACAGCAAGCAATCAACGTGGTGTGGGATCTCCGCCTGCCTGTAGCAATCGCTACCGTTCTGGTCGGCGCGGCTCTAGGGCTGGCAGGTGCGTGGACTCAGACCATGGCCCGCAATCCGCTGGCCAGCCCGGACATTCTCGGTGTATCCGGCGGCGCGGCGGTTTTGGTTGTGGCGGGCACCGTAGTTACCCGCCCTGCATGGAGTGAGGGGGTGCCGACGTTCTGGTGGCGTGCTGCACTCGCTTTGCTTGGCGCACTAGTGATCGTTGGTTTGCTCGTTCTACTCGGTGGCTTCGGGACGTCGCAGCGCGTAGTGGTCATCGGCCTGGCACTGTCTTTCCTCACGCAGTCTTTAGTGCAGTATCTCCTGCTCCGGGCTGACTTAACTCGTGCCACGGATGCCCAAACTTGGCTCGCTGGGTCTACCGGCTTTGTGCGTATGGAAGCTTTGTTTCCTATGGTGTTGGGCCTGTTGCCCTTCGTAGTTTTAGGCCTTTGTGTTACGCGCGATGTCCCTCTTCTTTCTCATGATGACGCCACCGCGTCCACACTTGGGGTAAATGTCACGAGGGTGCGCGCTATTTTGCTCATTGCCGCAACGGGCATTGTCGCGGTGGTGGTTTCCTTTGTCGGCCCAATTGGATTCGTGGCACTATTGGCTCCTCAGCTGGCCAAGCTGGTGGCCGGAACGCCCACGCCCCATCCGTTGTGCTCTACTTTTGCAGGCGCTGCTCTATTAGCTGCGTGCGCCGTCGTGGCGGGCGCACTGCCATTTACATCCCCTGTGGGTTTGGTTACCGCCATCATCGGTGGCCCCGCGTTGGTGTTGCTTGTGTGGTTGGCGGCCCGTCGCGGAACTCTGAAAGGAATGGTTCAATGAACGTTCAAGTTGATCACGTCACCGTGGGCTACAACGACGGCCCAAGCATTGTTAAGGACGTGTCTTTCACTGCAGAGCCCGGGAAGGTCACCACGCTCTTAGGCCCCAATGGTTGTGGCAAGTCGACGTTGCTCAAGACGCTTTCTCGGCTGCTTGCTCCCGCCGAAGGACGGGTTCTTGTAGAGAAAAAGGACGTGCATAGTTTGCGGTCGCGCGAAGCCGCCCAACTAATTGCGCTTTTGCCACAACACCCGCTGTGTCCGGCGGGATTGACCGTTGGAGAACTTGTGGAGCGCGGACGGCACCCTTATCGTCGATCGCTCTGGGGTGGGGGAGCGACGGCGTCAGAAGATAAAGAAAAAGTGCGCGAGGCGCTGAAGAAGACGAAGGTTGACCATCTTGTTGCCCGCGACGTGGCGGAGCTTTCTGGCGGCCAGCGGCAGCGGGTCTGGATGGCGATGGTGTTGGCGCAGGATACGCCAATTGTGCTGTTGGACGAACCGACTACCTACCTAGATCCGGCACATGCGATAGAGATTCTAAGTATCGTGCGGGAGCTCGCTCAAGAGGGCAAGACGGTGATTACCGTACTTCATGATCTTGGCCTGGCGGGAGCTTTTAGCGACGAGATGATCGTCATGAAGGAAGGGGAAAAGATCGCCGAGGGTTCTCCAAAGGAGGCTCTGACGGTGGATGTGTTGCGCGAGGCATATGGCCTGAATGCCGAGGTGTGGGAAGATCCCCGCGGTATGGCTCCGATTATTGTGCCGCGAGGGATTGTGGCTAATTAAGGCCGTGCCCTGCCTAGGAACCAATAGGGGCACCACTGCACGGATTCGCTATTGAGGCCCCAGGTGTGAATTGCGTGGCGCCGTACTTCCTTGCAGAGCTGTCCTTCACCCGCGACCCAGACGTACTTCGACTGTGTTGCGGGGTGTTCGGCACGGTCCAGTTGCTGTAGGTGGGACATCACTGCCGTGCTGAAGTCCGTTGTAGCGCTAAACAGCACTTCTAGGCTGCCCAGCTTGCTCTCCCAGTCGGCGACGAGGGATGGCTCGAGGTCACCATGGTTCTCGGCGACCACTACGAGGTGTATGTCGCGCAACTGTTCCGGGGCAAACGCATCCGCGTAATCCAAAATGGCGCGAACGGAAGGTACGGCAGATGGGTCTGCGATAAGTGTTTGTGAACTTTGCGCGCGGTGCCAGAGGCCCTGGCATGTCCAGATGCCTACCTGGTCGCCAACACGAGTTGCAAGAGCCCAGGCGAGCCCTGGTCCGACGTGCTCATCCTTTGGATTTTTGACGCCATGTGTCGCCACGTCGAAAGTTATCTGTCCGCACTCGGGATCGAGTGAGCGTACGGTGTACCAACGTAAATTTGGGCGTTGGGTCTCCGGCATGGCTGTAACGCTTGCGCGGATATTGGCGCCACCTCCGTGGAGGGGTAAATGGAGATTCTCGCCGGGCTTAGCCGGCATAAAGAGGCCAAAGAATTCGTCCGGGCCGGAAAGCTGAAAGCCGACTAGCTCGGGGGAGCGGATGACAATCCTCTGCAGGTTTTCTGCCGGGGCGCTGACGTCATAAACAGTGGCGCGGATGATTCGATGGTGCGGTTCAGAAGGGGCGGCCAAGAGTAGGTGGTCAGAAAAGGCCGCGCGGTAGGCGGAAGTGTTCGTCGGAGTGTTCAGGGTAACTGGGTTCGAGGTCATAGTGGGAGTTAACTTACCCTTACCTAAAGCAAAAGTGAAAGGGTGAGGGGCAGAAAAAGCCCCGCGGGGATCCGAGGTGAACTGGTCCCCGAAAGTTGGACTGGTTTAACTCTAGGCGGTTAGGGCTTCAAGGGTCTGATTTCGATATTGCATCGGGGTCAGGCCCTTGAGTCGTTGTTGGACGCGTTCGGTGTTGTACCACTGGATGTATTCGTCGATTACTTGGTTGAACTCTGCGACCGTGTCGAAGACTTCTCCGTGGTACATCTCGGTTTTCACGTGCCCGAAGAAATTTTCCATGACCGCGTTGTCGTAACAGTTGGCTTTACGCGACATCGACTGAACACCGCCGTTGTCGCCGATCAGGTCACGCCAGGAGGCATGCTGGTACTGGAAACCTTGGTCAGTGTGCATCATCCACCCGGGTTCAGGTGCCCACGCCGCGATCGCCTTGGACAAAGAATCGGTGGTCAACGCTGTCGACGGCGATGTAGCCACGGTGTGGGCAACGATTGAGCGGTCGAACAAGTCCATCACCGGTGACAGGTAGACCTTGCGGCCTGCAACCCTGAACTCGGTGACGTCGCTGACAAAGACGGTATTTGGCTTATCTGGGGTGAATTTGCGGTCAAGTTTATTGTCAGCAATGCGGCTGATCGTCCCAACATAGGAAATATACGGTCTGCGCTGGCGAATCTTAGCTCGAAGCCCCATCTGGCGCATGAGTTTGTAGACGAGTTTGTGGTTGACCACCCAGCCCTGGTTGCGTAGGTCAAGTAGCACTCGCCGGTAGCCGTAGCGATGCTTGTTACGCTCGAAGCTTTCCCGAATCGCTTGCTTGAGAACGGCGTGGTTATCTGGCTTACTGAGTCGTTGTTGGTGGTAGAAGAACGTCGACCGTGGGATACCTGCTGCCTCTAGGAGATATTCCAAGCGGTGGTGAGACTTGAGGATGACAATCGCCTGGACTTTCAGGCGCGTCCCTGATTCCTCAAGTCCCGCATTTTTTTAGATAGGCATTTTCGGCCCGCAACCGTTCGTTTTCGCGACGCAGCTTGTCTTCCTCCGACAGCGGCTTCGGCGTGACCGATCCTTTGGGCCTGCCCTTCGGCTTTGGTTTCAACGCGTCATCGCCGTCTTTGCGCCATTTCCACGACCACCCGCGGACCAGCTGCTGTGATGACAGGCCAAATTCACGTGCAAGATCCATCGCTGTCTCGCCAGCAAGGTGGCGTTGGACAACTTCCTTCTTGATCTCGAACGAGTACTGCTGCTTAGTCGGTTTCTCCACAAGACATAGCCTGCATGCAGCTTAAACCGACGACAGAGCATACGGGCGGCATACTTGGAGACACCAAGGGCATTGGCAGCGGCTGTATAACCCATGCCTTGCTCAAATAGTTCAACCAACTGCTCGCGCTGATATTCACTTAGCGAACTTCGTGCTCTCAATGACAACTACTCCCCACTAGTCGGTAACTGATTTCTCAGTCCAACTAATGGGGAGCAGTTCATTAGGTGCCGAGGCTTTTCTGCTGGAAAAGGCGAGCCTGGTTTGGGGTGACCAAACGGCTAGCAATGTGACCCGTGACATGCGACGTTTGGGCATAAGTGCAGGTTAAATTTTGCCGTTATTCTGTTTCCAATTTCCTGGCTGAAGTGGGTCGAATTTCTATATTGTGACCGTTTTTCATCACCGGTACGGTTTTCGTGTGAGCACGGCAGTGGCCGCAAAGGAGAAGGCGAGAAGCCCTTTACCTTCAGCTCTGGGCATCGCGCCACACCATTTATCTACACTTCATTTTTCTAAAGGATCATCATGGATAACCTGTGCAATATCTGCGAACTGATTTCCTCCTTGCCAGCACCGGCTCCGCTGCCGGTACCTGAGTTCAACGTGAACTTCCCGGAGGGCCCACTGGTTCAGGTCGACTCACTGTTCCCGAACTTCCACTCTCTGACTGAGGGCGGCAACCTGGGTCTGCAGAACGTCGGTGGCGATCAGGACAACGCTCTGCAGAACGTTGGCGGCAACCAGGGTCTCCAGAACGCTGGCGGCGATCAGCTGAACGGCGGAGACCAGATTGGCGGCGACAAGCTGGACAAGGGCGACAAGGTCGGCGGCGACCAGGTTAACGACAAGGGCCAGATTGGTGAGCGTCAGTCCGGTTTCCAGACCGGTGGCCAGGACCAGAGCCTGCAAAACGTCGGTGGCGACCAGGGTCTGCAGAACGGTGGCCAGGAGCAGGGTCTCCAGACTGGCGGTAAGAACCAGAACGGCCTTCAGACTGGCGGCCAGGAGCAGGGCCTGCAGACCGGTGGTAAGAACCAGGGTGGCCTCCAGACTGGCGGCCAGGAGCAGGGTGCCCAGACCGGCGGCAACAACCAGGGTGGCCTGCTGGCCGAGGACGGTGCGGGTGACAACCTGCCAGTCGACCTGGACCTCACCGGTGCAAAGGCTATCTAAGGCCGTTTAAGCTGACTTAGGCACTGCACTACAATGACACTGCGCAGCTATTAGCTCTCGCGGCTATTAATACGTAACAGCGCACGAGCGCCTTCTCACTCCTTGCGGAGTGGGGAGGCGCTTTTTTGTGTTTATAGCTGGCGACGTTGGGTCGATCCGAGTTACTGACTGCGTTTATGTCAAAAATGGCCGGTAGGTTCAGGCGGTGAATGCATCACCACTTTCGACCAGGAGAAGTAGTGAAGCAAACCCGCCGAACGAAATACAGTGCCATCAAACCGATTGCGCTTCAACACATCGCCAACGGGGCATCAGCAAGCGCAGTTGGACGTGAGTTAGGGATACCCTCACCAACTGTCAGGCGGTGGGCGCGACAAGCCGGAATTGCGATTCAGCACCAATCGCACTGCCCGAAGGTCTCGATGATGGATAAGCATCGCGTGATCTACGAGATGCTTATGGCCGGCTCATATAGTGTTGCCGAGATTGCCGCGCAGGCTGGGGTGTGCACAACCACGGTGTATAACCGGCGGGCTAGATTGACCACTATGAATACCCGCAGTCGGATAACACCTGGTGATGTATCTCGTGTTGGTACTGGTCGGCGGCTAGGGCTGGCGGAACGCTTAATTATTGCTGATTGCCTGCGGGCAGGTCATTCGCACCGGCGTATCGCCCAGATAGTCTGTCGTAGTCAATCCACTATCAGTCGTGAAATCGCACGCAACAGCGTCGATGGTATCTACGATGCCTATCACGCTGATCAGGCCAGCCGCGGGCGTCTTGCTCGTCCAAAGCCGCGCAAACTCGATGACAATCGATTTTTGCGCGCCCAGGTTGTCAATCTGCTCAACCGTGGCGCCTCGCCGCGTCAGGCCAGTGGCAGGTTGGCTGCACTGTGGGGTGATAATACGTCCATGACTATTAGCCACGAGTCGATTTACCAGGCCCTTTACGTACAAGGGGCAGGCAGCTTGCGCAAAGAACTTGTGTTTGAAAAGTCCTGCCGGACTACCCGGCCAGGGCGTAAACCCCGCTCGCTTCTCGCAGGGGTGCCCAAGCCACGTGGAAAACGCTGGACTCATGATGCCAATATTTCACTTCGCCCAGCCGAAGCCAATGATCGTGCGGTACCCGGTCATTGGGAAGGCGATTTGATTATTGGCGCAGATGGCACCAGTGCTTTAGCGACATTGGTGGAACGCCGCAGCAGGTTTGTGCTGCTCGGCAGACTCGGCACTGACCATACTGCCGCCAGTGTCAATGAGGTGATGGTACGGATGATTCGTCGGCTCAAAGAGTCGATGGACACCACGATTTCGACGTTGACCTGGGATCAGGGAGTGGAGTTTGCCAAACACACCGAGTTTTCTGTCGCGGAGAATATCCAGGTGTTTTTCGCCGATCCGCATTCGCCGTGGCAGCGAGGTAGCAATGAGCGGATGAACCGGGATATCCGGTTTTATTTCCCCCAAAGGCACCAACTTTACCGATGTCACCGACCAAGAGGTCGCCGAGGCGGAAGCATTGCTGAATAACCGGCCACGGGTAGTGCTCGACGGGTTAACTCCCCGGGAGGTAATCTCTGGTGTTATCCATGATGCAATGACCGCCTGACCCTACCGCCCGAAAAATGTCCTGAAAGCGTCATAAACTCGCACAGTTTCACATTTGCAGTCCCCTATTCAGTCGCGTTTTACATAACGTGATCTGTTGGAATGCCGTGAATCAGACCCATTTTTGTCTATTAACCGCGGATGGAGAGGTTGGGGCGGAGAGGCGATTATTTATGCAGCCGCAATTAGCACACAATTATGTGGCTTATTAAATGATGTCCGGGGATTCTTTTGTAAATAGTCTTGAGACATCATTTTTGCTCTTAGAGATTTATTGGCTTGCATTTTCATTAGGTGGGGGTGGGGTGTCATTTGTGCCGTAACTCACAATTATGAAAATCGTGACATGGGAGACATTCTAACCCAAATTAATGGGCGGGGATTCATTGAAAAAACTTCATATGCGCAGGTTAATCGTGATTTTATGGGTTGAATGGCTAGGTGTCGTGGCGAAAGGTGGAACTTCGGCATGTGTGTGGTGTCCAAATGTCCACCCCAGAAAAAATATGCAAACAACAATTATTGACATTGAAATAAAAGACAATAGGGGTGGCAATTAAATGGCTCAACAAACATAAAATGTATTTGTTATATTCGGGGACGGCCAACGCTATAAATGAGAATTAGAAGGCGATGTCAACTGGGCTACCTGTGATGGGGGCTGGAGACGCTTATGCGTGGTCATTGATTGTTAATTGAAGGCTGGAAAGGTAGCGAAAGGTGTATAACGCACTGAAATCGAAGGAAGGGGGAGGGCTCATGTTCGGTCGTTTTACAAACGAGAAGCGCTGGTTGGCGCTTTTTAGCTTCGTGGCTGTGCTCGCTCTTTTCTTCGCTAAATCTCCAATAATTGCGCATGCGCAGGAGGCAGAAGACACTGGCGAAACCCTGACGATCCAGAAGATTTTGAGTGTTCCTGGAACAGTTAAGGGTGTTGAAGCCAATGGAAATGTCCGTGATTTTGGGCCACTCATTGCGGCATTTGACGAGGCGGCAACTCCATTTGGTAGCCACAAAATGGGTTACTGCATTGAGGCCAGCGTCGCCGGTGATCTTTATGACACCGGTCGTGTACAGAACTTCAGTCAGTTCTCGCGCAGTACAGATACCAATAACAAGCTGCGGAACGACTTTGACCGATACCGGAAGCTCAACTGGATTGCGCACCACGGTTCTCCAGCTGTTGGTTTGGATGAACTGGGGAAGGCGGCTGGAGTTAAAGGACGTCTGAAAGTGCTGGACGCCAATAACGCAACTCAATTCGCTCTGTGGCACTTCTCCGATGGCATTGACTTCTCCCAGGGCATTCACAACCCATCGACGAAGGCTGTCTACGACTACCTCACTGGTCCGGCTAACGTCGGTCAGGGCACTGTCGATGGCACGAACCGCACTGGCTACATTTTCAACAATGGTAAGAAACAAGACATCATTGTGATTGACAATGTCACTCCGTCTTCCGGTGAAGTTCCGGCAGAGCCGACGAAGCCGTCTGAACCGGAGCAGCCAACCGAACCGGAAAAGCCGACTACTCCGACCACGCCTGCGGAGACCACGACCCCGTCCGAGTCGACCAAGCCGTCCGAGCCGGAGAAGCCGACCACGCGTAAGCCGTCGATCTCCACTCAGGCTCGCCTGAACGGCAACAAGATTGTTGCGGGCGCTGTGGTTAAGGACATCGTGAAGTTCACCGACCTGGTTCCGGGTAAGAACTACCGCCTGGACGCCACCCTGGTGGACAAGACCAATGCTGATCGCATCCTGGGTACCGGCAGCGTGGAATTCACTCCGGAGACCTCTTCGGGTGAGCAGGCTGTCATGATTACCGTCTCCGATGATGTAGATGAGCCGGTTTCCGCTGCTGTTGCATTCGAAAAGCTGACCTCGACAGAGGTCACCGCCGATGGCCAGGACAACACCGATGGTCAGCGGGTAGAAATCGCTACCCACGAGGACATCAACGACGCAGCTCAGACCGTTCACGGCGAAAAGCCGGATCAGCCGTCGGCCTCCGAAGAGACCCCGACGAGCGAAGAGACGACCGAGGAGACGACCGAAGAGACAACGGAGCCGTCGTCCAGCGAGACCACTACTTCTGAGACCAGTGAGTCTGAGACTCCGACGACGTCGGAAAGCGAAGAGCAGCCGAGCTCGTCGCCGACTACTCCTAACACCTCCGAGTCCACGAAGCCGGCCGCTCCGACGGAACCGACCGAGCCGACTGACAGCACTGAGTCGCAGACCACGGAACCGACCGAGCCGACTGAGACTACCGAACCGTCTAAGCCGAGCGAGCCAGCTGATACGCCGCTGGAGCCGGAGCTGCGCACGGTAGCCGAGCTTCAGGGCAACCGCATTGAGGCTAATGCCAAGGTCGTCGACACCGTACATTTCGAGGGTCTGGTCCCTGGTAAGAACTACACCCTCTCCGGTGAACTGGTTAACAAGGCTGATGGCTCTGTGATTGGTCATGGCGAGGCGACGTTCAAGCCGACGTCGGCAAGCGGTACTGTGACTGTCACTCTTGAGGTGTCTGACTCTGTTAAGACTCCTGTTGCCGAGGCTGTCGTGTTCGAGCACCTGACCTCTGATGAGGTTGACTCGACTGGTAAGGAAAGCGCTGGTCAGGTCAATGAGATCGCTGACCACGCAGATATCAACGACGCTAGCCAGACCGTGACCGGCGACGTTCCGGAGAAGCCGGAAGACACCCCGACTGAGGAAAGCGAAACTCCGTCCGAGGAGACGATCGCACCGGAGACCAGCTCGACTGAGCCGACCACGTCCACGGTTCCGGCAACGCCGAGCGACGATGAGCCGTCCGAGCAGCCGGAGACGACACAGCCGGAAGAGCCGTCTGAGACGACAACTCCGTCTACGTCCGAGTCCGAAAAGCCGAGCAAGCCGACCAAGCCGACGAAGCCTGCCCAGCCGGAAAAGCCGAGCAAGCCGATCAAGCCTGCCCAGCCGGAAAAGCCGAGCAAGCCGAACCACCCGAGCACCCCAGCGCAGTCTGAGGACAACCCAGCCATCACGACTACTGCCGGTATTGCCGGCAAGGCTCTGGTTGAAAAGGGTGCTGTCGTCATCGACACCGTGCACTTCACTGGCCTGAAGCCGGGCACGAAGTACACGTTGACCGGTGAGCTGATGTGCAAGGAGACGGGCAAGTCCACTGGCGCTAGGAGCCGCCTGCACTTTGTGCCGACGGCATCCGCAGGCACGGTTGATGTCCCGATCATCATCACTGACGGCGACTGCGCTTCCCAGGTTGTCTTCGAGACTCTGACCGATGCCAATGGCAAGGAAGTTGCTGTTCACAAGGACATCAACTCTGCGGAGCAGACTGTCACGAACGGCAAGACCCCAGAGAACACGCCATCTGAGCAGCCGAAGGATGAGGGCGAGCAGAACACGCCTAACGACGATTCCTCTGCACCTACCAGCGAAGCTGCTACCCCGACCACTGTGATTAATCAGCACTCGGAGCAGAACAACACCAACGTCACCATCATCGGTGGCACTGGCCAGGACAAGCAGAAGAACCACGGAAAGCCGTTGGCTCCGAACTCGGAACGACGTGCAATTAGTTCGGTTCCGTCTGGCCCGACTGGTTTGGCTACTCACGCTCTGCCGACGGTAGCCACGAACTAAGGAGATTCCATGACTGATCAGTTTGGCTCGGACGAGACCGGCAAGGAACCTGGAAACGCACCAGGATTCGAACCGGAAACCGAAACTGGCGCACTCGGCCATGTTGATGCGTTTGGCCAGGACGAAGATCAGGCCGATGGCCAAGTCGAAGACCTGCAGGACGTGCCTTGGTGGAAGCAGCCACGGGTGTATATCGCCGCTATCGCATTAATCGGCGTTATCGCTCTGCTGGTGATTGCCCAACTGAACCGCAATGATTCGGCGCTCGAAGGTGCGCAGGAGAATCTTCCTACTCCAGCACAGGGTTCTCGGGGAGCTGTGCACGAGATGGAGATGCTCATTGATGGTAAGTCGGCTCCGATTGATTTCGTTCAGCTGACTGATCAGGGATCTCTGATTCCTCCGACCGATGTTTCTCGCCTGGGCTGGTATTCCGCCTCAGCGATTCCCGGTGAGAAAGGTGCTGCTGGATCGTCCGTCATTACTGGTCACGTCAATGAGGTGGATCAGGGTGATGGTTACGCTGCACGTTTCGCTGACTTGAAGGCTGGTGACACTGTCACGGTGAAGGTGGATGGCGAAAGCCGAGACTTCACCGTCAGCAAGGATCCGATCCAGGTGGTCAAGGGCGCTCAGATGCCTGAGGTCGTCAACGATGCAGTTGGTGAGAACCGCTTGGTCCTCATTACCTGTGGAGGCGAGTTCGTCGGCGGCACTTTGGGTTACGCCGACAACATCATCGTCGAGGCCACTCCAGTGCGCTAATCCAGTGCGCTAGATCAGAGCACTAGGGCGCTGGGGCTCAGCCTCAACTAGTTGACCAATTTCATTGGCTGTGGCTGTTGAACGCCGTCGAACAACGGCGGCGCCGACAGTCACAGAAAAACACAGAACAAATCTGCAGAAACCCTGCAGAAACACAGAAGATAAGGAAGTACCTATGAGCATGTTGAAGAAAATCGGTGTCTGGGGTGTGGGCGCACTCGTGCTTGCCGCTCCGGTTGCCACTGCCGCACAGGCAGTAGCTGCACCTGCAAACTCTGCTGACACTGCAGTTGTCGCTCCGGGCAAGGGTGGGTTCCTCCACTCGGGCAAGCTAGCCGTCAACCGCTACGTCTTCGAGCTTGAGCACCGCGATGGCAAGGACTACGTCAACATCACCTTCACCGGCGATCACAGCGCTGACGTGCAGATCATGCCGGATGGCATGACCCCTGAGGGCAAGAAGAAGGTCGACCAGATTGGTGACGTCCTCAAGCTCAACGGCTACAACGATGTTCACTACTGGGCGGTTCTCTAAACGTCCCCTGTGACGCCGAAGCGCGCCCCGTGTCGCTTACTGTCTCTGTGCTTTTACAGGTCCTAGCACAAGGCGGTGGGTCGCGGGGCGTTTCTTGGTTTTTTGATGGTGTCCTTTTGCTTTCGCTTGACGACGTTGTCGTGACAGCAAATACGAGAAGGTTGATGAGCCCTCATTTGCCCGGCGTGCGCTGCGACGATAGCGGTAGGGGGTAAAAGCTATTGATACAAACCAACTGGTTAGCCCTGATTGGGGGGAGGGGGATAAATCGCGGAAATCTTTACGCTTTTTTGGGTGAATGAGCAAAAGCCCGTCGCGAACAGTGCAAAGAGCTATCGCGGAGGTAGTACGAAGTGTGAATGCGAAGGGTTTTCATGCCTAGGTGTCGCGGCCCGTTCTCCTTGGGGGTATCGGCCAGATGCTTAAGCGGTTAAGTTATTTATAAGCGGTTCACTGAGCGCTGTTAACCGAGCAAGCAATGAGCTTGAGCTGCAATGTTTATACATTCAAACATTAAAGTTCATAACGCTTAGGCTTAAAAGGTTAGACAGACTGGTCTTTTTCTTAAGGAAAATCTCAGTTTTGGCAAGTCGGGGAACGTTGGTGTCGCCGTCTGGAGTGAATCGCGAGACGTATTGAAGCGTGTCGCTTCATTTTGGACTTCTGTAAAGGACCTGTTTTCGTGAATAAGTTCTCCCGTACCGCCCGCTCGGTAACTTTCGCTGCCATCGTCGGTCTGTCGATGGGTGTCTCCGCCCCGGCTGCAATCGCTCAGGACACTTCCATCAACCAGGCTGCCGGGGACTCCCCACTGGTGAATAAGAACGCCAAGGGCTCGCTCACCATTCACAAGTTCGGTAACCCGACCAGCGAAGGCCAGCCGTCTGGTACCGAAGCTGATGTCGAGGACGTTAAGGCCAACGGTGGTAAGGTGCTTGAGGGTGTCGGCTTTACCGTCTACAAGATCAACAAGACTGCAGATGGCGCTACCCCCATCGATGTCACCACCAACGAGGGTCTGCTGGCTGCTTCGAAGCTGAAGGCTGAAGACTTCTCCCAGGGCGCACAGCTGAAGGACGGCCTCCCGGCTGGAGTCCTCACCGAGGTCGCATCCGGTAAGACCGGCCCAGACGGCAAGTGGGTCGTTTCCCAGAATCTTGACCTCGGTGCTTACCTGGTTGTTGAGACCGGTCCGAAGGAAGGCTACGACCCGGCTGTTCCGTTCATCGCTTTCGTTCCGATGACCGCGGATAACGGTGGGGATAACCAGGGCACTAGCTGGAACTACGATGTCCACGCGTTCCCGAAGAACTACAAGGACGAAGAGCCGACCAAGACCGTCAAGGACAAGGACCAGAACGCTGGTGATAAGAACCTTGTCTACACCGTCACAGGTACTGCTCGCCAGCTGAAGCCGAACACGGAGCGCACCCAGTTCCAGATCACTGACCAGATTGACCCGAAGCTGGAAATCACCGACGTGAAGGTGACGGTCGCTGGCCAGGAGATCCAGCCGACGCAGGATGTTGATGGGAAGTTCTTCGAGGGCAACAAGGTCGACGTCGCCCTGAAGCCAGAAGTTGCAAATACTCTCAAGGCCGGTGACAAGGTCGTCGTTACCATCACCACCAAGCTGAAGCCTGAGTTCGCGAAGGATACCGATATCGCGCCGAACAAGGCTCTGGTCTTCCAGAACAACCCGGATGGTACCGAAAACTCCACTCCGAAGGAGACTCCGGAGGTCAAGACCTACTGGGGTGGCCTGCAGTTCAAGAAGGTCGATGGCAACCGCAAGGGTCTGGAAGGCGCCGAGTTCCAGATTGTCCGCCAGGAGGCTGGCAAGCAGTGCTCCGAAATTGACACCACCAAGAAGGATTCCTGGACTCCGGTAAACGGTCAGCAGGGCGGCGAAATTAAGACCACCTTCGTCTCTGGCCAGGACGGTATCGTCAAGATTACCGGTCTTCACGTCAACGACTTCGAAGACAATGCTGAGGTTGCCGCTGATGACCAGTCCCACTACTGCCTGATTGAGACCAAGGCTCCGAAGGGCAAGGAGCTGCTGCCGGAGGCACTCGAGTTCAAGCTGGTTGCTACCTCGACTGACCCGGAGCGCGTCTACAAGCTGGCTTCCGTCCAGGTCGGCGCTAACCCGGGTGAGGTCGTTAACTCCGACGACACTACCCCGAACCTGCCGATGACCGGTGGTGCCGGTATTGGCATCCTGGCTGCTATCGGTGCAGCTATCGTCGCAGCTGGTGCATGGTTCGCCCGCCGCGGTTCCAAGAACTAAACCCGAGTAAAGGCTCGGTCACTGGAGCTCTTTAGCTCCAGTGTTGCGGGAATAGCGTGCGTTCAACAGCGCACGCCATTCCTGTAGTTTGCGCATCACTGAAATTACTGTTGCGGCCTTTCGATGTGCTCTTTTTCAACAGCAGGCATTCCCATGCCGGTGAGAAAGAGAAAGGCCACATCCCTTTTTGATTGACTTCTTGGGAGTTCCTCCGTGGGTAAACACTCTGCGTCGACTCTGACGCGGGACGCATCAGCTGAGCAGCCTAATCAGCCTGAGCAGGCGAAAAAGAACAGCATGGTTCTCCCCGCAATTCTGGTGATTGTGGGTTTACTTGTGATGCTGTACCCGGTTGTCTCCACGGCATTGAATAACTACGGCACCTCTAAGGCGGCCAAAGAGTTCGCCAAGCTGGAGAAGTCCGTACCCCAAGAAGTTAAAGATGAACAGTGGGAGCGTGCTCATTCTTACAATGAGCGCCACACCACCGGCCCGATTCTGGACCCGTGGCTTAACGAAATTAATGACCACAACCCTGAGTACGCCGCTTATCTCGATCAGCTAAACGCTACCGACGTGATGGCGCGTCTAATCTTCCCAGAGATTAAGGCCGACCTGCCGATCTACCACGGCACCAGCGATGAGGTGCTCGCTAAGGGGCTCGGACACCTATACGGATCCGATCTTCCAGTCGGCGGTGTTGGAACCCACTCCATCATTACCGGTCATACCGGACTTACTAACGTAACGCTCTTCGATAACCTGCGGAAAGCAAAAGAGGGAGACGCCTTCTATATCCAGGTCGCAGGTCACAAGCTGAAGTACGAGATTGATCAAATCAAGGTTGTACTTCCGCATGAGACCGATGATCTTCGTCCCATTGAAGGCCAGGACTACATCACCCTCATCACTTGCACTCCTTACGGAATCAACACGCACCGTCTGCTAGTGCGTGGGCACCAAGTGCCGATGGATCCGTCGGAAAGCAATGTCTTCGACCAAACGCACGGAGCTGGATGGCAGTGGTGGATGTACGCCCTGCTTGTAACAGTGCTTGTGCTTGGCGCAGGCTTTGCGTGGTGGCTCTGGCGCCAGCGCCTCGACGCCGACGAAGAGCTTGACGACGACGCTGAGAACGCGGACGTCGAGACTGCTGATGGCGACGCAGACAGCGATGAACTCGCTGACGGCAGCGAATCGGCATCCGAGGATAATAACAACACTTCGTGGTGGGAAAACGACAATGAATAAATATTTGACATCCACCTGGAACCGGATAGCTGCGTTCTTAGCTGCCTGCGCTCTGGTTGCAGTGATGGGTGCAATCGGCGCGAATGACGCCAACGCGGCCAGGATTGTTGGACGCGTGGACGCTCCAGGCGTTTCAGCAACAAGCGGCACTGACATTGTGCGAATTACCTTGAGCCCAGGAAACCCGGACGATGATAATTCGACGGCGTCGGGCTCTATTTCTGGCGTGACCATTCATCTGCATCGTCTTAAGGGAATTTCGCCGTCAAGCCAGCAGGACCGCGAGAAGGTGGAAAATGCCACCGCAGCTGAGCTTGCCGAGTGGCCAAAAGACCTCCACTTCAGCCAGGTCACTGACGAAAACGGCTCTGTTAAATTCAGTGACCTGCCGGAGGGTATTTACCTTGTGACCTCGACGGCTCCGAACGACAGTTATCGGGAGATCAACCCCTTCTTGGTATCGGTGCCTTTCTATGGCGCGGACTATGACTCCACTCCTGTAGAGGGAGTCATTGTGGCGAAGTCGCACAAGCCGGGGGAGACACCACCACCGTCGACGCCTCCGGCCACTCCGCCGAAGACCCCTCCGACAACACCACCTGGAACTCCGCCGACTACGCCGGGCACATCGACCCCGCCGAAGACTCCTCCGACCACTCCGGGTGAACCGGGAACCTCGACGACCACTTCGACTACCTCCACGCCACCTGATGAGCCTGGTACCTCGACGCCTTCGGGCTCGTCGGGTTCATCCTCAAGCTCGGGAAGTAGCGGAGGATCCGGCTCCTTGGCGCTCACCGGTGTGCAGGTAGCAGGCCTGGTAGCTGCCGCTGCAGCACTAATCGGCGGAGGATTCGTCATTATCGCCGCTAGCAAGAAGAACTCAGAAAGTGGGAAGAACTAATGTTTTCGACAACATTCCGCTTGCCGGATTCAATGCGAACTACGCTTCGCATGTTCTTGGCCGCTTTGCTAGCGGTAGCTCTCGTTGTCAGCGGTCAGGCGTTTGCGCCCAATGCGCCACAGGCACAGGCGCAGACGGAGGTTATTCCGACGTCTCCGCCGAAGCATGAGTTTAACAAGATTAAGGTGCAGCCCAATCCGGGCGATGCAAAATTTGAGTTCACTATTGATAGCGACGCGACGATTGACAGTCTTCAGTTCAATGTTGGTGGATCAGAGTGGCTTAAGGGATATGAGCTAAGTATTAATGGCAGGACGATTCCGTCTCAGTTCGCCCCAAATATAGGGTCTGGTGCATCGAAAAAGGCACCGTTTGAAATTGTGCACAGCGGATTGAATCAAACGGTGAAAGCGGGCGATAAGATTAACTTAGTATTGAACTACAACAGTTCGACAGCAACTGGCAGCGTATCCGTCACCCTTCGCGGTACTCCCGACGGCTCTACTGAGCCCACCGGCCCAAGTGAGCCAACTGACCCGACGGAGCCTACCCAGCCGACAGAGCCAACTGAGCCCACCGAGCCCACCGAGCCGGAGAATCCGGAGCCAGAACCAGGAACGGTAACTCCTGCGGATCCGACCCTTGTTGATCCCGCGACTGCACCGGAGTGCGTGGAGAAGGCGTACATCAATATCCCGGACACCAAGGGTGTTGATTACTACCTCAACGCAGAGAAGAAGCCGGCTGGCCGGCACGTCTACGAGCAGAACAAGCCGGGTACAGTCAAGGTCACTGCAATGGCACAGTCGGGGTTTAAGCTTGCTCCGAACGCGCGTACCGAGTGGACTTTCAATCTAAGTGGTGAAGTTAAAGACTGCTCAAATTCTTCTGAAGATCCCAAGCCACCGGCTGTCGAAGGGCGTCACTTTGATGCCATCGGCCACGAGTTTGCAGTTAAAGCTGACCCAGTAGATCCGAAGAAGCCTAATGCCTTTACGGCTAAGGTGACTGAGGAATCTCACATGAAGTACGCAACCGTGCGTATCGAGACTGACGCGACCTTCTTGGATCCGCAGAAGTACAACCTCACTCTGGACCAGATTGAGCCAGGCGTAACTCTGCAGAAACGCAACGTCAATATTGGCAACGGCTTCATCACCATGGACGTTGTTCCGGTAAAGGATGGTAAGCCGGTTGACTCTGCCCTTGTACCGAAGGATGCGGTATTCACTTTCACTAATAATCTTTCGCAGAACAAGAATTTGAAGGTCACCCTCGATGTGTATGGAGAGAAAAAGGACGAGCCAAAACCACCGGAGATTATCTCGCCACCAGATGGAGCCAAATGGGTGCATGGGCGAGTCCCTAACCCGCCGATGCCACAGCGTTGTGGTCTGCGTATTGCTGTAGTAGCAGACCTTTCGACATCGCTCCGTTACGCAGATACTGATGGTTTCGAAGCATCTAAAAAGGCCGCGAATGCATTTATCGATTCCCTGCAGGGCACTCCAGCCGAGCTCGGCATCTATAACTTCGCAAGTGACGGTCCGGCTAATCAGGCTGGAACGACACACGGTCAGAACCCACCATATATTTCAATGCTGTCGGAGCAGGGCGTCCAGCGAGCAAAGGACGTAGTTAAGAACTGGAGCTATAACGCAAATAACAGTGCTACGAACTGGGAAGCGGGCCTGAAGCAGGTCAAGGATAACGACTACGACGTGGTGTACTTCATCACTGATGGTATGCCCACGACCTCCTCGACAATCAAGAGCAAGGGCATCGGTGGTGAATTCGTTCAGGCTAGTGCTCTCAACGACGCAATCAAAGCATCCAACGAACTCAAAGCTGCCGGTACCCGTGTTGTGCCGCTCATGGTCGACCTGACTCTTGGCGGGCGAAGCAGCCAACGCCCCGTTGTAACGAATGATCTGGTGCTCAAAGACGCCAAGCGCATTGGCTGGCAAGCAGATCCGGGACAAGCCCCAGGCCTCTACTACAAAATTCGAAGTGATCACCCGAAGGCTTCGCACGCCAATTACATCAACACCGACACCATGGCGAATCTGAAAATGGCGTACGACGCGGCAGGCAACCAGGCCCTGCAGGTGTTTGAACGGATGCCTAATGGGAGGTTAAACACAGTTACTTCGGACATGTCTAGGTGGACCTACGGTGCACGTGGTGTCAAGACCATGGGCGAGGATATCTCGGGCACTGGTGACACGGTGAGGGTGTCTAACTACAGCAATCTTGCGGAACAGATGAAAACAATCGCCCAAGACGTAACCACACGATGCAACGGTGTAGTGAAGGTCAAGAAGAGGATTGTCGATGAAAACGGCAAGGTTCTCGAAGACGGTGCCCCTGGTTGGGAGTTCACCCTGTCCGCAAATAACAATGTCATCGGTTCTGGTAATGGCCCGTTGGTTCACCAGTCGATGAAGGTGACCTCCGGTTCTGAATCCGATAAGGGTACTGCATCGTGGAACATCGAAAGCGAGAGGGAACAGTCGCTGGTTCTGACTGAAACGCAGAAGCAGGGCTACACCTTGTTCCGTCGCGGTGACACCTTGGATTCCACCGGTGACTACAACGCCGTATGTACTCAAACCCGCGACGGGAAAACCTCACCTCTCAAGGTGGAAAATGTGGGCGAGTTTGGTTTCCGTGTAAAGATGTCGGAATCCAATAAGGTCCTGTCTTCCATTTCCTGTGTTGTCGATAACTACGAAGCGCCGGACACCAAGCCAGGCAAGCTGACCTTGGAAAAGGCGGAGTACGTCGATGGTGAGGGAGTCAAGATTCTACCGGGGCTTGGTGGTGCAACCTTCGATATCTACCCCTCGGCTGGTGGTAAGCCGGATTTCAGTGGAGGACCGGTCTACACCATCACGCCTGATCAGAAGTCAATTGAAATCACTGAAACTGGCACTTTCTACCTTGTAGAAACGATGGCGCCGGCAGGACTTAGCCTGCTGCCAGAGCCAGTAGCTTTTGAAATCTCAATTGACCAAGAGACTAAGGAGTACACCGTCTCGGTGGTAGGCGGCAGTAGCCCGCTTATTAAGGCCGAAGGCTCCGGTGAACTCATGATCATGCAGGTGACCGACACCAAGACCGGTAAGCTGCCAAAGACCGGTGGAAACGGAGTCCTTCTCTGGCCACTGTTTGGTGCGGTAATCGCAGCCTGCGGTTGGTTCTGGACTCGCCGCCAGCAGTCCTAATAACAAGAATGGGTTCTGTGCAGTCGCCTGCACAGAACCCATTGGGCCGCACAAAGAACAAGACTCGCGTCCCACCATCAGGAAGCCCTACGCAAACAAAGCCCTCTTACCAGGGTGAGTTAGCGGTGATATAGGAACCAAGCTGCTGCCCGTTCCCATCGATGATGTTCCAGGTAGTCGATACAACGCCGACAGCGCCTTTTTCCGGAACCCATACAGGGCCACCGGAATCGCCTCGTTGAGCGTGTACGTTCTGAACCTGTAGAGCGTTGTCCTCGATTTGGTATGCCTCGCGATCAGCGGCTAAACCGCAGGAAACTCTCCCCGTAGTGTTTCCGTATATGCAGACTGTCTCGCCTGTTTGAACATCTGTTGGGAATAGAGTCGAATCGCCCGAATACGAATTCTCACCTGCAGTAGCGGGGTCGTCAAGCGAGACAACTCCAATGTCGTTCCCTGTATCTAGTGAATGGTCATAGGTGGGAGACGGTTGGAATACTCCAATTTTCTGAAAGGTCCCATCCGTCACCGTGTCTCCATCTTGTCCACAATGCCCTGCGGTATAAATCTGAGAGTTGGTCTTGTCGACATAGCCGGCTGTACAGACACTAGCTTGCGGTCCATCAGCGTGAATGATGACAACTGGATCGCCTTGGTTGATGGTGGCCGCGTAGGCCGGTAGCCCGGTTGTAGCCGTGATAACGGCAGTGACAGTGAAAATCCATGAAGGTCTATTCATGGGGAAATCTGCTCCTCAGTGAGTCGGTCGGTGGCGGCCCAAAAACTGGTTGTGGCGTTTTCATGCCGCACATTGAAAAGCATTTCCTCAGGCTGGGTTTCCTAGAGGGCGAATACGAACGCGCATGGTGAGCGTCCAATCATCCCAAAGATGCGTAAAAACAAAGCTAATCTCGTCGAGAAAGATGGAACGTATGCGTGTCGGGCAGTTCATATACCTGTTTCGTATCGCGAATATAAGGAAATATATAAACCTATCAGTTAAGACAGAACCTACGCTCAAGTGGTCAATCATGCGCGATAGCGTTCTAAAAATGGGGTAGAAGAAAGGCCAACGCCCATCGGGGGGGCGGGGCTAAACAGCAGTCGAGTCGCCGCTGGCGCTGTCGCCGTCGTCAAGCGCGGCAACCAAATCGCGGTGCGCACGAGTTCCGATCGTGGTCGGCATTAACACACCGCTGAAACGTGGAATCTCGCTGTAAGTTGCCACTCGTTATACAAAGTTGTCGAATTTGTTAGCAAACGGCTGGCGAGTGGGGTTCGTTCGTGATGCCAGAACGGGAAATGAGAGGTCATATCCTGCCGTCAAGCAGGGATAATCTAGAAATTACAGAGCTCTCCGTGATGCCGGGGAAGAAGGGTACATCAAGTCTGTAATCCAGTTTTCTAAGAGCCTTTCATAACGAAATCCCTGCTGGAGGGGCTCTCTCGCAGTCATGTATTCCTAGCCGCACTGCAGATTGCCTGTGGCGGCTATAGCATCGGCATTGTCCAGACATTTCGTCTACAACACTGAGAACAGGAACGGCACATCATGGCTGACAATGCAAAGAACACTGCTAAGAACACCCCGGCAACTCAGGCTGGCTCGGACTCCGCGAATAAGGGAACCGGCCACGGCCACACTTCTATCGACGACAGCGTCGTCTCCAAGATTGCCGGTATCGCTACCCGCGAGGTCTCCGGTGTCTATGACCTTGGCGGCGGCATGGATCGCTTCGCTGGCTCCGTCCGTGAGTTTGTTTCCGGCGGCAGCGCCAACGTATCCCAGGGAATTGCTGTTGAGGTCGGCGAGCGCCAGGCTGCAGTCGACGTCACCATCATTGCCGAGTACGGCGTTGCCATCCATGAACTGGCTGAGGCTATCCGTCAGAACGTCATTAGCTCCGTTGAGCGTATGACCGGCCTCGAGGTCACTGAAGTCAATGTCGATGTTTCCGATGTTCACACCGACTACCAGACCCCGCAGGAGCGCGAAGAAGAGGCCGCTAAGCAGCGCGAAGAGCAGCGCAAGGCCATCGCGGCTGCTAACGAGCCCAAGGAACAGCCACGCGTCCAGTAGTTGACAACTATTGCGCGTCGGAGCAGGGCAGGATGGGTAGTTAGGCCCGTATAAAGGGGAATTTCATGTTCGATAATTACACAAAGACCTTCGCGACGATTGCCGTTGTCCTGTGCTTCGCCGCAATGATTGGTGGTTTCACGGGTTTTCTTGCGGTTATTGCCTTCGGAGTTCTGGCCGGTGCAGCCGGTGCGGTACTCGATGGCAAAATCGATGCGCCCGAACTCAACCGTAAGTTCAACCGAGGAGGCCGCCGACGGTGACTATCCACGTTCCAGCAACGCGTGGCACCACCGTCGTAAGCGAAAAGGCAATCCGCCGCATCGTAGAGATGGCCGTGCGCGCGGTTCCCGGCACCCTCGACCAATCCCGTGTGCTAGGGCGCGACTATCCAATTGTCTCTATCGATAGTGCGATTGCCCCTAGTTCTGCCACGACCAATGCCGTTAGTGCAGTTCGAGTCGCAGTTCGCGCCGTTGCATCATGGCCGGCGCCGACAGCGGAAATTGCGGTGCGCATTCGTTCAAGCGTCGCCGCCTGGCTCGCTGATATGGCCGGTCTTGAAAATGTCACCGTCGATGTTGACATCGACAGCGTCGAACCCGGGCACGTGCGTGTCACCCGACAGGACTTAGCGTACTTTTCAGATCACCCGCAGTTGACACCTGTCCGGGTGAACCAGCAGGTAGTAACCGCACCGCAGGTGCGGCGGGTCCCAGAAGTGCGGTCTATCGCCGTGCCGACGCCGCAGCCAGTGCGCAGTATTTCAGTACCGCAGCCACAGTCAGTGCGTAGCATTCAGCCGGTGACACCGCAGCTGGTACGCAGCGTTACTCCGCCGCGTCCAGAACGAGTACGCAGTGTCCCAGCACCTGCTCCACAACCGATGCGCTTTGTCATGCAGCCGAAGCCGCAACCAGCTGTGGCTATTAAGGCACCAAAGCCGCAACCGGCCCGTCGCGTTGTTGCGCCACCGCCGTTACCAGTGACTCGCACCTCGGCGCCGAAGCCGGTACAGGTGCGTCGCACACCAACTCCACGGCCAATACAGCTGCGAAAAGTCGCAGCACCAAAGCCGAAGTCCTTGGTGCAGGTGAGTGTCCCCCGGCAACCAAAGCTGCGTCCGGTACGAGTGCCGTCGCCACGCACAATTAACGTTAAGACGCCACGACCAGCACTACTACGGCCGGTTAAAGTGCCGCGTCCAACCCGGTTGAAACAGGTTCGCGCACCACGACAGGAGCAGCTGCGCCCGGTATCCGTGCCACAACCACGTACCGTGGTGGTAAGCACGCCAGAGCCGCGCCCACTGAAAAAGATTGAGGTGACACCCTATGACGCCGACTGAGAGGTCATCGGCCGCGGTGGTCTCGGACGAGTCAGTCGAAACTCGCCAGGGACGTGACCCGCGTCAATCACCAAAGGTCCGCGGGCTGGGAGTTTTCGCCGGTCTGTTGATGATTGCAGCGGCCATTGTCGCAGGTAGAGAAGCAATCATTAGCGCCAATAGCTCAGGTGACACCTCATGGTTACAACCGGTATTCGACTGGTTCAGCAACCCACAGGGCTCAGCCGCGTCATGGGTGTTGCTCCTCGTCGGAATCCTCGCTGCAATCTATGGGCTGGGACAGCTCATCGCGGTGTTTCTTCCCGCCCCGCGCCGGTATGTACGCGTCGATGACGATGGCAACCTGCCAGTGTGGATGCATAAGTCTGACTACCAAGAAATCCAGAATGGCACGGCACTTGCTTCCGGAACTCACGGCGGATACGAAGGTGATGACAAGTGAAAACATCAGTAAGCGTATTCGACCGAATTGTGTTGTTCCTCTTCTCAGCGCTGTTACTACTGGTAGCAACATGGGCGATTGCTAGCTACCTCGATGTCGCTCCTGCACAGTGGCTTCATGACACCGGGCGGATGGAATCCTGGGGAAAACTACCTGAGCAAAGCTGGTATGTTCCCGTCCTCGGTGTAATCACAGCGATTCTAGCGGTGGTCGGCTGCAGCCTGGTGGTCGCTAATCTGCGATCGCACCGGTTCAGCACGGTCGCCGCATCGGAATCACAGGAAAAGTTAGGAGAGGTTTCGCTGCCGGTCGCCGATGTTGCCGATGCGGTGTGCACCGATCTAGAGCGCAACGCCCACATCAACCAGGCGGATTCACGGGTCTACCGGGATAATGGAATACCCACCTTGGAAGTGACTGTGGCAATGCCACCGCAGGCGAGCCTCCCCGCCGTTGTAGCTGCCCTGAAAAACGCGGAGCGTGAAATGCGTGATGCCCTCGGCCATGCGGATATCGCCTCGACCTACAAAATCGAACTGGACCGTTAGTCAGCTTCGAGAGGCCACAACCTACAACGGCTGGCTACGTCCCCTGGCCGGAGCGGGTTTACACAGCTGCAGAGTCGCCGTTGGCGCTGTCGCCGTCGTCAAGCGCGGCAACCAAATCGCGGCGCGCACGAGCGACGCGCGAGCGAATGGTGCCCACACGACACCCTGCGATTTCCGCGGCCTCGGCGTAGGAGTAACCCAGCACCTGCGTCAAAATGAGTGCCTCGCGGCGTTCTTCCGGCAGCTGCTCCAGCAGCACGCGGGCATCAGCGAGCTCTGACCACGATTCGCCGGTCGTAAACTGCTCGGCAGCGTTTTCCACTTCCATCGCGGACTTCTTCGGGCGTGCCGAATCATGGCGGACCGAATCCACCCACACGCGCCGGGCCAGCGACAACAGCCAGGTGCGGGCAGAAGAACGCGCCGCAAAGCGGGGAAGTGCCCCCATCACGCGCAGGTACGTCTCCTGCGTTAAATCATCCGCAGCATCAACGCCGCCCAGATGTGCGACCAGACGCCACACGTCCTTCTGGGTCAGCCGCACGAACTCCGTCAGCGCAGCCTGATCACCGCGGCCGGCTTTCAGCGCCAGCTGCGTGATGTATTCGTCATTAGAGACGAGGCGTGCGGGAGTCATGGACATAGCTTAGCAACTTAAAACCTAAAGATAATTCGCCTGGCTGTACGTGGCCTCACCTGCAAAAAGCAGGCGGCGACGCAGCCAGGCGAACTAGGGCCTGAAATGCTAGAAGCGGATGGCGTCGATGGGCTTGACGCGAACGGCAATAGTGGCGGGGATGATGCCCGCCAGTGCGCCCACGAATGTCGCGACCAGCACGCCGATGACAGCGGCCGTGACGGGGTAGGCCACGGCACCGGTCTCCAGCGGCAACGCCAGCATCTTATCCAGTGGCAACTGCTTGACCGTGATGATCGAGGCAATCACGCCAACCACACCCGCCACCGTCGTGGCGACAATCGACTCCAGGAACACAGAGATAAAAATCCTGCCTGCCGACGCGCCCATTGCGCGACGAATACCAATCTCACGGACGCGGTGGCCAATGGTGACAATCGAGACCGTGAGCAGCCCCAATGCGCCAAGCGCAATCACAATGCCACCGATAATGCCCAGCGCAGTGGTGATGGTGTTATTCATCTCCTGGGAAATCTGCGTGTCCTTCTCCGACAGGGAGGTATTCACCTTCCAGCTGGGGCCGAGCTCCGCCTGGAAAATGTTGTGCAGCGCCTTCTGGTTCTCCTTTGCGGATTCTTCAGGCGTTGCGACGAGAAGCTGCGGCTCACCCACCTGTCCCTCGTAGCCGGCGTTGAGGAAGGAATCGTAGTGCGTGACGATGCTCGGGGCGTCCCACGATCCGAGGGACTTATACACTCCCACCACGGTGAACGTGGTGTTGCCCGTTTCCTTCAACCTGAAGGTTGGATGGTCGGCTAGTGCTGGGTTGCCCAGACTTTCGTAGAACTGGTCGTTGATCACGACGGGGTTCATCAAGCGCTGGCCATCGGCATCCTCTAAACGGCGTCCCTGCACGATGGTGCGGGCGTAGATGTCGAACCATCCCGGGTCAGCGGCGATCAGCTCGGGAGTACCTGGCGAAAAACACTCGTAATCATCCGGGGCGCAGTCATCCATATTTTGCTCGGGAGTCGCTGGCTGCATTCGAACTCGCGACCACAAGTTGGCGTGAGTGGTCTCCACCAGGCGGTGGGTGGCAGCGGAAAAGGCGTCGTTGATAGACCCGTCTGGGTTGATGACGCTCAAATCGTCCGGGCCGTTTCCGCCGGTGCCCTCGCCGCCGAAGCTTCCAAAGCTATCGGCCATTGTGCCGGCGCTGCCGTCACCGCTGAAGCCACCGTCGCCGAAGTTACCGCCTTCCTCGGAATCGGAATTACCCGCTCCGGCCGTCAACGTGACCGTTCCGGCGACACCCGTGCTCTGTGCGGTGACCGCATCCTGAGAGCTGGTGAGAATATTGCCAAGTGCGATAACCGTAGTCATCGCCCACACTGCGGCGGCCACACTGACCAGCGACAGCATGATGCGGCCACGGTTAATGCGCAGCTCATGCCACGCTTCCAGCAGAGCGCCGAGATAAGGCGTTGCTGCATAGAGGAAGGAAGGCCGTGACTTCGATTCGGTTTCATTATTCGTCGTCATCAGCAACCTCCTCGGAGCCGTGCATGACGTTGGCAGCAGATAGCAGGACGGAGTCGGCGTGCAACTGACCGTCGCGAAGCTCAAGCACACGATCGCCGCGCTCGGCGACCTCTAAATCGTGTGTGATCAGAATCAATGCGGCGTTGTTTTCCGCCGCGACTTCTTCGAGCAAATTCATGACGATCTTGCCGGTGTCGACATCGAGCGCACCGGTGGGCTCATCGGCAAGAATGAGTTGCGGTTGGCGCACGAGCGCGCGGGCAATAGCCACACGCTGCTGTTCACCACCGGAAAGCTGGGAAGGCGTGGCCTCTAGGCGATCGCCCAGGCCGACGCGCTCCAGCATCGCGGCGGCGAGCTCGGTGCGATTCCAAAACTTCTCGCCCCGGTCGTACATCAGCGGAACCTCGACGTTTTCCAGCGTGGTGCGGGAGGGGAAGAGGTTGAATTGCTGGAAGACGAATCCCAAATTATCGCCCCGGAGAGCAGCGCGTTTCCTGTCCGACAAAGTGGAAATATCAGTGCCGTCGAACGTGTACGTGCCGGAATCCGGCAAATCGAGCATGCCAATGATGTTCAGTAGCGTTGACTTACCCGAACCGGACTGGCCGACAATGCTGAGGTGCTCGCCGCGTGGCACGTCGAGGTCGATGCCTTTCAAAATAGGCAGCTCCTCGCCGTTGGGGAGCGTCACTGTTCGAGTGACTGCGGTCAAACTAAGCATGGCGCGGGCCTACTTTTCAGAGCCAGCGTCATCGCCGGACTCATCGAAGCCAGTGTCGCTGCCATCACCAGTGCCGTCGCCGGCGGACTCGTCCTTGTAGGAAGGCACGTACTCCAAGACCTGCTGGCCTTCCTTCAGGCCGCGCTTGATCTCAATGAAAGTGCCATCGTTGGCGCCCAGCTCAACCTTGATCTTTGTGGGCTTGCCGCCATCCTTAGCTGGAGCGTAGACGACACCTTCGCGGAAGCGTCCCTCCACTGCGGTCACCGGTAGTGCCGGGACCTCCGAGGTGGTGCCACTGCCAAGAATCAGCGTGGCAGGAACACCTTCGTAGACGGTCTGATCTGCGGGAATATCGCAGCGTAGCTGTGGGCCGCCCGAGGAATTTCCAGCAGCGGCGGCGCCCATGCCAGCGCCATCCCCGGCGCCAGTGTTCTGCGAGCCCGCGCTACTTCCCGTGACGGTCTTCACCGAATCGCACAAAAACGGTGCCGGGCCATCGGTGATAGCGAGGCGGCCATTGTTAATCGAGTCTCCCAGCGTGTACAGCTGGCTCGGCTTAATAGGTGCTACGGCGTGGAAGCTGTTCGGCGAAATCGTGCCAATCTCCTGGCCGATCTCAACCGTCTGGCCGATGACGATATCCCACTGCACAGTGCCAGAAGCCTTAGCGGTGATGTTTCCCCAAGTCACGGTAGTTTCGGGTGCGGCGGCTGCGGCGTTTTCTTCATCGGAATCCGCGCCGCCGGAGGTGCTGGCAGTCTCAGATACCGAGGTCTTCTTCACCTGAAGCAGGTTTTGCCCCTCTACGGCGTTGCCGCCGCTGTTGACATAGGCGTCAGTGATTTCACCGGAAGCGTTGGCGCGGATCACGGTGGGCTCGTCCGGGACGATGGTGGCAGACAGCTTCTGCGTGTTATTGATCCGCTGAGGGGATAGCTCCGTGGTGGGCTGGGAGAAATCACCGGTTGCTTGCGCATAGTCCTCGTCGTTAGCGGGGAAGAATGCGATCTTGAGAAGCGCAACGGTCGCCAGCAACGCCAGCGTGTACTTGAAGACTGTGAGCGCTTTTGCGCCCCTCCCTTGTTTTTTCATGTCTGCAGAAGTATCCGATCAGAATCCAAATTGACAGCGTGGTACGCGTGAAATCCTACCCTTAACCCCCGTGGGCAGTGGTAGTGCTGGCTATACCTTTTATTCAGTGCTGATAGGTATTGCATGAAAGCGCGGTAAGTGCTTTTCGACGGCCATCGCGTGTGGTTTTCGCGGAGGGAATTTTGCCCTTTTTAGGGCCGAGTGTTTGCGGCTGATACAGCGAACCTAATCGGACTAATAATTAAGGCCACATATCAATCGCGGGAGACTAATAGGAAAAATATGAAACTTCGTGTAGGGTGGAAAACGTCAGGGCATGTTGTGACTGCCATCTAGCCCCTGTCTTTAGGAGGAAATCCCCATGTCCAATCTCTATGAAGGTTCCAATGGTCCGACCACTCGCCTCAACGGTGCGCCGGTTCCTACAGAGCAGCACTCGCTAACCAATGGCCCACAGGGAGGTATTAACCTCCACGACATCCACCTGCTGGAGAAGCTCGCGCACTTCAACCGCGAGCGCATTCCGGAGCGCGTTGTTCACGCTAAGGGTGCAGGTGCTTTCGGTGAACTGACCATCACCGAGGATGTCTCCAAGTACACCAAGGCTGCAGTATTCCAGCCGAACACGGTCACGCCGATGCTGGCGCGATTCTCCACTGTCGCAGGTGAGCAGGGCTCCCCGGATGGCTGGCGTGACGTGCGCGGCTTTGCACTGAAGTTCTACACCGAAGAGGGCAACCTCGATATCGTGGGCAACAACACGCCAGTGTTCTTCATCCGCGATGGCATTAAGTTCCCGGACTTCATCCACTCTCAGAAGCGCCTGCCGGACACAGGTTTGCGCGACGCCAATATGCAGTGGGATTTCTGGACTGCCTCTCCGGAGTCCGCTCACCAGGTCACTTACTTGATGGGTGACCGCGGTATTCCGAAGGACTTCCGTCATATGGATGGCTTCGGTTCTCACACCTATCAGTGGATTAACGCTGAAGGGGAGCGTTTTTGGGTTAAGTACCACTTTAAGACTCGCCAGGGCTGGGAGTTCCTGACGGATGATGAAGCCGCCGAGCTGGTTGGCGAAAACACCGACCACGCTCGCCAGGATCTCTTCGAGGCGATTGAGCGCGGCGACTACCCAACCTGGGACGTCAAGGTGCAGATCATGCCTTACGACGAGGCCGCCAGCTACAAGGTGAACCCGTTCGACCTGACCAAGACCTGGTCTCAGAAGGACTACCCGCTGATTCCGGTCGGCCACTTCACTCTGAACCGCAATCCGGGCAACTTCTTTGCTGAGGTTGAGCAGGCCGCTTTCGCACCGTCGAATACGGTCCCGGGTGTCGGCTTCTCGCCGGACAAGATGCTGCTGGCGCGTGTGTTCTCCTACGCTGATGCGCACCGCTACCGTCTTGGCGTCAACAGCGATCAGCTGCCGGTGAACCAGTCTCGCTGCCCAGTGAATTCCTTCTCGCAGGATGGTGCGGCCACGTACTACTACTCGGATCCGAAGTTGCCGGTTCACGGCTCCAACGCCACTGCTCGCGGTCCGGAGGCCGATACTGCGGCTGCAGCTAAGGCTGCTGGTTGCCCAGTGCGCTCCGGTCACGCCGGCCAGGTCGATGCTGGTGCCTTTGGTCAGTGGGAGAGCGTGGGCGAAGAGTTCTACGCTGGCGCCTACGTGCAGCACCCTGAGGATGATGACTTCTCGCAGCCAGGCGACCTTGTTCGCAACGTGATGGACGATACCGAGCGCGATCGCTTGGCAAACAACATCGTCGGTGCCATGCAGGGTGTCTCCCCAGAGGTGGAGCAGCGTGTCTATCAGTACTGGGCCAACGTTGATTCCTGGCTCGGTGCCGAGGTGGAAAAGCGCTTTAAGGCAACGAAGTAAAGCAACCGCGTAGGGCTGTGCAGTAAAACCGCAGAGTAGAGCTGCACAGTCACGCGGTAGATCAAAGTAAATAGAAAAGCGTTAGCCCTGCAAATGGTTGAACCATCTGCAGGGCTAACGCTTTATTTAAAACTTCTGTCTGTGCATGACAGCCACGGCTTTGTGGTTGCCTGCACGCCGGCCCGGTTTGGGCGGCTAAGGAACAACCCTAAGTGTGAGCTGTTTTAGGCACCGATGCCCGGCAGGCTCGGGGAGCCGTTGAAAAGCGACTTCGGAGCAGCTGCAGCCTCGTCGGCTTCTTCGGCGGACTCGGACACCTCTCGACCCTGTTCGGCAGCGTCGGAGACACTATCAGCCTCAACGCCGGAGACGTGGGTGGAGTTGTCGTTGTGGGTGGACTGATCGTTCGTGATGTTGATGTCCATGAAGTCGCGGCCGAACGGAGCGTTCCAGTCACCGGTTTCCAGGAGGGTCAGGTCACCATCGATGGTCGGGTTAATCTCGAAGGTGACGTTGACGGTCGGGCCGGAAGGCATTGCTTCCAGAACCTCAACGATAGGAGTGACGTCCATTTTTGGTGTTCCTTTTAGACAGTAACGAAATGAAGAATATCGGTTTTAACTGAACAATAAACCGCAGTCTTTATTAGAGACTGGCGGTTTATTGTGTCAAGGATTGGCGGAGCTATTGTCCTGCCATGAAGCCCAGGAGCTTACTTGGCGCCGATGCCAGAGATGCTCGGGTTCAGGAAGTCGAACTTACGCTGGTCGGACTTGTCGACGGTGGTCTCCGGGTTCAGGAAGTCGGAAACCTCGACGTCGTGGGAGTCGTGGGTGGAGTGGTCGTCGGTGACGGAGATGTCCAGGAAGTCGTTACCGAACGGCAGGTTCAGGTCGCCACCGACGTTAGCGAAGTTGACGTCGTTGCCAGCCAGCTGCTCGAAAGCCGGCAGCGGGCTCTCGACGGTGACGGCCGGAAGGGCTTCGAGGATGGTTGCGATATCTTCTGCGGAGCAGGACATGAGAAAATCCTTAGGTTCTCGGGGGTAAAGATTTTGAGTCGCTCTTGGCTGACTCACAGAAATTAAGTTAACCGATGGGGCAAGGGGCTGCAATGAAAAAATAAGTGCCTCGATCCGCTTTCGGTCGGTTGCGTCCCTCAAAGCTCGCTCAAATTCGCCTAAAAACATTGGAAAGAGGGCGGTTTTGTGGTGTCTGTGACGACTCCGGCCTCTGCCTGAATATCGGATGACAAAAGCGTTGTTTTCTTAAAATTTACCGGGATTGCATTGATTGTTTTGTTCTTGGTGTCACAAAGGTGCAGGCAAACGGCAAATTCATCACAAATGATAACTAAGGGTTCCCTAAGTAAGGGAAACCAAAGTTTAGTAAATGGCAAAAACTGCCACTCAATTTAGGGGCATAAGCGGGGTTAACGAGCGGGCCATAGCCCATGAGAGGTACATCACATTGTGGGAGGCCAAAAGTGTGGGGAAATATACCCCCTTTTGGGTAGGCCGGGTGGCCTAAAGGGGGTGTCGGAGCGCGCTGAGGGGTCGCTGTGAAACTGGCCGCTAACGGTGTGTTCAGGACGTTTCCCGCGCCGCTAGCTACCGCTCCGGGACGTAGTCCTCAGCGGAGCCGTCACGGGCACCCAGCACCGCGCGTCCAAGTACTTCGGAGGCGACGGTAGCGACGACCAGGACAGCAACAATGGCCAGAATGGCGGTGAGGGTTTTGCCCCACGTCAGATCGCCCTGGTCGGCCTCTAAGACCAAGTTGGCAATCACCAGCGCGGGGATGCCCACCATGATTCCGGCGGAAAGTTGGTTCAACCGGCTCAGGGCATCTTTAGAGCGCCACATGGCCACGCCCGCCAGGAGCAGGTACAGAGATCCGCCAATGACCAGCACGGCAAACAAGATAGTTACAAGGATTGAAGCGATACTCATAGTGCGATTCGTCCTTAATCGGTCTTAGCGGCGGCCACGGGAAATAACTCGGGCCAGGCCCACGGTCGACAAAATGCCAAGCAAGCCCGCCAGCATTGCAATATCGAAAGTAATGGCTGTAGTCCGCAGCATGGCAGTTGTGAGGAACACTCCCACCATGGGGTAGAAGGCGGCGTCGGAAAGCACTGCGCGTGAGACATTGCCCTTGACCCGGAAGATCAGCACCACGCCCACAAGCAGCGCCACTGAACACAGAGCAATGCCAATGCCGCTAATTACCTGTACTGCGGTGGGATCGATCAATGTGTCATTCATGAGCGTGCTCCTTTGTCTTCGCCATTGGAGGCAATGCCATCCGGCAGTGGCAGACCATGGTCGACCTCAGCGGCAACACCGACGACGGCATCCGGGTCAATGAACTGGTCTGCGTTGTATTCCTCGAAGACAAATGCCTTCGGGCGGGGGACATCGCGGAGGCGGGGGACGAGGTGCTCCTCCATGTCGTAGAGGGAGTCGTACAGCGCGTCCAGGTCGGCACCGAAGATCGCGTGGATGATAAACAACCGTCCCGCATCGGTTTCACGGACGCCGCAGACCAGCGTGCCCGGGGTCATGGTGATGGACTCGGCAAAGAGAGTGACCTCAAGGTCAGACTTCACACGCAGCGGCAGTCCAATGAGCACCGGCTGCTGCTTCTGGTTCGGGCGCAGAGTATCGAGCACCACGTCCGTCGCAGCTACAACAACCTGCCAGACCAGCCAGAGGGAATAGCGGATAACGTGTAGAAACTTCATCAGTAAATACCTCCGATGGCGTTTTCAACTCCGCCGAGTGTGGCCTCGCGGTAGCCATCAATATTCAGCAGCGCATCGGCCGCGCCGGTGGTCGCCCAAGTGACGGCGCCGACCGCGACGAACATGGCCACGGAAACAATTGCCAGCATGGCGGACGGCGCAACCAGCGTTCCCGGAACACGAACCGAATCATCCACGCCCTGCATGGGTCGGCCCCAGAAGACCGCGCGCCACAGGCGAATCATGGCCAGCAGCGAGCCCAGTGAGGCAACGATGATTGCGGTGATCGCAACAATCGAGCGAGCATCGCCAGTGGCGGCAGAGGCAAAGACAATGCCCACCTTGCCCCACACGCCGGAAAACGGTGGGAAGCCCACAATGGAGAAGCTCATTGCCGCCATCACCCAGGCAACCGCTTGGTCGCGGCGAGCAAGCCCCGAAAGCCTAGAGAGCGTACCCGTACCGTAGGTCTCTTCCACCGCGCCGGAGCCCAGAATGAGGGCGCCGACAGTCACCATGTGGTGGATTGCGTAGAAAATACCCGCAGCCAGGGCAGCCTTGGCGCTGCCCCCGTCGTTAGCGTCCGTGAACGCCAACACGATCAGAATGAACGGCATACCCGTGACCATCTGGTAGGCCAGCACCTCACGCATGGTGTTCTCCGCGAGACCAGCAAACGCGCCGACCAGCATCGAGATCGCCATGATGATAATGATCGGCCAGTGCCAGGAGGGATTCATGCCCACAATCACGACGTAAATGCGGAAGAGCATGTACACCGCAACCTTCGTGTGCACCGCAGAGAACAGTGCCATCACCGCAGGGCTTGTCGACGGGTACGTCCTCGGCAGCCATGTGTGCGCCGGAACCAAACCAGCCTTCACACACAGCGCAATGATGACAATGCCCAGCGCGACCACACCCGTGCCGCCGGGGCCGCCCTCGCTGGCCATGTCGGCCAGCATTGCGATGTTCACATTGCCCGCCGAGCCGTAAATCAGCGCGACACCAATCAGCAGCACCGTGGAGGTCAAGAGGTTGACCAGCACGAAGTTACGGCCAGCAGCCAGGCGGTGCCAGGTACCGGTTACCGCGATCAGGCCATAGGACGGCAGCAGCATGACCTCCATGAACACGAAGAAGTTGAACAAATCGGCAGTCAGGAAAGCACCCGACATACCGGACAACATCATCAGCGTCAGGGAGGGGAAGAACCGCGAAGTGTTTTCGCCCGCGACGTGGGCGAACCAGTTACCGATGGCAACCACAGCCGCGGCCACACCCAGCATCAGCATGGAGAACGTGTCCGCCAAGAAAGGAATCGAGATACCACCGGGGAACGCGCCCACACCGTGGCCGACCGGGCCGTTGTCAGCGACGTAGAACATCACCCAAAACGCAGCCAGCGACGACAGTGCCGGAACGGCGATGCCCATCGTCGCGCGCATCCACAGCTTCGGCAGGATGGCTGTGACTGCCGACAAAATCAGCGGCAGTGCCGCAAACAGTGGCAGTAGTGAAGACAGAGTTGAAGGAGACATTGCAGAGGTCATTGCAGAGGCTTCTACCATTTCTCGTCACCGCCGAAAGGAGTCTCGCGCGGGAACTTGTTCGGAGCCGAAGAGACCCCTGGGGTACCGGTGACCGTGGAGTCCGAGTCCGCCGGAACATTCTTACCCGCACGACGACCAGCCGTCGACAGCTGCCGCATAGCCTCGCGGTCCTCATGGATACGAGTGTCGTCATCGCGGCCCAAACCAGCCAGTGCCAGCATGAAGGCGGTCACAGCCATGGTGATCACGATGGCCGTCAGCACGAATGCCTGCGGCAACGGGTCAGCCATCTGCTCGGCAGCGCCAGCGCCCGCAGTGGCTTCGTTGCCCAGCAGCGGCTCGCCGCGCCAGGCACCGACGCCCGTGGACAAAATAATCAGGTTGGCGGCATGCGAAATCAGAGTCATACCGATAATGGTGCGTAGCATGCCGCGCTGTAGCACCAGATACGTGCCACCGCCTGCGAGGACGGCAGCCATGATGGCGATAATCACTTCTTGGCCTCCTCAACGGTGGCATGAGCTGGGGCGGGGGCGGAGGTGCTCTCCGTTTCTGAGGCGAACACGCCCATCTCCGGCGGCACCCGCAAGCTCGAGCGGTCTGAGTAGAGATCCTGCAGCACATCGTCCGACCCAGTCACACCAGGACGGTTCGGGCCGCCCAGGAGATTCAGCGCGGTTGCCACAATGCCGATGACGGCCAGGTACACGCCGACGTCGAAAAGCAATGCCGTGGTGAGGTGCTGACCCAGGAACTCGCCGTACAGCGGTGCCAAGAACGACCCCTTGGCGAAACCGATGAAGCCCGTGCCGATAGCCGTGATGACACCCGCAGCGCTGAGCACTGCCGGGATCTTCTCGCCAAAGACCAGCTCGTCGCGGTCCTTGGACAGGTAAATCAGCATGACGGCAGCGGCGCCAATCAGCGCCGCGTTGAAGCCGCCGCCCGGAGCGGTACCGCCGCGGTAGAGAACCACAGCGGACAGGGCGAACAGAAGCGGAGCCAACCAGCGGACCAGCCAACGCATCATGATGGAGTTCAGAGCGGGCTCCGCAAGCGGGGAAGGCTGATCGAGCAGGTGCGGGAAGCGAGGCATAGACGTGACAACCGCCGCCATCGCGACACCCGCCATACCGAGAACCGCCAGCTCACCCATGGTATCGAAAGCACGGAACTCAACCAGGATCACGTTGACAATGTTGGTCTCGCCCGTGACCTTCTCAGTGTTATCGATGTACCACTGCGCGACCTCAGGCATCTGGCGACGGCCAGTGAGGAACCACACCGCGCCGAACGTAGCCAAGCCCACGGCAACTGCCACAACCGCCGCCGAGGCACGGCGGTTCTGCGAGGTCTCAGAGAACGCACGTGGCTGGAAGCGCAGCACCAGCATCATCAGCACGACAGTCAGGATTTCCACCATGAACTGCGTCAATGCCACATCCGGTGCGCCCAGCAGGAGAATCTGCAACGTGACACCAACACCGGTGACGCTGAGCAGCACAGCCGCCTGTAGACGGTTCTTTGCCCGAAGCGTGGCCCACACACCAATCAGGACAACGACCAGCGGAATCATATCGGTCAGGTGGTCGATGTCGTCGATCTTCGGTAGCACCGGAGCACCGCCGACACCCGGAGCGATTGCAATGACCAGGGCGTACACCGCGAGCAGACCAAGCAGCGGCAACAGGTGACGCGACGGCTGATGCGAACGCGCCATCTTCGCCAGCGCGCGACCCACGCGCTGCGAGACGCTCAGCGACGCATTGATTGCCTCCACGCCAGTGAACGGGAAGAGCTTGCGGTCTGCCATGACGGCGCCTACGCGGGCACGAGTGAAGATGAAGCCCACGCCGACAGCCAGCACAACCACAGAGATGATCAGTGGCACATTCACGCCGTGCCACAGGCTCAAGTGCGATTCCTGAGTCGTGCCAGCCGGAAGCTGACCGACCGTATCGGCCACGCGGTCCAGCGGGCGGTTCAAAATAGCGCCGGCAGCGAAGGCGGCTGGAAGGCTAAGCACGCCAGGGATGGCAGCCGGAAGCCACAGCGAAATCGGGGCCTCAGTGATGTGGTCAACGTTGCGCGGACCATCCACGAACGCACCGAACACCAAACGTGCCGAGTACGCGAAAGTACCAATCGCACCAATTGCCGCCACTGTCAGCAGGATGACCACGCCGGTGTTGGTCAAAGGTGCGCCCTCGAATGCGGTCAGCATGCCCTCCTTCGACATGAAGCCGAAAAACGGCGGAATTGCCGCCATCGATGCCGCACCGAAAATCATCGAGCCAAAGCTCCACGGCATCTGCTTCCACAGCGGACCCAAGCGACGAATGTCGCGCGTGCCCGCCTGGTGATCAACCACGCCAGCCATCATGAACAGCGAAGACTTAAACATCGCATGCGCAATGGTGTGCACAACCGCAGCCATAATGGCGAACTTCGTGCCCACACCAATCGTGGCGACAATCCAACCCAACTGCGAGACCGTCGAGTACGCAATCAGCTTCTTCAAGTCAGTCTGCTGCAACGCAAAGTAGGCCGTGGCAACAGCCGTCCACATACCCATGACAATCAGCAGCAACTGCCACACGCGCACGTCCGCGAAGACCGTGGAAAAACGCATCAGCAGGTAAACGCCCGCCTTGACGACGGCCGCTGCGTGCAAGAAAGCCGAGACGGGAGTTGCTGCCGCCATGGCCTCTGGAAGCCAGGCGTGGAAAGGGAACTGAGCTGCCTTCGTGAAAGCACCCAGGGCCACCAGCGCGGCAATGAGACTGCGTGCTGCCGGGTTGGCCTCCCACTCAGGCGAAGCCAAAACCTCGGTGAGGTTCGTGGAACCGGTCAGCCACACAGCACCGCCGAGGGCGGCCAGAAGCAGCAGGCCGCCGGTGAAGGTCAGCAGGAGTGTGCGCAACGAGCCCAACTCGCCCGACGAGCCCGACCTCGCAATGAGCAGGAACGACGCCATCGAGACCAGTTCCCACCCGATGAAGAGGAGCATGATGTCGTCGGCAAGCACGAGGAGCAAAACCGCCAGCATGAACGCCGTCATCAGGACGTAGAAGCTCATCGCGGATTTCTTCGGCGGCAAATACGCGGTGGAGTAGATGAAGACTATCGAGCCCACCAACAGCGCCAAGAAGCTGAACACCATGGAGAGGGGATCGAGCTTCAGCGCAAACGCCGCGTTCAGTTCCGGGGACCAGACGCGGGACCAGGTGAAGGTGGTGCCGTCGAGAATATCGCCCGTTACACGCGAAAGCTGGACCACCGACGCGAGAAAAAACGCGACGATGGGCCAGCCTGCGTGACGACCAAGGAGCTTCACAAACAGCGGGGTCAGCGCCAGGGCAACCGCGACCAACAGCGGGACCGAAAGGAGGGTCAGGCTGTTGGTGGAGGTTTGGACTGTTTGGGCAGATTGGGCTGCTTGAGCTGCTTGAGCTGCGAGCGTTGTTGCGTGCTCTGCGGAGCTGCTTGCTTGGGCGGTAATCGTTGCCGGGGCAGAAAGAACGGAATCTAAAGAATTCAATGTTGCCGATACGCCGCCGGACGCAAACTCAGAAGCCAATGTCTGGTCTGGTGGTGCGGTCGCCGACGGCGGACTGGCTGTAAAGGGGCTGGCTGATGCCAGAGCTGTTGCCAGGTGCGTCACTTGGGGGCTACTTTCACATTGCTGTTAAAAAGGTTCGTACTTCTACAGACTAACAGCCACGAAATTGCTCCACGCGGGGTGAAAGGGGCATTTGGGGGAGCGGGGAAAGGCTCTGTGAATCCAGTAGTAAAAATACATAGGAACGAGTGATGGACGGCGCGTCGATCCTAGTTACTGACTGCGTTTATGTCAGATGGTGTTGGGGGCGATGAGAGTTACTGACTGCGTTTATGTCAAAAATGGCCCGAAAAATGGCTTGAAAGTGTCATAAACTCAGACAGTTTCACATTTGCAGCCCCTGAGTTTTCGGGTTGACAGTTTTGCCACGTAACCCCGTAACCCCGGGCTGTGGTGCTGCCGCGGTTGGGGTCTGACTAGTCGCTATCTTGAGAGTCAGACACGCTCTTTGGCTATCAACCCTGAACGGCGGCGAAAAGTAGGCCCAGAAGCCAATGACAAACCCCTCCCTCACTTGGATAACTCCAGGTGAGAGAGGGTTTCTACTTGGTCGGGGTAGCGGGATTTGAACCCACGGCCTCTTCGTCCCGAACTATGCTAACTGGGTAAACGATGAGTGCCGATGGTGTTGGCAGTGATTAACAATGCTGGTCAAAAGCGTTTAGTAGATTGGCAATGTTGGCCAGAGTCACTGCAATAGTGAAATTATAGTGAAATATCGCAGTCGGACTCACTAGGAAGATGCTGAGGTGTAACACTCTTCGACGCGCATCAATCCGTATACTCGATTAATCTAAAGATGCCCTAGGAAACGCTCTTGCTAGCAGAGCTCAAAAAGGGCAAAGACCTCACTGACTACCAGCGACGCTTACCCCCCCCCTCCCCGCGTCACGGCAGTGAGGTTTTACTTTTACCCAAAGAAAGCTCACGGCAATGTTGATCGCGACACCCGATGACATGTCCAGCCTCATCCACAGGAAGCTGAAATCGCTTAAACATGCGAGACGCTGCAAAAGCCCTGTTCGCAAATCAATTCTAAGCGGTTAAAGGGCAAGAGCACATACCCAAACACCCTCCAACCGCTCACAGAGCCTCCTGCAACACCCCCTAAACCCGCATAAACGGATTACGGCAACTCAACAGCTTCCGCTCCAAATCAGCCTTCGTTCGATGCAGCCCAGCCAACTCCCGAGCAGCTGGATTCACCACAGGCTGCTTACGGGAACCAACCACCAAAGGCGACTCCCGAACAGCCTCAGACAAAACACCAATCGTCTCCGACAACTGGTCAATCTGCTGCACCAAAGCAGCCTCATACTCAGACTTCGCATTCATGTCCGCCATGTAAAAAACCTTCCCTCGAAAATCCCTGACCCAGGCGCACCCGGAGCGTCATTGCCTTCCGGGCGACAGAAGCCTTGGGGGAGGGGGTGCTCCCCTGGGTCTGTTAGTGCTGGTTGTTGTGCGTTTCGTGGCCGATGCGGTCGCGGCGTTCGGTCATCTGCATGCGGAGTCGCATGGCGTCGAGGATGAGTCGGTGGTCGGTGGTGGGGGCGGTTCGCAGGTCGGTGATGATGTCGTTCATTTCACTGATCTGTCGGCACCATTCGTGGTAGTTGGAAAGTGGGTGCATGGTGTACTCCTTACTTGGTTGTGATGACGGCGATGCGCTTGGGGTTGAGGACTGTCCATCCGATGCGGAGCTTGATGCGCAGCAGGGTGGAGTCGTATCGGAAGAGGGTGCTGGTGTCGGCGTCGAGGGTGGTGGCAGTCGCGGCGGTGAGGACGTTGGACTTGTCGCCGATGATGATCTTGCCCTTGTCTAGGTAGCGGCTTCCGATGAAGGGGATTCCGGCGACGTTTCGGCGTCGGATATCGTCTTGCGAGGTTGTCTGGATCAGTGGCTGATTGGAGTCTGCTGCAGTCTTGAGCTTTGCGAGTGCTGCCCAATCGAGTGGATTGCCGATGACGAACATTTCGTCTGCCTTGCCACCTTCAGCTTCGACCTGTCCAACTGCGTCGATGAACTGGTCGAGTGAGTCTCCGAGCGTGCCTGCGTTGGTGATGCCCTTCATGACTCCAATGCCTTGAAGCACATCATCATTGTTGGTCACGAATGCTTTGTCAGCTGCTTGGATGATGCCGGACTGGAGAGACCGATACATCGTTTCTTCGGTGATGCGACGCTGGCCTTGGGTTGGTGCCAGCAGCTCATTGGATAACTGGTGGAGCGCTGCGAGCTTCTTGGTCTTGAGCTGGACTTCTGCCAGCGATGCTTCTTCAAGTGGGATCTCGGAGCCTTCGGCGACGAATCCGACTGGTGGCGTGCCGTCGAGGTGTGGGACGCGGACGGTCTCACGGTCGGTGGCTGGCAGGGTAATCATGGTGCCGACCTGGTTAATCAGGGCGGTGTCGAGCAGTTCCTGCGGCTGGTAGGAGACGGTGTCTGGGGCGAAGGAGATGGGGGTGTCGGCGGAGACAAGCGGGGATGCCAGGATTGCCGGGGCAGGGGTGCCTTCGGTTGGGGTGTTGTTCGGGGTGGACATAGAAAGATACTCCTCAGGTGAGAATGGAAAACTGTGTTTCTGTAATGCGCCTGGTTCGGCCAGGTTGTGCATTCTCCACCTGGGAGTATCGGGGTGCTATGCACCCACCTGGGGTGCCATAGACTTTATGTGTTGATTATATCACGTAGTTGTGATAATTACCGATTCTTGTCGAATACGGTCATGACGCGGCTGGACGGGGTGGAGGGGGAACCGTCGTATGGCATTTCGCCGGAGAAGCGTGGCTCGGATGGGATGCTCTCGCGATATGCCTTGATTGCTTCGTTGATGGTTTCCCAGTCTGGGTTGCGGTCGAATCCGATCTCGGCGAGGAAGTGGATATTCGCAACGGCCTGCGCAGCGTCGGACGGACGGAAGCCTCGGTTCCTCAGTGCGTTTACGATGTCGCTGCGATCCCACTCCAGCCAATCACTGATGAGGTCAAGGGCGATACCCTGAACCTTGTTGGCAGTCTTCTCGATGTCTTCGAGAGGTCCTTGCCCTGGGAACATCTCGCGTGGTGCGGTGGGGAATCCGATGCGGTCGAGGTGGCGGACAATGAGTTCTTCGCGGCGCTCTTGGTGGATGCGTTCGACCTCGGCTTCCAGCTCCTCGATGCGGGCTTCAGCTTCGCGCTGCTTTTGGCGTCGGGTTGCTGCTTCGCTGTTGGCGGACTTGAGGCGCTTTTCCAGCTCTGCGATATGGGAGTCCTGGTCGGTGGAGGTGTCCTCGGCTTCCTGGGCTGCCGGGGTGTCCTGCTGTGGGGTGGGGGTGTCAGCCTCCTGGATTGGGGTGTTGGTCTCCTGGTTGGTGTCCTGTGGTTCCTGGTGGTCTTCAGTCATTGTGTCTCCTTACTTAGTGTTGTGGTTGTCGAGCAGAATTCCTGCCCACAGATTGCGTCGATGATCGCGTGGAAGCTTCCCGGCTGTCGCAGTGCATTGCGTGAAAACTTCGCAGCGGCGGCAGATTGAGCGGGCTTGGTGGTGGCGGGCTTCGCGCTGCTCCTTCGTTTCGCCGTGGATGTCGGCGTCGAACAGTGGTGAGTGTCCTGCGCATGCGGCTCCTTTCAGTGATTCGTCTCGGATGGGGATGAGGGTTGCCGGGAGGCGCCTAACCTTCGGGAACGGTGGTGTCTTCACTCGTCGGCCTCCAGTAGGTCGGCAATGGTGTTTCCGAGCTGGATCATCTGGTCTTCTGTGAGTAGGACAGCGGCTCCAGGCATTCCGAGGAACCACATGCCCGTTTCGTCTTCGTCGGGCTTAAGGAGGACACTGATCTTCTTCCGCTTGTTGAGGGAACGGCATCGGACGTAGTGACGCTTCACGGCTACTTGGCTCCTTGCGCTAGTAGGTAGTAGTTGCCCTTGAAGTCTTGGACGATGAGACCGTCTTCTTCGAGATGCTTCAAGGCGGGATCGAGGTTGTTCTCGGGGTCGAGCTTTGTGGGGATTGAGCCAGTGAGCGCTCGCTTGGAGAGTCCTACTTCTGGGCTAAGAGAAGAGAGAATGGCCGAGTACACGTCAGGATTGACCGACCTCTTAACACGCATGTCCCTACTGTCCCTACTAGGGTTCAGGGCGCTTTTTACAAGATGTTCTCGCTGGTCAGGTGTGGTTTTTGTAGTAGGGACACCATGATTTCCACTATTTGTAGTGGGGACACTGCATTTATGCAGGTCAGAGACAGTAGGGACAGCGGGGACACCCCTATACGCATTGGGAGACACAGTGTCCCGGCTAGGCAGTGACCACAGTGCGGTTCGAGGCTTAGTCTGCGTGTAATCAGAGACACCACCGAGACGCTTAAAAGCACGCTGGACAGTCTTAGCAACCTTGAAGCCAGCCTTGGCCGCTTCCTCTAAGACAAGCTGGCGAGGCACCCCGTTCTTGCCTTCGAGGAAGTCTTCGAGCCAGACCTCACAATCGGTGCGATCCATCTTGTCAACGTCGGAATCTTCAGGTGCGAGAAGGTCGCTGATGCTTCGATTAGAGACACCGTCGAAAACAGCCTTGCCGACGGGAACGGTTTCGCCTTCGATGAGGACGTCAGCGGGCTCGATATGCGCGTCGAGAGTGACGGCATGCGGAGCTAGATTGTGCTTCGTCGTAGAAACAAGCAATTTGCCATCTTCGTCCTTGGCAACTGCGATAACAGAGCGTGCCACTTGGCTCCAGGCGATCGAGCCGGTAATCAGCTTTCCTGTGTCTGCGGACTCTCGCTTACCGAAATGAACTAATCCAAGGAAGACGCACCCTAGTTCGTCGGCAATCCGGTTCATTGGGTCGAGCATGCGGCGGACGGACTCATCGCGGTTGCCGTCGATGCTGGAGGCCATTGCCGACTTCGCGGCGTCGAGGACAATCATGCCGATGTCGTTGTCTTCGATTACTTGGCGAAGGTGGGGAAAGTGAGCGGGGAGGACGAGGCCGGATTCGATGGGGTCTTCGCCGTCGTACTGGAGTTCGATATCAAGGAAGTAGATGCGCTCAAGGTCTGCGTCGGCAGCTCGGAGGCGGGGAACAATCGTTGCTTCGCGGCTGTCCTCGGTGTGCAAATAGATGACGTTTAGAGGTTCCTTATTATCAAGGTTGCCAAGGGTGGCGGCTGCAACCCACGCGCATGCAATCGTTGATTTACCGACACCTTCACGACCTCCGAGAAGAGTAAGTCCATTCCACGGGATCATGTTTTCAACGAGCCACTGGGTGCGCTTCGACTTCACTGTCGAGGCCTGGACAAGATTAAAGACAGTCTTCGGTGTACAATCTGGGGCGGTCATTTTAGGCCACCTTCTTCAGGCGGCGGTGTGGGTGCTCGATACGCACAAACAGGTCAATCTCTGGTTGATAAATCTCTTGGAGTGAAGTCTGAATGGTCGCCAGCGGCGCGGTCTTCGTTTCCTTGGCAAGACGGGTGAAGATTGCGCAAGTCTCGGCACGGAACCTGTCTTCACGAAGGCGCTTAGCCAGCGGAAATGCCATGTCTCCAGTGGACTGATCAGTAGCGATATCCAGGAGTGCAAGCTGAACTCCACGGCCAAATTCCCCATTCAAGGAACCGTTGGCGACAGACCGATCCTGAAGGGCTATGCCGAGTGCTACGCGACCATCGATAGTGTCCAGGCCGGGAATCGCCAGCATGGTTTTATAGACGATTCGGAAAGGTTCTGTGGTGAAGTCTTCCGCTTCGACGCTTTCCAGCGCCTGCCGGCGAAGGCCGGGGGCAAGATCAAGAACCGCAGAGAGGAACTGTGTGCCTCGGTAGCTGGACTTCTGTGAGAATGAACTCACCAATCCTCCTAAAAAGTTTGGAGTCTGCATCTGATTTGAAGGGGGATTGCGGAAGCTCAATCCCTGCTCCCGGTCGGAGAATCGAACTCCGTCAGTGAACCGTTCCGGGATGCCGTGATGTTTCGTCACGGACTTTCGTCACACCCGGGTTTTAGGCCGCTACTTGGGTAGGGCGGTGGTGTGGAAAATCGCTGCAATCTAGGCGGCCGAGAAGGTCTGTCATGTCGAAGACGAGTACTTCGTCGGCCTGCTCGAGAAGCTGGTCGCAGATGATTACAGGCATTGGTTACGACTCCTTGCTTGAGAGGTCGTGGATGACTGCGAGCAGGAGAAGGGTGCGGTCTCGCTCCAGCTCCTTCTCTGCGGCGTCGATGGCGTAGCAGGCCGAGCACTCGTAGTACTCAGGGCGGTTGGCTGGGTTGCCGACATGGGCGATGTGCTGCTTGCGGATGAAGTGGCCGCACTTGGTTGTGAGCCCTTCTTCGGTCTCGAGCTGTGGGAGGTGAGCAGCCCGGCGACGTGGCCTTTTCGATTTAACATCCGCCCTTCGCTCGGAATTGTGTTCGATATTCGTGTTAGAATGGTTCTGCACTGTTGAACTCCTTTCTCTGGTGCTTTGGGTTTAGATCAGCGTCTTACTGCTTTGGTGGTAAGGCGCTTTTCTTATTCCTGCCTGGTGGCATGACTGGCGATTACCTGCATGACCAGTTCGCCTTGTGTGGTGAGGATTGCCATCGCGCTGTCGAAGGCGATCTTGGCGAGGAACTCCGGCGTGATTTCGCGAGCGATGGTTCCCAAAATCATCTTGTCGGCGCTGGTCTGGTTCTCTGGGGCTGGGAGTGGCTTGTCGGCTACCTGCTGAAAGCTGCGGGAAAGCGCTTCGGCCTGAATGTAGGCGAGGTCGCTTTTGAGCGCGCTGGCAAGGTCGCTGATGAGCTCGCCTTCCCATGCTGCGCCTTCGAAGCTTCGGTCTGGCATCCTGGTGAAAATCATTGACTCTGCGATGTCGACCAGGTCATCGAATGGGTGTGGTGTGGTCACTGTTGTTCTCCTGTTTTGGGTTAGGCGGCGTCGTTACCGACGACGGTGGTTTCGTACTGGTCGGTGAGCCACTGGTCAATGTCTTCTTCGCGGTAGAAGACCTTGCGGCCAAGGTTGAAGCTCTTGGGTGGCAGGCCTTGGGCTCGCCAGTAGCGGAGCGTGCCTTCTGGGATGCCGGTTTTTGCGGATACCTGGGCGGTGGATAGGTTCATGGTGTCTCCAATCGACATTGGCGGTTAACGACAATATTGACGCTAGCATGTGCTCGGTTCGTTGGCAAGCCCAAATCGACAATGGCGATAATCGACTGCTATTGGCGATAGGGGAAACTCATGGCAATCTGTAATCCATGGGAGACAAAAACTTTGCAGATGACCTACGTCTTGAGCTGGCTCGAAGAATCAGGTCAGCACGAAGGTCAATAGACGGACTTAAGCAGTCCGACGTCGTCGAGAAAATGGCCGAATACGGCGTGGAGATGGGCGCGTCGGCCTACGCAAAACTTGAGCGAGGCGAGCGCGGAATCAGCTTCGTTGAAGCTGCAGTGCTGACGAAAATTCTCTCTATCGACCTCGCTGATCTAGTTCCCACAAAAGTCAATGAAATTGAGCTTCTAAGGCGGATGCTCGTCAACGTGCACACAGTTTCCGAAGGCTTAAGTGGCGACTTGGTAGCACTTGCAAACAGGTTCGACGAAGTCGGTGATGCCTTCAGAGGGTTGATGGTCGCAATCCGAGAAGTTAAGCAATTACCACTGGTGGAGCCACTTCTGGAAGACCTGAATGCGATTGTCGGCGGTAAGAACACAAAGAAAATGCGCAACCTGCAAAAGACGGTCGGAGAGGTTGCTGACGAACTGCTTGTGATGGGCGAGCAGCCATTACTGATTCTCGAAAAGCTTGATGACTTGAGTGAAGGTCAGGCGGAAAACTAGTGACGCAAAAACGACACGCTGGCAACGCCCAAGTCATCAACCGTTGGAAAAACAAAGACGGCACACCCTCCAGCGTGGCAGGCAAAGGTAAGAAATATGCAGTCCGATGGATCGACAACGACGGCAAACAACGCCAAAAACTCTTCACACTCCGCAAAGAAGCAGACGAATACAAAGAGTCCCTAATCATCCAATTCAGCGATGGAACATACGTCTCCTCGAGGCGCTCCAACAAGACAATTGGCGAGGTTCACCAAGAGTGGAAGCGCACTCAAGTCCATCTCAAAGAATCGACTCAAAACACTCGTGAAGTCACCTGGCGGGTGCATGTTGCACCCCGATGGGAGTCAGCCCTTCTTGCAGAGGTCAGGAGGTCGGATGTTCTCCAGTGGGTCGCAGACCTCCGGGAGAATGACATCGGTGCTGAGACGATCGAAAATGCTCTTGGCGTCCTGCGAATGGTGCTCCAGTACGCAATCGATGATGGACGACTGCGAGTCAATCCTTGCGCCGATGTGTCGGCACCACCTAGAAAAATAAGGCCGCGCCCTTACTTGACGGTCACTCAAGTTGAAGCCTTGGCCGACGAGATTCACTACGGCGGCAACTTCATCCGCGTCCTGGCATACACCGGCCTCCGCTGGGGTGAGATGGCAGGCCTCACTCCAGCTGCAGTAAACCTGGAGACTAAACGGCTAAACATCTTCCAGACCGTTTCTAAGGGACTGAAAGGTCGGGTAGGGATAGGAACACCAAAAAGCCATGAAATACGCTCAGTGCCCTTCCCAGGGGTTCTTTTGGAGGTATTCCGAGATGCATGCGAAGGCAAGGCTCAAGATGAACTGATTTTCACCTCTCCAGAAGGACGACTTCTTCGCGGTGATAGCTACAGGCCGCGCCAGCTGCAGCCAGCACTCGAAGCACTACGAAAGACCAAGGAGCATGAGAACTTTCCGTCGATTACACTCCACGATCTTCGACATACGGCGGCAAGCCTTGCAGTGTCAGCAGGTGCCAACGTGAAAACCGTGCAGCGAATGCTTGGACACAAGAGTGCAGCGATGACCCTGGACACCTATGCCGATTTGTTTGATACCGACCTCGACGATGTGGCGTCGAGAATGAATCTTTTGATCAACTCCGAAGCAATAGTGAAATAATAGTGAAATTTTCGGAGTTCGTGAGATACGACAAAACCCTCCCTCACTTGGATAACTCCAGGTGAGAGAGGGTTTTTACTTGGTCGGGGTAGCGGGATTTGAACCCACGGCCTCTTCGTCCCGAACGAAGCGCGCTACCAAGCTGCGCCATACCCCGAGGCCGCAGACACGAACTGGGAACATACGTCTCAGTGCTGTGCTTGCGAGGACTTACTTTAGCCCGACGCTGAGTCAGAATGCAAAACGCCTGCTTAACGGGCTGTGGGAACAAGCCGCGGTCTCCGCCGCGCCCTTACAAACTACGAACTGCACCCCGACGGACTACGAACTACGAATCCCGCTCCACAACCTCAATCAAGGTCGCGGATGGGCGGCAGAACAAGCGCACCGGAGCGTAAGGGGAAGTGCCAAGGCCATTGGAGACATGCAGCCATGTCTTCTCGGTCCAGCGCGACAACCCCGAGGCCCGCGAGCGGTCGATACCGCAGTTGGTCACAATGGCCTTCCCGCCGGGCAGGCACACCTGGCCACCGTGTGTGTGACCAGAAAGCACCAGGTCGTAGCCGTCTTCCGCAAAAGCATCCAACACGTGGGGCTCTGGCGAGTGCGACAGGCCGATAGCGATGTCGGCATCCGCATTCGGAGCACCGGCGATCTGCGAATAATCCTCCAACTCGTGATGAGGGTCATCTACACCGGACAGCGCCACCTTCACGCCACCCGCCACAAACTCCAGCCGGGCATGGGTGGCATCCTGCCAACCGTGCTCGATAAACGCAGCGCGCATGCCGCGCCACGGCAGCTCTACGCGCGAGGGCTTGCGCTTCTTGCCCGTCAGGTACTTCAACGGGTTGACAGGCCGCGGCGCGAAGTAGTCATTCGTGCCGAACACGAAGGCACCCGGACGGTTCAGCAGGGGGCCGAGCGCTGCGAGGACACTGGGGACGGCCTTGTCGCTGCCCAGGTTGTCGCCGGTATTAATCACCAGGTCAGGGTTCAGAGCATCGAGGCTGGCAACCCACTTCTGCTTCAACTTCTGGTCGGGGAGCATGTGGAAGTCGGAGACATGCAGAATCCGGAAAGGCTCACCCTCGCGCTTTCCCACCCGGGCGAGCGTGCCGGGTGCCAGCACGGGAACTTGCACACGGTGGAGTTTAAATGCACGCAATTCGATTTGGTTCGCGTAGAGGAACGTCGTCAAGCCGAGCGTGGCGAGAGCTGCGGCAGACCGCAGAATTTGGTTGGAAAAAGCGCGCGATGTCATGACAGAGACACTATCAACTACAGCGGTAATCTAGGGCGTATGAGTGAACTGAAGAACACAATTGTCTCCGATATGACCGCCGCGATGAAGGCCCGCGACAAGGAAACCGTTGCGGCGCTGCGCATGCTGAAGGCCGCCATCCAGACCGAGGAGGTTTCCGGCTCCAAGCACGAGCTCACCGATGACGAGGTGCTGCGTGTGATTGAGCGGGAGGTCAAGAAGCGTCGCGAGTCCGCTGAGATGTACGCCGAGAACGGCCGCCAGGAACTTGCCAACGCCGAGCTCGCCGAAGCAGAGGTTTTCGCCCGCTACCAGCCGGAACAGCTTGACGACGACGCCGTGAAGAACCTCGTCGCAGAATCCGTGGCCGAGGTTGCTGGCGATGACGCGCCGAGCATGAAGATTATGGGCCAGGTTATGAAGGTGGCTAAGGAAAAGGCCGCTGGCCAGGTCGATGGCAAGCGGCTTTCCGAGGCCGTTAAGGCTGCCCTGCAGGGCTAACCACGACCCTTCGGGGTTCTTTCCAGTGCCGCGGTGACTTTTAGCAAGTTGCCGCGGCCATTTTTTTAAACCGGCAGCTTCTAGAACGGCAGCAGCGGAATCAGATCCCGCAAACTCGGCGCCGGCGGAGTGTTTGGCCGAGGGAACTGCGGTAGCGGATCCGGTCGGGGCGTCGTCGACTCCGGTCGCGGCGACGGCGCTGGTGGCGGGGTCGGACGACGCGTGCCATCGGCCACGCGGATTGTGACGGTGCCACCCTTGAGAAGCAGCGGTGGCTGATCCAGTCCGACCACGATTCCGCGCGACTCACCCGTGTGGGACACTGTACGTTCCTCTACCTTGTAGCCAGCCTTCTTAAGGGTCTCCCGAGCCTCGGCCTTCTGCATGCCCACCACATTCGGCATTTGGGTGATAGAGGTGCCCAGGCCGTAGTCCGAATCCAATGGGGGGAGATTCTTTCCGCCGTAGTCCTCGATAATTGGGCCGACTGCGCCGAACCATGTCCGCGCGGGCTCACGACCACCAAAGAGGTTGCCGCTCGGGCACTGGCGCAGCGGTGACGTGCACAGCTCCGTGACAGTCGGGGTGTCATTGTAGGCGTACACCGATCCGGCCAGACCGCCGGTGAAGCCCAGGAATGCCGCGGACTGGTTCGACTCGGTGGTACCGGTCTTAGCCGCGACTGGGCCGCCCCAATTCAGCTCTTTCGCGGCATCCTTCGCCGTGCCATCGGTGGCGTCATTGCTGAGCGCATTAGCAATCGCGTGCGCGACCCCCGGCTCCACTGCCTGCTCGCACGGTGGCACATTCAGCTTGACCGCATTGCCCTTGGAGTCCGTAATCGACTCAATTGGAGAGGGCTCGCACCAGCGGCCATTGCTGGCCAAGGTGGCAGCGACATTGGACAGCTCAAGGTTATTCACTGACGTCGGCCCCAGCACGAACGAGCCGAGCTTGTGCTCCGAGACATAGTCCGCCACCGAGGACTCACCATCAAAACTGCCCGGCTCCGTGTATGAGCGCATGCCCAGGCGTACCGCCATGTCCATCACGCCATCAACGCCGACCAGCTCCGAAATCTGAATAAAAGGAGTATTCGGCGATCGCGCGAGCGTCTCACGCAGTGACATCGACGGCGGGAAACTGCCTACGTTCTCCACGCAGTACAGGCCCGGCGGGCAGCCCTCTGCGCCACCGGTGCCCAGCCCGGAGGCCTCATAACGACGTGGCACCGGGAAGTGGGTGTCAATACCCAGCCCCTTTTCCACTGCCGACGTCGCCGCGAAAATCTTAAAAATCGAGCCTGCGCCATTGCCTACCGGCGTAAATGGCTGCGGCTGCACGGTCTGCATTTGCTCCGCATCGAGGCCGTATACGCGTGACGACGCCATCGCGAGCAACTTCCTGGAGTCATCCCCAGGCTCAAGCAAACTCATAACCTCAGCTGCGCCATCCGCCGTCGGTGACGCCTGCTGACGCAGAGACTCCTGCACGCTGTCCTGCACACGCGGGTCCAGTGTGGTCTTCACATGGAAGCTACCGCGCTTCAGCTTTTCGGCATCAATACCGTGGTTCTCCAGGTAAGAGACCACATAGTCACAGAAGAAACCGCGATCGCCCGCCGCGATGCAACCCTGCGGCAGGCGCTGAGGCTCCGGAAGAATACCGAGATCAGCTGCCTTGGCGTCCTGAGCCTCCTGCGGGCCAATTGCCCCCGTGGATTCCATAGCCGCAAGCACGTCGTTACGCCGTGCATGCGCACCTTCCGGATTTGTATACGGATCGAGCCCGGAAGATTGCTGAACCATGCCCGCGAGCAGAGCGGCCTGCGGGACATTCAGATCGGACGCGGGAATGCCGAAGTAGGTCTGAGCTGCAGCTTCCACACCGAAAGCGCCATTGCCGAAGGGGACCAAGTTCAGGTACTTAGTCAGAATTTCGTCTTTCGTCAGCTCATCTTCCAGATCCAACGCGATGCGAATCTCGCGGATCTTGCGGCCATAATCCGTGGCAGTAGCAGCGCGGCGCTCCGACTCCGACTGCGCGTCCACGAGCAGCGTGTGGTTCTTAATCAACTGCTGCTCAATCGTGGAGGCGCCTTCCTGCACCGACTGAGACATGAAGTTCTTTACCGCCGCACGAGCAGTACCCTTCCAGTCCACACCAGAGTGCTCATAAAAGCGCCTATCCTCCACGCTGACCAGCGCGTCCTTCATAGCTGGCGAGATGCGTTCCGACGGCACATTAAACCGCCTCTGATCATAGAGCCACGCAATTGGCTGATCATTACGATCCGTAATAGTGGTGACCCCCGGTGCGTCCTTAGAAATCACCGACCGCGACGCCGACGCGAATTCATCAGCCGTGCGCGCAACGAGGTAGGCCGAGCCGCCCACAAGAGGAAAGAGGGCGCTGGCCATAATCAACGCTGCCAACACAGTGGCAACGGAGAGCTTGAACAGCGTCGAACCTTTATTCACAGCAATCAGACTACAAGGTAGGGCGGATTGAGCCGAAGTGGGTTTTCGAAAATCCACCTAGTGACATGCCAGGCGAGCCCAGAAAAACGCCTGGCGAGCGGGGGAGGGGTGCTACGAATGCCCTTACAACACCGCGCAACTCGTCGTGTGGTGGTTTCTGGAAAAAGATTTTCATAGTGACGCAAATCACCCCCGTGCTTTTGTTGGAAAAAGTTGCCCCACCTGCATCGTTATATTTAGAGCTGCGCCACGTCCACCCTTCTAGTGTGACCCAATCGACATTATTTGGGTGGTGTGAATAGACTTACAACAAAATTTCAGCACTATTTAGTTGAAACTATTTCGAAATAACGAAAATCGCAGGCACGAGGAGGCTACAATGACCGCCACGATTCCAGATCGCAACCGCACTGCTACTACGCCAGAATACGAGCTCGGTGTAGAGAGCTTCCGCGATCGCCAGGAGTGGGTCCCGCGCGCTAAGTGCCGCGATATTGACCCGGATAAGTTGTTCGTTCGCGGCGCCGCACAGCGCGAAGCCGCAGTTATCTGCCGCCACTGCCCAGTGGTTCTGCAGTGCCGTGCCGACGCTCTGGATAACCGCGTCGAGTTCGGCGTCTGGGGTGGCCTGACCGAGCGTCAGCGCCGCGCAATGCTGCGTGAGCACCCGGAAATTACTTCGTGGGCCGACTTCTACGCTGAGCAGTACGCAGCTCAGCGCAAGGCAAAGCTGGCTAAGTAAAAAAACCGAACTTAGGCCGAAGTAAAACTGAACCCCCAGCGCGCGAGGCTGGGGGACAGATAAAGTAGCTCCCATGACTACTAAATGGGAATACTTCACCGCACCGCTGCTCATTCACAACACCAAGGCCATCCTGGACAACTTTGGTGAGGACGGCTGGGAACTCGTCACCGTTCTCCCAGGCCCGACCGGCGAAAACCACGTTGGTTACTTCAAGCGCCCAAAGGCTGACTAATTACCTCGGTGTCTAGCACCTAACTAGCAACGGCGGTTGTGCTTTCGATTGGCAGCTGACTCACGGTTGGCTGCCATCTTTCTTTGGCCGGCTTTATTCGCCGGGCCCTAGCCGCCGTGGAAAGGCTTAACTTAAATGAGCAACTCTGAATCTCGCACTCCTTCCCAAGCCCTCGAGGACCTCGGGTTTACCCTGCCTGCCGTTGCCGCGCCAGTTGCGGCCTACGTACCCGCAACGCGCACGGGCAACCTTGTTTTCACTTCCGGTCAGCTCCCATTCGTAAACGGTGAGCTCACCCACGTCGGCCACGTCGGCGCGGAAGTCACTGCTGAGGAGGCCAAGGAGGCCGCCCGCACCTGCGCTCTCAACGCTTTGGCCGCAGTCGATGCCGAGGTCGGTCTCGATAATGTCACCCGCATCGTGAAGGTCGTCGGCTTCGTCAATTCCGCCGCCGGATTCACTGGTCAGCCGGGCGTTATCAATGGAGCCTCGGAACTCTTCGGCGACGTCTTCGGCGAACGCGGCCAGCACGCCCGCTCCGCAGTGGGTGTGAATCAGCTTCCGCTGGACGCACCCGTGGAAGTCGAGATCATCGTTGAAGTAACCCAGTAGATGCTGTATTTGCTGTCGTGACCAGTGGGGATGTTGCGTTCTCCGGGACGTCGTGAAGCGTGCTTACACCCAAATGAGCCGAATTGGAGGGCGTAGCGCGCTCCCCGGATTGCGCAACCACGTAGGATAGAGGACATGGAGCATCCTGCGTATAGCCAACTGCGTCAGATTTCTCAGTCTGTGGGCGTCGTTCTGTGCCCGAACCCCAGCTACTCTTCGCTGGAGGGTACGAACTCCTACGTTATTAAGGCTGAGGGGGATAGCCGCAGCATTGTCATCGATCCGGGTCCGGAGGACGAGGGACACCTGAACGTCCTCCAGCGCTATGCCGGCGACGTTGCGTTGATTCTGCTGACGCACCGTCATGGCGACCATGCTGATGGCGCCGCACGTTTCCGTCAGCTCACCGGCGCGCCGATTCGTGAGCTGGAGTCTCAGTACTGCGCGGGAGGTCAGGATCCGCTTGTCGACGGCGAACGTATCGTCCTCGACGGAGTGACTCCGCAGATTGAGGTCGTGGCAACCCCTGGTCACACCGCTGATTCTGTCTGCTACTTCATCCACACTGGTGATGGCGAGGATGATGTTGAAGGCATCGTTACCGGTGACACAATCGCTGGTCGCCACACCACTATGATTTCGGAGACCGACGGCGACCTGGGTAAGTACATGGAAACCCTGAAAATGCTGGATTCGCGCGGCAAGGGTGTTCGTCTGCTGCCTGGTCATGGTGCTGACCTGCCGGACATCACTGTAATGACGCAGAAGTACATTGAGCGTCGTAAGCTGCGCCTGCAGCAGGTGAAGGATGCCGTTGCCAAGCTGGGTGACGAAGCTACGGTGGACCAGATTGTGGATGAGATTTACACCGATGTCGATCCGGTGCTGCGTCATGCTGCTGAGCAGTCGACGCGTGTGACCCTGCGCTACCTGCGCGATCACGGGGAGTAGTTGCTGGGCTTTGGCTTGGGTTTTGGCTTCGGCTTGGGCTTTGGCCAGTTGCTGGGCTGGTCTGGGCTGGGCTTAATTGAGACTGGGCTGAAGCCGAGCTTGAGTGAAGCTGAGCTTGACTCACCGCATGAAAAGAGCGTGTGACCTGCAATTTTGCGGGTTGCGCGCTTTTTGTTTGGGCTAGTGCCGGTTGGGGTGGGCTAGTGCCGGTTGGGTGGGTTGGCCTCGTCGGGGCCAGCTCAATCACTTATCGATGAGGTATCCACTTGTCGATGAGCTATAGCGCGCGCACAAGTGAACAGCGCATCGATAAGTGATTGATGCAAGGAGAAATCGGTGAATGGTGCATCGATAGGTGCCGGGAAAGCATCGATAAGTGGCAGAAAAGCATCGATAAGTGCGCCAAACTTGGCCGGCATGCCAGGTCAGCATGGCAGGCCGGCATACCAGGTCAGCATGCCAGGCCAGCGGGGGAAGACAACAAAAATCCCGCGAGCCTCATGCGTTTCATGTGCTCCTACGGGAACCGAGGATCCAAAAGCAGAGGCTGCGGGATGTGAGTCGTTTGGGCAGCGCCGCAAGCGCCACAAGCTAACGTGCGCCACAAGCTAACGTGCGCAACAAGCTAACGTGCGCGGCGGGCCAAACGCTCCGTATCGGAGATGAGCACGGACTTGCCCTCAAGGCGAATCCAGCCGCGGTGGGCGAACTCTGCCAGAGCCTTGTTAACGGTTTCCCGGGAGGCACCGACGAGCTGTGCGATTTCCTCCTGAGTCAGGTCGTGGTTCACGCGGAGAGCAGAACCTTCCTGAACACCGAAGCGATTGGCCAGCTGAAGCAGGGACTTAGCAACGCGACCTGGGACGTCGGTGAAAATGAGGTCAGCCAGTGAATTGTTGGTGCGGCGCAGACGGCGGGCCAGCATGCGCAGCAGCTGAGCTGGAACATCAGGGTGTGAACCAACCCATTCCTGCAGCTGATCGGCACTCATGGACGCGGCGGAAACTTCGGTGACGCAGACCGCCGAAGAGGTGCGCGGGCCCGGGTCGAAGATGGAGAGCTCGCCGAACATGTCGGACGGGCCCATGATGGTCAACAGGTTTTCACGACCGTCGGCTGAGCGACGAGCCAGCTTCACCTTGCCATCAATAATGATGTAGAGCCGATCGCCCGGCTCACCCTCATTGAAGATGGTGGTTCCACGCGGGAAGCGAACCGTCTCGAGCTCGCCGAGCAAGGCCTGCACAGCCTCCTGGTCGACTCCCTGAAATACACCGGCCCGGGAGAGAATCTCCTTGACGTCATCCACGGTAAAATTCTCCTGTCTTTGGCCACTAACCACCGTAAATACAGGCCAGCAGCCGCCAAATTAGCACTCGACTACAGATTGCAGTGGCCAAACAGGAAGAGAAACTACCCCGTCCCACTAGTCCCACTACTTTCGGTCTTTCCCGGTAACGCCGCTGCCAGCTTTCAAGGCAGGTTCATCCCTGGGCGAATTTCACGACAAATCGCCTCTACAGATGCATCCCAAAACTACGCCGTCACCAAGATGTGATAAGCACCACTGTAGCAAAAGAGCCACTGCGCCTGTGGGGAATTCTGGTGAAAAGCCGCTGAACTGTGTATTTATAACTAATAATTCGCTAACGGTGTTCCAAGATGTGGTGGGGCATGACTTCTTTGGTTTTTGACCGAATATGCCCGAGCTGCTACCGGTTCCATCCGCATCCCGGACGAATCGAAGGATTCGGCCCGCGAAAGGTGCGCACGCGAATTGCAATCCGGGGTAGCCGATACACTACGACCATGGATACGACCGGCAAGGCATCGTCGATAAGCAAGCACCAGGCGACGAGCAAACCCCAACCCACGCACCCGCAGGGATCCCTGACGTCGAAGAAGCGTCGGGCGGTGGGGGCGCATCCGGCGGCGCGGGGGAAGGAGACGCGCCTGGGCATGGTGCGGCGTGCGCGGCGGATTAACCGCACGCTGGCGGTGGCGTACCCGAATGCGCACTGTGAGCTGGACTTTCGTAATCCGTATGAGCTCGCGGTGGCGACGATTCTGTCGGCGCAGTGTACGGACGCGCGGGTGAATATGACTACGCCGGCGCTGTTCACTAGGTACCCCAGTCCAGCCGATTTGGCGGTTGCGAACCAGGAGGAGGTTGAAGAGCTCGTTCGGCCGACGGGTTTCTATAGGAATAAGGCTGCGAACATCATCGGTTTTGCGCAGGGGCTGATGGAGCAGCACGGCGGCGAGGTGCCGGGCACGTTGGAGGAGCTGGTGAAGCTGCCGGGCGTAGGGCGAAAAACAGCGAATGTGGTGCTGGGGAATGCTTTTGGGGTGCCGGGGTTGACGGTCGATACGCATTTTGGACGTCTGGTGCGGCGCATGGGTCTCACGGAGCAGGAAGATCCGGTGCGCGTGGAGCACGAGATGATGGAGGTGCTGCCGCGCGCAGAGTGGACGTGGTTTTCGCATCGCCTGATTTTCCACGGGCGCCGGGTGTGCCATTCGCGCCGGGCGGCGTGCGGGGCGTGCTTCTTGGCGGCGGATTGCCCGTCGTATGGCGTCGCGGGTCCGGCGGAGCCGGAGACGGCGGAGAAGTTGATTAAGTCAGACGACAGGGAATGGCTTCTCTACCTGGCCGGTCTTAATGACGGCTACAGTGGGGAGGAACTTTCCGCGCTTGACGACGGGGATAGCGCGCGCAACACCACAGCGACACAGGACTAGTCGAGGAGCACTTTTCGTGAATGAGCAGGGCGGTCGTAGTCACAATGGTGGCCACATTGGGGATCAGCAGGCGGACGTTAACCGTTCGGCCTCGCTGATTACGCTGCTCATCGCGGGAATTAGCATTGTGGGGCTGGTGGTTTTCGCGATTGTGAATACCACTGGTGGCAATGACGAGGCCGATGATGGTGGGACTGGAGCTGGTGTGAGTGCCGGTGTGGATGGCGCTGGCAGTGATGGCACCGGCAGTGATGATGAGGTGGATGGTGCATCGGCGGCGCCAGCGATGTCGAAGGACGAGATCGCGGCGGTAGCGGGTAGTGGCTCGCTGGCCGGTGTGCGCTTGCCGCTGTTGGCGGAGTCGGGAGACTCAGCGGATCAGAGCAACGAGGCTGGCCGAACGGAACTGGTAGACATGGGCCAGGTCGTCGAGGGCAAACCAACCGTGCTTAATGTCTGGGCATGGAACTGTGGGCCGTGTCGCCAAGAGCTGCCGCTTATCGCGCAATGGGGCAAGGACAACCCAGATGTGCAGGTGGTGACGGTGCATGCGGCTCGCGAGGCGGGGCGTGGCCAGGCCTTCCTGCAGGAAATCGGAGTGAATCTACCGACCTACTCGGACACGGTCGATGTGGTTGGACCAGCGTTGAATCTACCGCGAGTTGTGCCCATTACCGTGGTGTTTAAGGCAGATGGCACGGTGGCGACCATTCATCCCGGTGAATTCACCGATGCGCAGCAGATTACTGATCTCGTGCGAGGTGCGTTGAAGTGACTAAGGGACAGTCGTGGAATCGCGACGCAAGCTCGGGGCTGTATCTGCCGAAGTGGTTGACCAATAGTTTGCCGCCGCACCTAGTCAGCGCTGATTACGGTGCGGCAGGCCACGCCAGCAGTACCAGCCACGCCAGCAGTACCAGCCACGCCAGCAGTACCAGCCACGACGCAACAGACCACTCGGAGCAGAAGGTGGCCGGTCGCTCCGCTTCGTCGTCAAGCGTGAAGCGCGCGTTTGCGAAGTTGCGGCGAGACTCCTCGACGCAGGAGAAACCGTTGCGGAATCCTGCGCGGTCGGCGGTGTTGGTGCTGCTCAGCGGTGATGCGGAGGCGCATCAGCGGCCGGAGGATGCCAGTGTGGTGCTCATTCACAGGGCGACAACGCTGCGTAAGCATGCAGGTCAGATGGCATTTCCGGGCGGTCATATCGACCCCGGGGACCTGGACGAGGTCGATACCGCGCTGCGTGAAGCAGAGGAAGAAACCGGGCTGGACCGAAAGACGGTGACGCCGATGCGGGTGCTGGACTCGATTGATATTTCGCGGACTGGGTTCGCGGTCAATCCGGTGCTGGCGTACTGGCATGCACCGCATCCGCTGCACGCGGTCAACCCTGCGGAGACGGAATCGGTATTCAACGTGCCAATCAGCCATCTGACAAATCCGGACAACCGCATGATGCTGGGCTATCACGGCTGGACAGGGCCGGCATTTAAGGTTGGTGACTTCGTCGTTTGGGGCTTTACCGGCGGCGTGCTGTCCTACTTGCTGGATGTGGCCGGCTGGTCGGAACCGTGGGACGACACCAACGTGCAGAAACTTTTGCCGGTGCTCGCGCGTTCCGCTAATGGTGAAAAGCTGTCCGTACTGAAGGGAGGCCGACGATGATGCCTGCAATCGCTGTGTTTGACGTTGCGCTGCTGGCGGTTTTCATTTTCGCGCTCGTCGTTGGCTGGCAGCAGGGCGCCGTCTCGTCGATTATGGCCATTTTGGGCGTTGTCCTGGGCTTGGTTATTGGTGTGCCCTTGGCGCCGCTAGCTATGGCGCAGGTCGAGAATCAGTCGGGAAAGGTTCTTCTGGGCCTCGGCACGGTGATTCTGTTCGCCCTGATTGGTCATGCGGTGGGAACAGTGGCAGGGCAGTCGCTGCGGAATACCATTCGCTCGCCGTTGGCAGTCGGCCTGGATTCGAGCCTTGGTGCCATCGTGCAGTCCGTGACTGCGCTGGTAGTGACATGGATGATCGCCGTACCCCTGGCCACCGCCGTGCCCGGGCAGTTCGCCGACTGGGTGCGTGAGTCCAAGGGCATGAACCTCATTGACCAGGTCGCGCCCGACGAATGGAGTGACGGCTTCAGTGGCATCCTCCGTCAGCTCCGCGACGATGGAATGCCCGCCATCGCTCCGCCATTCGGCTACAAGCAGAACGTCCCCGATGAACCCGCCGACCCCAATGTGATTTCACAAGGTGTCGTCGACAGTATTCGACCGTCCATCGTCCGCGTCTTGGGCGAGGCCCCGCAGTGCGAACGCTTGCTGCAGGGCACGGGCTTTGTCATCGCACCGGATCTGATTCTCACCAACGCGCACGTGGTCGCCGGCGCCACCACTGTTCGGCTGGAAACTGTGGTCGGCATGGCTGACGCAAACGTCGTGCACTACGATCCGCTTGACGACGTCGCCTTGCTCCGGACCACCGACCTACCCCTGGAGCCCATGCAGTGGGCGGACCAGGAAGCTCGTCCGGGTGATGACGCGGTAGTGCTGGGCTTTCCCGAGTCCGGCCCCTTTAAAGCCACGCCTGCGCGCGTGACGGAGAACATTATTATTCGAGGCCCGGATATTTATTCGTCGACTCGACACGAGCGCCAGTCCTATGTTCTGAAGGCAGATGTGCGCCACGGCAACTCGGGCGGACCACTGATTACGCCACAGGGTCAGATCCTGGGCTTGGTCTTCGGTGCCGGTGTGAACAATGACCAGACTGGTTACGCGCTGACGCACGCCGAGGTCCAGCCACACATTGATGAGGCGATGAATCACTACGGGGCCATCAGCACGCAGGAGTGCGTGGCGGGGTAAGCGGCAAGTTGTGTGTCTGTGGGCAGGGCAGCCCCTAGTCCCAGCCGCAGGAGAGTTCTGGCTGGCTTCAGCCGTGCCGGAGCCTAAGATCCCTCCGGCAACCAGTGCAGGTGATCTCTGATTGCCTGCACCACAGCCTGCGGTTTCTCTACCGGCAGGAAGTGCCCACAGCCCGGGATGACGCGCACGTGGGTGGAGCTGAGCTCCACCAGCGCAGGTGGGGTACGAGTGTCCTGCTCGCCGACGAGCAGCACCGTGTGCTCATCGTTTTTCGACGAGCCCTCCATCGCACCCAACCACTTGCGGAAAGCGACCGGAGCCGGTCGCGTCCACCAATTCATGTGAGCCAGTGCAGGGCGGAGTGCACCACTGGTCAGGCTGTCAGCCATGAGTTCCGCGGTCTGTTTCCCCTCAGGGGTCTCGGCGAACCCCTCCCCGGCGGTGGACATGGACTCGCGCACGATGCGGTCAATGAGCCGCTGCTGGCGAGCCTCAGCTGCCTGCGTGCTGAACTTATTGCGACGCAACCGCGGTACCCGTGGCCGCGAGTCCCACCACGAACGGCGCAGCAGCGGGGCAAGGCTATTGCGGAAGTCCTCCGACCACGGGCTCTTCAACTGGTTGAGCCACACCTTCGGATGTGCAGCACCACAACCAATAATTCCGGTAACAAGATTCGGCTGCCGCGAGGCCAGCGTCCATGCCACCCACGTGCCGAACCCCTGACAGACCAGCAGTGCGGTCGAGTGCCCCAACGAGCGAATCGACGAGGCGATGTCCTGGGCCGCCTCAAACGGATCGTAGCCATGCGGTGTTCGGTCGGACTGACCGTAGCCACGCATAGAAATAGCCACAGCGTGCACGGGGAGGGGGTCGCCCGAGTCGTCGTTAAGCATTGGCAAAACCTCGCGCCATTCAAACCAACCGCCAGTCGAGCCGTGAATAAACAACACGAGCGGATCGGAGGGGCGGCCGCACTCGGCGATGTGTAGGCGCTGGCCGCGGACGTGAATGAGACGATGACGCCAGGGGCCGGTAAGAGAATCGCTGAGGGAGGTCATGAGGGGAAATACCTTATCCGAAGGGCTTAAACCGGGACTGAATAAGACAAAAGGGCGAGACCAACAAGTCCCGCCCAATTTCTTTTTAAGCCTTTAGGTGTACATACCGTTCGACTGCGAAGACTTCTTCGCCGACCCCGACGGCACGACCCCCTTCAGCTCCTGCATCGACTCGATGGTCTTCTCCGGCTTGCGGATCGACTTGACCTTCTTCAGACCCAGCAGCGCCGCGACACCGGCGATGACCAGCATCAGAACGAAAACGATGAGGAACGCAGCCCAGGTTGGCAGCCAAAGATCCAGCAGCCAGCCGAGGAAGAAGAAAAAGAAGAACGAGGAGTACAGCGCGACGACGCCGGCAACCGCGAAGAAGCCACCGCCAACTGCACCCTTCTTAGCCTCGCCAGCAATTTCAGCCTTGGCCAGCTCAATCTCAGAGCGAACCAGAGCGGAAATCTGCGAAGAAGCATTAGACACGAGCTGGCCGATGCTAGCATCACCCGATGCGTTGCTATCCACATCACTCAGCGGGATAGCGGTAACACGCGGTTCGGTGCCGTCGGTAAAGAGACCCTTCGTATCGTCGTTGCTCACGTGTACTTCCTCCTACGCAGATGGTTGGAAAAGATGGTTGGAAACTTTAAAACTGCAGTTACAAACTGCCATACTACCTCTGATTGTGGGTAGGGCGCGCCATAAGGGCGAAAAAGCCAAGAACTCGTTGAAGTTTTTCTCATCTTTGACCATTTCTATATAAGTTTGTCACTTACTTAGCGGTGAAGAATTAGGGTGTGGGATATGAACAATCAGCCTGAGAACGTGCGTGGAGCCGATGGAGTTGGTGCCGGTGTCGGAAAGGGTGACGGCAATGGCGCCGGTGTCGGAAAGGGTGGCCTAGCTGGCATGAGCCTGGGTGTGTCCTCCGTGTCGGCGAAGAAGCGCGCAGAGCGTGAGGCAGCGCAGGCGAAGGCATCTGAATCGGGTGCCGGTCGCGCTGACAGTGCTCCCGCCGCTGCTATTCCGCAGCTTGACCCCAAGGACCCCCTCGCGCCCCTGTGGCAGCTCGACGGCGTTGCACACGCGGCTGATGTCGCGGCCAAGGCCATCCAGTCCGTCCATAGGCACAAAGCCAACCTGCGCAAGCACAACGTCACCGGCTCCGAGTCGGTCCTGCGTGGCGCTCGGGCATCGGCGTGGCTAGAAGGCGGCGAGCCATCGCTTCCCGACGACGGCAACATCACCGATCCCGTACTCGCAGCAGCCCTGCGGGTTGCCGACACCATTTCCCCGGAGTCAATTGGTGAGACCACCCGCGTGTGGCAGCGCGCTCCGCAGCAGGTGCTGGCCAAGTTTGCGTTGAACGCATCGCCCGCAGGTGAAACTGAAGACGGTTCCGAGGCGCGGATGAAGGCCGGCCGTCCGGTCGGTGACGACAAGCTCTCGTCTGCGATGAAGGAGCAGCGTCTGCACGTGCTCGGTGACTTCATCACTGGCCGCAGCCAGATTCATGCTGGTGTGCTCTCGGCGATTGTGCACGGTGAGCTGCTGACTCTGCGCCCCTTCGAGTATCACAACGGCATCATCGCCCGCGCCGCCTCGCGACTGACAACTGTCGCAACCGGCCTGGATCCGCGTGGCTTGGCCGTGCCCGAGGTCTACTGGACTCGCCACCGCCAGGAGTATGTCGAGGCCGCAGAGGGGTTTGCGTCGGGAAGCGCCGATGGCCTGCGTGCGTGGATTCTCCTGCACCTGGAGGGGCTGAAGGCCGGTGCCGTGGAAGCGCGCGGTATCGCCGAAGCGGTGTAGGCGGGCCGGCTGCCGGATGGTGGGTTAGTCGGCCTTTGACTCGTCGTCGTTGTTGCGCAGTGCCAACAGCGTCGCACCCGCGCCAAGCGCCAGTGTGACGCCGGCAAGAATTGCAGCATTGCGTTTCGACGGCGCGCGAAACAGCGGGACGGGATTCCGGAATTGGCGCACAGGCCACTCACGTTCCGTCGCAATCTTGCGCAGGGCGCGATCGGGATTGACCACAACGGGATGGCCGACTGCAGACAGCATGGGCTCATCAGTGATGGAATCCGAGTACGCAAAGCATTCGGCCAGGTCGAACTGGCGCTTTTCCGCTATCCGACGCATCTGCACGGCCTTGTTTTCGCCTCGGCAGAAGAACTCCGTTTCACCCGTGAAGAGCCCATCGCGGACCTCCAGCTCGGTGGCCACCACGTTGTAGACACCGAGCGCCTGCGCAATGGGCTCAACAATCTGCCGAGCCGATGCCGAGATAATGAACACCTGATGCCCCTGTGCGCGGTGTTCACGAATGAGCTCCAATGCCTCGGCGTAGATGTACGGCGTGATGTTCTGCTCTAGGGTTTCGATGGCGACCTGGCGCAGCTCCCTGGCGCTGTGACCAGCGATAAGGGCGGAAAACTGCTCGCGGGTGGCCTCCATTTGCGCCTCATCGTGTCCCTGCGACATGTATAGGGCATGGCTGAGCGCCATTTGCAGCATGTCTGTCGGCGAAATGATGCCGCGCTCGAGGAATTGCTTGTTGAACGCATATGCCGAGCTCTTGGCAATAATGGTTTTATCCAGGTCAAAGAACGCAGCGACGCGAGAGTCAGCGGTGGCGTGGAGGCCTGCAGCGATTTGGGCATTTTTAGAGCTGCTCGTGTCCGTAGAAGCGTGAGGCTGCGGCGTTGTTGACGCCTTGTTCTCGCCGGTGTTCATAGACTCCGAGCTTACCCATGGATGTCGGACCCGGGGAGAGCATTATGAGTGTTTAACTGCTGGGTGGGGGACTGGGGCGATTGGGCCGGTGGCGGTCGTGGGGGGCTTGGCGGCGATTGGGGCGCGGCATTTCCTGGGCGCGATTAATCGAGGAAACGTGACATCGAACATATTGGGCATTAAATCCTTTGTAAGGTATTTGCAGATTCCTTGGGATATGTAATACTTGGACGTGGCTGGCCCCTTCTTGTTCTTTTTAGAAACAGACTGCGAGGCCGCCCCGGCTCAATCCCCCCCCCGAGCCGGTTAAAGACGCCTCGCGCCAATCCCCCCCCCCGGCGCGGGGCGTCGCCCCTTTTTGGCCCAATGTTGAGGGGTACGTAGTAAAAATTGCGGGCTGCAAATGTGAAACTGTATGAGTTTATGACACTTTCAAGTGGTAGGTTCAGGCGGTGAATGCATCACCACTTTCGACCAGGAGAAGTAGTGAAGCAAACCCGCCGAACGAAATACAGTGCCATCAAACCCATTGCGCTTCAACACATCGCCAACGGGGCATCAGCAAGCGCAGTTGGACGTGAGTTAGGGATACCCTCACCAACTGTCAGGCGGTGGGCGCGACAAGCCGGAATTGCGATTCAGCACCAATCGCACTGCCCGAAGGTCTCGATGATGCATAAGCATCGCGTGATCTACGAGATGCTTATGGCCGGCTCATATAGTGTTGCCGAGATTGCCGCGCAGGCTGGGGTGTGCACAACCACGGTGTATAACCGGCGGGCTAGTTTAACCACTATGAATACCCGCAGTCGGATAACACCTGGTGATGTATCTCGTGTTGGTACTGGTCGGCGGCTAGGGCTGGCCGAACGCTTACTTATTGCCGATTGCCTGCGGGCAGGTCATTCGCACCGGCGTATCGCCCAGATAGTCTGTCGTAGTCAATCCACTATCAGTCGTGAAATCGCACGCAACAGCGTCGATGGTATCTACGATGCCTATCACGCTGATCAGGCCAGCCGCGGGCGTCTTGCTCGTCCAAAGCCGCGCAAACTCGATGACAATCGATTTTTGCGCGCCCAGGTTGTCAATCTGCTCAACCGTGGCGCCTCGCCGCGTCAGGCCAGTGGCAGGTTGGCTGCACTGTGGGGTGATAATACGTCCATGACTATTAGCCACGAGTCGATTTACCAGGCCCTTTACGTACAAGGGGCAGGAAGCTTGCGCAAAGAACTTGTGTTTGAAAAGTCCTGCCGGACTACCCGGCCAGGGCGTAAACCCCGCTCGCTTCTCGCAGGGGTGCCCAAGCCACGTGGAAAACGCTGGACTCATGATGCCAATATTTCACTTCGCCCAGCCGAAGCCAATGATCGTGCGGTACCCGGTCATTGGGAAGGCGATTTGATTATTGGCGCAGATGGCACCAGTGCTTTAGCGACGTTGGTGGAACGCCGCAGCAGGTTTGTGCTGCTCGGCAGACTCGGCACTGACCATACTGCCGCCAGTGTCAATGAGGTGATGGTACGGATGATTCGTCGGCTCAAAGAGTCGATGGACACCACGATTTCGACGTTGACCTGGGATCAGGGGGTGGAGTTTGCCAAACACACGGAGTTTTCTGTCGCGGAGAATATCCAGGTGTTTTTCGCCGATCCGCATTCGCCGTGGCAGCGAGGTAGCAATGAGCGGATGAATCGGGATATCCGGTTTTATTTCCCCAAAGGCACCAACTTTACCGATGTCACCGACCAAGAGGTCGCCGAGGCGGAAGCATTGCTGAATAACCGGCCGCGGGTAGTGCTCGACGGGTTAACTCCTCGGGAGGTAATCTCTGGTGTTATCCATGATGCAATGACCGCCTGACCCTACCAGTCATTTTTCGTGCCATTTTTGTCATAAACACAGTCACTAACTCGCATCGACCCAACGCCACCTGACATAAACGTAGTCACTAACTTGCATTGGTCAGGCCGCGCAGTAGCCATAAGGCAAAGGCGACATGGCGTTCTGCAGTTATCCACAGTCTGAAAATTATCCACAGACAGCGAGGTTTTGGCCCCTTGCGGGCATCATTGAATCCGCCCTGTAGTGCACGCTATGGCCATGGCAATCAAGAAACTGTCCATGGCTCAGCGAACCGAGGCTTCAGCAAATCCAGTAGTCAACGCCGTCGATGATGAGGCGCTGCGTGAAGAGGTTGCGCTCATAGTCGCTGCTACCGGTCGTGACTGTGTGCAGGAGACCGTGCCACCTGTGGCTGCAGCGTCAGTGGCCGCACAAACATTTGCTTCGCCGCCAGCATCACTATCATCATCAGCCCCAGAGCCTTCCCCATCGTCAGTATCGACAGGAGCGGGAGTTTCATCGGCCCTGTGGCGTCGGGCACCAGCGGTGTTCGTCGATGCACCGGCAGCCCGAAGATTAGCCGGACGGCCTCATAGTGAGGGAGCGATCTTTCTGGTCCGCAGTGATACTGAGGCGGAAGATGCGCAGGTAGCGGAGGTTTTAGCTCCTGTTTACAGCGCCAGTTTGCCCGCGGACAACGTCGATATTGTCGAGCTGCTCGGCCGTGGCGACGTACGCCCGGATGCTCCGAAGCCCTCCGATTGCCAAAACCGCTCGAACCACCTGAACCACCATCAGAACCCAGCGTCACCTGCCTTCGCAGACGTGATTACAGCACCGGGTACAGAACCCGTACCGAACGTGCCGGCAACTACAACCGATTCCACGGCAACGTGCCTGATGTTGGTTCCTGCGGTCGGCGGTGCCGGGGCTTCCATTGCCGCGGCGGCGAGTGCATTGGTTCTTTCCCGTGAAAGGCCCATCTGTTTGGTGGACGCGGACGTGCTCGCGGGAGGCATTGATCTGGTGCTCGGGATGGAAACGGAACCGGGATTGAGGTGGCAGGACTTCTCGGCTGCTGATGGTCGTCTCGACGGAGCGGCACTCTACGAAGCACTGCCATCCTGCCCGCGATCACCCGCTCTGAAAGTGTTGACGTGGACTCGCAGTCGCACGCCCGAGACGACTTACAACCACGCCTCGGCGAACAACAAATTCGACAGCGCCGACAGAACCGACAGGCCCGACGATGTCCGGCACATTGCCAGCACCATTAGTTGCCTTATTCATGCCGGAATTACGGTCATCGTGGACTGCCCGAAGCAGGTGGAGTACGTCACCACTCTCGGCGCACTTGCCGATGACACCGTCATAGTCCTGCCCACCTCCGTTCGAGCCATCGCAGCCGCTGGGCACTTGGCGAGCATCTGTGCACAGGCGGGGTTCACCCCAAATCTTGCAGTGAGGTACCAGCAGCACCGCGATATCAGTGTCGAAGAGGTGGAATACGCTCTCGACCTGCCTATTGTTGGTGAGATTGAGTACTGCAAGAAGGTAGCTCACGAGATAGATGTGGGCGGGCTCGCTGGAACCGTCGGCAAGCTGACGCGGGGATTGGAAGCGATGTTTGCCCTTGTCGGCGGTGGTGGCGATGGATGACGTCAGGCTGTTGGCGGCGGTGCGGACGGCGCTTGCGGAGCGGCCTGGGGTGGCATCGCATAGCGAGGTCGCCGACATCATTCGAGCAGAGACCTCGGGGGTTGTCTCCGATGTGAAGGTGCTGGAGATTCTACGCACGATTCGCGAGGAAACAGTGGGCGCGGGTGTGTTGGATGCGCTGTTGCGACGCCCGGGTGTCAGCGATGTGCTGGTCACCGCGCCGGGCGAGGTCTGGGTCGACGCTGGCAACGGACTGGAGCGGGCCGAGATTTCCTTCACGGACGAGGGCGAGGTGCGCGCGTATGCGGTGCGGCTCGCGTCGCGGTGTGGACGAAGGCTTGACGACGCGCAACCCTGGGCCGACGGCCATATTCCTGGTGGTGTCGGCGGCTGTGGTGTGCGAGTTCATGCGGTGCTTTCCCCACCGTCGGCGACCGGCACTCAGATTAGCCTGCGGGTGCTGCGTCCGGCTCGTCGCGGACTTGCGGAGCTATGCGATGTCGGGCTATTTCCACCGGAGATTCTGCCGGTGCTCCGGGGAATCGTGGCGGGACAGCTTTCGTTTATTGTCGCCGGTGGCACGGGTGCGGGAAAGACCACGCTATTGGCGGCGATGCTTTCAGAAGTTAATCCTGACCAGCGCATTGTGTGTATCGAGGACACTCCGGAGTTGCAACCGCAGCACCCGCATGTGGTGAAGCTGGTGACCAGGGCCGCCAACCTGGAGGGTGCCGGTGCGATTGGGCAGCAGGAGTTGCTGAAGCAGGCGCTGCGCATGCGTCCCGACCGCATTGTCGTCGGTGAGATTCGAGGCGCCGAAGTGGTGGATCTGCTGGCAGCGTTGAATACGGGGCATCGCGGTGGGGCGGGGACAATTCACGCCAACCGGATTGGGGATGTCGTCGCGCGCTTTGAGGCCCTGGGGTTGATCGGTGGCCTTGGTCGCGCCGGGCTACATGCGCAGTTGGTCTCGGCGGTGCAGGTGGTGTTGGTGGTCGAACGCGCTGATGTTCGCCGGCTGGCACAGATCGGGCTGCTACGCGGTAACCCACCGGAGGTGGTGGAGGTCTGGACTGCTCGGGATGGGCCTGGGCCGGGTTGGGAAGCGTTGCAGAAGTTGCTGGTCGGCGGGGAATAACCGGTGGAATACCCGATGGAATGACTAGAGGAAAAGTCAGGGGATTAGACGGGGAGATTAACAGCTATGGGGGAAGGGTTTAGCGTGGCGATGCTCATTGGGGGCGTGGCTGCAGTAGTCGCTATCTGGCCGGACAGCTCGGCGGCGGTGCGCTCGCGAGCACTGGCAGGCCGTGCCCGCGAGGTGTCCAGCGGGCTGAAGTGGTTGCAGCGCATGGTTGGACTTGGTGCTGGTTCCACGGGGTCGAGTGCAGCAAGCACTGGCAGTGCGAATCGAACTACAGGACTATCAATCCTCATCGTTGCAGGCCCAGCACTCGTGTTGCTGTGGCTCGCCGGGATTCCAGGTGTCATAGCCGGGCTGTTGCTGGGCCGCACCGCAGGGGCAGTAGTGCGCGCTGTGAGGGAGAGGCGCTGTGAACGTCGGGAAGCGGACAGCGCTGCGGTAGCGCTGGAAACCTTGACCGCGCAGCTGCGCGCAGGAGTGGCGGCTTCACGAGCGCTCAACGCGGCAGCAGCGGAATTGCGCAGGTCAGAGGATGAGACTGTGTTGGCTGATCATCTCGCGCACGCGGCGCATCGCGCGAACTTCGCCGACCCGTGGGAGGGCGAAGAATCTTCGGAGCAACTGCGCCGGATTGGGCGTATGTGGACGGTGGCGCAGCAGCACGGTCTGAGTTTGGCTGGGTTGCTGGACTGCGCGCGGGGTGATTTGCAGGCTCGTCAGGCGCATCGCTCACAGACGTCTGCTGCGCTGGCGGGACCACGCATGACGATCGCCATCTTGGCATCACTGCCGGTGTTCGGTTTGGTCATGGGGCAAGCTTTCGGAGCGTCCCCATTCGAGTTCCTCAGTCGCGGCATCGGAGGAATTGTGCTGGTCATCGGTGTCGGGCTGGTGTGCGCGGGCATCGAATGGGCGGTCGCCATCATCGATCGTGCGGAGGCCGGACAATGATTGCCGCCGCACTTCTCATCGCCGTCTACCTCTGCTTGCCGACGTTCAATCCCGTCCGCAGCCGACTGCCCGAATTGGTAGCCGAGTCGGATGCTCGCGCGCGAGGAAGCGTACGCCGACAGGTGACCAATCGGGTGGCGCAGATTGCCGCACAGGTGCGGGAACGTGTGCGAACTGTCATTGGCGGTGAGCGCATCAGCCCGGCTGTGCTGCTCGATGCCGCAGCGGCCCTCGACATCATTGGTGCTTGTTTGAGCTCCGGTATGCCGTTGTCGCAGGCCATGGCAGCAGCTGCCGATGGTGCAAACCCTGAGCTGGCCGAGCCACTTCGACAGTGTTCCGCCAGGTTGTCCGTGGGCGCGCACTCCGCTTGGGACAGCCTTGCTGCCACACCCGCGCTCGTACCCCTGGCGACGGCTGGGCGCCGAGCAAGCGAATCCGGCACCGTTCTGGCGCAGGCGTTGGAGGACACCGCTGCCACGTACCGCAGTCAAGCGCACGATGCGGCGCAAGCCGTCGCCGAAAAGGCTGGTGTCCTCATTGCCGGGCCTCTGGCGTTGTGCTTTCTACCCGCGTTTGTGGTGCTGGGTTTGGTGCCCACCATCGCTGGGCTTGCCGACGAAATGTTTGCAGGACTGATGCCGTCATGAAGCGTGGACACTTCTGCGCCCAGCCTCGCGCGCTGGCACGCGCCGGATGCAGTGCTGGTTGCGCTCTCAGCTGTGGCTTCGGTTGTGCGCGTGGTCCGCCTGCCGCGCCGTAATCCAAGATGCGTCAACGCACGTCAACGCGCGTCAATGCACATCACACCTCACAACTGTCCTGTCACTCGACATCCACATAGGGGGGAAACACTCATGACCACTCAAAACTCCAACCGTCCAACCAATCCGCTGACCGCTGCGCAGTCCCAGCTGCGCTCGTATTTGCACAAGCGTCTGCACGCTCTGGCAACTGAGGAAAACGGCATGTCAACCGTGGAATATGCTCTCGGAACGATCGCTGCCGCCGCTTTCGGAGCCCTGCTCTACACCGTCGTGACCGGCGGCGATATCACCCAGGCGCTCACCGACATCATCGAAAGGGCGCTCAACACCGATGTCTAGCCGCATCCGCTCTACGCTTCATCGCCTGTGCGTCGGCGACGAAGGCCAAACGACGGTAGAAACCGCTTTCGGTCTCGCGGCGCTGGTCACGGTCATGGTCACGGCTCTGTCCGGGCTGGTCACAATCGCAATGTACCTAGGGCTTACCGACGCAGCCGGAGCCATCGCACGGGCTGAGGCGCGGGGCGATGCGGAGACAGTAGCCGAGCTTCGCGCAGACGCGGATGGGCAGGTCGCGATATCGGAAACCTCCGGTACCGTGCGCGTGACCATTCGGCGCTCAGCGGGGCCATTTTCGCTGGAAGCACGCGCGGTCGCACTGCGGGAAAGAGCGGCATCGTCATGAGAAACGTGACAGCCCGCCTTCTCCGCGAAGAAGAAGGTTCCACCACAGTCGCAGCTGCACTGTTCATCGCCGCTTTCGTCGTTCTGACTTTGGTCGGAGTTACGGCCGGGGTGAGGGTGGTGCAGGCGCGGCAGGCAGCGGTAGCAGCGGATCTGGCCGCGGTGGCCGGCGCTGTGGCTGCGCAAGAGAGCGACGATGCCTGCAAAGCTGCGGGGTCAATCGCAAAAGCTAACCACGCACGCCTTGTGACCTGTGAGATTGAAGGGGAGGACGTGCAGGTCAGCGTCCAACGAAAGGAGAGAAAAGCCACGTCCAGGGCAGGGCCGGTAGCGGTGGAGGATGCTGCTACTGGCCGTCGTTAAGCGCGCGAGAGACCCCACTGAGCACCTTGATTGCGCCGGCCTTGTCCAGCGGATCGTTGCCATTGCCACACTTGGGCGACTGGATGCACGATGGGCAGCCGGATTCGCACTCGCAGGCGGCGACAGCATCGCGGGTCGCGCGAATCCACTGAGCGAAGGCCTCGTAGCCGCGGTCGGCAAACCCCGCACCACCAGGGTGCCCGTCGTAAACAAAAACGGTGGGCTGCTGGGTATCGGCGTGCATGACCGTGGAAACACCGCCGATATCCCAGCGGTCGCAGGTGGCAATCAGCGGCAGCATGCCGATAGCCGCATGCTCGGCTGCGTGGAGAGCCCCCGGTGCGATGTCGGAGCCCACACCCCACGAGCGCAGGCTGGACTCGGGCATTGTGTAGGCCACGGCGCGCGTGACCAAACGCTGCGGAGGGTAGTCAAGTTCAACGCTGTCGAGAATCTCGCCGGTATCCAGACGACGAAGATAGGAGGTGACCTGGTGAAAGACCTCGACCTGGCAGGAAGCGACCTGTAGGCCCTGGTAGTGGCGCATATCGTCAACGTCCAGAATGCGGATGGTGGTGTCCATGCGCGAGCTGGTGGAATAGCGTGGCTGCTCGGGGTGGACCAGGGCGACGAGGCTGTCGAAGTCCAGCTGGTCGACAAGATAGGACTCACCGCGGTGCAAGTAGACGGCACCGTCGTGGACCTGCTGCATCGCACGGCCAAGATCGATGGTGCCAAGCAGTCGACCATCGGTCTGGTCGACGATGGCCACTTCCTGGCCATCACCGCCGCGGACGTTCACGGCATCGTGGGCAGTGGCAATGCGCGGCCCCTCATCGCGGTCGGTCGGGTAGTAGACGGGTTCTTGTCCTTCCCAGGTGCGCTTGCGCAACCAGCCCGCTGACACCATATCTTCGGCTACGGGCAGGGTTCCCCACGCCTGAAGCTGGCTGGTGGTGACGGGTTTCTCCACAGCCGCGCAGTAGAGGTGTGACCACACCACATGCGGGTTACGGGGATCGAAGACGGTCTTCTCCACTGGCCGGCCCAACAGCGCGGAAGGGTTGTGGACTAAGTAAGTGTCCATGGGATCATCGCGAGCCACCAACACCACCAGCGCGCCCTGACCACGACGGCCCGCGCGGCCGGCCTGCTGCCAGAATGAAGCGACCGTGCCTGGGAAACCGGCCTGCACCACCGCGTCGAGGCCACCGACGTCAATGCCCAGCTCCAGTGCATTGGTGGTGGCCACACCTAGCAGGGTGCCGTCATCGAGCATGCGCTCGATGTCGCGGCGTTCTTCGGCCAGGTAGCCGGCGCGGTAAGACTCGATGCGCTCGGCGATATCGCTGCGGCGGCGCTTCTCCAGGCGCTCGCGCACGCCGAGCGCTACCTTCTCGGCACTGCTCCGCGAACGGGTGAAGGTCAGGGTGCGGGCGCCCTCGACAAGCAGGTCGGCCATGATATCTGCGGCCTCTGTTGGGGCGGGGCGGCGCACGGGTGCGCCGTTCTCGCCTTGGAGATCAGGGAGCAGGCCGGGTTCCCACAGGGCGATAGTCCGCTCACCGACTGGGGCGCCGTCTTCGGTGACGGCCTCGACAGGCTCGCCGATGAGGCGACGAGCCTGGTCAGCAGGGTCGTTGGTAGTCGCAGAGGCGAAAATCACGGTCGGCGAGGCACCATATTCCCGGGACAGCCGCAGGAGGCGACGTAGAATTTGGGAGACGTTGGCGCCGAATACGCCTCGATAGGCATGGCATTCGTCGACGACGATATAGCGCAGGTTGCGCAGCATCCGCGTCCACCGAACATGATTGCCGAGGACCGAAACATGCAGCATATCGGGGTTGGTAAACACCCAACGGGTGTGGTCGCGGATGGCGCGCCGGGCGTCTTGCGGGGTGTCGCCGTCGTAAAGCGAAATCAGCGAGCTCAGCGACGCCGGTGCCATCGCACGAGCCGTGTCCAACTGATCGGCGCCCAGCGCCTTGGTCGGGGAGAGGTACAGCGCGGTGGCCGCGGGGGTGGCCGATAGTTCTGTGAGCACGGGCAGCAGGTAACCGAGCGATTTGCCCGACGCCGTGCCCGTCGCGACGACACAGTGCACGCCCTCGCGGGCGAGGTTCGCGGTTGCTGCCTGATGAGTCCACAGGTTCTCAATTCCGCGATCTACCAGCACTTCTTTCAGCCAATCCGGCACCCACTCAGGCCAAGGTGCGGTCACGCCAGCGCGCGCAGGAAGATCCGCAATGTGCGTCACCGTCGCCCGCGGATGTGCACGAATAACCGGCCCCAGCAGCTCCCGTCCAAACGACTCCACCGACACCATCCTTTCCTGCAAACGCGCACTTCACATGCTTGACGACGCTTCCTACCAGCCACTTTTCCGCTGCTCAACACCCCAGTTTCTCCGGATCCCGAGCACGGGGTTTACGGGGGTGGCAAGAAGCTGTTGCTAATCGGCGCTCGCGCCCCAAACGTGGCAGACTTTTTGAGTGTATCGCCCGCCAAAGGGCACCCGGCAAAAGCCCGCTCGAGGCGGAAAGGGTGTTCTGGCCGTGTTTACCCCATTGTGTGTGGCCGGATGTGCGTGGCGAATACTTGTTTTATCGAATCCTGAAGTTGGGAAGTTTTGTAATGGCACAGGGTACTGTGAAGTGGTTCAACTCGGAGAAGGGCTTCGGGTTTATCGCCCCAGCTGACGGTGGCAACGACGTGTTCGTTCACTACTCCGAGATTCAGGGCACTGGTTTCAAGACGCTGGAAGAGAACCAGGCAGTCGAGTTCGAGATTGGTGAGGGCCAGAAGGGGCCGCAGGCTCTGGACGTGAAGCCTCTGTAAGGTAGCCATTTCCGGGTTGAACTGGGCTATTGTCTGGTTTGGCGCGCGGAATTTTTGGCTTTTCAAGGTCCATGTTGTGTTCATAGGGTGAGCCTTGATTCTCCCACGTGGAAAGTAATTTCTGCGTGGGATTTTTGCATTTCTGGGGGGGGAAGGTGCGCGACAATCGCGGGGTAACAGGCAAAAAGTGTGTCCGCTCAGCGTTCCGACTGGCGCGTGGGCGGGTGGGCGCTTTTTGCTTCTTACCTCAATGCACGTTACTGACTGTGTTTATGGCTGGTGGCGTTGGATTGATGCGAGTTACTGACTACGTTTATGACAAAAACGGCCCGAAAAATGGCTTGAAAGTGTCATAAACTCATACAGTTTCACATTTGCAGCCCCTTCAGTCACACCCAAAATCCGCCCGATACTTGAGGAATCCACGCGACAAACTAGATTGTGTGTACGGTATTCCTTATATTCTTCATATTCTTTCCAGATAATCTTCCGGAGAGAACGCGGCCGGGAACTGATTTGCACTGATCGGAACCGGTTGGAACCGATTGCGGGCTTCTCACAGCTGAAGCCCAGCCAGAGTCCGGCCAAGAACCCCCAAGATTTAAACGAAAACAAGAACCTAGACAGTCAAAAACATTCAACGTTGCAGGATAGAAAAACTTCTATGGCGAATTCAGACGGCCTCAAGCGCCTTGTAATTGTCGAGTCGGCGACGAAAGCTCGCAAGATTCAGCCGTATCTCGGCGATGATTACATCGTGGAGGCGTCGGTGGGTCACATTCGCGACTTGCCCCGTGGCGCAGCCGACGTTCCGGCTCGTTACAAGAAGGAGCCCTGGGCTCGTCTGGGTGTGAACGTCGACAACGGATTCGCTCCGTTGTATGTCGTCAGCGCTGATAAGAAGAAGAAAGTCGCCGACCTGAAGGCCAAGCTCAAGGAAGTCGACGAGCTCTATCTCGCAACTGACCCCGACCGTGAGGGCGAGGCTATTGCCTGGCACTTGCTGGAGGTTCTGAAGCCCAAGGTGCCGGTGCGTCGCATGGTGTTCCATGAGATCACCAAGCAGGCCATCTTGGAAGCCGCCGCCAACACCCGTGAGCTGGACCAGAACCTGGTCGACGCCCAGGAAGGTCGCCGTATCCTCGACCGTCTCTACGGCTACGAGGTCTCCCCGGTGCTGTGGAAGAAGGTCATGCCGCGCCTGTCGGCAGGCCGTGTGCAGTCGGTGGCAACGCGTGTCATCGTCGAGCGTGAGCGCGAGCGCATGGCGTTTATCTCCGCTGAGTACTGGGATGTCGCCGCCACTCTGGACACCGGCTCGACTTCTGCTGACGCCAACCAGCCGAAGGAATTCGTTGCAACCCTGACCAGCGTTGATGGTCAGCGCGTAGCGCAGGGCCGAGACTTCGATGACCGTGGCCAGCTGAAGAAGTCCGATGGCATCCGGGTCGTCGATAAGCAGCTCGCCGAAACCCTGGCGGCGGACCTCGTGGGCTCTGAGCTCAAGGTCGCGTCGGTGGAGGAGAAGCCGTACACGCGCCGTCCGTACCCGCCGTTCATGACTTCTACGCTGCAGCAGGAGGCGGGCCGCAAGCTGCATTACACCTCTGAGCGCACGATGCGTGTGGCGCAGCGTCTGTACGAAAACGGTCACATTACCTACATGCGTACCGACTCCACGACGCTGTCCAAGGCCGGTATCGATGCCGCGCGTAAGCAGGCGCTGGAGCTCTACGGCTCGGAGTACGTCGCCGATGCGCCGCGCCAATATTCGCGCAAGGTGAAGAACTCGCAGGAAGCGCACGAGGCAATCCGTCCGGCTGGCGAGACATTCGCAACGCCGGGGCAGCTGGCGGGATCGCTGGATGCCGAGGAATTCAAGCTCTACGAACTGATTTGGCAGCGCACCGTCGCCTCTCAGATGGCCGACGCACGCGGCACGTCCATGAAGGTCACCATCGCCGGCGCCACCGACACGCACGCCGTCGAGTTCGCCTCCACTGGACGCACGATTCGCTTCCCGGGCTTCCTCAAGGCATACGTCGAGGTCTCCGCGCTTTCCGACGGCCGCAAGGTCGCCGACAACGCCGAGAAGCGTCTGCCACAGTTGACGGAAGGCCAGGGCCTGACGGCCACGGACTTCAGTGCCGACAGCCACTCCACCAACCCGCCTGCGCGCTTCACCGAGGCCAGCTTGGTGAAGAAGATGGAGGACCTGGGAATTGGTCGTCCGTCGACATACGCGTCGATTATCAAGACCATTCAGGATCGCGGCTACGTCTACTCCCGCGGCAACGCTCTGGTGCCCTCGTGGGTGGCCTTTGCCGTGGTGGGGCTGATGGAGGAAGCGTTCTCCGATCTGGTCAACTACGACTTCACCTCCGAGCTGGAGGATGAGCTCGACGGCATTGCTGCGGGCAATAAGGATCGCACGACCTGGCTGACCGGTTTCTACTTCGGCGATGACAAGGATCACCGCCACAAGGGAGCCGACGCCATTGCGACCCATGGTGGCCTGAAGAACATCATCGACGTGAACTTGGAATCGATTGATGCTCGGAAGGTCAATTCGCTCCACCTTCTCGACGATGCCGAGGGTAACCCAATCATCGTTCGCGTTGGCCGCTATGGGCCGTACCTGGAGCGCACGCGCCCGGGTGCCGGTGAAAACGGTGCCGACGAGGTGCAGCGCGCCAACATCCCGGAGGCCATGACTCCGGACGAGCTGGATCTGGCCGCCGCCGAGAAGCTGCTGGCCATGCCGCAGGGTGGCCGTGAACTGGGCATTAACCCGGCCAATGGTCGCATGATTGTTGCTCGCGATGGCCGCTACGGTCCCTACGTCACCGAGCTGGTCACCGATGAAGAGCGCGAAGGTGTCGTAGCCAAGGCTGAGGAGATCATCGCAGCTGAGCGCGCCGAAGAGGACGCTCAGCGCGCTGCCGAGGGCAAGCGAAAGAAGAACTGGGAAACCAAGACCGCTGCCAAGCAGAAGGAAAAGCGCACCGCGGAAATTATCGAGGAAACTCTGAAGCCGAAGACGGCCTCGCTGTTTTCCTCCATGGAGCCGTCGACTGTCACGCTGGAAGAGGCTCTGAAGCTGATGAGCCTGCCGCGCGAGGTCGGTGTCGACCCGGTCGATAACGAGGTTATTACTGCTCAGAATGGCCGTTACGGTCCGTACCTGAAGAAGGGCACGGACTCGCGTTCACTGGCTAACGAAGAGCAGATTTTCACCGTGACATTGGACGAGGCGCGTCGTATCTACGCTGAGCCGAAGCGCCGCGGTCGCGCTGCTGCGAAGCCGCCGCTGAAGCAGCTGGGCGACAACGATGTCTCCGGTCGCCCGATGTCGGTGAAGGATGGCCGATTCGGTCCGTACGTCACCGATGGTGTCACCAATGCTTCGTTGCGCAAGGGGGATACGCCTGAGACTCTGACCGATGCCCGCGCCTGCGAGCTGCTGTCTGAGCGCCGCGCGAAGGAAGCCGCCGATGGTGGCACTAAGAAGGCTGCGAAGAAGTCGACTCGCAAGACCACGAAGAAGGCTGCGAAGAAGACCACCAGGAAGGCAGTCAAGCGCACCACCAAGCGAGTGGTGAAGGCGACCCGCCGGGGCAAGTAGGGCTTAAGGGGCCGCCGCGCCCGCCGCGCTCGGCGTACCCGGCGCACCCGGCGCATCCTGCGGAGCAGGCTTGGGGCCGCCGACCCCGGCCAACTCTGCCCGCATCGTCGGCCCGTACGACAGCCGGCGATGCACCTTCTCAAACGGACCCTGCATGCCGCGACGCTCCATCGCCCACGCGGCCAACAACGTCACCAGCCAGACACCAATAGCGATGAGTGTTTGCACAAATGCACCCATGTCGCGCGGGATGTTCAGAGTAAACGGGTACACCAGCACAAAGAAGATCACCGACTGCATCAGGTAGCCCGTCATCGAACGCTTACCGAGTGCCACAATCGGCACCAGCCAACCAGGTACAGCGGCGCCCTCGTTCAGGCGTCGTTGGAGCGGCTGCAGTGCTAACGCCAGCCCGGCTAGGATGCCAGGACCGGCGAACACTCCGGCAAAGTTATTAATTACCAAGAAGGCCATGTGCTGTCCGGCTGGAAGAACTCCAATCGCTGCCAACCCCATAGGGATGCCGACACCGAAAGCCACGACCACAGCCACCACGAGCCACCGAATAAGCAGGGGGCGGTGCGCGTCAACGTCGTCAAGCACGCCCTTGCGAGCCCACACGAAGCCAATCATCATCACCGGCAGGTAGAGGAACAGCTGCAGCGGCAGGGTAGTGATGCTCATTGTCAGGACCTCGAGATTCGCGCCGAGCATATCCAGGTAACTCGTTTCAATCGCGCCGCCGTTGACGAACTCGCTCATGTCGGAGCCGGAGAGCCCGGTGTCGGGCATCGCAATTGTGAATACCAAAAACAGCAGGCTCACTGCAGCGTTGATCGTCAGCGCAATCCACGCGAGAATCGTCAGCACCTTGTTGCTGAGGCCCATAAGCAGCCCCAGGATGATGCCGCAGATGCCGTAGAGAAACATGATGTCGCCAAAGAACAGAAACAGCATGTGCGCGATGCCGAACAGCCCCAGGAACGCATAACGCTTTACGACGACCACCCGCGCCCGCGAGATTGGAAAGTTCCTCCTGGCCAAACTGCGGACGATGAGTCCCACACCGAAGCCGAGCAGCGTTGCGAACATCGGCAGCCCGCGGTTATGCGCGGTCACTGCGGTAAACAGCACGGTGGCCTTGTCGGCGATGCTGTCGCTTATGACGCCGCCGAAGAATGCTGCGGGCAGTTCGGGATCTGCAACCAGCCAGGCGGTGGCAATGTTCGCGATCGCGATGCCGAGGAGGGCGAATCCGCGCGCAGCATCGGGGACGAGCATGCGGGGTCTGGGGTCGGTGTTAGAACTGGGTCGGTTGTCAGTCATTCCTCCAACGTAAAGGAACTGCGGGTGGGTGCGCAGGTTGGCGGCGGACGGCGATTGTTGCAGGAGCCTTGCGGCATATCGAAAAGCGATATAGTATCGAAAATCGATACATCGAATAACGATGTGTTGGGGTTTGGCTGCAGCTCCAAGCGCCCCGCAGAATAATCTCACTAACCGCGCCAATTACGGTGCAGTAAGGAAGTTAGCTATGGTATCTCCACAGACCAAGAAGCCAAATGACCCGTATGTCAATCAAACTAAGGAGCGCCGGGATGTAATCGTGAGCCTTTTTGCCGGAGTGTTTGCACTGGTTTACATTTTGCTCCAGCTCCGTCATCCGGTTCTTCATCAGCAGTTCCCCAGTGATCTGACCCTGCTTTTGCCCGAAGTGCTGGGAAGTGGCAAAGGGGTTCCTATCGAGGTTATGAGTGGTGGAGTCCTCTCCTTGTTTATTGCTGCGACTGTTGTTCGATGCGCTATCGTCGCCGCGATTGCCGTGCTCTGCGTGTTGTTCTCACTCTCGTACCTGAAGGGCGAGTTTTTTACAGTTAAGACTGCGCGACGAGTTATGGCTATCTCCTGGCTGGTAGCGATGTATCCGGCAAGTAGTTTCCTACAGCATATGGGTGAAAACTGGGTCGCAAGTGGCCTGAATCTGAGCGCGTGGTACCAGCGTGATCATGCCGATTTCAATGAGCACCTGGGAATATGGTTTGTGCTTATGATAGTCATCTCCACTCTCGGAGTTATGTTGTTCCGAGCTGCGCGAATGCAGGAAGATCAGGAAGGACTCATTTAAATGGCGAAGGTTGTGTGCCACTTAGATGAGCTGCTTGAAAGCCGCGGAATGACGTTGGCAGCCCTTTCCGAACAGGTCGGGGTCACTCCGGTCAACCTCTCAGTGCTGAAAAACAACAGGGCGAAGGCCGTGCGATTCACGACGCTCACTATGTTGTGCGAAGCTTTGGACTGCCAGCCAGGAGATTTATTCTCGGTGGAGTAAGTGTGTTCGCCGTCTGAGAAGTCTAGGGGTACTGGGCGCCCAACGAGCCCTAAGCTTCGTCGGCAAGCGTCGGGCGCACCGGGCGCGCAAGCTGCGTCATGTGCGTACGGCCGCGCAGCTCCACGGACTTCAGGGTGGTCCAGCGAGCCTGCTCGTCCTCGTTGGCCAGGCGAATGGTGGAAGCTGTGGCGAGCACGCGGCCCGGGGTGTCCTTGGCCAGCTCGGTCAGACGGGCAGCCTGGTTAACCGCGTCACCAATAACCGTGTATTCAAAACGGTCGCGGGCACCGATGTGGCCGGCAACGACGTGCCCGGCGGAGACGCCGATACCCGCGGTGAGCTGGAGGTCGAGCAGTTCCTCGCGCAGTTCACGGGCGGCTGTGAGGGCGTGCCCAGCAGTGTCATCGAGGGGCAGGGGAGCGCCGAAGACAGCCAGAGCCGCGTCACCCTGGAACTTGTTGATAATGCCCTTATTGCGGTGCACACAGTCAACAACGTGGTCGAAGAAGGCATTGAGCTCACGGACAACGACTTCTGGCGAGTTCTTCTCCGCGAAGTTGGTCGAACCAATCACGTCCACAAACAGCACCGCGACGAGGCGATTCTCGCCGCCCAAAGTCGGCTTTTCTTCCAGAGCCTTACGGGCGACCTCAGACCCGACATAGCGGCCGAAGAGGTCACGGACCCGCTGACGCTCCTGCAGGCCACGCATCATTTCATTGAAACCCGCCTGGAGAACGCCCATCTCGGAGCCGTCGTAAATAGGCACGCGCGTATCCACCTGGCCCTGGCGGACCTTGTTAATCGCACCCGTGAGATCACGAATCGGGTCGACGATGGACATAGTGGCCAACATCGTGCCGAAATAGCCGGTAATCAGAGCCAGAATTGCCAGCGCGGTGATGGTGGGCAGCAAATCTGCCGCGTCATCTGTGAATAGACCACGGCGCTGACCTATCAGCACAAGCAGGATTGCTACCACTGGAACACCGCTGGTCAACACCCACGTCTGGCGCAGGCGGTGACCAATCGGTGGCTCCAGCGAAGAATCCGGGGCCCTACGCGCCAGCGCCTCCACAGCAACCGGACGCACCATGCGCTCCGCAATTAGATAGGTCAACAGTGCCACCATGGCGCCACCGAGCACCGAGGTGAGCAGCACCATCAGGCCAATCTTGCTGTCATAGGCGAACGCGACTCCACTGAAGACAATCACGCCCAGAGACCAGATGACGGTACCCAAGAGTGCCTGATAGACAGGCACGCGCATGACCAGATATCGTACCCGCCGCGGATCGTGCATATCCGGATGACGCTGCCATTTCAACAACGGCTTGAACAGGATCCAAGTAGTGCCGATTCCCGCAATAATTGCCAGAACCAGGTAACCAGCCAGGGCATAGATGACCCCATTAGCCAACCGCGGCAGGTGAGTTTCTTGGTTCAGTGGCAACAGCATGCCGAGGAACAAGCCGACAATCATGGCTCCGACAAGGTTGCAGACGAAGATAAATGAGGCATAAGCAGGCCACATTGTCCCGCTTAGCCATTTCAGATTTCGCCAGAGCCGTTGCATGATTACTACCTTAGTGGCAACCCCGGATTGCAGGGAGTAGTTACCTCACAAGAGTCTCGTGGGGCGCGCTAGAGTTGTGGCCATGACAGAGCCGATGACAGAGCGCAGCGTGTTTTCTCGTATGCCCGAAACCGGTGGGGTTCGCCAGCGGCTGCAGGCTGCTGTGCGCGCTGCGCATTATCGCTTTGCCAACGGTCAACCGCTGGCAGGCGATGGGGTGGAGGTTTCGCCGGAAGGTGGGGACGCGGGGTCGTCGTTAAGCGATGTGCCACGCGACTCGGACATGACGCACGCCTGGCTGTTCACGGGACCTGCGGGGTCGGGGCGGTCGGTGACGGCGACGGCGTTTGCGGCGGCGCTGCTGTGCACGCGGCATGACAACCCCGGATGTGGCGAGTGCGAGGGCTGCCGGACGGCGCTGGCGGGAACGCATGGCGATATCAAGATTGTGCGCCCGGAGGGCACCATCATTTCCGTGGCGACGGTGAGGGACGAGCTGCGGCCCTGGGCCTACAAGATGCCCACAACGGCGGATTGTCGCGTGCTGATCATCGAAGATGCCGACCGTCTCAACGAATCCGCCTCAAATGCGCTGCTCAAGGTGGTGGAAGAACCGCCGCTGCGCACCGTCATCATCATGTGCGCACCAACGACGAACGCGGAGGATTTCTCCGTTACGCTCCGTTCGCGCTGCCGCCACGTCTATGTGCCGACGCCGCATATCGACGACGTTACAAACCTCCTGCGCGCAGAGCGGCCAGAGCTTACCGACGAGCAAGCGGTCTGGGCCGCGACGGTGTCCAACGGTCACATTGGGCGTGCGCGTGGCTTTGTCTCCGATGAGGGCTCGCGTGCCTGGCGGGGCAAGGCCCTGGATTTCGTAGAGGCCGTGTTCGACCCGGCGAAGTCGTATTTGGCGGCGCGAGAGTTAGCCAACGAAGTGGCTGGCGAGGTGAAGCGGCGGATGGAGCCGCTAGAGGCTGAGGAGCTGGAGAATCTCGAGCGCTCGTTGGGTGTAGGTGCGTCTGGCAAGGGTGCGCAGGCGGCGCTGCGCGGCTCTAAGGGCGTGATCAAGGAGCTGGAGGATAATCAGAAGCGGCGGCGCAGGCGCGCGGAGTCAGATCTGATCGACCTGTCGTTGACCGACATTATGGGGCTTTACCGTGACGCCCTGGTGCTGGCGTTTGGGGCGGAACGTGGTGGTGAGACTGCTTCGGGGGATTCGGGCTTTGGTGCTGGTTCTGAGTTTGGCGATGGCGCGGTCTACCTCATAAATCCAGACCGTCGTCGGACAGCCACGGAGCTAGCCCGACGCCTTCCGCCGGAGGCGATATTGGCCTCCATCGATGCTGTCACCGAGGTGCGCGGCATGCTCGTGACTGCAGTGAAGTTGACGGTCTTGATGGATGAATTGATGGCTAAATTGCAGATCGCGGGGCAGGTTGGTCGTAGGTAAGCCGGTAGCCGCGCCTAATGCAGCGGACTGCAGGCCCCATTTTGGTAGCGATGGGGGCAGTACAGTAGTATTACCGCTTGTACATTTTGTGCAGGGTTATTTCTGCTTGCTTGAAAGCTCGGCGCAATGTGCGTGCCGCCTTAGCTCAGTCGGTAGAGCGTCTCACTCGTAATGAGAAGGTCGCGAGTTCGATTCTCGCAGGCGGCTCGGTTTGAAACGGGATCCTTTAAAAAGGGTCCCGTTTTTTTATTTTTTGGATCGGTCAAACAGGGTTAAGTGACAAAAAGTGTGTCTGATTTTCAGCCTATTTGCTGGTCAGGCCGCATAAAACGGGCTTATATAAGGTTCCAGACCTTATTCAGGCCCGTTTCTTGCTCAATCCACCGGAATGGCTCCTGCATGTGGTAACAGGGGCCTGGTTGTCTTTCTGGGTGACTCCAAACAGACCCCGATGCCCTATATGCGCTGGGCAAATGAAGAAAAACGGCACCACAACCAAAGGGACAACCAGGTGGCGATGCAAAAACCCTGACTGCGGATGCTCAACAACACGACACCGCCCCGATCAGACCCACACCCGGGATTTCAAAGCGTTTCACACCTACGTCACCGGCACTGCTTCTTTAACCAAGGTGGCCGACACCTTGAATGTCTCCCGGCGCACACTCGACCGCCGGTTCACCTCATTGTGGCTTATCGATGTCCCTAACACCCCCGATCCCAACCGGGTCTACGACCAAATCTTCATCGACGGCACCTACACCGACGCTGGCTGCTTACTTGTGGCAGCCAGCCACGACCACGTCATCGCATGGCACTGGACACAACGCGAAACCGCCCACGCCTACACCCAACTACTCAAAAACATCGCCCCACCACTATGCGTTGTCCTCGACGGTGGCCAAGGCGCCTACTCAGCAATCAAAACCTGCTGGCCAACCACCCGCATCCAACGCTGCCTTGTCCATGCCCAACGCGTGGTCCGTCGCTACACCACCAGCCGTCCACGCACCGACGCAGGCAAAGCTATCTACGCCCTGGCGTTGAAACTGACCCGTATCACCACACTCGACCAGGCACGGGAGTGGACGCTGCGCCTGCATGACTTCGGACAGGTATTCAAAGCATTCCTCAACGAAAAAACACCCCTCCCCAAAGAACGCCGCACCCTCAACAACCAGTGGGAATGGACCCACCTGCGAGTTCGCAAGGCATACAACTCACTGCTGCACCTATCGCGCAATAACTGGCTGTTTACCTACCTGCAGCCACCACCAGAAGCACTCGAACCACAGCGCTGGGCATCAACAACCAACAGTCTGGAAGGCGGCGTCAACGCCCAGCTCAAACGCATCGCCGACGCGCATCGCGGCAGGTCCGGGGAGCGCCAACGCAAAATGCTCGAGTGGTACCTGCACTCGAAAACGCAGCTGCCTGACGACCCGCTAAAGATCGCCAGGCAGTGCAATTACGGACAAGATCAACTCGCCAAAGTCAACGATCTTGTCCCAGAAGACCACAACAAAGCCGACCACGAAACAGGACGACCAGCCTTCTACGACAACGCTATCCCAACCGAATACCAACACAACATAGGAATCCGGAAAGGGCCCATGAGATAAAAAGGGCCCACCCGGCGACACACCGAGCGGACACACTTTTTGTCACTTAACCCGTCAAACATGAGGAGAGCGAATCCGGCGGCAATCCAGAGGATGAGAACCCACCAGGCTGCCACAGCGCCGTTGCCATCGAAGAATGACAGGGACCTGACCAGGTGTCCGGTCGCCCCAATGGGCATCCACTGGCCAAGAGTGGACCAACCGGCTGGAAGCAGCCATGGGCCAGTGGATAGTCCAGATAGCGGGTTCGCTAGGAAAATCGTCAAAATGGCGCCAATGCCTACACCCGGAGTGCCGATAATGGCTGCGAGCCCAGCGGTAAGCATTGAGGTAGCCAGGATTCCCAGAGAAATAGCCAGCCATTCCATGCCGAAGCTGCCCGAAAGCGTGCCGTAGACAGAGTGGAGCATCCACGTTGCCACGAGGGCTCCGAAGACTGCGATGCCAGCGAGGACACCCAATTTCGTCCACTTCTTACCTCGGAAGAGGAAGGTGGCTATAACTGCCGAGATGATACCGCCGAAAGCCAGCGGCAAGCCGAGGAGCGCGACACCGGAAGCTTGTGGGTCATCCTGTGTGGTTGGAGCCAAATCCTCCCGCTCTACAGGGATGTTTTGAGACTCGAGGGTCGTCGCAATGCCGTCGATAAGCTGCGAGTAAGGTGCGCCGTTGCCTGAAGCGGTGTAGGCGGTAGCGCCCGTCGGGGAGATGACGATGCCGCCAACAGTTTCGCGATTGAGGATTGACTCGCGTACGGCGTCAGGGGTGTCCATCACCTGGATATCAGGAGCATCGTCGCCAGCTTTGTGTTCGATGGCTTGGGTGATTTGTTCGGATATTGGGGCGGGGGCAGTCAGCGCAATGGGGACATCGTTCGGGCCGGAGGCAAATGTCGGTGCCAGGAACGCGAAGAGCATGAGCCCGATGACGAGCGGAATACCGAAGATCACGGCTACTGCTTTGGGGGCGGGTGAGGCTTTTTCGTCTCAGTCGTAGCTGTTGACATGGCCTATCTCCTAACTGGAGCAGAGTGTTTCACTTACAAAGTGGAGCATAGTGTTCCGTTTGTTAGGATGCAAGTGTGAGACAAGATGCAGTGATGAACAGTGATGCCATCGTGGAAGCAGCGCGAAAACTCTTGATAGAGCAAGGAGCCGGTGTATCCATGCGTGCGATTGCCAGGGAGGCCGGTGTCGGTTTAGCTACGGCAAGCAGGCACTTTCCCAGCAGGATTGAGCTTCTCGGCGCAGTCAGTGCTCGTGTTGCAGCTGATATCGACAGGGTTACTGAGGCAGCCGTAGCTCAGTTTGACGACGATCCGGACGGCGCTTGGCACGAAGCAGTCCACGCGATCGCGAAATTAAGTGTTGCGGCACTTGCCCAGGCATTATTCAGCGATCTCAATACCAGTTTGGGGAGCGAGGCGAAAAAGATTGATGGCATTATCGAAAAGCGAATGACGGAGTTGCGTCAGAGCTATACGCGACTGCTGGATAAGGCAAAAGCAGCTGGGCTATGCCCGGAGGACGTTGCACCGCTTGATTTCCACCTTGGGCTCGCTGTGGTGTCGCGTCCCCTTCCTAACTCTGCAGCGGTCGAGCAGTACTTTCCCGGTGTGCAAGAAAAGCTTGTGGACTTAATGCTTACGGGTTTGGCAGCACAGGCGAAGGGGAATCACTAAACCCCTCGGTGATAAGTCCTGAAAAATCCTGCACACGTCCCGACGTGCGGTGATTCCCCGAAACGAAGGGGGAGGAAATCTCGGAGCCGGCGACTCTCAATCGAGTGTTTGCTACTGTTACTCAGCACATAGCAGGTACGCGGAAACTAGGAGAACGCACTATGCGGCAGCCCGGACACCAGGGACTAGCAGTGCAGCGATCAGCAAGACGACTAGCTGTGGCTTTGGTGGCTGCGGCAATTTTGCCAGCCGGTCTTGTAGCTTGCACCATCGACACGGAGGCTTCCAAAGCAGGAAGCGCTCAGCAAGCTGCGTCGACAGAAACGCAAACGTCGTTGGCAGCTGAAGAAGAGGCTATGCAGATGCCGAACCCCACTCCGCCGAATGAGGAGTCTGCAATGTCTGATTCTGCTAACCCCGACGCAGTCGCTTCTGGCGATGCACAACAACAGCAAGCTAATCGCGCTACTTCGCGTGCCGACGGCTCCAGCGCTGTAGCCGGCAAGGTCATCTACCTCGACCCGGGACACGCCGGCACCCCACCACCAGCGGACATGATGGTCACTGACGGCCGCGGTGGCCAGAAGCCATGTAATACCTCCGGTACCGCTTCCAATGACGGCTTCCCGGAGCATGAGTTCAATTGGCTGATGGCGCAGGAAATTAAGCAGCTGCTCGAACAGCGCGGTGCTCAGGTGCTGCTCAGCCGCGTCGATGACACCGGTCGTGCAGATTGCATCGATGCCCGTGCAGAGAAGGAAAATGCCTCCAACGCCGATGCCGTGGTGAGCCTTCACGCAGATGGTGCTGGAGAGGGCAACCGCGGATTCCATGTGTCTGCGATTTCGCAGCCGCTCGCCAATAATGACGAGCAGGGATCTACCGCGCTGGCAACCGCGCTGCGCGATGCTTTTGTCGCAGCCGGTTTTGCTCCATCCAACTACCTCGGTAGCCAGGGGCTGAATCCGCGCGCTGACCTCACCGGACTCAACCTATCGACGAAACCAAAGGCACTGGTCGAATACGGCAACATGCGTGATAGCAGCGACATTGCCCTCTTGACCTCCAACGAAGGCCGTCAGCGCTTGGCAGAGGCCACTGTGGCTGGGTTGGAAGGTTTCTTGGCGCAGTAGCCAACCTGCGCATCCAGGCCGTAGCTACCTCACACCAGTCACCGCCACAGCAGCCACCACAGCGGCCAACCGGCCAACACGCTAACTAGCCGGGTTTGCCTTAGCTTTCGGTGTCATCGCGTCGTAAGGCTCCATCATGGGGATATCCAGCATGGTGCTGGGGACACCGAAGGCGTCGACAAGCACCTCAGACCAGGGGCCAAGGGAATCAACAAGATCGGCCAAGCCCGCCCGCGCGCCCTTGGTGCGAGTACCGGTGAGCAGTGACTGCTCCAAGAACCAGCCGGCGTTATCGCAGACCACCGACAGGAAGAACACATCGCGAACCTGCTCGAGCACCTCTTGAGAGCGCTCATCTGTGAGTGTGGATTCAGCTTCAAAGAACGCTTCCAAAATCATGCGATCGATATGCGCCCACGCGCAGGAAATCATGTGGTCCTGGACCTTGTCCACCAGCTTCGCGGCCTTTTCCACAGGCAGTTTCCGCGCCGGGCGCAGCCTGCGAGCAAGGGACTTGAGAAGTCGATTCTCGCGCTCGATGAGCAATTGCATCTGGCTGGCGGGGTCAAAGAGCGAGGACTCATCAGCGTCAGTCAGCGCATCCAAGAGGTTCTGAACGACGGCGTCCGCACCGGTGCGACGGCGCAAAATGCCACTGAAATTGTCGAGGCCGAAGCGCACCATTTCCAGGTTGGAAAAACTCTGTACCTCCCGGGCAAAACCACCCAAAAGTTCCTTGGTGACCAGCTGCAACATCACCACGTTGTCGCCCTCAAAGGTAGTGAATACGTCAGAGTCCTCTTTGAGAATGGTCAACAGGTTCTCCGCCATGTAGCCAGCTCCACCGGTGGCCTCACGCATCTCCTGGATGGCATCGGTGGCATGCGCGGTGTTGGCGACCTTCAATGCGGCGGCATGTGCCTCCGCTTCACGTAGATCGCGAGCCTGCTCCGGGGTTAGATTCGCACGGTCCAGCCCTTCCGCTTCGAGGTCGTGAATCCGCTTGATCAGCAGGTTGGTGGCAAATTGCAGACCGTACGAACGCGCAATGCGGGGGAGTAGTCGGATTCGGTGCTGGCGGTGCTCAATGAGTTTCTTTTCCGGCAGCGAATCGTCGGGAGCAAATTGGCGCCGCAAGTGTGCGTACTTGGTGCCGATGGTCAGTGCGGTGCGGGTTGCCGCACCAGCGGCCGCACCGACTGTCACGCGGCCGCGCACGAGGGCACCGAGCATCGTGAAAAACCGTGCATTGGGGCTGCCAATATCGCTGCTGTACTCGCCAGCGGCCGAGACATCTGCGAAACGGTTAAGCAGGTTCTCCCGCGGCACGCGGTAATGGTCGAACATGAGAGTGCCGTTGTCCACGCCCAAGAGGCCGCCCTTGGTGCCGTGGTCGCCGATAGCAACTCCGTCGACAGGCGAACCATCATCATTGCGGATTCGAGCGACAATGCAGTGCACACCATGGGATTCTTCCTGCCCTGGTGTGTAGAGCTGGCAAAAGACCGCAGCCCAGCGCCCATCGCGCGCGGCATTGCCCAAAAACCACTTCTCAGAGGAAGCCGTAGGGGAATTGAGGATGAATTCTTCCGTCTCGGGGTCGTAGTGCGCCGTGGTCTCGAGTGATTGGACGTCCGAGCCGTGGCCGCGCTCGGTCATCGCAAAGCAGCCGAGAGCCCGCAGCTCAATGAGGTCACGCACCAACTCGCCGTGACGCTCTGTTCCCAGGTTGCTGACAGCGCCGCCGAAAAGGCCCCACTGCACTCCGGACTTCACCATCAACGACAAGTCGGTGTGGCCAAGCATTTCAATCCCGGTGAGAGTGCCACCGGTATCTCCTGTGCCGCCCTGGTCAGTGCGGAAAGCCCCATAGGGCATGCCGGTCTTAAGCACCTTGGACAGTGACTCGGTGGTGTGCTGCCTGGCCTCCTCCACGGTCAGCCCAGAGGCAGGCCGTAGAGACGGATCTTCTAAAAGAGTGCGGACATCAGCGCGCGCCTCGGGGAAATAGCCGTCCAGGGCCTTTTGCAGTGCACCTGCCACTTCCGGTTCAGGACGGGAGGGGAGCGTCTTCGGACCGTCGGTCGAGCGACGGCGGGGGATTCGCGTGGAGCTGGAAGAAGTCTGTGCCATAACCCAACGTTAATGGGATATCTGGGGCTTGTCAGCCGCTTTCGACTGAGAAACTCATGAGGAAATCGGGGCCGCGGGTCGGAAACAAGCTACCGGGATAGAACGAAGGTGGAAACGCAAAAGCCGTCGTCAAGCAAATACTGCGTTGTGCAGTGCTTGACGACGGCTCGCGTAATCAGCCCCTCGGTGGGGCAGATCCCTTAGCTGTGGGAACTAGACGCGCGACTTAACTTCGTCGAGGTTAGTTTCCGGGTGCTCGATCAGGTCTCGGTCTTCGAGACCCTTCGGCAGCAGGAACAGGGCAATCAGTGCCGGGATAGCCATGGCCATCAGGTAGACGGAGATGTAGAACGGGTTGCCGGTGGCGTCCATGATCATCTGGGCAATCATCGGAGCGAATGCGCCACCGAGGACGGCGCCGATGGCGTAAGCGATGGAAGCGCCCGAGTAGCGGACCTCAGCCGGGAACATCTCGGAGTACATGGCTGGCTGCGGGCCGAAGGTCAGGGCCAGTGGCAGGGTGAGAACTGCGACGGTCATGATGTACAGGAACGGACCCTGGTCCAGGATGCTCCACATGACGGCCTCCCAAATCATAATCACGACGTAGCCGATGATGAAGGTCTTAGCGCGGCCGATGCGGTCGGACCAAGCACCGGCGATGAACATGAAGATGGTCCAGCAAATACCAGCGACGAGAGTACCGGTCCATGCGACGGTTGCGGGGTAGCCCAGTGTCTTCTGTGCGTAAGCGCCGAAGAATGCGATCACGAGGTAACCGGTAGCCTGCTGAGCAGCGAAGATCAGAGCACCCTGGATGACCTTGCCCCAGTGGTTGCGGAAGAGCTCCGGCAGCGGAGCGGAACGCTCGGCAGACTCAGTCTGCATAGCCTGGAAGACCGGGGACTCGTCAACGGAACGGCGAATCATGTAACCGATCAGAACCAAGATGAAGGACAGCAGGAACGGCACACGCCAGCCCCAGTCCATGTAGGCTTCCTCGCCGACGATTGCCATAACAATCAGCATGGTGCCGGTCGCGAGGGTCAGACCCAGCGGAACACCGGCCTGCGGGAATGCGCCGTAGAGACCGCGCTTTTCCTTCGGTGCGTACTCCACGGACATCAGGGCTGCACCGCCCCATTCACCGCCAGCGGAAATACCCTGGAAAACACGGAGGAGAACCAGCAGGATAGGTGCGGCGATGCCGATTGATTCATAGGTCGGTAGCAGGCCGATGCAGAAAGTAGCCGCACCCATGCCGATGAGGGTGAAGACCAGAATCATCTTGCGGCCGTAACGGTCACCGATATGGCCAGCGACGATCGCGCCAAGCGGGCGGAAGAGGAAGGAAATACCCAGGGTTGCCCAAGCGAGGACCTGGGCCACCTGTGGATTCGACTGTGCAGCAGGCTCGATGAAGTGCGGAGCAAGCACGATAGCTGCGGCCTGAGCGTAAATCAGGAAGTCATAAAACTCGATGGTCGTACCCACGAGAGTTCCCGTGAGCACCTGACGGCGCTGCTTGGGATCATTCGCGATGATCGAAGTAGTCATAAAAAAACAAGACTTTCTTTACATACCCGTCCGCACGGCCATCGAGGACCTTGGTGATCTCAGCGGTCGCGCAGAAATCGCCCCAGGTTTTTCTCAGCCAGCGTTTGGGGAATGGACAGATTGTTTGACGGTGTCGAATTCTTACACAGCCAGACCGGTAGCGACCAGCGTTTGAACTTCAGCGAGCGGTGACAAAAAGTGAACAACGGGGGTAATGGGGGTCGGTGAATGGCGGTAGATTTCCTTTGTTTGTGACCGATTTATTTATACGCATGCCTGAAAAAGGCGGATTCGGGGGTGTGCAAAGGGGGTGGGTTGGGCACTACTTAACGACGGGTTGTTTCTGGATCGATTTGCGCGACCTGGCGGCCGTCTATGTGCGAGATTGTCTTAAATAGGGGAAATCTGCGTTTTATGGCTGTTCGACTACCCCCACATTGAACTAATTTGTAATTATATATTCAGAAGTTGTGTGAATGGTGTGGCAAAAGTGGCTCAAGATACAGAAGAAGTAACGGAACAATAACGATGTAGTGTCGAAAAGGGCACTGCCCCCGGATGGGGCAGGGAAACAAGGTTGGCAACAAGTCACCCCGAGACGGGGGTGTGGGCCCCAGGTTTCAGGGGCATTTTGGGGCGGTGGTAGCGCCAAGCGCCGAAACCACCCCGACACATCTTTTGTGGTTAGCCCCGTAACTCAATTTCCACCATTGCGCGTAAGGCGCTGGGGACCGTCGTAAAGTAAACGACATGTCTTCTCACGCAGGAACTAACGGCAATGAAAATGAGGTACCTCACGGCAGGGCCAAATCCAATAAGGGCACGCCGCTGTGGTTGCTTGCCGCAATTGCAGTTTTCGCCGTCGCGTGGGGTGGCAACGAATTCACGCCGCTGATGGTGATGTACCGCGAAAATGCCGACCTGGCGCCGGTGTTTATTGACCTTCTATTGCTGGTCTACGCCCTCGGTATCGCGCCGGCACTGCTGATTTCCGGCCCAATCTCGGACCGTATCGGCCGTAAGCCGGTGATGCTCGCCGCGCCGGTTCTCTCGATTCTGGGGTCGACTCTTATTGCGTTGGGCGAGACTACCGCCCCGCTTATTCTCACTGGTCGCTTTATCTCTGGCTTGGCAGTCGGCATTGTCATGGCCGTGGGCGGCTCGTGGGTAAAAGAGCTCTCTGATCCGCGCTTTGACCCCAAGGCCAAGTCAACCTCGGGTGCGAAGCGTCAGTCCATGGCGCTGACCTTGGGCTTTGGTCTGGGTGCGGGAATTGCCGGCACGCTGGCGCAGTTCGCACCGCTGCCGGGGCAGCTGGCTTATATCATCCACATCCTGATTTCTATCCCGACAATCTTCGGTCTGTTGGCCGTGCCGGAGACCCGCCAGTCGCCGCACCTGGGCGGCAGTAATGCTCCGCGCGAGACCCTCTGGGAGTCTCTACGTACCCCATCGGTAACTAACCGTCGCTTCCTGCTCGTCGCCGCGATGGGAGCGCCGTGGGTCTTCGGTGCAGCCGGTGTTGCCTACGCAATCATTCCGTCTCTGCTTCAGGACCACGTCTCCCAGCCAGTGTTCTACTCCGCGATGGTCACACTGTTTGCGCTGCTCTGCGGTTTTGGTATTCAGCAGATTGGTCCCCGCTTTGTGACCGAGCACAACGCCCGCGGTTCGCTAATCGCAATTGGCATTGTGGTTATCGGTATGGGCTTGGCGGCCTGGATGTCCACCAACCCCACCGCAGTGACGGCGTTCATTGCAGCGCTGGTGTTGGGTGCCGGCTACGGTCTGTCCATGTTTACCGGCCTCAACGAGGTACAGCGCATCGCTGGCCCGCGCGATATGGCTGGTCTGACCGGTATCTTCTACTGTCTGACCTACATCGGCTTCGCATTCCCGGCAATTCTGACCAAGCTCTCCGAGTCCATCTCCTGGATGACCTACCCGGTCATGCTCGGTGGCGGTATGGTCATCGCCATCTTGATGGGCTTGGTTATTTTCTTCAATTCCACTGTCAACCTGCCACAGCGCGCTGAGTAATCTCGCATTCCTCGGAAGACTAATCAACCCCGTCAATGTGAGGTTGGCACACGTATAAGCGGTTTTCCTTACTAAGCGCCTATAGTTCTTCCTATGGAGAAGCACAAGAACGAATCACCGGCCACCGCGATGACAGAATCGTCGGCAAGCGCGAAACCGCGCGCGCTGGTGACGGGCGGTGCGGGATTTATCGGTTCGACGCTGGTTGACCGGTTGCTGGCCGAAGGATACGCGGTCACGGCGCTGGACGATCTCTCCCACGGAAAGCTGGAAAACCTCCAGCAGGCATCGCTTAACGACGACTTTGAGTTCATAACCGCCGATGTGCTGGAGGTGGACTGGGACGAGCTGCTCGAGCAAAGCGGCCCGGAGGTTATTTTCCACCTCGCAGCGCAGATTGATGTTCGGATTTCCGTGGCCGACCCGGTGCGAGATGCGACGCTGAACATCATTGGCACAATCAAACTTGCCGATGCGGCCCGAAAGCACGGTGTCCGCAAGGTTGTGTTTACATCTTCGGGCGGTTCCATCTACGGCACGCCGGAGGAGCTTCCGGTGACGGAAAACGTGCCGGTCAATCCGATGAGCCCCTATGCCGCCTCAAAGGCAACGGGCGAACTGTACTTGAATATGTTCCGCAATCTTTACGGGCTCGAATGCTCGCACATCGCGCCGGCGAATGTGTACGGCCCGCGGCAGGATCCGCACGGCGAGGCCGGTGTGGTTGCTATTTTCGCCCAGCGACTGCTGGCGGGAGAGCCAACCAAGGTATTCGGTGACGGAGGAAATACCCGCGACTATGTCTATGTCGACGATGTGGTGGATGCTTTCTACCGCGCATCCGGCGAGGTCGGTGGTGGAATGCGCTTTAATATTGGCACCGGCGTAGAAACCTCGGATCGGCAGCTGCACTCGTTGGTGGCGCAGGCTGCGGATGCCGAGGATAATCCAGAGTTTGCACCGCCGCGCACTGGTGATGTGGCGCGGTCGGCGTTGGATCCCACGCGGGCGCGTGAGGTACTCGGCTGGGAGCCAGCTATGAGTATTCAGGAAGGTGTTGCTCGTACTGTGGAGTACTTCCGGAATCAGGGCTAGCGCAGCTTACGCGGGCGGCTTCGCGCAGTCGTCCGCGTAGGTTAGCCGTGAGTCAGCCAGGTTACTTGCCAGCTTCCTCCGCGCGCTTGGCGTGGATGAGAGCCAGCTCGATATTGTCCTCGAACACGTCGAGAGGCTGTGCGCCCGAGACGAACTGAGTACCAACGAGGAAGCCCGGAGTACCGGAAATGCCCAGCATGGAACCGAACTGGGTGGCATTCTCGACCGCCTCGGTCCACTTGCCGTCCTTAAGCTCCTTTTCAAAGCGCTTCATGTCCGGCACACCGGCCTCACGAGCGACGGCAATCAGTTCCTTTTCAGTGAACTCCGGGTGGCCCTGGCCCTTTTCGCCGGCCTTCTTAAACAGCGCACGGGAGAACTCCCAGAACTTGCCCTGAGCTGCCGCGGCACGGCCGGCCTCAGCGTCCTTGATGGCCTTCTCACCATTGATGGCCATATCGTTCCACTCCAGGCGGACCAGTCCCTCATTGACGTACTTTTCCACGAGGGCAGACTCGGTTTCGTTTGCGAACTTCGCGCAGAACGGGCATTCGAAGTCCGAGTAGATTGAGATTACGACCGGCGCATCCACTGCACCGAGAGCAAAAGGATCATTTTCATTGCGGCGGTGGACATTGTCCATATCCTCCGGGGACTTTAGCTGCGCTCCCGCCTTTGGGCCGTAGATGCTGGCGTCGAAAGAGCCATTCGGGCCAGGTACAGGCGCAATTTCCCCCTTGCCTGGTGCAACGCCCGCCATGTTGACGGTGCTCACGCCGTTGAAGTTAGCCGAACGCGAGCCAGCGAAGAAGCCCGCTGCGCCGACAACGATCAATGCGACGACAGCTAGCGCCCATGCGGCGTTCGGAATCGAGTACCACGACTTGGTTTTTCCATCACTGTCGGCAGACCAGGACTCCAAGTCCTGCTCAGTGGGTACCGGCTGAGAAGCCTGCTGGGGTTCCTGCAGTGTCTCCTGACGTGCTTCATCGGCCGATGGCTGCTGCGAATCGCCGCTATGGTCAGCGGCGATGTTGTCCTTATTTTCTTCGCTCATGGCTTCTATGGAACCACAGCCTCAGATTCACATGCGCTTAGCGTGCCGACTAGTCGGACGGAGCGTTGTTCTCGACGTTTGTCGCGCTGTCTTTTTGGCTGCTGCTCTGGCTGCCCGAAATCACAATTTCTTCTTCCGGACGCACAGCGGTCTTCAAGGCCACTGCACGAGCCAGTCGTGCGTAGCGTAGCTCCTGTTCGCGGAAGCGAATGTAGGACGACACCGTGGTAAACACGAACGCCAACACCAGTACGTAGAGCAGCAAATCGGTGCCCCGGGTCACACCAATCCAGTTGGCCACCACGGTCAGATCGTCGGGACGCACGATTGCCCACAGACACGCGATGACGAAAACGACGAATCCCAGTTTCACGCCCGCCTTGGCGCGCGCTTTACGACGGTTAGCGACGAAGTAAGCGACCAGGCCCACCATCGCCAGCAGCAAAATAATTTGAACGATGGATGCGGTCATGGCAGCCTCTTCGAAATCAGGGAGTCGGCAAGGATATTGACACCGTTGAACAAGGATTGCCCTTTGGACATGGAGTATTCCGTGTAGAGGATATCCACCGGCTGCTCAGCGGTACGCCAACCTCTGTTGTCCATGACCTCGACAAATTCGGAGGCATGGCTCATACCGTTCATGCGCAGGTTCAGTTGCTCTGCCACCGTGCGGTTGAAGGCGCGCAGGCCGTTGTGGGCGTCGGTAAGACCGAGCCGGCGCGTGCGTGGTGACAACATGACCACCGTCTTGAGGACAATTCGCTTAATCAGCGGCACCTGGTCATCTTCGGCGCGAGGGCGGCCGAAACGGGTCCCCACAATGATGTCGATTGGTTCGCTGCGCAGTCGCTGCACCATGGCGACTACGTCCTTGACCTGGTGCTGGCCATCGGCGTCGAAGGTGACAAAGTACTTCGAGCCAGCCTGCGCGCGAGCGTATTCCACGCCGGTCTGGATAGCCGCCCCTTGACCCAAATTGACAGGGTGGTTGACCAGGTGAGCGCCAGCCCTGTGGATCTCCAGGCTGGAGTTATCCGAAGAGCCGTCGTTGACCGCGACAATGTTGGGGAAGGTCTCGCGAGCGTGCTCGAGAACCTCACGAATAACCTGGCCCTCGTTGTAGCACGGCACAATCAGCCAGGTGTCCGAGAAATCCATGTTGTCAGTCATCGCTCCGAAGCCTACCGCACAAACAATCGTCGATACGCGCGTGACATGAGCTGAGTTGGCAAAAGTCGGAAAAGTGTCCGCACCGCCAAGTTAAACACCGCCCGCGGCCTGGAAATCAGCCCCTCAGCTACCAGCGTGCGCTGGAGCTGACGTTCACCGCGGATGATGCCGCGCGAGGTTCGCCGCTCGAACATGCCGTCGGCGCGGAAGTACACCAGCGGCTCGGGCAGATTCTTAAACTTCGCGCCAGCGGCCATGAGGCGCACCCAGAGGTCGTAGTCCTCCATCAGACGGATGTCGCGATACCCGCCGACCTCACGCACCTTCGCCGTGCGCAGCATCGAGGAGGGGTTATTTACAGGCGAATTGATCTTGATATAACGCGCAATTTCGGCGTGCGTCTGCGGCAGAGTCCGCACGCGCACCACATTGTTCGGCGTGCCCTCGAACTCCGCCATTGCACTGCCCAATACATCCAACTCCGGGTCAGCGGTCAGCGTGTCCCACTGCTTTTCAAATCGGTCCGCACGCGCAATATCGTCCGCATCCAGCCGCGCCACCCATGGGGTCTCCACCAGCTGAAGACCCGCCTGCGAAGCCACTCCCGAGCCGCCATTTTCCGCACAACGCAGCACGGTCATCTCCGAATGCGCCTGCTCATGCTTGACGACGACCCGGTCGAGTTCCTGCCCAATCGGGCCATCGATGACCACAATGACGTGCGCGGCCGGACGCGTCTGGTTCCACAGCGACTGCAGCGCAGTATCGAGCTGGTCGGGGACGACGCGGTGGTAGACGGTCATGAGAACCGTGAGGTCAGTGATGGTGGACATGTGAGTCTCGAACCTTGGGAGTTGCAGGGAGATATGGACGGTGCTTTTTGGGACGGCATCGGATGCGGGTGGTGTTATTCCACCGCAAAAGCCTCCGATACGGCTGACCTGGCAGCACGTGGGGAAAGTGTGCGCAGCGCAAGCAGGTGAATGGCAACACCTACTGCAGAGCCTACGGCGATAGCGGCGACCGTGCGTACCGACAGGTGCCCAGGGAGGAAAAGAATGGCAACGGCGATCGTGGTCGCAGCCAACCAACCGATCAGATACATATGGTGCTTCTCCACTGCCAAGGTGACCGAGCCGGTAATCATCAACATGGCGGTCAACGTCGCACCGAGCGTCAGCGCCGCGAGCACCGGCCCGGACACGTGATAGCTATCGTCCAGGATGAGAGTCATGATCCACGGGCCGATGAGCCATGCCAGGCCCGCCCCGAAGGTGCCGAAAGCAGCCAGCGCCCCCAACGGCTTGGCCAGCGCTGCCAGCACGCCCTCGGAGCGATGCCGGACAAAGCTCACAATGATGGCGTTTTGGAACTTCTCCAAGGGCATGAGCAGCGGAGCGCGGGTCAGCGTTACGGCGTAGGCGATTCCCGCAATGGTCACTGCTGCGGTGAAGTTGTTGGCATGCGGCGGGGTAAGTGACTCGGCTATCCCGGCGCCAGTGGTGACCGCTTCGCCGGCAATCTTGACGATTGTCGGAAAACCTGTGACCAGCACAGCAGATGCGCCAGATGCGCCCATGGCCGTGACCATGAGAGTGATGAAGCGGCGCACCGGGACGTCGGCACGCGCGAACATGACCGAGCGGGTTGCCGAGGAAAACAGCGCGAGAATAAGCCAACTGACTGTCCCGAACACCGTAATAATCAGCCAGGCCAGCAGACCCCAGCCGAAGTACCAGGCGACGAGTGCCAGTGCTACGCGCACGAGAATGTCGATCATGATTAGGGCGGCGTAGGGGCCCCACAGCTGGCGGCCGCTGAGCAGACCCGAGGTGGTGGCCTGCATCGAGTACAGAGCAAGGCCAGAGGCCATGAGCAGAATTGCAGTGCCGGCGTCATCCTGCACGACCAGTGGGGCCCACAGCGGACCCGTCACTGCCATGGTGATGAAAGTAACTGCGGCGACGCCCAGCGAAACCGTGATGGGACGAGCGCCGAGAGTTTGACCCGTTTCGGTAGCTGTCTGCTCCTGTTCCTGCTCCGGCTTCTGCTCTGGGGTCTGTTCACGGGGCCGCTCCCGCTTCCGGTTCCGCGCTTCCGCAGCACCAATCGCGCGCGTGGTCTCCTGCATCAACCCGCCGAGAACACCCGTGAGCGCGAAGAACAGTCCCCAAAACGCCACGAACTGCAGGTTTACCGCATTGGGAAGTGCGCGGGCCGAGATAATCAGCACCGCGAAGCTGCCTATCGCCGCGACAATCGTGGCCAGCGACAACCATTTGAAACCGGACATTGACGTGCCTCTAGCTCTCTAGTCCTTGGCCTTCGAGTAGCCGAGCTTTGCAAACTGAGCAGCCAGTTCCTCGTCCACGATTGGAGCACCATTATCGTCGATGCCCTGGTCAGCAGGGGAACGCGTTGGGTCGGTGGGGAAGTCCGGCAAGGAGCTGCGTGACAGCCAGGAGTCAAAGATGACATCCAGGTGCGAGGTGGTGATGCCACGCTCACGGCATACGCGGTTGGCCAGTGCGCGGAAGTCCACTGCATCGACCACACTGTGGCGGTTGGTGGTGGTCCACTTGTGCACCAGGTCGAAGAACACCTCGTCGCCCAGCAGCAGACGCAGAGCGTGCACAGTCAGCGCGCCGCGCTTGTACAGACGGTCGTCGAACATCAGCTTGGGCCCTGGGTTGGCGATGACGATGTCCTGATCATCTTCAAGCAGGTCCAGGTAGTGCTTGCGGGCGTGCACATCCGCGCTGGCACCGCCGCTGACCTCGGACCACACCCACTCGGAATAGCAGGCAAAACCCTCGTTGAGCCAGATATCGCGCCACTGCGAAATGCCGACACTGTTGCCGAACCACTGGTGCGACAACTCGTGGGCAATCAGTCGATTCCACGTGTCCTTGCCGTCGGCGTGGTTGGCTCCGAAGATGGACAGACCCTGTGCCTCGATGGGGATCTCCAGGTCGTCTTCACAAATGACCACCTGGTAGGCACGGAAGGGGTAAGGGCCAAAGAGCTTGGCGAATTCATCGAGCATGCGTCCCTGGTCGCGGAAGTCGTGGCGGGCATTTGCCACCAACTCAGAGGGCACCCAGGCCACTACGGTCGAGGTCTGGCACGGCAGCTCGACCTTCTTAAACTGGCCGACATTGATGGTGGCCAAGTAGGAGGCCATGGGCTCCTCGGTGACAAACCGCCAGCGGCGGCGCGATCCGCCCACGTTCACCGGAGCGTCGGCAAGCCCTGGTGCGACGACCTCGTAGGGAGCGTCGGTGACCATCGTGAACTCGTAAAATGCCTTGACCTCGGGATCGTCATCGCAGGGGTACCACGACGCCGCGCCCACCGGCTGCGATGCCACGAGTGCACCGTTTTCGAGTTCCTCCCAGCCAATTTCGCCCCACTTCGAGCGCACCGGACGTGGCGTGCCCGAGTAAGTCACAATCAGCCGCAGCGTCTCGTCGGGAGCCAACTCGCGGTCAAAGGTGACGCGCAGCTTGCGTCCCGAATGGCGCCAGCGCTTTACATCGATTGAGTGTGCCTGCGAATCGGAAATCGCATCCACCGAATCGACCCCCAGCGCATCCGCAAAGTCGAGCGTGATGTGTGAGGTCCAAGCATTGATTTCGATATGCAGAGTCGCCGTCGCCTTCAGACGATTCGGCCCGACCCGATAATCGAGGTCCAGCTCGTATTTGTTCACCCGGAAACCCAGGTTGAACGCAATACCGGTATAAGGATTAGTGAAATCAGCGCTACTCACGGCTGTTACCTTACTTGAGCTTGTTCCACAGCCACGTAGATATGAGTGCCTCGACGAACGCGACCTGCGAATTATCCGCCGCACCGGCGTGGCCTCCTTCGGTATTTTCGTGATAATCCACCGGCTGTCCCGCTTCCTCCAGCAGCCACGCCAGGCTCCTCGCATGTGCCGGGTGGACACGGTCATCCCTGGTAGACGTCGTAATCAACGCTGGTGGGTAGGCGCGCTGCTCTCGCTTGACGACGCGCTGGACCGGCGAATACTGCGCAATCGCAGCCCGCTCGGTGGGGTCGTCCGGGTTTCCATATTCGGCCATCCAGGAGGCTCCCGCGGACAGCTTGTGATAGCGCATCATGTCCGCCAGTGGCACCTGGGACACCACCGCTCCCACTAACTCCGGGTAGGAGGTTAGGCAGACAGCGGTCAGCAGCCCGCCGTTGGAACCACCGCGCACGCCCAGCTGCTCGCGCGTGCAGTAGCCACGTGCAACCAAATCGCGCAGTACGGCCTGATGATCCTCATAGACCCTCATCCGCTCAGTCTTGACCACCGAGGAGTGCCAGGTCGGGCCGAATTCGCCACCGCCACGCAGGTTGGCCTCCACGAAGTACCCGCCTCGCTCGAGCCAGGTCAGGCCACGAATCGCCGAGTACTGCGGGACCAGTGAGACCTCGAAACCGCCGTAGGCGTGCACGAGGGTAGGGGCTGGGTTCGGAGTGGGTGTGGCTGTGGTTGTCTCTGCACTAGCGCCTGCGTCGAAGCGGCCGGTGATGCGATACGGAATCCGCGTGCCATCGGCCGAGGTCGCCCAGTGCTGCCGCGTCTCCATCCCCTCACTGTCGAAGAGCGCCGGAGCACGCCGCACTTCCGTGAGCGGGTTGCCGACTTGCCCGTACCAGAGGGTTGCCGGCTGCGTTGCCGAGGTCGACACCAACCAGATCTCATCGTCGCGTTCAGAGGCCGTATCAATCACGCTCACAGTGGCCTGTGCCGGTAACTCGCCGAAAGCCTCCACCGGCTCCCACGAGCCCTCCCGCAACACGACCAACTTCGTCGCGACATCCTCCAACAGCGTCAACACCAGGAAGTTCTTCGTCCACGCCAGCTGCTGGAACGAGGTGTGCGCATCAGGGGTGAAAATCACCTCCACCTCACGCGAGCCCGCCAGCCACTTATCGAGCTCCACAACGGCCACGCCACCAGCCGGAATGCCATTGAACTCCGTGCGGGGCATCAGCACCAACCACTGCCGATGGACACTCGTGCGACAGTCCTGCGGCACCTCCAGGATCTGCAGGGAAAAGTCCCCATTCTGCTGCGCCGCCAACTTGCCCGGACGCTCCGCTGCCACGAACCGCTGCGAATTATAAAAATCATGCGCACGCTCGACAAACAGCCGCTCAAAACCCTCCGTCGCGTCGAACCAGCCGCCCACGGCCACATCATCACTGTGGCCCGAGAAAACCACATCCGCGCTTGACGACGGCGTGCCGCGCCGCCACCTACGCACCTGCCGCGGGTAGCCCGAATCCGTCAGTGACCCCGGACCAAAGTCACTGCCAACGAGAATTTCGTCACGACCCAACCAACAGACATCGGACTTCGCCTCCGGGAGGTAGAACGACTCATCCTCGACAAAAATGCAGTTGACGAGGTCAAACTCCCGCACCACAGTGGCATCGGCGCCGCCGCGAGAGAGCAGAATCAACGCGCGGTCATACTCCGGATAGCGGCACACCGTGCCCTTCCAGACCCAGTTTTCTCCCTCGGCTTTCGCCAGCGCATCGAGGTCGATGAGAGTTTCCCACTCGGTCGCCTGCGGATCTTCCTGGCCAGCCAGATAGCTCTGCAACGACGTCCGCCGCCACAGGCCCCGCGGATGCTCGGCATCCCGCCAGAAGTTATAGAGGTACTCGCCGCGCCGCACCGGGTATGCGATCCGGGCATCGGTGTTGAGCGCAGCCAGGATGCGTTGTTCCAGGTTGGTGCGGTCGCTGGTGTCGTCGGCAAGCGAATCGACGCCTGCGACGGTGGCCTCCGACTGCGCGCGGGCCCACGCCAGCGCCTGGGAGCCGTCGATATCGTCCAGCCAATCGGGGACAAGGTCAGTGGAGAGGAAGGAGAGATTGTTGCCCAAGTCGGTGTCCGTGTCGGTGCCCATGCCCACCACCGTAGCCGACCGCAGTAGGTAAAACCGGGACTCGCGCGTGAAGTAAAGACAAGTCGTGCGTAGACTTGTGCACGTGGCTGAACATTTTGATCTTGTAGTACTCGGCGGCGGTCCTGGCGGATACGTCGCAGCAATCCGTGCATCCCAGCTGGGCCTGAAGACTGCCGTGGTGGAGAAGCAATACTGGGGCGGTGTCTGCCTCAACGTTGGCTGTATTCCATCCAAGTCTCTGTTAAAGAACGCCGAGGTGGCGCACATTTTCAACCATGAGGCTAAGACCTTCGGTATCTCCGGCGATGTCTCCTTTGACTTCGGTGCCGCACACGCGCGTTCGCGCAAGGTGTCCGCGGGCATTGTCAAGGGCGTTCATTTCCTGATGAAGAAGAACAAGATCACCGAAATCAACGGTTTCGGTGAATTCACTGGCCCGACCTCCATGGCCATCACTGATGGCGATGACGAAGGCAAGGAAATTACCTTCGATAAGGCGATTATTGCGACCGGCTCTGTCGTCCGTTCCCTGCCGGGCGTTGAGGTCGGCGGCAACATCGTTTCCTACGAAGAGCAGATTCTCTCCGACGAGCTGCCGGACTCCATGGTTATCGTCGGCGCTGGCGCCATCGGTATGGAGTTCGCATACGTCTTGGCTAACTACGGCGTGGATGTCACCATCGTCGAGTTCATGGACAACGTTCTACCGAACGAGGACGCAGACGTCTCCAAGGTTATTGCCAAGGAATACAAGAAGCTGGGCGTCAAGCTCATGACCGGACACAAGACCACCTCCATCGTGGACAATGGTGACTCGGTTGAGGTCAAGGTCGAGGCCAAGGATGGCGGCGACGAGCAGACTCTGACCGTCGACCGCGTTATGGTCTCCATCGGCTTCGCACCGCGCACCGAGGGTATCGGCCTGGACAAGGCTGGTGTTGAGTTGGGCGAGCGCGGCGAGATTGTCATCGACGAGTACATGCGCACCAACGTCGATAACATCTACGCCATCGGTGACGTCACCATGAAGCTGCAGCTGGCACATGTCGCTGAGGCACAGGGCGTTATTGCAGCTGAGCACATGGCGGGTCACGAGACCGAGACAATCCCGGACTACAACATGATGCCGCGCGCAACCTTCTGTAACCCACAGGTTGGTTCCTTCGGTAAGACCGAGGCACAGGCCAAGAAGTGGGCAGAGGAGAACGGTCGCGAGATTAAGGTCTCCACCTTCCCGTTCTCTGCCAACGGTAAGGCGCAGGGTCTGGCGGAGCCGGTTGGTTTCGTGAAGCTCATTGCAGATGCCGAATACGGCGAGCTGCTGGGTGGCCACATGGTGGGCGCCAACGTTTCCGAGCTCATGCCGCAGCTGGTTCTGGCGGAGAAGTACGAGCTGACCACTGAGGAAATCGGCCGCGCCGTTCACATTCACCCGACCATGTCCGAGGCCATGAAGGAAGCAGCCGAGGGCGTTATGGGCAAGATGATCAACCTGTAAGAGGTTGTGGCTTTGGCCTAGGGCCAGTTTTCGCTGGTCCTGGCTCTCACTGGGCTGGTCCCGGTTCAGGCAAATACGAGTTAGTGCTTAAGTTTATGACAGTTTGACCGTGAAAATCGGTGCGAAAGTGTCATAAACTTAAGCACTTTCTTTTTGGGTCTTCCTTTTTTTTGGGGGGGGGGAGCATCCTGCGCGAACCAAGCCCCCGCAAACAGGCCGGCTCCGCGCCCGTCGTAAAGCGAACTAGTACGGCGAGACGGTGGAGCGGTGCATGTTGATGTCGATATCGCGATGGATCGGCGGGAACGCGCGCTGCGGACATGCCTCGCGGGAGCAGACCCTGCAGCCGGCACCGATTGGAGTGGCGGCGTCGAGGTCCGCGAGATCGAGACCATCGGCGTACACGGTGCGCTCAGCGTGACGGGCCTCGCAGCCCAAACCGATGGCAAAAACCTTACCTGGCTTGCCGAAACGTGCCGCGTGATGCTCCACGGTCCGCGAGATCCACATGTACGGCCGACCATCCGGCATGAGCGCGACCTGCCGCATGACTTTGCCGGGGTAGGAGAAAGTCTCGTAGACGTTCCACAGCGGGCAGGTACCGCCCGAATGCGTGAAGTGGAAGCCCGTGGCGGATTGACGTTTGGACATGTTGCCCGCGCGGTCGACGCGCACGAATGTCCACGGGATGCCGCGCAAGCTGGGGCGTTGCATCGTGGACAATCGGTGGCAGATGGTCTCGTAGCCGACACCGTAAGTGCGCGACAACAGCTCGATGTCGTAGCGCTTCGACTCAGCCATCGCATGGAACGACTCATACGGCAGAATCAGCGCCGCCGCGTAATACGTCGCGACTCCGCGCTGCGCCAGCTTCCGCGACTCCTCCGACATGAAATGCCCGGACGCGACGGCCTCGGAAATGGTCTCGCCCTGCTCCAAAAACCCCAGCTCCGTGGCCATGCGGAAGGCCCGCTGTCCCGGCGAGAGGTGCCGCGCGAGGTAGAGCGTCTTCGTCCGCCGATCAAGGCTGTGCTGCACATCGCCTAACGACGATTCCAGCGCAATCCGAATCCCATGGTCGTTGGACAGCCTGTCGGCCAGCACAGAGACCACATCGGTGGTCTCGTCGGTGATGCGCAGCTCGCGGGCCAGCTCCTCAGCGGCGGTGTCGACCGAAGCGATGTAGTTCTGGCGGGCGTAGAAGTAGTCGCGGACCTCCTCATGAGGCATGGTCAGCGCCTGTGAACCGGAGGCGGTGTCGGTGCTGTTGCCGAAGTTGCGCTCCTCGGTGGCCAGAGAGAGTTTGTCCGTGACGTTGCGGTAGCGGCGGTGAATGTCCACCATGATGCGGGCGATATCAGGGTGGTCGCGAACCATTTCCGAGATCTCCTGCAGATCCATGGGAGACTTAGCGATCTCCTTGTCCATTACCACGTCCTGGACCTCAGCGAGGAGGCGGGAGTCGTCATCTCGGGAGAAGAAAGTCGCGTCAACGCCGAATGTGTCCGTGATGCGGAGCAGCACGGGCACAGTCAGCGGGCGGACGTCGTGCTCAATCTGGTTGACGTAACTAGCCGAGAGGCCCAACGCCTGTGCGAGCGCAGCCTGGCTGAGGTCGCGCTCGCGGCGTAGCTGGCGGAGGCGGGATCCGACATAGGTTTTCGACATACTGCCCAGCATATCGCGGGCTTTGCTGAACTTGTGTAGAAAACCGTTGCAACCTTTGCTTACGTGTGTAGGTGCTGAGGTTCTCAGGCACGCTTCACGACGGCCCGGAGTCGACACGTCGATGAACACACAAAAACACCCAGCGGTGGCTGCAGGTGCAGCCCTCGCTGGGTGTTGAAGCTAGGTCTTAGACCTAAGCCCTAAGCCGAGTGACTTAGAACTGACCCTCCTCGGTGGAGCCCTTCAGGGCGGTGGTGGAGGAGTTCGGGTCGACGGTGGTGGCGATGCGGTCGAAGTAACCAGCGCCAACCTCGCGCTGGTGCTTGACAGCGGTGAAGCCGCGCTTCTCGGCAGCCTCGAACTCGCGGTTCTGCAGGTCGACGAATGCGGACATCTGCTCGCGAGCGTAGCCGTAAGCCAGGTCGAACATGCCGTAGTTCAGGGCGTGGAAGCCAGCCAGGGTGATGAACTGGAACTTGAAGCCCATCTTGCCCAGCTCGTTCTGGAACTTGGCGATCTCGTCCTTCTCGAGGTGAGCGGACCAGTTGAAGGACGGGGAGCAGTTGTAAGCCAGGAGCTGGTCCGGGTACTCAGACTTGACGCCCTCAGCGAACTTCTTAGCCAGCTCGAGGTCCGGAGTACCGGTTTCCATCCAGATCATGTCAGCGTACGGAGCGTAGGACTTTGCGCGCGCGATGCACGGCTCCAGGCCGTTCTGGACGTGGTAGAAGCCCTCGGAGGTGCGGTCACCGGTGATGAACTTCTGGTCGCGCTCATCAACGTCGGAGGTGATGAGGGTAGCGGCCTCAGCGTCGGTGCGGGCGATGATGACGGTCGGGGTGTTGGAGACGTCAGCAGCCAGGCGAGCAGAGGTCAGGGTACGGATGTGCTGCTGGGTCGGAATCAGGACCTTGCCGCCCAGGTGGCCACACTTCTTCTCAGAAGCAAGCTGGTCCTCCCAGTGGGTACCAGCGGCACCAGCGTTGATCATGGCCTTCTGCAGCTCGTAGACGTTCAGAGCGCCACCGAAGCCAGCCTCACCGTCAGCGACGATCGGCAGCAGCCAGTTGTCGACGGAGTCGTCGCCCTCGATGCGAGCGATCTCGTCTGCGCGGAGCAGAGCGTTGTTGATGCGGCGAACGACGTTCGGCACGGAGTTAGCCGGGTACAGGGACTGGTCCGGGTAGGTGTGGCCGGAGAGGTTAGCGTCACCAGCAACCTGCCAACCGGAGAGGTAGACAGCCTTCAGGCCAGCGCGAGCCTGCTGAACGGCCATGTTACCGGTCAGTGCGCCCAGAGCGTTGATGTAGGAGTCGTCCTTAACGTTGACGCCTTCCCACAGGATCTCAGCGCCACGGCGAGCGAGGGTGTTCTCCTCGACGACGGTGCCCTGGAGCTCAGCGACCTGCTCAGCGGTGTAGTCGCGGGTGATACCTTCCCAGCGCGGGTTCTCGTCCCAATCCTTCTGGATTTCGGCGGCGGTACGTGCCTTACCAACGTTAGACATAAACGGAGTCACTTCCTTTTGCTTGCTTTTTGAACTCCGGGTGCTGACTTAAGAACAATTCCGACAGAACCGATCTACAGGCTGACCCGATAGTGACCGCGGTGTCACGTGAATGCAGGGGGCGCTAGCAAAGTGCTGTACCCCTGCACACAAACACGCGAACAAAAACAATGTCCGCTTCCGCGTGCCATGTCTCACATTTTGGGGCATAGCGCTACGTTCGTCAAGCAGCTTCCGATGTGAATTCAAGTATGTAATACGGATAACACTTGTGAAGATTGCAAACATTGTGATGTGTAGCTTGGCTTTAACAATTTTCGCCTGTGACCGGCCGGTACATTTGTACTGTTATTTCCCTATGGCGGACTCGCGAATAATGTTCCCCCCGCTTTGGGGTGATTTATATTTTGGTATTTATCAAAGCTGGCCGTTAACAGTGTTTGGGGTTTAGGGGGTGTTTCGCTACCCCCGAAATTACGGCCGTAAAGGTGGAAACGGGCTTCTAAATACACTGCCGTTACACCGTCAGTACCCCGCCGGAGCATCCCTGGGTAGTGGCCAGGGTCTCGGTTGTCATCTCGCTTTTATGGTCTGGTTTGAAGGCGGAGGCTGTAGCGACGTGATTGGTCGCTGGCCGTTGATATGCAGGTCGCAATAGTAAATGTCTGTGAGGCGCGACACTTTCCCATTGTGTGTGGTGTTCTGTGGCTGGAGGAAAGAGTGCCGGGGATGCTGTAGTCAATGCGGGTGGGGGAGGGCTGGTTGTGGCGTCAGGACTGAATGCCCGAATGGTCATTGGGGAGGGGTGGGGTCTGTTCGCAGGGTGCTCGTCGTAAAGCGAATGAAATGGCAAATGTGAGCGGCGCTATACCGGGCTGGCGGTTGGCGGTTATGGAAAAAGACGGTTCATAAGTGCGCCGAATCACATACAGTAGGGGAACAACGCATCCAGTGTGAGCCGCTGACGTGGCCGTGGCTGGATGGGCAAATTGCAATCAATAGTTTTGAGGAGAGCAATGGCACAGCGTATTTCGGCAGGTGGAATGCAGGTCGCGAAGGTTCTTTACGACTTCGTTAATGACACCGCACTCCCCGCCGCCGGCATTGAGGACAAGGACGCGTTCTGGAACGGCTTCGGTGACATTGTCGCTAAGTACACTCCGCGCAACCGCGAGCTGCTGGCCAAGCGCGATGAGCTGCAGGAAAAGCTCGACGCTTGGTACAAGGAACACCCGGGCGAGCAGAATCAGGATGAGTACGTCGCATTCCTGAAGGAAATTGGCTACCTCGTTGACAACCCGGGTGACTTCCAGGTCACTACCGCTAACGTCGACACCGAGATCACTTCCACGGCTGGCCCGCAGCTGGTTGTGCCGGTTCTCAACGCCCGTTTCGCCATCAACGCTGCGAACGCACGCTGGGGCTCGCTTTACGACGCGCTGTACGGCACCAACGCTATTCCTGAAGATGGCGGTGCGGAGAAGGACACCCCGGGCTACAACAAGGTCCGCGGTGACCGCGTTATCGCATGGGGTCGTAACTTCCTGGACAAGGCTCTGCCGCTGGTCGACGGTTCCCACGCGGACGTCACCTCTTACGACATCGTCGACGGTCACCTGCAGGCAACCCTGGAAGACGGCGCTACCTCCGGTCTGCGCGAGCCGGAGACCCTGGTCGGCTACACCGGTGACAAGGACGCGCCGGAGTCCATTTACTTCAAGCACAACGGTCTGCACATCCAGCTGCTGATTGACCCGGAGTCCCCGGTTGGCAAGACCGACAAGGCTGGCGTCAAGGACATCATCCTGGAAGCCGCTGTCACCAACATCATGGATCTCGAGGACTCTGTCGCCGCAGTTGACGCTGCAGACAAGACCCTGGGTTACACCAACTGGCTGGGTCTGAACGTCGGTGACCTCGCAGTCGAGTTCACCCGTGGCGGCAAGAAGCTGTCCCGTACCATCAATGACGACCGCACCTACACCGCGCTTGACGGTTCCGAGGTCACCCTGCACGGTCGTTCCCTGAACCTGGTCCGTAACGTCGGCCACCTGATGCAGAACCCGGCCATCCTCGACCGCGACGGCGAGGAGATTTTCGAGGGCATCATGGATGCCGTCGTCACCGCTGTGTGTGCAATCCCGGGCCTGGACCAGGACAACGCACGTAAGAACTCCCGTACCGGTTCGATCTACATCGTGAAGCCGAAGCAGCACGGCCCGGATGAGGCTGCATTCACCAACGAGCTGTTCGCAGACGTTGAGAAGCTGCTGGGTCTTCCGCACAACACCCTGAAGGTCGGCCTGATGGACGAGGAGCGTCGTACCTCCGTCAACCTGGACGCCGCCATCAAGGCTGTTTCCGAGCGTGTCGTCTTCATTAACACCGGCTTCATGGACCGCACTGGTGATGAGATCCACACCTCCATCCAGGCTGGTCCGATGTTCCGCAAGGCTGTTCAGAAGACCGCTCCGTGGATGCTGGCTTACGAGGACAACAACGTCGACTCCGGTCTGGCACACGGCCTGCAGGGCAAGGCTCAGATTGGCAAGGGCATGTGGGCCATGACCGAGCAGATGGCTGAGCTGCTGGAGCAGAAGATCGGTCAGCCGAAGCAGGGTGCTTCCACCGCATGGGTTCCGTCCCCGACCGGTGGTGTGCTGCACGCTACCCACTACCACGAGGTTGACGTCTTCGGCGTTCAGGACAAGCTGCTTACCGACGGTCGCCGCGACTCCATGGGTGACCTGCTCACCATCCCGGTAGCGGCAGCTAAGGCTGGCGAGCCGGGCGCTGACTGGTCCGATGAGGACAAGGCTAACGAGCTGGACAACAACTGCCAGTCCATCCTGGGCTACGTTATCCGCTGGGTTGAGCAGGGTGTTGGCTGCTCCAAGGTGCCGGACATCAACGATGTTGACCTGATGGAGGACCGCGCTACCCTGCGTATTTCCTCCCAGACTCTGGCTAACTGGCTGCTGCACGGTGTTGTCACCGAGGAGCAGATCATCGATTCGCTTCAGCGCATGGCCGAGGTCGTTGACCGCCAGAACGAGGGCGATGAGGCATACCTGCCGATGGCCCCGGACTTCGACAAGTCCATTGGTTTCCAGGCTGCCAAGGAGCTCATCCTCGATGGTGTGAACCAGCCGTCCGGTTACACCGAGCCGATCCTGCACCGCCGTCGCCTGGAGTTCAAGAAGCGCGAGGGCATCGACCAGGACTAATTCTTGGTCGGGCTGCGGCTGCCGAGCCTGCAATAACAAAATAGATATCCAAACTGCCGGTGTGTAGGTGGTATTGGCTAACCTCTGATGCCAATTCCGCATGCGCGCCGGCAGTTTTGTTTTTGGGGGAAGCGCACCATGATTCTCGGATTCGAGATACCCGGGTTCGCAAGCGGGGTAGGGGCAACGTTGCTAGCGTTGATTGGGAAGTTAATTGAGAATATGCAGTCTGCAACGTCCAAGGAGCTGCGACCCCCCATGACTAATTCCACGACCGACAGTGCTACCAACCTCGCCAAGGCCAAAGAATTCCTCCATAGCGCGGGCGCAATCCTCTTTGACCTCGACGGGGTAATTACCCCTACTGCCGATGTTCACGAGCAGGCGTGGGCGGACATGTTTAGCGACTACTTCGAGCACAAGGGTGTCTCGGCCTACACAGAGGAGGACTACTTCACCTACCTCGATGGCCGCCGCCGCGATGAGGGCATCGCAGCAATCCTGGAATCTCGCGGCATTTCGCTGCCACACGGTAGCGATGAGGACACAGCGAAAGACGAGACGATTGTCGGGCTCGGGAAGCGCAAAAATGATGACTTCTTGGCGCGAGTCGAGAGGGGAATTGAGGCCTACCCGGGGTCGGTTGCGCTGCTCGACGAGTTACAGGGCGCGAGGGACTCGTCGGCAAGCGAAAAACCGCAGTTGGCGGTGGTTAGCTCGTCGAAGAACGCGGTGCCGGTGCTGACGGCCGCTGGGCTGCGTGAGCGGTTCGTGGAGATTGTTGACGGCGTGGTGGCGCATGAGAACAACCTGCCGGGTAAGCCAGCCGCCGATACTTTCGTGTACGCGGCGAAGAATCTGGGGGTGGCGCCGCGCGATGCTGTGGTGGTCGAGGATGCCATCAGTGGTGTGCAAGCGGGTGCAGCCGGCGCATTTGGTCTGGTCATTGGTGTTGACCGCGGTGCTGGTGCGGAAGCGCTGCGCCGAGCGGGCGCCGACGTTGTGGTCAGTGACTTGGCGGCACTCGTCTAGGCTGGCTCGTGACAAATGGCTGAGACAAAACCGGAAGGCATCATGGCCAACGATTCGACCACGGCAGCAGTCGACGAGACTGAGCGTGTGATTCCGCAGGGGCAGGGTCACGACGCGGAGACCGCAGAGGCTGAAAAACAGGAGGAGACGGTGTCCCCAGTTCGTCGTAAGCAGCGTCGTAACTTCCCGGCGGATCGTGCGGATAAGCACCACCACCTTGTAAATGCCGAGGGACTCATGGACCGAGACATCACTCCGGTCGATGAGTGGCGTCTGATTGAGACGAAGCCGAACGGCCTCCCGCTCGGTTTGGGCGAGACGCTGTTTGCGCTGTCGAACGGGTACATCGGCATGCGTGGCAACCCGCCGGAGGGCCGTGACTCCAGTGAGCACGGCACTTATATCAACGGTCTGCATGAGACCTGGCCGATTAGGCACGCCGAGGACGCCTACGGCCTAGCCCGCCAGGGGCAGACGATTGTCAATGCTCCGGACGCTAAGGCAATGCGTCTCTACATTGACGATGAGCCCCTGCGTCTCGGCAATGCTGAGGTCAGCGACTACGAACGTAGCCTGGATTTCCGCGAGGGCGTGCTGCGTCGTCGGTTCATTTGGCGCACCCCGGGTGGCAAGCGCGTTCGCGTCACCTCTGAGCGCATGGTGTCTTTCCAGGAAAAGCATGTCGCCGCGATGAGTCTGGAAGTCGAGCTGCTGGATGCGGATGCTGCGGTGATGATTAACTCGCAGATCCTCAACCGCCAGGACGGCGAGGACGAATACCACGATGCCGCTAAGGCGCAGGGCACCGAACTGGATCCCCGTCGCGCCGAGGCGCTGGAAGACCGCGTTCTCATTCCGGCATTTCAGTCGGAATCGGCGCACGGGCAGCGCTCGACGCTGGGCTACCGCTGCGCGAACTCCGGTATGACCGTGGCTACCTCCATGGACCACACCTTTACTGTCCGCACTCCCGACGGCACGGAGCCGTTCGTAGAGATTTCGCAGTCGACCGAGCCGGATGTGGCCAGCTCCCTGTTCAACCTGGATGCGCCGGTCGGCACTGTCATACGCCTGGAGAAGCTGGTCGCGTACCACTCCTCCCGTAAGGTGCGTGCCGAAGAGCTGGCATTCCGCTGTGAGCGCACCCTGAACCGCGTCGGCCGCATCGGCATGCTGGGGCTGATGGAGAACCAGGAGGAGTGGCTCGAACGCTTCTGGGAGCGCTCTGACGTGGTCATTTACAATCAGCCGGAGATTCAGCAGGCAGTGCGCTGGAACATTTGGCAGATTATCCAGGCCGCCGCCCGCGCCGAATTCCAAGGCGTCCCGGCCAAGGGAATGACCGGCACCGGCTACGGCGGCCACTACTTCTGGGACACGGAAATCTACGTGACCCCATTCCTTACCTATACGTCGCCGCAATTCTCGCGCAATGCCATGCGTTTCCGCTGGGACATGCTCGAAGCCGCGTGGGCGCGTGCCGACGAACTGGCGCACGACGGTGCCCTCTTCCCGTGGCGCACTATCAATGGTCAGGAGTCCTCGGCCTACTTTGAGGCCGGCACGGCGCAGTACCACATCGATGCGGACATCGTGTACGCGATGATGAAGTACGTCTATGCCTCCGGCGATGAGGAGTTCCTGCTCAAGGAGGGCACGGATCTGTTGCTCGGCACGGCCAGGTTTTGGATGTCGTTGGGATTCTTTGATGCCGAGCAGCGAGAGTTCCAAATTCACAGCGTCACCGGTCCAGATGAGTACAACACGGTGGTGAACAACAACCTGTACACCAACGTGATGGCGCAGTATAACCTGCGGGTTGCTGCGGACGTCGTCAAGCAGATGAAGCGTGATCGCCCTGCTGCCTATCGCGAACTGACCAACCGCTTCGACCTCACTGAGCGCGAGGTTGAAGAGTGGGAGCAGGCCGCTGAGGCGATGTACATCCCGTTCGATGAGAAGCTCGGCATTCACCCTCAGGATGACCAGTTCCTGCTGCGTAAGCGCTGGAATCTCGACGATCCCGAAGTTGGCCCGCTGCGCCCGCTGCTGCTGCATTACCACCCGCTGACGATTTACCGTCACCAGGTCATTAAGCAGGCGGACGTCGTCCTCGCACTGTTCCTCATGGGCAATCGCTTTACGACGGAACAAAAGCGCGCAGACTACATGTATTACGATCCGCTCACCACCGGTGATTCCTCGCTGTCCGCCGTTGTGCAGTCCATTGTTGCGGCCGAGTTGGGCTTGCAGGAGCAGGCAATGGACTTCTTCCTACGCGGACTCTATGTGGACCTGGCGAACTTGCATGGCAACGCTGCCGATGGTGTCCACGTCGCATCTGCCGGTGGTGTGTGGCAGTCCCTGGTCTATGGTTTCGGTGGTTTCCGCGATCATGACGGCCGCTACAGTATTGACCCGCGTCTGCCGGAGGACTGGAGTGGTCTGACGTACCGAGTCACTATTCGTGGTTGTCGTATCCGAGTGACGGTGCGCGGCCGCACGGTGGAAGTCGTCCTGGAGGAGGGAGACCACCAGGTTGGGCCGATTATGGTCGCAGGACATGAGGTGATCATTGGTCCGGAGCCGTTGACCGTGGTGATGGCGAACTCGGATCAGAGCGAGGATTAGTCGGACGGCTTCGGCCGTACACGGTGCCAATAGGGGGGGATTGCCTGTTGGGGGTGGCTGTTTGGGCCTTTGGGGAATTCGGCAGGGGTAAAAATAAAGAATTTCGCAACATAATTATTGAGTATTAAATCCGTCCACCTGAGAAAAGTGGGCGGTTTTTTATTTTCGTGCTATTTATGTTGCGTTATTAGCTAGTTTGGGCGGGGGAAAAATCGGCAAAAGTCGGGGTAGGGGCGTTTTTATGGTGGGGGAGAGGGTTTATGCAGCGACGACGTCAGAAGTGGCTAAAATGCGATAACCTGAGAAAAGGCGGAGAAAAGACCTAGGTAACCTGTGAAAATCCCCACCCAAAAGGGGGAAAAATGTTTACCAGGCGCTGTGTGACTTTAGAGTGAATATGACACTGGAGGTGCCATGACTGTTAAAAGTTCAAACCGTGACGCAATCGCGCACGGCAAAATTAATGTAGAACCGCTGCGCGAGCAGCCTAAATACCCTTCATGGGCTCTGAAGCTGACCATGGCCGTCACTGGCGTGCTGTTTGGCCTCTTCGTTATTGTCCACATGCTGGGTAACCTGAAGATTTTCGCTGGCGAGGAAGACTTCAACGCATACGCGACCTTCCTACGCACTGTCGGTGCTCCGGCAGTTCCGAACGAGGGCATTCTGTGGATTTTCCGCATTGTCCTGCTGGTAGCTATTGTCCTGCACATTTTCGGTGGCCTCACCCTGGCTGCACGTGCAAAGCAGTCCCGCGGCAAGTTCCGCCGTCAGGGCATGGTGTCCAGCTGGAACACCTTTACTGCACGTTCGATGGTGATCACCGGCATCGTGCTGCTGGCCTTCATCATCTTCCACCTGCTGGACCTGACCATCGGTGCTGGCGTTTCTCCGTCTTCTTTCGAGCACGGTGAGGCATACCAGAACGTGGTTGCGTCCTTCTCGCGTCCGGGTGTTGTTGTTTGGTACATCATTGCTCAGCTCGCTCTGCTGCTGCACCTGTCCCACGGTCTGTGGACCGCTACTTCCGACCTCGGTATCACCGGTAAGCGCTGGCGCAAGGTTCTGCTGTTCCTGTCCGGCCTGCTGCCGCTGCTGGTTGTTGTCGGCAACATCTTCATCCCAGTCGCCGTCCTGACCGGTCTGGTCTCGTAGGTCGAGGAGGAAATTTACTATGACTAACACTGAAGCAACCGTCGCTGCGGACTTCCGCGCGCCGGAAAGCGCTGTCGACGGGGTCAAGATCGGCAAGGTTCTGTCCGATAACTCCCCGGGTGACAAGGTCTCCATGAAGGACCACTGGCAGTACCAGAAGGATCACGCCAACCTGGTTTCGCCGCTGAACCGTCGTAAGTTCCGCGTCATGGTCGTCGGTACCGGCCTGGCTGGCGGCGCTGCCGCTGCTGCCCTCGGTGAGCTCGGCTACGACGTGCAGGTTTTCACCTACCACGACGCTCCGCGCCGTGCGCACTCCATTGCTGCACAGGGTGGTGTGAACTCCGCTCGCGGTAAGAAGGTCGACAACGACGGCGCTTACCGCCACGTCAAGGACACCGTTAAGGGCGGCGACTACCGCTGCCGCGAGAACGACTGCTGGCGTCTGGCTGTCGAGTCCGTCCGCGTCATCGACCACCTGAATGCAATCGGTGCTCCGTTCGCTCGCGAGTACGGCGGTACCCTGGCAACCCGTTCCTTCGGTGGTGTGCAGGTCTCCCGTACGTACTACACCCGTGGTCAGACGGGTCAGCAGCTGCAGCTGTCGACTACCTCGGCTCTGCAGCGTCAGATTGGTCTCGGCAACGTCGAGATCTTCACCCACAACGAGCTGGTTGACATCATCGTCGCCGACGGCCGTTGCCAGGGTGCCATCATGCGTAACCTCATCAATGGTGAGCTGACCGTTCACACTGCTCACGCAGTTATTCTGGCTACCGGCGGTTACGGCAACGTCTACCACATGTCCACGCTGGCCAAGAACTCCAACGCTTCGGCCATCATGCGTGCATACGACCAGGGTGCTTACTTCGCATCCCCGTCCTTCATCCAGTTCCACCCGACCGGTCTTCCGGTTAACGCGCACTGGCAGTCGAAGACCATTCTGATGTCCGAGTCCCTGCGTAACGACGCACGTATTTGGACCCCGAAGAAGAAGGGCGACGAGCGCCCGGCCAACGACATCCCGGAGGACGAGCGCGACTACTTCCTGGAGCGTCGCTACCCGGCATTCGGTAACCTCGTCCCGCGTGACGTCGCTTCCCGTGCCAACTCTCAGCAGATTAACGCCGGCTACGGTGTTGGTCCGCTGAAGAACTCCGTCTACCTGGATCTGCGTGACGCAATTGAGCGCCTGGGCCAGCCGGTCATCAAGGAACGCTACTCGAACCTGATTCAGATGTACGAAGAGGCAATCGGTGAGGACCCGTACAAGGTTCCGATGCGTATTGCTCCGACCTGCCACTTCACCATGGGTGGTCTGTGGTCTGACTTCAACCAGATGACCTCCATCCCGGGTCTGTTCACCGGTGGCGAGGCATCCTGGACCTACCACGGTGCAAACCGTCTTGGTGCAAACTCCCTGCTGTCCGGTTCGGTCGACGGTTGGTTCACCCTGCCGTTCACCATTCCGAACTACCTTGGCCCGCTGCTCGGTACCGACCGCCTGGCTGAGGATGCCCCGGAGGCCAAGGAAGCACTGGACCGCGCTCAGGCTCGCCTGGACAAGCTGATGAGCATCCAGGGTAAGCACGGCGCTGAGTACTTCCACCGTCAGCTCGGTGAGATTCTCTACCGCGACTGTGGTGTGGCTCGTAACAAGGAAGACCTGGCTCGCGGTATCGAGGAGATCCGCGAACTGCGTAAGGCATTCTGGTCTGACCTTTTCATCCCGGGTGAGCCGAACGAGATGAACCAGCAGCTCGAGTACGCTAACCGCGTTGCTGACTACATCGACCTCGGTGAGCTCATGTGTGTCGACGCCCTCGACCGCGATGAGTCCTGCGGTGCTCACTACCGCGATGACCACATCTCCGAAGATGGCGAGGCAGAGCGCGATGACGCTAACTGGTGCTTCGTTTCCGCATGGGAGCGAGGCAACAATGGTCCTGCATGGGATCAGTCCGGTCACGAATTCATTCGCCACGCCGAGCCGCTCACCTTCGAAGCCGTCCCGCTCATGACAAGGAACTACAAGTAATGAAACTGCACCTTGAAATCTGGCGCCAAGCAGGTCCGAACGTCGAGGGACACTTTGAATCCGTTGACGTTGACGACGCCGTCGCAGAGATGTCGATCCTGGAGCTGCTTGACCACGTCAACTCCAAGTACGTCGAGTCCGGCAAGGAGCCGTTCGCGTTCGCATCTGACTGCCGTGAGGGTATCTGTGGTACCTGTGGTCTGAACGTCAACGGTCGTCCGCACGGCCCGGGCCAGAACACCCCGACCTGTCAGCAGCGTCTGCACCAGTTCAGCGATGGTGACACCCTGAAGATCGAGCCGATGCGCTCCGCCGCATACCCGGTCATCAAGGACATGGTCGTTGACCGCTCCGCTCTGGACCGTGTCCTCGAGCAGGGTGGCTACGTCTCCATCAACGCTGGTACCGCTCCGGATGCAGATACTCTGCACCTGAACCACGAGACCGCTGAGTTCGCACTTGACCACGCAGCCTGCATCGGCTGTGGTGCTTGTGTGGCAGCTTGCCCGAACGGTGCTGCACACCTGTTCACCGGCGCAAAGCTGGTTCACCTCTCCCTGGTCCCGCTGGGTAAGGAAGAGCGTGGCAAGCGTGCTCGCAAGATGGTTGACGAGGTCGAAGGCACCTTCGGTCCGTGCTCCCTCTATGGTGAATGTGCTGATGTCTGCCCGGCCGGTATCCCGCTGACTGCGGTTGCCGCCGTTACCAAGGAACGAGCTCGTTCGTTCTTCCGCGGTAAGGACGACTAAACTCTTTCTCGATTAGAGTTTTCCAGAAGGGACATAGATTATGGCGAATGCAGTCAAGCGTTACCAGGGCGAAGAGCACTTCGTCGACGGTTACGTGCCTCAGAGCATGAATGCCGAATACTCCTCGCTTCACAAGAGCATTACCTGGATTGGCATGGGACTCATGCTCGCCTCTCTGGCGGCTTGGGGCACCTTCATTTTCGGTCTCGCAACGACCGTTTTTGCCGACCAGACTGCTGCCTCTCACAGCAACGGTTTCCTGGCTAAGGATGCCGCCAACTACACCGACTACACCGGTGGTTGGAACTTCGACGGCAGCGTGTTCATGTGGGCTGGCCTGGTAGTCGGACTGGTTATGGTTATTGCGGGTCTGGCCTGCATCTCCATCGGTCGTCGTGACTACAAGGCTTACCGAAAGGAATTCGGCACTCACCACTAAAGGCTTGCCCCAGTTTAAAGGGGCTCGCCTCTAGGCGGATGCAACGCTAGCCTTTTGAACTAGCACCTCCACAGTTGATGCCACTGTGCACAGTGCGCTGGGGTAGGGAAGTATTGAGAAGTACCTCTCTCACCAACAGCGGACTGCGGCGCGGTGGCATTTTCGCGTTTTCGGCGCCTAATCTATACACATGGATAACAACCCCGCTAAGCTCCCGGCAGCTGTAGATACGGTCTCGGACCGTCTCGAAGTTCCCGGGCCATCACCAGAGGTTGAGGCGGAAAAACGTGCGCAACTGCGTAAGGCTAAGGCCTTCGCTACGATGCTGCTGGTCATCGCAACCGCTGTGTATTTCACATGCCGCGGTATTGAGTCTTCACACTTATCCGCAGGCGAAGTTGTGCCCGCGTGGGTGGGCTACGTTCGCGCTGCTTCTGAGGCTGGCATGGTCGGTGCCCTCGCCGACTGGTTCGCAGTCGTAGCTCTGTTCCGCCACCCGCTCGGCATTCCTATCCCACACACCGCTATCGTCCGTCGCAAGAAGGACCAGGTCGGTGAGTCCCTGGCGCAGTTCGTCGGTGATAACTTCCTGAACCCCGCTTTGATTGTGGACAAGGTGCGTAAGGCCGAGATTCCTGAGCGTATCGGCGAATGGCTGGTAGCGCCGGGAAACGCCGACAAAGTGTCCGCAGAGGTCGGTAAGTTCACCGGAAATGTGCTGGAGGCGATTAATCCTGACGATGCCGCCGCAGTGCTGAAGTCAGCAGTCATCGACGAAGTTGCAGCCCCGGAGTGGGGGCCACCAGCGGGTAAGGTTCTCGAGCAGCTGATCGAAGAAGGGCGCACCGAGCCTATTGTCCAGCAGATGGCTGAGTGGCTGCACCGGAAGTCGCTGGGCTCGCAGAATCTTATCGACCGACTCGTCGGAGAGCGCGCCCCCTCCTGGGCACCGAGCTTTGTCAACGATCTCATCGGCGACAAGGTCTATCGCGAGCTGGTTGATTGGACCTGGCAGGTGCAGCATGACCCTAAGCACGACGCGCGCCTGGCGCTCCACCGCTTCCTCACGCAGCTCGCCGTTGATTTGCAGAACGACGAGAAGACCATCGCCAAGGTCGAAGAAATTAAGACTGACATTCTTTCGTCCGCCGCTGTCACACAGGCACCGGCGAAGATTTGGGCATCAACATCCGCAAAGCTTGTCGACGCTGCCCGCGACCCGGACTCCCTGCTCCGTCGGAAGGTCTCGGAAACGGCCGCCCGCTACGGCGAGCGAATCCAGTCCGATCCTGAGTTGCGCAAACGAATGGACCGCCGTCTGGAAGCGGCTGTCGTCTTCATCGCTGAGAACTACGCGGGCGAGATTACCTCGATCATTTCCGAGACCGTCGAGCGTTGGGACGCCGATGAGGCTTCCGACAAGATTGAACTGATGGTCGGTCGCGATCTGCAGTTCATTCGCGTTAACGGCACTGTTGTCGGATCACTGGCCGGTTTGGCTATTTACACCCTGTCGACCTTGGTGTTTGGGGCTATTTAGCAGCACAACCCAGCACATCAGACCGTGTGCGTTAGCATGTAAAAAGCAATGCATCCCTGTTAAAGGAGTTGTTCCCCCGGTGCGCCTGTTACCATCTTTGCCCAGTCTTGCGGATTCGCCGCTGATGGCAATTTCCGTCTATGTGGACGTCCTGTTTCAGTTCGCCATTCCGTTTGTCATCGGCATCTTGGCGCTAATCGGTGCGGTGCTTGTCATCACCACCCGCGCGGATGCCTTTGACGCTGCAGACCGCAAGAGCCGCAACGTCTGGGCCGGCATGCTGGTCGGTTCGGCTATCTTCCTACTCCTGCCGTGGCTGGGCTGGGCAATGCTGGGCATCCCGCTGATTGCCGGACTAGTCATCACGGGGATTTACTGGTTGGATGTTCGCCCACAGATCAAGGACATTTTGTCGAACGCACAGGGCGGTTATTAGTCCCGGGCGGGTGTTAGTCCAGGGCGGGTGTTAGCCCGCACAACTGAGAAAGTGTCTGGGTTTATGACAGTTTCTGGGTGAAAAACCCGGTGATTTTGTCATAAACCCAGACACTTTCTTTCTGGGGGAGGGGATAGGGATAGGTCTGGCTCCCCGAAAACCTACTGGAACGCCACGGTAACCTACTGGAACGCCACGGTAACCTACTGGAACACCACGGTGCGGTTGCCGTAAACCTGCACACGGTCCTCCAGGTGCCAGCGCAAACCGCGGGCGAGGACCTGCTTCTCCGCATCGCGACCTTCACGCTGCATGTCCGCAGCGGTGTATTTGTGGGAGACACGCATGACGTCCTGCTCAATAATCGGACCATCGTCGAGGTCCTCAGTGGCGTAGTGGCAGGTGGCACCGATGAGCTTCACACCACGTCGATAAGCCTGCAGATACGGGCGCGCGCCCATGAACGACGGCAGGAAGCTGTGGTGGATATTGATTGCGCGGCCTTCCCACTTCTCGCACAGATCCGGCGGCAGAATCTGCATGAAACGTGCGAGCACGATGGCATCCGGGTTTTCGGCGTCGACAATCTCGGCGACCTCATCGAATGCCTTACGCTTGCCGACGGCATCCTTGGGGAAGGGCACATGGTGGAAGGGAATGTCATACGCTGCGACCAGTGGCTCCAGATCGCGGTGGTTACCAATTACTGCAGCGATTTCCATCGGATAGTCGGACTGTGCGACGCGGCCGAGCAGATCCTGCAGGCAGTGGCCTTCCTTGGTCACCAGGATGACAGCGCGCTTCGGGACAGCGTTGTCGGTGACCTTCCAGCGGACCTCAGGGCCCCAATCACCGACGAGCTCGGCGAATTTCTCGCGCAGCTCTTCTACCGTCAGGTCGAGCGCGTCGGCGCGGACCGCCTGGCGAGTGAAAAACCATCCGGTCTCCGGGTCGGAGAAGAAGTCCGCTTCGGTAATCCACGCACCAATGTCGGACAGGAAGGTCGACAGGGTGGAAACGATACCGGTACGGTCTGGACAGCCGAGCGAGAAGATGTACTGGCGCTCGGTGGGAGTACCGCTATTTGCGGTGATGAGAGAGCGAGTCATTCTCGGTATCTTACCTGCTAGCTAAAGGTAAGTTCGCTCACGGTCGACAAAGGCAGATTTGCGCCCGTCAGCGTCAACGCCAGGCCCTCCCCGGTGACGTGCGCTTCCTCCACCTGCATACCGTGGCCGATATCGTAGCTCAACAGCGTACCGCTCGCTTCTCCCAGCCAGCCGGCCAGGCCATCGAGGTTTAAGCCGAGGATTGAGCCGCCCTCCAAGTTGATTTCGATATGGCCGCCGTTGGCAATCGGGCGGAATTTGGAGGTCGCAAATCCGGAGGCGAATTCAATGTTGAACAGGCCTTCGTCCGGCAACGGCGTGATTGTGGAAGCGCGTACACCGCTTTCCCGGTTAATTAGCGCCTGCAGCAGCTGAGGTGGGATTGTGACGTCTACTCGCAGCGACTCTGCGGTCGGATCCGCACGATTGCTCAGATCCACGTTTTCCAGGTGCACTTCCGCTGCCGGGTCACCGTTGATCTCCGGTGCGCTACCCAGCGCTTCCGGGTTCTTGACCTCCAGTGTGTTCGGAGTGGACAGATCCATCGAGGGCACTGACTTGGTGGCCAAGGCGAGCAGCATCGGGCGGGTGCCGAAAGAAACCTTGGGGTCTTCAGTGACCGTCGCACCACGCTCTTCGGCGGAGGTGCGGTAGCCGTCGGAAATCTCCTTGCTCACGAACATCCGGACGCCGATTTCGCCGGCAATCGCAATGAGTGCCACCACGATGATGACACCGAGGACGGTGGGCAGGACTTTGACGCTCGACGAGCGTTTAGCAGAACTCATGGTTCCCAGTCTTGCTTAACGACGGCTCCGTCGCTACCACCTTTCTTCGCCCGGGTGTCCGCCCCCGGTGCCGCCTCGGTGTGCCCCGCTGCGCAACCTACTTAGTGACGTAGTCCGCCAGCACAGCGGTCTCAGCGTTGAGGACGCGCTCCAGGTACGGAGCTGCCTTCTCCTCGAGCTTGCCACCGAGCAGCGGCACGTTGATGGCGAACTCGGAGTTGGTGGTCAGCACGGAACCTTCACCCTGGGCGGTGAGCTTCTGGGACGCACTGAAGGACGCCGGTACGCCCGAAGCTTCTGTGGTCAAAGTAGAGGTCGCGCCGTCGTCGTTAAGCGGGCTGATGACGAACGTGCGCGTCATGCCGACCCCGGACTTGACGAACTTCTGTGCCTGCGCCGGAATCTTGTCAGCAGAGACGGTCTGGCGAATCACGACGGTGGTGCCAGCGTCGGTGGTCTCGAACTTTTCCACCTTGCCGTCAGCTGCCGAGAAACGGTTTGCGACCTTCTCCCAGAAACCGGCGTCGGTGAGGGCCTCGTAAACCTTCTCAATCGGCTGGTCGAAGTTGACGGTGTGCGTGTTAGTCGTACTCATGCGCTTGATGATACGTAATTTGCACTACGCTAGGGGCGTGGAAAATCTCGACCAATCGCCGAACCCAATTCACCTGACCTCCGACATGGAAGAAGCCATCGATGGGCTTGCGGGGCTAGAGGGGGTGGAGCTCAGCACGCATACCGCTTTCGCGGATTTGACGACGCTCCGCCTTGGCGGGGTGCCACGCGCGGTCGTGCGGTGCAACACGACGGACGCTGTGGTCGATGTTGTACGCACGCTTGACGACGCTAACGTGCCCCTCCTCATCGTGGGAGGCGGATCCAACCTGGTGGTGGCCGATGAACTCGAGCCGCTGGTGGCTGTGGTGATCGAGGCCGACAACGTGACCATGAGCACTCGCGGACACGGGCTGGAGTCCGTGTCGGCAATCGTGGAGGCCGAGGCCGGTGCGGTCTGGGACGAGGTCGTGGAGATGAGTGTCGACGCAGGTTTTGGCGGCCTTGAATGCCTGTCGGGTATTCCGGGATCGGCCGGAGCCACTCCGGTGCAGAACGTTGGCGCCTACGGTGCTGAGGTGTCGCAGGTCCTGGACTCGGTGCAGCTTTACGATCGCGCAACCGGCTCGGTCGAGTGGGTGGAACCGGAGTCTCTCGACCTTTCCTACCGCTACTCGAACCTGAAGTTCACCGCACGGGCAGTGGTGCTGGCCGTGCGGTTCGAGCTCAGTGTGGATGGCATGTCCGCGCCACTTCGCTATGGCGAACTGGCGCGGCGCCTGGGCGTCGACGAGGCCGAGGCTGCGGCTGGCGAGATTCGCAGGCCGGCTGAGTTGGTGCGCGAAAAGGTGCTTGAGCTGCGCCGGGGCAAGGGCATGGTGCTCGAAGATGCTGACCGCGATACCTGGTCGGCGGGTTCTTTCTTTACCAACCCGATCATTCCGGAGAACTCGGTGGAGGCCGTGCGTGCAAAGGTTGCCGCGCTGCGTGGGGCCGATGAGGCCGCGAATATGCCCGCATTCCCCGCTGGCCCCGGCCACGAGGGAGCCGTGAAGCTCTCGGCGGCGTGGCTTATCGAGCGCGCCGGGTTCCCGAAGGGCTACCCCGGTGACGGTGCGCCCGCACGACTGTCGACTAAGCACACTCTTGCCCTGACCAACCGCGGGGAGTCCGGCGACGGTACGCCTACGACCGCCGCCGACTTGGTGGCTTTGGCGCGCGATGTGCGCGCTGGCGTGGAAAAGGCCTTCGGCGTGACCCTGGTGCCCGAGCCGGTGTGGGTCGGCGTGAGCATCGATTAGGCCCGCGGCGGGTGGCTGATGGCCAGTGGGGGCGGACTGGAGAGGCTGGCGTGCCTGATGGGGCTGGCGGGCTTGATGGGGGGCGCTGGAGTCGCTGGAGCCGCTGAGTAGTCCTCAGCTTGCGCTCCCGGGCCTTCTCTTAGGGTCGGGGATAGAGAAAGTGACTAGGTTTATGACATGTGAATATTATTCACCCTCAGTTTTTTGTCATAAACCTAGTCACTAAGTCTGGGGGGGAGCCGGGGTCCGCCTTAAAGGGATAGGAGCCCGCTCTACTCAGGCCCCTATCCCAACTACAAAACCACCGTGAACTAATGGTGCTTGCGGTGGGAAAGCGAATCGACGCTCTGGCCCTTCTGCTCCAGCTGCGTGAGCAGCACGTCGCGGACATCGCGGCGGCGGACCTTGCCCATCTGGTCGCGAGGAAGTTCCTCCAGGTGGAAGAATGCGCGCGGCACCTTGTACCGGGTCAGGTTGTCGTAGCAGTGGTCGCGGTAGGCGTCGGAATCCAGTCGGGCGTAGTCAGCAAGGGTGATGGCGGCCACGACCATCTCGGAGCCGTCACTCTTCGGGAGGCCGACGACCGTGGCATCGGTGATGTCTGGGTGGGAGAGCAGTACTTCCTCGACCTCGGCCGGGTAGACATTGAAGCCACCGGTGATGATGACCTCCTTGATGCGGGCAACCAGCTTGATGAAGCCGTCCGACTCCATGACTCCGACATCGCCGGTGCGGTACCAACGATCGCCAGCGGGAAGCTCAGCAGGCCCATCGGTGAAGGACTTCTCCGTTGCCTCCGGGAGGTTGAGATAACCGGCGAAAACCTGTGGGCCTCGGACGATGACCTCGCCCTCCTCGCCGTCAGCGCGGAGTTTGGTGGGATTTTCGGGGTCAACGATGGCAACCTCGGTGTCGGGGAATGGCAGGCCAACGTAGCCCGGGCGGCGGTTGCCGTCCATCGGGTTGCCGACGATAATCGGTGACGTTTCGGTGAGGCCGTAGCCTTCGACAAGGCGCCCGCCAGTGAGTTTCTCCCACTTCTGTACAAGGGAAACCGGCAGGGTAGCGGCGCCACAGAAGGCAAACTTTACCCCGGAGAGATCGACATTATCGCGCTCGGCTGCTTCGACAATCTTCTCGTAGAGAGTCGGCACACCAGGCACCCATGTCGGGCGATTGTTCTTCATCACCTTCATAATCAGCGGAATCTCCGGTGCCGGCACCAGCACCAGTTCAGCGCCAATCAGCATGGACAAGTTGGTGACAATGGTCAGGCCGTAGGCATGGAACATTGGCAGGATGCCGAGGGAGATTTCCCGCTCCTTGCCAAGGCCCGGCACCCAGGCCTTACCCTGCAGAATGTTCGCTACCAACCCCTGGTGACTCAACTGTGCGCCCTTTGGCGAGCCCGTGGTGCCAGAGGTGTACATCATCACTGCAGTGTCATCGGCAGTGATGGATTCATCGGCCTGGAGGTCGTGGCCATCTCCGCCGACGGCGTCGTGAAGCAAAGCGTCAAAACCCATGACCTGCGGTGCGGAGGAGTGCAGCTTAGCGCGGGCGGCGCGGAGCTTCGGCAGCGGGATCGACAGGGCGGTGCGCATGACAAACGGCAGGTCCTGCAGCATATTGACCGCGATGATGGTCTCGAGCGGGGTGTTGTTGCGGAGGTCTTCAAGTACGGGGACGATCTTGTCCCAGCAGATGGCAAAGCGGGCGCCGTGGTCGTTGAATGGGTGGCGCAGTTCGTGCGCGGTGTAGAGGGGGTTGTGCTCTACGGCAACAGCGCCGAGGTGCAGAACTGCCCAGTAGGCGATGACGTGCTGCGGGCAGTTCGGCATGAGCAGTGCCACGCGATCGCCTTTGCGTACGCCAAGTGCGCGCAGGCCGGCGGCAACGCTGCGAACCTTGGCATCCAGCTCCGCATACGAGGTGGAGCGACCGAAGAAGGTCAGTGCCTTGCGGCGCGGGTGGTTGCTCAGAGTGTGGCGGTAGACGTCTAGGAGGGTGTCGAAGTTGTAGTCGATGTGGGGTGGGGTCCACTCCGGATACAAGTTCAGCCAGGCCTTGGAAACCGCAGCGTTGGGTGCGGAACCGTGAGCTGGGGCAGAGTCATTTGCAGCGTGTGAGCTGGATGTATCGGCCATGGGGTCCTCCTAAATTTTTGTTTAGCACCTGAATATGTCGTGAGGTGATAATAACCTACGACGTAGTAGGTATCGACCTCTATTGTGCCGTACGTCGCACTGCGATGCCGGAATTCCGATACACGTATTTGAGGTACTCATTTGCGGGGTTGCCCCTGGCGTAGGCACTCTGGGCAGTATGAGCGAAACATTTCCGGCGGCAACGGCGGGCGCAGACGCAGCCACCTCTAACACCCCGGCGTGGCCGAACCGCATCGCGATGATCTCCATGCACACCTCTCCGCTGGAGCAACCGGGCATCGGTGACGCTGGTGGCATGAATGTCTACGTGCTGCGCACCTGCGAGGAGCTGGCACGACGCGGTGTGAAGGTGGATGTTTTCACCCGCGCCACGCGTTCCAGCGATGGGCCGGTGATTCAGGTCAGTGAGAACTTCCGCGTCATCAACATTGTGGCTGGTCCCTATGAGGGGTTAGAGAAGTCAGACCTGGCTACGCAGATGCCGGCCTTTGCCGGTGGGGTCATTGAATTCGCCCGCAAACAGGGGATTGAATACGACCTGATCCATTCGCACTACTGGCTCTCTGGCCAGGTGGGGTGGCTGCTGTCGGATTTGCTTGACATTCCGTTTGTGCACACGGCGCACACGCTGGCGGCAGTGAAGAATCTCCATCTGGCGGAGGGAGATACGCCGGAGCCGGAGTCTCGGCGTATCTGTGAGCAGCAGATTGTGGACAATGCGTGCCGGCTCATCGTCAACACCGATGCCGAGGCTAAGCAGCTCGCGGATCTCCACGATGCCGACCCGTGGCGCATCAATGTCGTGCCGCCCGGGGTGGACGTGGAGCTCTTTTCGCCGGGCAGTGATCGTGCCACCGAGCGGTCCCGTCGTGAGCTGGGCATCCCGTTGCACACTAAGGTCATTTTGTTCGTCGGTAGGCTGCAGCGGCTGAAAGGCCCGCAGGTATTGCTGCGGGGTGTCGGTGAGCTCATGCGTCGCCATCCCGCCACTAATGTCCGAGTGATTATCTGCGGTGGCCTGTCCGGTTCTGGGCTGCACGCGCCCGACGAATTCACCAATCTCGCCGCGGAAGAGGGGATTGATCACCTAGTCCGGTTCATGCCCCCGCGCCCGCCGCAGGATCTGGCGAAGCTCTACCAGGCCGCAGATATTGTCGCCGTGCCCAGTTACAACGAAACTTTCGGGTTGGTGGCGATGGAGGCTCAAGCCACCGGAACTCCCGTCGTCGCGGCGAATGTCGGCGGACTCTCCATCGCTGTCGACGATGGGGTCAGCGGTTTGCTTGTCGACGGTCACGAGCCCGCAGCCTGGGCCGATGCCCTCGGTCGCCTGGTGGAGGACGACGAGCTACGCATTAAATTGGCCACCCAGGCACGCGAGCACTCCCTGGAGTTTTCCTGGCAAAAGACCGTGGATCGGTTGGCCGATGTCTATCATCGAACCGAACTCCAAAAGGAAAATTGTCCCGGCTCTATCCGGGATGCGGGCGGCTCCCGGTAGGTTTCGTTAGCTTCAGTACCGCCAGAGCCGTAGCCACAAAAGCAGGGAGATGATTCACGATGAGCACGGACATCCAAGTACAGCTGAAATCCCTCGGTGAGCAGCTGGAACGCCTCGGTGTCGAGCATGGTATTGCAGACAATGCCGCCGTGGTGGTCCTGCCTGGTAAGAAGAAGCTCAAGACTGTCGTCGGCCTCATCCCGGCACCGGACTCCCTGCGTGTTGAAGCCTTCGTCTGTCGCGCGGTCGAAGAAAACCACGAGGCCGTTTACAAGTGGTTGCTACAGCGCAACCGTCGTCTGTTCGGCATCGGTTACACCATCGACGCCGCCGGCGACATCTACCTGGTCGGTCAACTGCCCGCTGAGCTTTCCGACGATGACCTCGACCGCCTCCTCGGTCAGCTGCTCGAGACGGCCGATGGGGACTTCAACCAGATCCTCGAACGCGGCTTTGCATCGGCAATTAAGCGCGAGTGGGAGTGGCGGGTTGACCGTGGGGAAAACCTGGCCAATCTGGAGCAGTTCCGCCACATGGTTGAGTAGCCGGGGGTAGCAACCCACATAGCGGGGCAACGAACGGCGGGCTTTCCCGTTTTGGGGCACAATTAGGGGTATGAGCAATGGAAAACTGATTCTTGTCCGTCATGGCCAGAGTGAGTGGAACGCATCCAACCAGTTCACGGGCTGGGTCGACGTTGCACTGACCGACAAGGGCCGCGCTGAGGCAGTACGTGCCGGTGAGATGCTCGTAGAGGCAGGCCTGAAGCCGCAGGTTCTCTACACGTCGCTGCTGCGTCGCGCAATTAACACCGCACACATTGCCCTGGATACCGCTGACCTGTTGTGGATTCCGGTTATCCGTGACTGGCGTCTGAACGAGCGCCACTACGGTGCTCTGCAGGGTCTGAACAAGGCAGAGACCAAGGAGAAGTACGGCGAGGACCAGTTCATGTCCTGGCGTCGCTCCTACGACACTCCGCCGCCGGAGCTGTCGGATGACAGCGAGTTCTCGCAGGCTAATGACCCGCGTTACGCCAACCTGGATGAGGTTCCGCGCACGGAGTGCCTCCTGGACGTCGTGAAGCGTTTCATTCCTTACTTTGAAGAGGAAATCCTGCCGCGTCTGAAGTCCGGTGAGACTGTCATGGTGGCAGCTCACGGTAACTCCCTGCGTGCACTGGTCAAGCACCTGGACAACATCTCGGACGAGGACATTGCCGCTCTGAACATCCCGACCGGTATCCCGCTGGTTTACGACTTTGATGCTGAGGGCAAGGTTTTGAACCCGGGTGGCACCTACCTGGATCCGGAAGCTGCAGCTGCAGGTGCTGCTGCTGTTGCCGCTCAGGGCAACAAGTAAAAATGTAGGTGTTTGATAGGCCGATAAGGGGCGCAGCCAAGTGGGGCTGTGCTCCTTGGTCTATTTAGAGCTAGCTAGCGCACTGATTTTCAGCGCGCGCGGATTGTGAAAAGAGCTTAGGGTAAGACCCGTGTCAAAAATCATTATCGCCGCTCTATTAGGTGCTGCGGTTATGGCAGCTGTGCTGATTCTTGGTGGAGTTGTCTCGGGTGCCTATAACGCCGCTCGGCGTCAGAAGAGCGACGAGGAAAGTTCAATAACCACCATGGCGCAGGTCATGCACCTGGCCATTCAGAAGTCTCCGACGGGTGTGGTGGTCGTTGACATCTCACGTGATTTGATTTTGTCGAACTCCATGGCGCACAAGTTAGGGCTGGTCTATGAGCGCCGCCTCAATGACGTGGGCTGGGAAGCTGCGCTCAAGGTCTTTGACTCGCAGGAGGACCAGGAGCTAACGCTGGTGCTGCCGTCGCGCCGGGCGGGGGCGCCGGACACAATTGTCCGCTGTCAGCTAACTCCGTTGTCACTGGTGGACGACCGTTTTGTGGTGATTTATGCGGCGGATGTCTCCGAACAGGCCCGTATGGAGGCCGCGCGACGTGACTTTGTGGCTAACGTTTCCCACGAGCTCAAGACTCCGGTGGGGGCCATCAGCCTCTTGGTCGAGGCGCTGAATGAAGCTACCGACGACCCGGTTGCCGTGCGTCACTTCAGTGAGAGCCTGACGCAGGAGTCCAAGCGGATGTCGACCATGATTACGGAACTCATCTCGCTGTCGAAGCTGCAGGGGGCAGAGCCGCTGCCGGACATGTCTCCCGTGAGGGTTGAAGAGATTGTCCAGGGAGCTGTGCGTCGTAACCAGATGCTCTCGGAGCAGGCGGGTATTGAAATCACCGTTGACTGTGAGCCGGATTTGGTGGTTGAAGGTGAACGCAGCCTGCTGATTACCGCGGTGTCCAACCTGATTTCAAATGCGATCAACTACTCGCCAGAGGCCACGCCTGTATCTGTGACTGCGGTCAAGGAGGATAACGACACCGTCGCTATCCGCGTCACTGACCGCGGTATCGGCATTTCCCAGGCGAATCAGAAGCGTATCTTCGAGCGCTTCTTCCGTGCGGATAAGGCACGCTCGCGGGCGACAGGCGGTACCGGTCTGGGCTTGGCAATTGTTAAGCACGTCGCAGCGAATCACAAGGGAACCGTGAAGCTGTGGAGTCGGCTGGGCACAGGATCGACCTTCACCATTGAGCTCCCGCTGATGGAAAAGAACGGTTCCGCGTCGAATGATGGCGATGTATCTGCACGTTTGCCAATCGGCCACACCCAGCCTGCGGGTAAAATTGCGGCTAAGAAAAACGCGCAGCGCGGTACGGGCAAAACCCGTGGCAAGGATAAGGATTCCCAGAACAAGGATTCCAAGGAAGGAATGAAGTAATCCGTGACTGAGGTACTTATTGTCGAAGACGAGACGGCTTTGGCGGAGCCGCTTGCGTTTCTGCTGCAGCGCGAAGGATTCGAGGTGCGGATGGCCGCTGACGGCCAGGAAGCACTTGCAGAATTCTCCAAGGCAGAACCGGACATTGTGCTGCTGGACCTCATGCTGCCAGGTATGAGTGGCACCGAGGTCTGCAAAAACATCCGCTTAAAGTCCTCTGTCCCAGTGATTATGGTGACCGCCCGTGACACTGAGATTGACAAGGTCGTCGGCCTCGAAATTGGTGCGGATGACTATGTGACCAAGCCGTATTCCTCTCGGGAACTTATTGCCCGTATCCGGGCTGTGCTGCGCCGCGGTCGCCACGACGACTCCGACGATGTCGAGGATATCTACGAGGAGGTCTTGCGCGGCGGCCCGGTCGTGCTGGACGTCGAGCGCCATGTAGTCACCGTTGACGGCGATGATGTCGCAATGCCGCTCAAGGAATTCGACCTGCTGGAGTACTTGCTGCGCAACCGTGGTCGTGTGCTAACCCGTGGCCAGCTCATCGACCGCGTCTGGGGCTCCGACTACGTCGGCGACACCAAGACGCTGGACGTACACATCAAGCGCCTGCGCTCCAAGATCGAGCGCAATCCTTCCTCGCCGGAGTTCCTGGTCACCGTTCGCGGCTTGGGTTACAAGTTCGAGGACTAGCTCAGCAGACTGCTGCCGACAATCTCCGCCGTCGGTCTGAGAAACCCCGACTTAAACCTCGTCCGGCGCCAGCCCCTCGGCCGCTGCGCGTGTGGCCGGGTGAATCGCCAGCAGTGGGTAGCCACTCGGCCCGAAAGCCTTGGCCGCGCCCGCTATTTCTCGGGCACGGCAGTGCTCCGCCAGAATTTCGTAGCACTCTTCGCCGATGAGCTCTATTAGCTCGGACTTGTGCGTGCGCCACACCGGCTCGCCACCGGTATGTGTGGCCGGCGCGCCCGTGCAGAACCATTCAAAGTCCTCGCCGCCATCGCCCCAGGCACGACGATCGTATTCGGTAATGGTCGTGCGCAGAATCTCCTGGCCGTCCGGGCGTTCCTCCCAGTCCTCCAGTCGGCGCAGCGGCACCTGCCAACACACATCCGGCTTGACCTTTACGGGGTCAATGTCGTTGGCCATCGCCCATTGGTGGATGGCACAGCCCGCACCATTGCGCCATCCGTCACGGTTGGCAAAAATGCAGGCATTCTTCACGACCTTCGTTTTCAGAGCAGGCTCAGGCTCTCCGTTTTCGTCGTCAAGCTCGTCCCACACTAACCACGGTTCCAACGGTTCGGAGGGGTCGGTTTCGTAGGTTTCAAGCCACTTCAGAGTTTGTTCGGGGCGGTTCTGCCACCACTGGGGCTCTGCGGAGTCGCCTTCCATTCGCTTTACGACGTCAATAACCCTCTCGCGGTCTTCTTCGTCGGTGATAAAGGCGCCATGGCCACAGCATCCGACATCCGCGTTCGCGGAGTCGATGCCCTGGCAAGCGGAGGTGCCGAAAGCGCATTGATAGGAGCTCATCAACCAGGTTAGGTCGCAGGTGATGATATGTTCTGGGTCCTCCGGGTGGGCGAACTCGAACCACTCGCGGGGAAAGTCATAGGCGACTTCAGCGGGAGACGGTTGCGGTCCACGACCGGGGCGGGGGTGGGGTTGATTCACACCAATACACCGTAGACCGTCTAACCTACTAAGAGTGAGATTAGGTGTATTAGATGTAGGTAGTAATACCGTCCACTTGGTGATGGTGGACGCCCGCCGGGGCGGACATCCGACTCCGATGAGCGATTCCAAGTCGACGATGAAGCTGGTCGAGTACCTGGATAAGGACAACAACCTGTCCAAGAAGGGCATTGACAAGCTGACGGGCTACGTCGCTGAATCCAAGGAATTGGTTGAGCAGATGAAGTGCGAAGAGATGATTAGCTTCGCCACTTCAGCTGTTCGCGATGCCACGAATGCGGACGAGGTTCTCGCCCACGTTGAGAAAGAAACTGGCATTAAGCTGCAGATTCTCTCCGGTGAGGATGAGGCTCGTCTGACCTTTTTGGCAGTACGGCGCTGGTACGGCTGGTCTGCTGGTCGTCTAATCAACCTGGATATCGGTGGCGGTTCTCTTGAGCTGACGTCGGGTACTGATGAAGATCCGGAGGCCGCGTACTCGCTGCTGCTCGGTGCGGGACGGTTGACCCACGAGTGGTTCGAGACCGATCCGCCGGAGCGCAAGAAGATTGACCTGCTGCGCGATTACATTGATGCTGAGCTCGCTGAGCCAGCTCGTCATCTGCGTACGCTTGGTGAGCCGGACTTGGCTGTCGCCACCTCGAAGACTTTCCGCACTCTCGCTCGCCTGACCGGTGCGGCGCCTTCCGCTGCTGGTCCCCGGGTTAAGCGCACTCTGACTGCCGCTGGTTTGCGCCAGTTGATTGCGTTTATTTCCCGCATGACGGCGGCTGACCGTGCTGAACTTGAGGGTGTTAGTGCGAATCGTTCTCACCAAATTGTCGCAGGTGCTCTCGTTGCAGAGGCTAGTATGCGAGCATTGGGATTAGAGAAGGTCGAGATTTGTCCTTGGGCGCTGCGTGAGGGCATTATCTTCCGACGACTGGACAGTGACCTATACGGAAAGGGTTGAGATGAGCGAGGAAAAGCTCACCGTTGCCGAACTGCTGGCGCGGCGGCAGAAGGAGGGAGCCCCCTCTGAACCACCGCGGCGCCGCCGTCGACGCAGCCTTGAAGAAGGCGGTGTGTCTGTTCAGGAGCTCACCGGCTCAATCCCTCGTGTAAAGGCCGACGAACCGCGACGTGGTGCTCACGCTCTTTCCAACGCAGACGACGATCAGACGACTACGAGTGATTTGCTTGCCGACGAAGCTGCGGCCAACGCCGCCGAAGAAGCGCAGGCAACCGAACCGGAGGTAGAAGCTCCGGAGCACTCGGAGGCTGTCGCTGAGCCAGTGGTAGTTGCTGAAGGGGCGGATTCGTCGGAGCATGAGGTTCAAGCTGAGGCCGAGGCTGAAGCTGCTGATCAGGAAGAAGAGGAGTCGGAATTAGCTGAGGCTGACGCCGAAGTAGCTGACGCCGAGGTCGCTGAGGCCGAAGCTGACGAGGTTGCCGAAGTTGCTGAAGAACCGGTTGCACCGGTTGCACCGGCAGCTCCGCAGCAGGAGCAAGCCGCGCAGAGCACACCAACTGCGCAGCCAGCAGCCCCTGCGGTGCCATTGGCAATTCCGATGGAACCCCGTCCGGTCATGGTCAACTCCGAGCGTTCGGAGATTACCTACACCTTCACCGAACTGCGTGACATGGCAGACGAGTCGCAGCAGCTTGGGGAGCCGGGGCCAGTCGCTCGTGCGGTACTCACCGGTTCCAACGCTTACGACGACCGTCCGACTGCCTCCATTCCGGTTGTCCAGGACAATGTCGACGAAGAGTCCGAGGCATCCGCTGAATCGGATGACGTCGACGGTGAACAATTTGCTGAGGCTGAAGCTGCTCAGGAAACCGCTACCTTCGAGGCTGCCGACGCTGACGCCGATACCGGTGCCGCTTCCAAGGCGGCAGTGGCAGCCGCTGTCGCTCCTGAAGTTGCACAGGCAGAAGACGCACAGGCCGATATCGAGCAGGCCGAGGACGCCCCCACTGAGGCTGCACAGGTCGAGACCACACCGACCCAGGCCGCAGCTGACGAGAAGCAGGCGGAGCCCCGGGACGTCGTTAAGCGTGAAGAATCCAAGAGCTCCAAGGGCAAGGCCGTCGCGCGCGATGGCTACGCCGAGGACAATTCCCTCTCGGTGCCGTTGCTGCTAATCCAGGTCTTCGTGGGTCTGATTGCTGGTGCATTGGTGTTCCTGGGCTTCACCATGGCCTGGTCGTCGCTGCCAAAGATTGTGGTTGTCATCATGGCTCTCGTGGTCGCTGGTGGCTTCGCGGGAATGGCGAACTACCTGCGCCGTGAGAAGGACAAACTGACACCGATTCTCGCAGGACTTGTCGGTTTGGCGCTGACATTTGGCCCCTGGATTCTCTTCCAGTTGTAGTGGGGTCAACAGAATAATCATCACCTGATGCAGGGGTCGGAAGCGTAGTTTTCCGGTCCCTGCATTCGCATGTGTGGGCCAGTTTTGGCACACTTAGCGTCCATGACAAGAATTGCTGTAATTGGTGGCGGAAAGATTGGTAGCGCACTCGTCGGTGGTCTCATCGACGGTGGTGTCTCGCCCTCCTCGATTTATGTGGTGGGGCGCACCAAGGAGAGCCTGGCCGGTCTGAAGGAGACCTACGGCATTGTCGATGCCGACGACCCAGTAGGGGCCGTCGACGGTGCCGACGTGGTGTTCTTGTGCGTAAAACCGTACTTGATTATCGACATGCTCGAGCAGATTGCCGACGTGCTCGATGACTCTGAGGTCGACACCATTGTGGTGTCGATGGCGGCTGGCATCACGCTGGACAAGATGGAAAGCGTCTGTGCTGTCGGTACTCCGGTGATCCGCGTCATGCCGAATACCCCGATGCTGGTGGGCAAGGGGGTCTGTGCAGTCGCGCCGGGCCGCTTTGTCACGGAGAGCCAGACCGACGAGGTTGTCGAACTGTTGAAGAAGGTCGGCAGCGTTGAGGTTGTCGATGAGTCGCTGATGTCTGCAGTCACTGCAGTCTCGGGCTCCGGTCCGGCTTACTTCTTCCAGTTCGTCGAGGCGATGACCGACGCGGGTGTGAATCTGGGCCTCAAGCGTGATCAGGCTAAGCGTCTGGCGTCGGCTACGGCTGCTGGTGCAGCCGAGATGATGATGCAGGAAGGCGCGGACCCGACTGCGTTGCGTGCCGATGTCACCTCTCCGGGCGGTACAACCGCTGCGGCCACCCGAGTTTTCGAGGAAGAAGGCATTCGTCGCGCGGTGCATCGTGCGCTGCAGGCTTGCTATGACAAGGCCAACGAGATGGGTAAATAAGCATTTCGCCGAGTAGAGGCGGGTGTACAAGTAACCCCAATATTTGGGGCATTGGAAATGGTCAGCGGCAGTAGCTAATCCGATACGCAGGGACGATGGGTTAGTCACAACTGTCACACCATTCGCCAATGCCCCTATTTTTTATCAAAAATCGCACCGGCACCTTGCCTACCGGTAGGATATGAAAAGCACGTGCGTGTCACGATTTTCTGCAGGAGGGGAAGCCTGCAGCGCGTCGCGTGCGCTGAAGGGAATATTTACTAATGCAGAATGCAGATAAAGGCACCTTTCTGACCGTTGCAGAAGTTGCTGACATCATGCGCGTATCCAAGATGACCGTCTACCGCCTGGTTCACGCTGGCGAGCTGCCGGCAGTGCGCGTTGGCCGTTCTTTCCGCGTCCATGAGTCCGCAGTCAAGGAATACCTGGACTCCTCCTTCTACAACGCGGGTTAATTTTTTCTGCCTTTAAGCGGGGCTGTTTGACCTGAACGCATATGTCCCCGCTATGATTAATCCGATTAGTACATGGTGCTGTGCTGCGCCCCTGTTTCCTATCGTCTTCAAGTCATGAAGTATCTAGCTGTGAAGGCGGAAGGAAAAAGGGCGTGACATCTCGGCGGTTGTAAGGCCGCATTGAGTACGCCGCCATTGTGCAAGAAAAGAAATTTCCGTCAACGAATAGCGAGGTCGAGCCGATGGGTTCCGTCATTAAGAAGCGTCGCAAGCGCATGTCGAAGAAGAAGCACCGCAAGATGCTTCGCCGTACCCGCGTGCAGCGTCGTAAGCTCGGCAAGTAAGCCAGCATTCCTGCCGTTATCGCAGGAGCGCGCGTGCTGCGTCGCGTACACGTTTTAAAAGCAGAACCCGCCCGGTCTCGTTGAGATAGGGCGGGTTTTGTCGTTGGGGGCTAATCACGGGCTGCCGATTACGGGCTGCAAATGTGAAACTGTAGGAGTTTATGACACTTTCATGCCATTTTTCGAGCCATTTTTGTCATAAACGCAGTCACTAACTCTCGAGTGCGCCTAGCAGCGTTTAACTTTCCTTGTTCGCGTCCCACAGTCGCTTGCCGACGAGTCCCGCGCCCCCGACAGCTCCTGCCAGCAGTGCTCCGATCGAGAGCCACCGCATCGTGGCGAAGGTTGCGGAGCGAAAGTGGCGATAGTCGTAGATAGTCCACCCCATCTTCTGGGCGTAATTCCGCAACTTGCGGTCCGGGTTGATGGCCACGGCGGTGCCCACCATGGACAGCATGGGAATGTCGTTGGCGGAATCTGAGTATGCCGTGCAGCGAGACATGTCCAACCCAGAAGAGGCTGCCAGAGCTGCCACCGCGTGCTTCTTACCCGGGCCGTGGAGAATATCGCCTACCAGGCGGCCAGTGAACTTGCCATCTTTGACCTCGGCGACCGTGCCAAGGGCGCCGGTCAGTCCGATGTGCTTAGCGATAACCTGGGCCAGCTGCACCGGGGTGGCGGTGACCAGCCAGACCTCTTGGCCAGCCTGGATATGTAGTTCCGCCAGATCGCGGGTGCCCTGGTAAACGCGGTCGCTGATCTTTTCTTCAAAGATTTCTTCGCCGAGTTTGACCATTTCATTCACATCGTGGCCGGCGAAAAACTCCAATGCCTGTTCACGGGCCTTAGCTACGTCGGCAGCGTTTTCCGCGCCTGAGATTCGGAATTTCAGCTGCTTCCAAATCATGCCGGCCAAATCACGCTTCTTGATGAAGCCGCGCTCGACCAAACCCATGGCAAAGAGGAAGATTGATGCGCCTTGGACAAGCGTGTTGTCCACATCGAAGAAAGCGGCTGCGCCCTGATCGCGTTCGACACCTGGAATGGGCTGCGAGAGCACACGGGCACCGCCAGCGGCATCTTCGGCACCAGCTACACTGCGAAATCCCGTAGCCAGTTCTTCGCCGCCGACGTCGTAGACTTCGCCGAGAGCTTCCAGTGCATTGGCAGCCGCTGCAGCACCAGCTTCCTCCTGTGCTTCGTCATTGAGCGGAGCGAGAACTACCTGCTCGAGGAAGTTGCGGACGTTACCCTGCGAGGACGCAAGGTCACCCAGCATGTCGATGGGGAAGGGGGAGCGGTTGTCGGCACTGAACTCACTCACGGCACGAAAATCTCTTTCCACGGTGTATGCAACCGACATCCGTTATCGGAAGCTCTTGTTGAATAGTATCCGGTCTTTAGGCAAAGCTGCGCGCTGAGATTCAAGGAGCGGATGGGGCAAGGATAAGAAGAGTCACTTTTGCAGGGGAAGTGTGGGGAGGGGGACGTCGTAAAGCGAAACAGTCGACCTTTAGACTGGCCGTTATGGTGACTGTGACGGTGATGAGTAGGAAGACCTGCGGTTCGTGCGACCGAGTGATTGCGCAGATTGAGCCGCTAGTTCGGGACCAAAATGCGCAGTTCCAGGTGGAAGACGTCGATACCGATCCGAACTTGGCCATGGAATTTGGCGATCGCGTGCCGGTGATTTTGGTCAATGATGAGGAAATCGCTTGCTGGGAAATCGATGATGATGAACTCCTGGAAGCGATAGCGGAGGCCGAATAAGTTCGGGAGACAACTCTGCCGAACTGCTAGGAGCTGCGGAGACATGGCAGAATGTGGAGTAGCGGCAAAGAAGTAGGGGAGTGCTGCGAACATCGAGGTAGAGACTAAGTAAAGTATGCCTTTGTTGTGACGAGATGGCAGAGTTGTCTAGCGTTAACAGTCATAGCTGTGTGAAAAAGCCCGTAGCGGGGCCTGTGAAGGAGCAATAGAGCGGTGATTGAGCGGTGAGTGTGCTTCTCGTCGGAATGTCGTACCGGTCTGCACCGGTGACCCTTCTTGAAAAGGTCTCCGTCGGTGAAACTGAGCGAGAGGCCATTTTGGCTCGGCTGGTCGCGGATGAAGCGATCAGCGAAGCGATGCTGTTGTCGACCTGTAACCGCGTTGAGTACTACGTGGTGGCCAACGGCTTCCACTCTGGGCTATCGGCCGTGGTCCGTGAAATTGTCGGTCGTACTGGGCTCGAACTCGATGAACTGACACCGCACCTCTATGTGCGGTACGCACAGGCCGCAGCGGAGCATGCTTTCTCGGTGTGTGCTGGTCTTGACTCGATGGTGCTGGGGGAACAGCAGATTATCGGTCAGCTTCGCAATGCTTACCAGGAAGCGGACGAAGCCGGCACCGTCGGTCGCATGCTGCATGACTTGGCGCAGAAGGCGCTGCACACAGGCAAGCGAGTCCACAGCGAAACACTGATCGATAATGCGGGCGCATCGATGGTCTCCGTGGCCATCGACGAGGCGATTGCTGCGCTGCATCCTGGGTTCAACTCTGGTGTTGACGTCGCTGAGGGTACCGATATTCTGGCCGGACGTTCGGCCCTTATCCTCGGCGCCGGTGCGATGAGTTCGCTGGCCGCCAGTTACCTGGGGCGCTGCGGCATTGATCGTCTGATTATTGCCAACCGCACCGTTGACCGGGCGCAGAACCTGGCTAACCACTCGATCGAAGCGGGCATCCCCGCTACTGCTATTGCGTTGCATGATTTCGCTGATGTCCTCGATGATGTGGACATTCTCGTCAGTGCCACCGGAGCCATGGCACCAGTGGTCTCAGCTGCTGATGTCATCGACCACGGCCCGCTCGCCATCGTCGACCTGTCTATGCCTCGCGACGTTGCGGAGGATGTCTCCGGGCTTGAGGGGATTGCACTATTCAACATCGAATTGCTGCAGATGACTCGCACGGAGGTCCCGGGCCGTGATGATGAGGCTGCAGCGCGCGACATTGTGGCCGAAGAGTTGGAGTCCTACCTCACGGCGCAGCGTGCAAGCGAGGTAGCACCGACTGTTCGCGCTCTGCGTGAGCGTGCGGCAGATGTGGCGGCGGCTGAGCTCGCTCGCCTGGAGGCGAAGACACCAGGTCTTACGCAAAAGGAACGTCGCGAAGTCGAGTCCACGGTTCGCCGCGTCGTCGATAAGCTCTTGCATGTGCCAACGGTGCAGGTCAAGAAGCTTTCTAGTCAGCAGGGTGGTGGCAACTACGCGCTTGCGCTGCAGAAGCTCTTCGACCTGCCCCTATCTACCCCCTCTGGCCTGTATGCTGACACCGATATCCCCGCAGATCTCATGGTAGAGGGCCGAATTGGGCGGATGCAGGGATTTGAGCAGTATGGTCTTGACAGTAGTGCCATCATTGAAGGCGTTGCTGAAACCACCAAAAATTAACACCCGGAGGGAAACATGCCTGACCCAGCGACTATTCGTATCGGTACCAGGGGCTCGGAACTGGCCACGACACAGGCCGGCCACGTCCGTGATGCACTGATTGAGCTGGGGCAGCCTGCAGAGCTGGTGATTGTAAAGACCGCCGGTGACCATAACCGCCACGACCCGGTGGAAAAGATTGGTATCGGTGTCTTTACCCAGGCGCTGCGTCATGCTCTCCGCGAGGGGGTGTGCGACATTATCGTGCACTCGTTTAAAGATTTGCCGACGTTGCCGGAAGACGACATGATGGTCGCAGCCGTGCCGGAGCGCGTCGATCCGCGAGAGGCGCTGATTTCCCGCGATGCCACGCCGCTGATGGACCTGCCTGAGGGTGCTCGAGTGGGTACCTCCGCGCCGCGTCGTGTCTCTCAGCTGCGTGCGCTGCGCTCCGACCTGGAACTTGTACCACTGCGTGGAAACATCGAAACCCGCATGGGGCGCGTCTCTGAGGACCTGGACGCTGTCATTCTGGCTCGCGCCGGACTGGAGCGTACGGGGCGCCTCGGAGAGATTGCGGAATCCCTGGACATGGACGTCCTCATGCCGGCCCCGGCCCAGGGCGCCCTGGCGCTGGAGTGCCGCACTGCTGACCGCGAAATTGTGGATATTCTGCGGAAGATTGACCACCCGGTGTCCCATGCCCGCGCTGTCGCTGAGCGCGCTGTACTCAATGAGCTGGAAGCAGGCTGCACCGCCCCGGTTGCGGCCTACGCAACCGTGAGCGATAGCGGTGAACTCACCCTGCGGGCGGGGGTGTTCGCAGTCGACGGATCGCGCCAGTTGCTCGAGACCGCTACCGCAACCGTGGATAAGGCCGATGAGCTTGGCCGGAAGGTTGCGGCGGCCCTGCTTGAACGGGGTGCTCATGAGGTAATGGGCGATACCCTGCGGGAATCTCAAAAGTAGCCGGTTAGTTAATTTGGCTCAAACCCTTTATGCTAATAGGCCTGTATGCATGCCGTTGGGATAAGGGTTTCCTTCGTGTGCTCGCATGTGAGATTCAGGTGTCTACCTGCCCCTCACATGCGTTGGCGCATGTCCGCTTTCTTCCTTAGAGACTCATCGGCACGAAAAGTGAACAACCAATAGAAAAGAAATCACTCCGCAACGATGAACACCTCCCTCCCCTCAGCAACGGGACGCATCCTGTTCGTCGGCGCTGGTCCTGGAAATCCCGACCTGCTGACGCTTCGCGCCCGTGAGATTCTCGCAGACACCGCTATCGCCTACGTCGACGCCGATGTCATGCCGGGGGTTCGAGAGCTCGTCGCAACCGATGTGCCTGTTCCTCCCGAGCTGCTGAAGGAAGCCGAGGAAGAGTACGAGCGCATGTGCGCCGCCGCCAAGGCCAAGGGATCTCGTCGTAAGCCGCCGCGCCCGGCACCGCCGACCGCTGCAGATTTGCGCGAGCCTATCGACGATCCCAAGAAGATGGCCGCCCTGCTCGTCGAAGAAGCAGCCAAAGGCAATGATGTAGTGCGTTTGGTGGCCGGAAATCCGCTGACCAACGATTCGCTGCTGGCCGAAATCAACGAGGTCTCGCACGCCGAGGTTGAGTTCCAGATCGTCCCTGGTATGTCCGTGCCCTCCACCGTCCCGGCATTTGCCGGTATCGCGTTGGGCTCGACGTACACGGAGACCGATCTCGGTCGCGCCGATGTGGACTGGGACGAGCTGGCACAGGCACCGCAGCCGCTGGTGCTGCAGGCTGTGCAGGATGACCTGTCCGCTATTGCCTCCGAACTCGGTGAACGCGGTCTGCCGTCGTCGTTGCCAGTGTCGGTGACTGTCAACGGTACGACTCGGCTGCAGCGCACCTACGATGTCACGCTGGGCACCTTGGCACAGCTCTCGGGAGACCTGACCGGTCCGCTGGTGGTCACACTTGGCAAGGGCGTGGACAATCGCTCGAAGTACTCGTGGTGGGAAAACCGGGCCCTCTACGGATGGAAGGTGCTGGTCCCACGCGCCAAGGCGCAGGCAGGGCCGATGAGTGCTCGTCTCGTTGGGCACGGCGCCATCCCGATTGAGGTCCCGACCATCTCAATCGAGCCACCACGTAGCCCAGCGCAGATGGAACGCGCCATCAAGGGGCTTGTCGACGGCCGTTACCAGTGGGTTGTTTTCACTTCCGTCAACGCCGTCACCGCAGTGTGGGAGAAGTTCCAGGAATTCGGCTTGGACGCGCGCTCCTTCGCCGGGGTCCGCATCGCAGCAGTCGGCCATCGCACCGCTGCTGCCATCCGTGATCTCGGCATTACCCCGGAGCTGCTTCCGGACGACACTCGTCAGAACGCCGCGGGCATTGTCGACGTGTTCCCGGAGTACATCGAGGATCTCGATCCGGTCAACCGCGTGCTGCTGCCGCGCGCCGATATCGGCACCGATGTGCTTGTCGACGGTCTGATTGACCTGGGCTGGGAAGTTGATGATGTGGTCGCTTACCGTACCGTGCGGGCAGCGCCACCGAGTGCGGATATCCGCGACATGATTAAGTCCGGTGGCTTCGACGCAGTGTGCTTTACCTCGGGGTCGACGGTGAAGAACCTGGTCGGCATCGCGGGTAAGCCGCATGCTCGCACCATCATTGCCTGCATCGGGCCGATGGCCGCAGCCACGGCTCGCGAGTACGGCCTGCGGGTAGATGTCGTGCCGGAGCGCGCAAGCATCCCGGAGCTGGTGGATGCGCTGGCAGAGCATGTTGCGCAACTGCGGGCGGCAGGGCAGCTGCCACCACCGCGCAAGAAGCGTCGTCGTTCGCGTAAAACCAAGGACTGAGCAGGGGCGTACCGGAGCGAGTTCGCGTTTTGATTAAGGTTGTCTTTATGACTACATCTGGAGCTTCTGAATCATCCCGCGAAATCGATCTCGAACAGTTTGGATTTCCTCTCCCGATTCGTCGCCCACGCAGGCTGCGCACCAACCCGGTGATGCGTGCGATGACGGCGGAGACGACACTGACTCCGAAAAATCTCATCCTGCCCATGTTTGTTGCAGATGGTATTGATGAGCCGAAGCCCATCAGCTCCCTGCCCGGGGTAGTGCAGCATACCGAGGACTCCCTGGTAGAAGCTGTGCGCGAGGCTGTTGAGGCAGGTATCTCGGCAGTTGACCTCTTCGGTGTCCCGCTGGATGCGGACAAGGACGGCGAGGGCTCTGAGTCCTGGAATCCGGAGGGCGTACTCAACCGTGCCCTGCGTCGTCTCCGCGACGAGTTCGGGAATGACATTTTGATCATGGCCGACACCTGCCTGGATGAGTTCACTGACCACGGCCACTGTGGTGTGCTGGGCACGGATCGCTTCGGCAACACGGTCGTTGAGAATGACCGCACGCTGATTAACTACATCAAGATGGCCGTTGCGCAGGCCGACGCCGGTGCCCATATCGTGTCCCCTTCGGGCATGATGGACGGCCAGATTGCCGCAATTCGCGAGGGCCTGGATGCCGCTGGCCATGAGGATGTCTCCATCATGGCGTACTCGGCAAAGTACGCCTCCGCCTTCTACGGTCCATTCCGTGAAGCTGTGGGCAGCTCGCTACAGGGTGATCGCCGTACCTACCAGCAGGATCCTGCAAACCGTCGTGAGTCCCTGCTTGAAGTGCAGCTCGACGTTGACGAAGGTGCGGACATGGTGATGGTCAAGCCGGCCATGAGCTACCTGGATATTCTGCGCGAGGTCGCGGATATGTCGCCGGTGCCGGTTGCCGCCTACCAGGTCTCTGGTGAGTACGCGATGATTCACGCCGCTGCCGCCAACGGGTGGATTGACCTGGATGCTGCGATGATGGAAGCAGTGCTGAGCATTCGCCGTGCCGGTGCGGAGCAGATTTTGACGTACGCAGCGGTGGACTTGGCGAAGAAGCTGCGCGCCCAGTTCTAATTCGCTCGGGTGAACGTGCAGTAATAAATATCGAGAAGTGGACGGATGACTAAAGAAGAGAAGAAGCCCGCAATTCCCGAGCAGGTCGAGGGAGCTAGGCAGGCGTGGCGGGTTACGGCCGTGTTGCAGCTGCTCGTCGCTGCGGTAGCTACGGTGACCTACTGGCTGCATCCGGAAATGCTGATGAGCCCCTCAACCGCTAAGGAGAATTTCCCGGGTTTCAGCGAGGGCCAGATTGATGCTGCCATGAAGGCGACTATCGTTATCGCGTTCTTTTTCGCAGTGGGGCTTTGCATCGCGTTCTTCGCCATTATCGAGCGAATGCGCAAGGGGAGCGAAGGTGCTCGCACCGTGCTGGTTATCGGCTCGCTTTACCTGGCACTGTCGGCGCTGATGTCCTTCTTCTCTTCTACGGCTTCAGAATCGGGAGTGCCGGCATCCCTCGTTCTTATCAGCGGAATTGTGCGAATCGCCTCGGCCACTGCCGCGGTAGCGGGTCTAGTGCTCGCCGCTTCGAAGGAATCCAAGGACTACTTCGATCATCAGCGCCCGTCGAAACCGTGGACCCCGTCCGCTCCGGAATCGCATCTGCCGAGAGCGTCGAAGCATGGCGCTGATCCAAAGCGGCAACAGCAGCTGGGCCAGTCACAGCCCAAGCAATCCAAGCAGCCTGAGGAGTCCAAGCGATGATGTCCCTGCCGAGTCGGCCCTGGCAGTGGGTGCTCTTCGTCGCGCTCATCGCCCAGATTGTCCTGAGCTTGATACTGGTCACCGGCGACTATTCGCAGGCTCCCGCCGCCGTTGGCCGCGATATCTACATCGTCGCCGGTGTGACGCTGGTCTGCTCGCTTATTGGTAGCGGCTGCTTGCCGACGGCCACTGAGTTCAAACTCTCCCGGAACTGCCTGCTCATCATGGTGATTATCACGGCTCTCGCCATGTTCTTTGCCATTATGGCTGGAGCGCTGACTGTATGGGTTATCGCGCCCAGCCTGGCGATGGCGTGTGGACTACTGTTGCTCTATCGTGAATTAGCGCTCACGCGCGCCAACCAGCCACAGGATTAGACGGAAAGTTTCAAAGGCCATGAGTGACACCGGTGAGTTTGATTTCTCTCTGGACAATCGCGTTGAACAAGCGATTGTGGATGCCAAGGTCGCTGCTCGTAAGGCATTGCCACGAAGCCGTCAGGACATCGACGAAGAAAGTGCCCATCAGCGGCTTGCACACCGCAGAGGCCAGTCCAACACAGCTTTCGCACTCATCCTGGAAAACTTGGAAAACGCCGAGAGCGCTGAGCGTGCTGAGCATGTTTTGGAATCCTTTCCAGATGTGACCGCCTCTGTGGTCTACAAGCCCGGACGCGCGTGGATTACCGCGCCCGATACCATCGATCCGAATCAGTTCATCGAAGCTCTCCGCGAAATTGGGGTCGAGTCGTACCTCACGCGCAGCACGCTTCGGCGTCGTGCAACTCGGCTGGATGTGTCACAACATCGCCGTCCCGCTGTTCCGGCTGCCGCTCAACAGAATGAGGAGGAGCGCATTCGCCGTCGTGAAGCGGCCTTGCGCCGAAGCGGCGGTGGCGCGGAAGTACTGTTCACGGCGCGTGAACTGGTGACCAAGCAACGCTTTTGGGGAAGCCTGTTCCTATCGATTCCGGTGCTGGTGACGTCGTTGAACGTCAACTGGCAGTTCCCGGGTTGGCAGTGGATGTGTCTTGTGCTGACCACGATTGTGGTGTGGTGGGGTGGTTGGCCGTTCCACCGGGCAATGGCGGCGTCCCTGCGTCGGCGGATGTCGGCGCTGGATGGGGCGAGCTCCATTGCCATCCTGCTGGCGTGGCTGTGGTCGCTAGCGCAGCTTATCTTTGGTCCCGCGGGACAGATTGGATATACCACTGCGCCCACTTGGTTTGCTTTCAACTACCGGGAAAGCGCCTCGGCAGAGGTGTTTTTCGACGTTGCGTGCGGCCTGACTGTGCTGTTGCTAACAGGTCGCATGTTTACGCGCTACAACAAGGTGCGTACTGGACAAATCTTGCGCAACCTGCGCATTCCAGCTGAGCGAAACGTGACAGTCGTGCGCAAGAGCGCTAAATCCGCGGAGCCGAAACGGGTGGAGGTGACGGTCGCGGAGCTCAATATCGGTGATGACATCGTGGTTCCACCGCACTCGGTGATTCCGGTTGATGGCTCAGTCATCGGTGGTGCGTCCACGATGGATGCGCAGCTACTCGGTATCGGCGTTGAACCGCAGAAGGTCAAGGTCAATTCCAAGGTTTGGGCCGGTGCAATCAACCTGGATTCGGAGCTCAAGGTGCGCGTGGAACGCACCGGTTTCAAGACCCGGGCGTCATCGATAGCGCGCTGGCTTCGTCAAGCGGTTCGAGAAGAAACGGTGATGCACCAGACCGCAGTGCACTCGGCATCAGAGCTGGTGCCATGGACGCTGTCGTTGGCGGGCGTGGCTTTTTGCGGCTGGTGGCTGGCGACTGGCACGATGAGCGGTGCCCTCGCGGTGGCGCTGGCTATGCTCTCGGGCATCGCGCCGGTGGCATTGGCAATGTCTACGTCGACCGTGCAGCGCATCGGGATTCTGGCCGGTGCTAGTAACGGAATCTTGATTCGTGGCAATGAGACTTTCCGAAAGCTGGCCGCTGCCGATGTGGTGATTTTTAACCGAGTTGGAACGCTGACCGAGGGTGACACCCACGTGCTCGGTGTCGCCGCTGAGCGCAATGAAAATCCGGATCTGGTTCTGCGTGTGGCGGGCGCTCTCATGATGGAGAGCAACCACCCGGCATCAGCGGCAATCGTGCGCGCGTGCCGTGTATCCCGCGACGCCGGTTCCGGCGGTGGCGAGGTGCCGCACTGGATTGAGACTGTACACGTCGCAATTGCGGAAGACGGTGCGTTCGTTGGCCAGGTAGAGATCCCGGTGAAGGACTCGGACGACAAGTTGGAGATGCGCTTTGTTGAGGGGCGTGTTTGGCGTCCGCGTGATCTCACTGCACTCAGCGAGAAAATGGCCGTGGCTGCGCTCAGTGGCGGTACTCCGATGGTGGTGTCGTGGCGTGGCAAGGTCCGTGGTGTCATCACCATTGGTGAGGACATTAAGCCCGATGCGGTCGAGAGCATTGACCAGCTTGAGGATATGGGCGTGGACACCATGATGATCACGCGAGATCCGTATCCAGTAGCCCGTCGTTTTGCTGACCGGCTGAATATCTCACGAGTATTCGCGGGCATCATTGCCTCCCGCAAGGCCATTGCGGTGCGTTCGGTCCACAGTGACGGCGAGACTGTCGTGATGGTTGGCGACAAGGACATCCGGGACTCTCTGCGTGCCGCTGACGTGGGTGTTTTGATGGACAACACCGAAGGCAATCAGAATCTTGATGTTGATTACGCCGATGTCGTGGCACTGCGTAACAACGTGTTGTCGATTCCGGAGGCCATTGAAATCGCGCGTGCTGTGGTGCGGATGATGGACTCCAACATCTACTTTGCGTGGTTCTACAACGTTGCGGTCATCCTGCTGGGTATGACCGGTATGATTCACCCGCTGCTGGCATCGCTTTTGATGATTTTCTCCAGCTTGTGGATCGACTGGCGATCCCGTCGAGTGTCCTCTCGCCGCAAGCATCTATTCAGGGTGAAGCTGGGACGTTGGTAGGGCAGGGTAGCCCTTAATCCGAGTGGCCGTCTACGATGGTCACCGTGACTCAAGACATTAATGCTCCTCATGTCCCAGAAAACGTTGAGCTCACCGATCGTTCGGCAGAGTTCTTTACGCAGGCTCAGGCAGTGACGCCGGGTGGCGTGAACTCGCCGGTCCGCGCCTTCGGTTCCGTCGGTGGCACCCCACGTTTCATTGACCACGCCGCGGGCTCTCGTCTCGTGGATGTTGATGGCAACGAATATGTGGACTTGGTCTGCTCGTGGGGTCCAATGATTCTGGGCCACGCGCACCCGGCAGTGGTGGAGGCCGTTCAGAGCGCCGCCACTCGCGGTTTGTCTTTCGGCGCTCCGACGACGGCTGAGACCGACCTGGCTCGTCACATCGTTGAGCGCACGTCGGTAGATGAGGTGCGTCTGGTCAACTCCGGCACTGAGGCCACCATGTCCGCAGTACGCCTGGCTCGCGGTTTCACTGGCCGTTCCAAGATCATCAAGTTCGCCGGCTGCTACCACGGTCACGTCGACGCGCTGCTGGCATCGGCCGGTTCCGGTGTCGCTACTTTTGGTCTGCCGGATTCGCCGGGTGTCACCGGTGCATCGGCTGCCGACACCATTGTTGTTCCTTATAACGACATTGAGGCCGTCAAGGCCGCATTCGCTGAGAACCCGGGCGAGATTGCCTGTGTCATCACTGAGGCGGCAGCGGGCAACATGGGTACCGTCGCACCGCAGGACAACTTCAACGCGAAGTTGAAGGAAGTCTGCCACGCAGACGGCGCACTGCTGATTCTCGATGAGGTCATGACTGGCTTCCGCGCTTCCTACAACGGCTGGTACGGCATTGATGGTGTGGCCGGTGACCTGACCACCTTCGGCAAGGTCGTCTCCGGTGGTCTGCCGGCAGCTGCCTTCGGTGGTCGCCGCGACGTCATGGAGTACTTGGCTCCGAACGGTCCGGTGTACCAGGCAGGCACACTCTCCGGTAACCCGGTCGCTATGGCAGCTGGCCTGGCCAACCTGGAAAATGCCACGAAGGATGTCTATGACACCGTCGCAGCCAACGCAGATCGCCTGGCCACGATTCTGTCCGACGCCCTGACCAAGCAGGGCGTGGCCCACCACATTCAGCGTGCGGGCACGATGCTCTCGCCACGCTTCGCCGAGGGCGAGGGGCACAACTTTGAGCAGATGCAGGCAGCGGATACTTTCCGCTACCCGGCTTTCTTCCACGCCCTACTGGCCAATGGTGTCTACCCGCCGGCTTCTTGCTACGAGACCTGGTTCGTCTCCGCTGCGCTGACCGACGCCGACTTCGAGATTATCGAGCGTGCAGCAGCCCGCGCGGCCGAGGCGGCGGCAACCGCCAAGCCGGAGTAGGTGACACGTGCCGAACAAGACCAATTCGCAGGCCGAGCAGCAGGAATCGCAGCCGACACAGCCGGAGAACCCGGCATCCAAGCGTGCAACAAAGCACGCCAAGACCACGGTCGTACATCTCGTCCGCCACGGCGAGGTTTATAACCCGGATAAGATTCTCTACGGTCGCCTGCCCGGCTGGCACTTGTCTGAGCGCGGTCAGCGTCAGGCGGCGGCCACGGCCTCGTCCTTCGAAGGCCACGACATCCGCTACTTCGCCTGCTCTCCGCTGCAGCGCACGCAGGAAACCTCACGGCCCTTCACCGAGGTAATCGGCATGAAGCCGACCCTGGATGAAGATTTGCTGGAGGCTGGCAACTCCTTTGAGGGTTTGCACATCAAGGGCATTGACTCCGCACTGTGGAATCCGAAGTACTGGCCACGGCTGCGTCGTCCGAGCGTGCCCAGCTGGGGCGAGCCCTACGAGGAGATCGCGGACCGTATGTTCCACGCCATCGAGCGAGCCCGCGAGGCCGCCGAGGGAGGGGAAGCGGTGCTGGTGACGCACCAGCTGTGCATCATTGCAGCTCAGCGTCGTGCGCGGTACTTGAAGCTCGCCCACAACCCGGCAACTAGGCAGTGTGATTTGGCGAGCGTGACCTCTTTGATCTTCGTCGGAGACACCATTGTCGACGTGCGCTACAGTGAGCCGGCCGGTCACCTGTAAGGTGAATAAATAGTTTTGTTGAAGTTTCACTGACCCCGGAAGGTGGCACCCCAGGTGGCCAAGGTCTCATCGTCCCGAATTGCAGCAACGCTGGCGGCAGCAACTCTGTCTCTGTCGCTCGTGGCATGTAACCCCGGAGAGTCGGTGGGACACGACGCCGTTGCCGTTGGCGGTCAGTTCGAGTTCGTTTCTCCGGGTGGTCAGCAAATCATTGACTACGCACCGGAGGAGCGCAAGCCGGTCGGCAATGTCTTCGGTCCTTCTCTCGAGGACGACGACAAGGAAATCTCCCTCGATGACTTCAAGGACCAGATTGTGGTTCTGAACGCCTGGGGCCAGTGGTGCGCACCGTGCCGCTCCGAGTCGGATGACCTGCAGTACGTCCAAGAACAGATGGAAGAGGAAGGCATCGGCACTGTCCTCGGCATTAACGTCCGCGACAATGTCCGCCAAGCTCCCATCGACTTTGTGAAGGACAACGGCATCACCTACCCGTCCATCTACGATCCGGCTTTCGTCAACGCCGGTGCGCTCGGTGGTATCCCGGCGTCGGTGATTCCGACGACCATCATCCTGGACAAGCAGCACCGCCCGGCGAAGGTCTTCCTCCGCGAGGTCGATCACACCATGCTGATGAAGGCTGTCAATGAAGTGAAGGCGGAGGGCTAGGCCCCGGCATGTCAACTCTTGCCATGGACACGATCTTTTCTGCCGATGGCATCGGCCAACAGTTCGCCGACGCTGCCACCGGCGGTCCCATTGTGTTGGGGCTGCTCGCCGCTGCGCTGGCCGGTCTCGTCTCCTTCGCCAGCCCGTGCGTTATTCCGCTTGTACCCGGTTATGTCTCCTATCTCACTGGTATTTCCGGAGCATCGGGGGCGCAGGGCAATGGCGTGACGACGGGAGTTGCGGACGCAACCTCCGTCGATAAGCATGACGGCGATGGAGGCCGTGGCCAGCGTTCCTCGACTGCCCGCGCCGGCCTGGCTGCGTTGCTGTTCGTGTTGGGCTTTACTGTCATTTTCGTGCTGGGTTCGGCCTCTATTTTCGGGCTCGTGTCCACGTTGCGTTTGCAGGCGCGCACGCTGACGATTGTCGGTGGCGTGGTGACCATCGTGATGGGGCTTGCCTTCATGGGTATGGTGCCAGCGCTGCAGAAGGACACTCGCATGGCGCCGAAGCGCTGGACCACGTGGCTGGGTGCGCCACTGCTCGGCGCGGTGTTCGCGCTGGGGTGGACGCCGTGTCTGGGCCCGACGCTGACTGCAATTATTTCGGTGTCCGCGGGCACGCAGGGTATGACCGCGGCCAGGGGAGTGGCGCTGATTATCGCTTACTGCCTGGGGCTGGGGCTGCCGTTCATTTTGGTGGCGCTGGGGTCGGCACGCGCGATGCGTGGTGTGGACTTCCTGCGTAAGCACTCGCGGACCATTCAGATCATCGGTGGTGTGGCGCTGGTGCTGGTGGGAATTGCCCTGGTCACGGGACTGTGGGATGTTTTTGTTGCCTGGGTTCAGGCCGCTTTTATTACTGATACGGTAACGCCAATTTAGTGAAAGATTTTTCGATGTCGGTGAATTGGAATAAGGTACGACAGCCCTTCCAGCAGGTCTGGAACTGGTTGACCAGCATGCGCACGGCGCTGATTCTGCTGTTCATCCTCGCTTTCGCAGCGGTTCCGGGTGCCCTGTTGCCACAGCGCTCGCTGAATAAGGACAAGGTCGACCAGTATCTTGCCGCCAACGGCAAGACCGCCGAGATCATGGATAAGCTGCAGCTTTTCGATGTCTTCTCGTCCGTCTGGTTCGTCGCCATCGTGGCCTTGCTGCTGATTTCCCTGATCGGCTGCATTATTCCGCGCACCATCGACCACTACAAGGCCATGAAGACACCACCGGCTAGGGCGCCGAAACGGTTGGCGCGTCTTCCGCTTCACGACGAAGCCGTGGTCGATGCCTCTGCGGATGAAGTTTCTAAGCGGGTGCGTGAGCGCTTGAACAAGTGGGCGTTGACCGAGACTCCAGCAGATGAAGATCGCGCTGGGGCACGATCCTTTTCCGCGGAGAAGGGATACCTGCGTGAGTTCGGCAACCTGGTGTTCCACCTGGGCATTGCGCTGCTGATTATCATCGTCGGCTTGGGCCGCATGATCTATTACGAGGGCCAGGTCATTTTGCTGACCAACACCGGCACCGAGATTTCTGATGACAACGTCAACAGCGCGGTGGGCGTTCCGTTCTGTAACACCGCTGCGGCGAACTATGACTCGCTGCGCTCGGGAAACACCTTCGACGGTACGACTTTGAACCCGTTCTGTATTCAGGTAGAGGACTTCGCGGCCGATTACCTGCCGAACGGCCAGGCCAAGATGTTTACCTCGCACATCCGATTCGCAGAAGAAGAGGATATGCGTAAGCCTGTCGATGAGTGGGAGAAGACCACGCTGCAGGTCAACCACCCTCTGCGCATCGCCGGTGACCGCGTCTACCTGCAGGGGCACGGCTTTGCGCCTGCGTTCAAGGTGACCTGGCCGAATGGCGAGTCGCGTACGTCGATTGTCCAGTTCCGTCCGGATGATCCGACCTTCTTCCTGTCCTCTGGTGCGCTGCGCTTCGACCCACCAGCAGGCATGTACCCGGACTTGTTCGAGCGCCGCCAGAACCAGATTGCAATCGAGGGACTGTTCGCTCCGACCGCGGAGTTTACTGGTGAAAAGGGTGCTCTGCTGCAGTCCTCTTACCCGGCGATGCAAGACCCGGCCGTGGCTGTCGACATCTACCGCGGCGACGCGGGCTTGGACACCGGTCGTTCGCAGGGGCTGTTTTCCCTCGACCGCGATCTGATGCACTCGGGTCAGCTGGCTAAGGAAGCCCGCGTCAACCTCAAGCAGGGCGAATCCACCGAGCTTGCCGACGGCACCAAGATTGAATTCCTCGGTGCGAAGGAATTCGTCAACTTGCAGGTTTCGCACGATTCCACGCAGTTCTGGGTGCTGGTGGCAACTGTGGCCGCACTGGCGGGCATGGTTCTTTCGTTGGGCATTAAGCGCCGACGTGTTTGGGTGCGCATGTTCCCGCTGGAAGATGGCCGCACTCGCGTTGAGTTCGGTGGCCTTGCCCGCACCGACAAGGCAGGTTGGGGCGAGGAGTTCCAGTACATCGTAGATGACATCCTGGAACGTGACAGTGATGACGAGGATGCTGCTGACAACAATGCTGCGACCGACGAGAGCGCGGACGACAAGGACAAAAGCTAACTGACCACTAAGTCTGGTCCATCATTACTGCAGGGTGAATGCGCGGGGGCGAGAATTGCGCCTCCGCGCATTTTTGCGTCCCCCGTGTCCCCGGTCCCCTTTTGCTTAGTCCTGCTTTAGTACTAGGGTTTGAAGAAGTATTCCGCTAATTCCACACTTTGGAGCCAAGTACATGCTCGTCAATAAGACACTGGCGCAGTTTTCGGACTGGTCGTACTTCACGGCCTTCGCCTTTTATCTTGTGGCCTTTGTTATTTCCATTGCCTACTACAGTCGTCGTATCGCGGCCGCTGAAGCGAAAAGCCAGGTTGCGGAACGCGAGCTGGTAGCCGCCGGTGCGGGTGAGGGAGCTACCACCGCTAGTGTTGCTGACTCGGGGGAGTCGGCGACGAAGTCGTCGGCAAGCGAGCCTAAGAACCAGGTGCTGACGAACCGACTCGGCGTTGTGACGGAAATGCTGATTTACGTCGGGGTGGCCGTGCACTTTGCATCGGTGCTGCTGCGTGGCCTGGCCGTGCAGCGTTTCCCGTGGGGCAACCTCTACGAGTACGTATCAGTTTCAATCCTCTTTGCTATGGCAATTGCAGCTGGCGTACTGCATCGTGAAACCATGCGTGTGTTCTGGCCGTGGCTGTTGGCTCCGATTCTGGCGCTGATGTTTTACGGTGGTAAGAACCTATATGTTGAGGCTGCTCCGGTGGTGCCGGCACTGCAGTCGATTTGGATTCCGGTTCACGTCTCGATTATTTCTATCGGGTGCAGTATCGCACTGATTTCCGGTGTTGCCTCGATTCTCTACATGCTGCGGATGTACAACCGCGAGGGCAAGGAAAAGGGCTTCCTGGGCAAACTGGTCGCGCCGCTGCCGGATGCTCAAAAGCTGGATGCGATTGCTTACCGCACCGCTATTTGGTCCTTCCCACTGTTCGGTCTGGGCATTGTGCTGGGCGCTATCTGGGCCGAGTCCGCATGGGGTCGTTACTGGGGCTGGGACCCGAAGGAGACCACCGCTCTGATCTCCTGGATTATCTACGCCCTGTACCTGCACGCTCGCGCGACTTCGGGTTGGCGTAATACGAAGGCCGCGTGGATCAACATCTTCGGTTTTGCCACCATGGTGTTCAACCTCTTCTTCATCAACCAGGTGGTTTCGGGCCTGCACTCCTACGCTGGTCTGAACTAAGTCTTCACACTTGTACAAAGCCGGCATCGCCGGGTGAACTAGAATCGCTTCCATGCGCGTTCTCGTCACCGGTGGTGCCGGCTTTATTGGTTCCAACTTCGTTCTCCGCACTCTGGCTACACGGCCCGATGTGAATGTCACGGTGCTGGACGCTTTCACCTATGCCGCGAACCCTGCGAGCTTGGATGGCGCGGACTGTGAAATCATCCGCGGCGATGTTCGTGACGCGGAGCTGATCGATCGCCTCGTGCCCCGCTTCGACGTGGTCGTCCACTTCGCCGCAGAGAGCCATAACGACAATTCGCTGGTGGACGCCGATCCCTTCGTCACCACTAATGTCATGGGCACCGTGAATCTGGCGAAGGCCTGCGCCACCCACGACGTCCGCCTTCACCACATCTCCACCGACGAGGTCTTCGGCGATCTCGCTCTCGACGATCCAGCACGCTTTACGACGGCCACCGCGTACAAACCCTCCAGCCCCTACTCGGCCTCCAAGGCTTCAGCGGATCACTTTGTCCGGGCGTGGGTGCGCAGCTTCGGGTTGGTTGCGACGATTAGTAACTGCTCGAACAACTACGGGCCGAGGCAGCATCCGGAGAAGCTGATTCCCCGCCAGATCTGTGGTCTGTTGCGCGGTCGTAGCCCTCGCGTGTACGGCACTGGCGAGAATGTTCGGGACTGGATTCACGTCGATGACCACAACGACGCGGTCTGGGCAATCTTGGATTCTGGCGAGGTGGGGGAGACCTACCTGATTGGTGCCGATGGCGAGCGTTCCAACCTCGACGTGGTCGGAGACATCCTGGAGGGCTTCGGTCGTGAGCGGTCCGACTTTGTCCATGTCACTGACCGCCCGGGGCACGACCGTCGTTATGCGATTGACCCCGCATCCATCCGCAGCCTTGGCTGGCAGCCGCGCTACCAAGACTTTTCCGCGGGGCTCGCCGAGACCATCGACTGGTATCGCGCCAACGAGTCCTGGTGGGCGGCGGCCTACGATGCCGCTGAGGCTGGCTACGCGGAGCGCGAGCAGGAGTTGTAGTTCGCTGCTGGGGCATGCCTAGCGAACCCTCAACGCACACTCAGTGCACACTCAACGCGTGCCACAGCCTCAGCCCGGGCGCCCCGTCTACACTTGTTACCCATGAGCCCTAAGAGCACATTCCAGCCCACTTCTATCGACGGCGTTTTCACCTTCGAACCGGTCATCCACGGCGACAGCCGCGGTAGTTTCCACGAGTGGTATCGCCTCGACGCATTCGCCGAGGCTACGGGCTACCCGTTCTTCCCGGAGCAGGCCAATATGAGTGTCTCCGCTGCAGGCGTTGTCCGCGGCCTGCACTTCGCTGACGTCAGCACCGCGCCAGATGGTCACCCCGGCCAGGCGAAGCTGGTCACCTGCCCCGTAGGCCACATCCTCGACATTGCGGTTGACCTGCGTCGCGGCTCCGACACCTTCGGCAAGGTTGAGGTTTTCGAGCTCGACAGCAAGACCCGCCGAGTGGTCTATCTGCCCAACGGCATCGGTCATGGTTTCGTCTCGCTTGCCGACGACTCCGTGCTCACCTACCTCACTTCCACCGGTTACAACCCGGAGGCGGAACGCGCTGTCAGCATCCAGGACCCGACTCTCGGAATTGATCTGGTCGCGCTACTGGCCAAGGGTGGTCTCACCGAAGCGGACATGATTCTCTCCGAGCGCGATCAGAAGGCTCCGACTATCGAGCAGTTCGAGGCCGAGGGCAATAAGCTCCCCAGTGAGTTTGACTGCAAGGATCTTGAGAACATGGCTCGCGACGAGTGGGCAATCGCCAACGAAGCGGCCGGGCAGTAAGGCAGAAAGGCGCGAGCACTATGAAGGGCATCATCCTCGCAGGTGGTACGGGCTCTCGGCTGTTTCCCATCACACTTGGCGTAAGCAAGCAGCTGGTTCCCGTCTATGACAAGCCGATGATCTACTACCCGCTGAGCACGCTGATGCTAGCGGGAATCAGGGACATCCTCGTCATCACCACGCCACATGATGCCCCGCAGTTTGAACGCTTGCTTGGCGACGGCTCGCAGTGGGGCCTCAACCTCACCTTTGCCACCCAAGACGAGCCCCGTGGTCTCGCTGAAGCGTTCATCATCGGTGCGGACCACATCGGCGATGACTCCGTTGCGCTCATCCTCGGCGACAACATCTTTTACGGTGCTGGCTTGGGCACGCAGCTGCGCCGCTTCCATAACGTCGATGGCGGAGCGATCTTCGCCTACTGGGTCGCAGATCCCACAGCCTATGGAGTCGTGGACTTCGACCAAAGCGGCAAAGCCGTGGCAATCCAGGAGAAACCGAAGAAACCACGCAGCCATTTCGCGGTGCCTGGTTTGTACTTCTATGATGCCGAGGTTGTTGAGATAGCTCGCTCGCTGCAACCGTCGTCACGCGGCGAATTGGAAATCACGGATGTTAACCGCGCCTACTTGGAGCGCGGGAAACTGCAGGTAGAGGTGCTGCCGCGCGGCACGGCATGGCTGGACACGGGCACGGTGGACAATCTGATGGCCGCGGGTGATTTCGTGCGCACGATTGAGCAGCGGCAGGGGCTAAAGATTGGCTCGCCGGAAGAGGTGGCGTGGCGCATGGGATTCATTGACGATGCTGCGCTTAGCGCGCGTGCCGACGCCCTCAGCGCCAGTGGCTACGGGGAATATCTACAGCAGTTGTTGCTGCGTGGCAAGGACGTTTAGTCAGTTTCGCCGGGATTATCGGGGTTGTCGTCCTGCTCCCGTTCGCGCCGCTCCTGCAGCTCCTGCTCACGTTTACGGCGATCGAATTCGGCCTTCTTGAGCTTCCAGAGAAACTCCGGATCATCGTCGGGAGCGAGCGGACGGGGTTCCGGTTGCGGAGCGGAAATACGTCGCATGCCGTTGCCGCGACTGCCGGGGCCAAATGCCTTCCACAGCATGACTACGACAAGGATGATGAACAGCAGCAGAATGAGCCGACCCATGTAATAGCTAACCTCCTGGATTTACCGACTAGAATACGCAACGAGTCCCGTAGTGCCCACGAGGGGTATCGCACTGCATGCGGTACGGCGTACAGAGTTCGTTAGGGTACAAAGGAACGTTGGACACGAACAGCCATGGACGCTAGCAACGCCCGGGCACAGCACAGGCGTAACACGTAGAGGTGAGGGTTTAATGACCAATCCAGCAGAGCAGGACAAGTTGGCTTCTGAGGCTGAAGTGGAGTCGACTCAGGCTCCGGCTTCAGCAGCTCCGAAGCAGTCAGCTCCTAGCTCCAAGAATGCTGGTCGCGGCAATGCCATGAAGGGGCTGTTCTGGTACGGCCTTGCTCGTCTGCTGCTATTCCTAGTGCTGTTCTTCATTCTGCTCGTGATTATCTACCTCGTTAATGTGCAGATTCCGGCTGCAATTACGGCTGTGTTCGCACTGATTATTGCGATGCCGCTGTCGGTTTTTGTGTTCCCGAAGCTGCGCGTCCAGGCCAATGAGTCTGTTGCAGTGTGGTCGGAGAACCTCCGCGCGCACAAGGAATACATTGCGCAGCAGATTAAGGACCGCGAGGAAAACTAGCGCACCTTCTCCAGGGCCCGCTCGATAGCCCGGTTCACCGCTTCCGGAGCCTCGAGCGGCAACATGTGGCCGGCCCCGTCGACTTCAACCAGTTCGGCGTCCGGCCACTTTTCCATAATTAGGTCTGCTTGCTTGCGCGGAGTGACATCGTCCTTCGTGCCCACCAGTACCGCTCCTGGCAAGCCCTCCAAGTAAGGCCCGGATGCGAACTCGTCGTGATCCTGCAGGTCGTCGAGATATCCCACGAAAGTTTCCAGCGGTGTTTCATTAATCATGGCCGCGTGGAACTCGATGATCTCGTAGTCCGTGCGCCGGGCGAACACCGCCACCGCCAACGACGGCGCCATCAGTGACGCGATTGCCTCGCGGAACTTGCGAATCTCCTTCGGCGAGGACTCAATTGCATTGCGCGCCGCATCCGCCACCGGGGACGCCAGAATCTGCGGCACACCCTGGGCGGCCAGCTTGTCGATAGACGTGGAAATCAACACTACGCCTGCTATCCGACGGCGAATGCTTTCCTCGGCAGCCCGCACCATGTGCAGTGCAATCAAACCGCCTAGCGAATGCCCAACCACGATGAGTTTTCCGGTCGCGGCACGCTCGGCGATCACGGCCAGCGCATCGGCCGCAGCCCCTTCGACCGTGCAGAGTGAAGCCGGAACCGCTCCGGTCTGGCCGTGGCCGCGCAGATCCATAGTCAACAGGCGTGCTTCCGGGTGCGACTTGCGCAGCGCGTTGAACTGCCGGTACCAGGACTCACCAGCCAGGGTGAAGCCGTGGACGAAGACGATGGTCACGGGTTCTTTGGCGGGTTCGCTAGGTTCAACCTCGTACCAGTGCACCGGAATATCGGTGGTGACAGCATCCGGCTTGTCGCTGGCCTTCCGCTCGTCGTCCTTGGCCGCAATCTCGGCCGTGACCGGTGCGGTCTTGATATGCACCACGCCGGTTGACGTGAGATCGGTGAGTCCCGGTTCACGGGTCTGCGAATGCAGCGCACCGTGCTCCAGCGCCAGTCGGCGGCGTCCCGATTTGGTCAAACGCAGAGCAGCGCTGCGGGCGAAAGCTGGAGCCTTGGCTGCTGTGTCGCCAACTCGGGTTGCGGCCTCCTGGACGTCGTCAAGCGCCTTGTGCGTCAGTGTGCGGAAGTCCATCGGTACCCCCTAGCTGAGCGCGAGTGCGAGTGCCGTAATGACGGACCAGGCAAGCATCATCTTGCCGGTAAGCCCCAGTACCGGGATGAGCTCCTTGCCCTTCTTATGCATGCGAATTGGCTCGGAGGCCTTCACCCACAGCGGCACGATGAGCAGACCCACCAGCGCCCATGGGCGCCAGAAAGCGATAAAGCTGCTGGCCAGCGCGGGCATGAGGGAGAGAATCTGCCAGACGATGCGGGTGCGGAAGTCGCCCAGGCGAACTGCCAAGGTGATCTTGCCGGTAGCGGCGTCGGTGGGGATGTCGCGCAAGTTGTTCGCCAGGTTTACGGCAGAGGACACCGAACCGATACCGATTGCGCAGGCCAGACCGACCCAGGACAGGGAGCCGGTCTGGGTGAACTCCGTACCGAGCACCGCGACGAGACCGAAGAAGACGAAGACCGAGACCTCGCCAAGGCCACGGTATCCGTAGGGATTCTTGCCGCCGGTGTAGAACCACGCCGCCGCGATGCACAGTGCACCGACCAGAATGAGCCACCACGCGCTCATCAGGGACAGCGCCACACCGGCAAGGCCCGCGACACCAAAGGCGCCGAATGCCGCGTACTTCACGACCTTCGGCTCCACCAGCCCCGAACCCGTCAGGCGCAGCGGGCCCGAGCGGTCATCGTCAGTGCCGCGGATGCCATCGGAGTAGTCGTTGGCGAAGTTCACGCCCACAATCAACGCCCACGCGACAACCAGCGCGAGCACCGCACGTCCCCAGATAATCGGCGCGTGCGTCGATGCCGCTCCGACACCGACGATGACCGGCGCAAACGCATTCGCCCAGGTATGGGGGCGCGCGCCTTCCAGCCAATCGCTTAACGACGCCGTTGCAGGACTCTTTGGTGCTTCAGACATGAATTAATAATAGGACGTGACACCAAATGCCTTGAACTAATGCGTGTCTGAATGAGCTAAAAGAGCGCCGCGACTTTCTTCCGGTCGACCTTGCCCGGACCAATCAGTGGCAGAGCCTCCACACGACGCAGGTCCTTCGGAATCATCCAGTGATTGATGCGCCCGGCGTCTTCAGCATCGCCGAGCCCGTCCATGACATCGCCGAGCTCAGCGGTGCCTTCATACGCTGCGACGATAGCGTGGCCGAGCCGTGGGTGCGGCACGCCGACTACGCAGGCTCCTGTTACTCCGTCGATGGCGAGCAGTTCACGTTCAAGGACTTCAGGGTGCAGCTTCAACCCGCCGGAGTCGATGATGGTGTCCAGGCGTCCTGTGATGACCAGTCGGCCATCGCGGATCTCGCCCGCATCGGAGGTGGCGAACCAACCTGGTTTATGGAAAGCCTCGTGACCGGGCGCGTTGCGGTAACCGTGTGCAATCATCGGCCCGCCCAGCCAAACACGACCATTTTCGATGGCGACCTGTGCGCCCTCGATGGGCTGTCCGTCATAGACGCAGCCGCCGGCTGTCTCGGAGGAACCATAGGTGGTCACGACGTTGATGCCCAGCTCTTCAGCGCGTGCTGCCACCTGCGGGTTCAAAGCTGCGCCGCCGACAAGTACGGCATCAAACAGGCGCAGGGCTGCCGCACCAAAGGGTTCTTCCATAGCCTTGGCCAGCTGCATCGGAGCCAGCGACGTGTAGGCGCGATCGCTGGTGAGGGTCTCGGCGCCGTCGGCGAATGCGGCAACATCAAAACCGTCGGTCACATCCACACACACCGGCTCCGTGCCCGCGAGCAGCGAACGAATGAGAACCTGCAGGCCAGCGATATGGTAGGCCGGCATCGCCAGCAGCCACTGCCCTTCACCGCCGAGCCACTGATGTGTAGCGGTAGCAGAGGAGACCAAGTTATCCACCGTCAGCTGTGCACCCTTCGGTGTGCCGGTGGAACCGGAAGTGCCGACAACAAGCGCGATGGACTCATCAATCGGCTCACCTGCGCGTTGCGAGTTCCGCAAGATTGAGGCGCGCGTGCCGTCGTGAAGCGGAACGGGAAGAAGAGAGACCTCACCGTCCAGCGCGGCGCGGAGGTCGGGCAGGATGGCGGTCGGGTCGTGGGGATTGACGGAAAGCAGGCTGAGCGTACGCACAACCCAAACCATAGCCCGTGTTGTGCCGTAGTTTCTGGTGGCGAGGTCGGAACAATCGTGGCCTCGGGCGCGTTGCGCAGACCAAAGACAGTCATAGATAGAAAGGCGTCGAAGATGGGTTGGATTTTTGGTAGGTCAGCGGAGCTGGTGCCGGAAGATGAGGCGCTCAAGGGCGGCTCGCACCCGGTATTGGAAGATCCTAAGCCGCATGCGGTGCTCGGCACGCCGGTCACCGGTCCATGGGAGGATGGCCAGGAGGTCGTCTACATCGGTATCGGCTGTTACTGGGGCGCTGAGAAGCTGTTTTGGGAAACACCGGGCGTGCTCAGCACATCGGTCGGGTTCGCCGGTGGCGTGACGCCAAATCCCACCTACCGCGAGTCCTGCACCGGACGCACCAACCACACCGAGATTGTGGAGGTCGTCTACGACCCGGAGCAGATTAGCTTCGACCAGCTGATCGCCAAGGCCTTCGAAGCCCACGATCCCACGCAGGGCTACCGCCAGGGCAATGACGTCGGCACGCAATACCGTTCCGCGATCTACACGACGACGCCCGAGCAAGCGCGCCGGGCACAGGAGATCGCCGATGCGTACGCGCCGAAGCTTGCCGACGCTGGCCTGGGTCCCATCACCACGGAGATTAAGCCACTCGCGGAGACCCCGGCAGGGGAGTACTACCGAGCCGAGGATGAGCATCAGCAGTACTTGTTTAAGAATCCGAACGGCTACTGCCCAGTGCATTCGACCGGCGTGGCCTGCGGAATTTAAAGGCGAAACTTCGTAGAACGCTTAATTGCGATTAGTAAAACTCACTGAGAAAAGTAAGGTGGTTATATTAATCCGATAGTCGAATAGGAGTGAACCCTTGTGGTGAAGCAAGTACTGCGCGTTGCATTTGCCTTCGTCGGCGTGGTCGTCGGCGCGGGCTTTGCGACGGGTCAGGAAATCATGCAATACTTCGTCGCCTTTGGCATCAATGGTGTCTGGGGTGCCGTTCTCTCAGCGGTAATCATGAGCCTGATGGCGATGATCATTTTGCAGCTGGGAAGCTATTTTCAGGCCAGCGAGCACGGCGAAGTTTTCCGACGCGTATCGCACCCCATCTTCTCGCGAGTACTGGACATTGGCGTGATTATCACGCTCTTCGCCACCGGGTTCGTCATGTTCGCCGGTGCCGGTGCCAACATGGAGCAGCAGTGGGGCATCCCTGTGTGGATCGGTGCCGTAATCATGGTGTTGGTGACCATTGCAGCCGGTTTCCTCGATGTTGACCGAGTGACCACAGTGATCGGTTCCATCACGCCGTTTATCGTCGGCTTTATCCTGCTGGCCAGTGTTTATACGCTGGCGTTCACCGATGCCACCCCGGCCGCGGAGCAGGCAGCTGCCGTTGCGGAAGTCCCGACTACCCTGCCGAACTGGGTTGTCGCCGCAGTGAACTATGTTGGTTTTAACCTGATGGTTGCGGTTTCCATGGCGATTGTTATTGGCGGTAGCCTGTTCAATCCCCGCGCCGCTGGAGCCGGTGGGTTTACCGGTGGTTTGATTTACTCCGCGATGCTGCTGATTACCACCATCACGCTGTTCCACACTGTTGGTACTGTCGCCACCGATGCCGTGCCAATGCTCACCGTCATTAATCGACTGCACCCGTGGCTGGGCCAGGCCATGGCCGTGGTAATCCTTGGCATGATCTTCAACACGGCACTTGGCATGTTCTACGCACTGGGGCGTCGCGTCACCGCAAATCACCCGGAAAAATTCAAGATTGTCTACGTCGCGCTGGTCTTGCTCGGTTTCGCCTTGAGCTTCATGGGCTTCCAGAACCTAATCGGTTGGGTCTACCCAATCCTGGGCTACATCGGTCTGCTGCTCATTACTGTCATGCTTGTTGCCTGGTTGCGCGGCCGCGAGCGCATCAGTGAAGAGACTTCCCGCCGCAAGCGCATCTTCCGCCTGGTCCGCCGTGGCCGGAACAAGGAGGCCCGCGAGGAGATTGAAGACTCCAACCTCAGTGTCGAAGAGGTCCGCGAGGCGATCGAGGAGTAGGTGGGCTGCTCGTAGCGCCGCCGTCAGTCTTGGGATCGGATCGCTTTCAATGATGTCGCCCGAGCCCAAGCCACGAACGCCGCCATCACAATGGCGGACACGAGAACCATCACTGGCCACCGATCGGGGTAATCACGGACTACCCAAGTCCATCCCCATTCCGAGGTCCACCACAACGGTGAGGCGCTGAGGACATCACCGCCAACCATCACCGCCCAACCGCCGAGCGCGACCGAGACAAAGATTGCGGCCGCCACACTTCGACGCGCAATTAAGCCGGTCACGGCCACAATCATCGCGGCCACAAGAGACGCGATTACCGCCTGGTACGGCCAGGGGTTAATGCCCGTCTGGCTATTGGTCTCGCCGCCTGCACCACTGATCACCACCGCAACCACCAGCACCGGCAGGAGAAACGCCATATCCAAGGCAAACAGTCGGAGCGTGATGCTGTGTCGCGCACGCCGATACATCAGTGCTGGCCAGGCATCGGCTTGCGAAGTCCATGTCATGATGGCCACCACGGTTGCGGCCGTCGGCACGCAGACGAAACTCAGCAGCCCCAGCGCATACTCCGGGTTCCACACCACACGCACGACCGCAAGTCCGGCAAGCATCAGCGCTGCGAGACTCCACCAGGTGCGCCAGGGAAGGGTCGCGCTCATGCCATGGCTTAACGACGAAGTGCTGCGTTCCCGGCCCGTCGGCAAGCTGAGAGATTTTCCGTGCGCAAGCAATGCGATGGCAAATAGACCTAGCCCGAGGAGTAAATGCAGCAACGCGGGCGGCAGGATGGCGATGTTCCAGATCTCGCTGTCGGCGGGAGCCGAGATGGAATTAGCCTGCACTCCGTGGATAGGTAACGTTGGGCGGATTGCCCAGGTCCACGGGAGAACTTTCCAGTTTGGGCTCATGGCGTCCAGTGTTCCTGCGATGGCCCAAGCGATGGAAGCGAGCGGAGCGAGGAAGAGAGCTGCGCGTGGCACAAGGCGCCATAGGGCAAGGCCGAATGTCCAGAAGACGAAGAATGACAACGTGCTAAAGAGCGTGAATTGCAATGCGGTGCTCACGCTCCGGGCAAGGAGTGCAGCCATCAATGCGTGACCGAGGGCCGCGGAGGCAATGACAGTGGCTGCGCGGGCAAGGAGCACTCGAGTGCCCGAGATATTGCGCCAGATTAGGCCGCCTTGGCGGAGTTTTTCTTCACGGTTTTGGCCGATGACGGACGTAATAGCAGCCAGGGGAGGAAGCAGGATAAGCGAGTAGATGTGGGCGCTCGCCATGGCGGTGGCGTCAACGCCTCTAGAAAAGACCATGCTGACCAGAGCGATTGCCACCATGATGATGGGAAGAAACATGGTGAGTGACCACTTTGCCCGCAGTAGCTCGGCGCGGAAGTAGCGGCGGGCAGGAACGGTGCGCGTGTTAAGAGTGCGCGTGTGCGGTTGAGTGCTCATCGGGCAACACCTACTGCGGTGAAGAAAGCTTGCTCGAGGGATTGACCAGCAGCCGCAAAGTCAGCCAGCGGGCCTTCGTAGACCAGTCGGCCACCAGCAAGGACGCCAAGGTGGTCAACGCTCTTCTCGACCTCTCCGAGTTGATGGGAGGACACCACGACGGCCTTGCCACTAGCGGCAAGATTTCGCAACAAGGTGCGCAGGCCCACGATAGCTTCGGGGTCGAGGCCGTTGGTGGGCTCGTCGAGAAGCACAATGTCGGGGTCGGTGAGCAGCGCCATCGCCAGGGAAAGACGAACCTTCATGCCCGTTGAGAAAGCGCGGCCACGCTTGTTACCAGCATGAAGCCCGACCAAGTCGAGGACTTCGGCGATACGGCTCTTGTCCGTGCCGGTCAGATGTGCGTGCACTTTGAGATTGTCGGTGGCTGAGAGCTGTGGGTAGAACGCCGGGCCATTGATGGAGGCGCCGATGCGGTCCAGGTCGACAACGGACCACGGGTGTCCCGCGATGCTGATTTCACCGGAGTAGGGAATTAGCCCAAGCACCGTGCTCATCAACGTGGATTTACCTGCGCCGTTGAGTCCCAATAGCCCGTAGACCTCGCCGGCGCGGACGTTCATATCGAGGCCGTTCAGGACAGGTTCGTTCTTGCCGTAGGAGACAGTGATGCCGCGCAGCTGAAGGAGGGGAGCGGCGGCGTCTGCGGAAGGGCCTGAGGTGGGGGTTGGTGCGTTCATGCCTTAAGTAATAGGAGTGTTTGGCACGGTTCGCGCCCTCCCTGAGGATGAGGTGGCGGAAATATCCTCCCTAGGGAGGAGGCGATAGCGAGGATGACGGTACCAGCGAGGAGAAGCTACAGCAGCCCGTTTTTCGCAGCCCAAATGACAAGATCCACGCGACTGCGTGAGCCTGTCTTGGTCAACAGGGATTTCACATGGGTTTTCACTGTCGTCGTGGCGACAACCAACCTGCGAGCAATTTCGTCATTGGAAAGCCCTTGGCAGACGAGGTTCAAAATCTCCTGTTCGCGGGGTGTGAATTGGGTTCCTGTGTGAGTGGGGTCTGAGTCAGCGCCATGTGTCGAGAACGCTCTCGCTGGCTGTCCTGAGTGCGGTGCGCGCGGTGAAACATGCCGCAACACCATCGGCGTCACCTTCGGATCGATGACTCCTTCACCACGGTGGATACGCATGATGGCCGAAAGCAGCTCACGGGGATTGGAGTCTTTGAGCAAAAAGCCTGCGGCCCCAGCTTCTAAAGCGCCGAGCACCAGGTTTTCTTCGCGGAAAGTGGTCAGTACCAAGACTTTTGGAGTGGAAGCGCGAGCCGCACCTCCGGACGGCACGCCTTGCACAATCTGTCGTGTGGCCTCGATACCGTCCATCACGGGCATTCGAATGTCCATGACGACCACATCGGCTCCGGAGGCACAACGCACAGCCTCGGTGCCGTCGCCCACGGCACCAATGACTTTCATCTGCGGGTGGGCATCAATAAGCTGCGCGAAAGACTGCCGAATCAAAGCCTGATCTTCAGCCACTAATACTCGAATTACATCCATTGCTCGTCTTTCTCAACAGGATTGACAGTCAGCCCTGCTTCGGTCGAACCGCTTACAGCCGAATACTGACGCGGAACATGCCGTCGCTTTCACCATAAGTCATCTCGCCACCGAGCTGAGCCACGCGTTCATCCAGACCAATCAGGCCAGCGCCAGCTCGCTTCCTGGGTTCCAAAGTTTCGCTCTCAGCCCGATTTGCAGTCACCAAATGAACCCGCGCCGGGCTGTCATCAGCGTCGGCAGGTGGATCGATTGCCAGTGCCAGCTGACCATCACCCGATGAGTGCTTGGCCATATTCGCGGCCAACTCCGTCACTGCCCGGACCAAAGTCAAACGCTTCGCGAGTGGCCAATCCGCCAGCGCCCCATAAGACTCCGGCAGAGTCACCGAAACATCGCGACCCGGCGGGCAGACAGCCGAAACTAGACGCGGAATCTCATTCGGGTCAGCGCTAATCTCGCCGCCTTCACGTAGTGCATCGACAAGCGCATGCACATCTCGCAACGATTGTTCTGCGGTCTGGGCAATACCTTCCAGCGTGGTCTTTTTAGCAGCGCGTTCCGCTCGTGAGTCATCTATCTCCGCCAGGTACAGAGCGGTTTGGGCCTGAACTTTAATAGAGGTGAGTCCGTGCCCCACGACGTCGTGAAGCTCCCTGGATAACTCCAGCTTGTTGAGCGCCACGACGTTCTCCAACTCTGCGGCATGTTCCTCGGCGTTGATGCGCAGCCACAGTGGCACTGCGTACGCGCTCGCCGTGATGAGCACCGCCGGTAGTCCGAAGACCAATAGTCGTTCCGGGGTAAAGCCGAAGGCAGGAACTGCCGGGTTGAGGAAGCTGCCAATCAACCCTAAAAACAGCCCAACGATGCCCCAGGTGCGATTCGGTTCCCACCTGGTCACAGCCCATAGAGATAGTGGGGCAGCAACAATAATGGGGTCTAACCCAAGGTTCACTGGGGATAGCCACACCAGCAAGGCGAGACCCGCCAGGGCAATGTACGTAATCACAAACGATGCATGCACTGCTTTACGACGAAACGCTGCGGCCCCGGCAATCATCGCGGACAGAATCACATTGGTGACATAAGTAAAGCTCGGGCCATAAGTAAGTAGCGGCGTCATGCTCAACCAGCAGCACAGCAGGAAAGCAGTCGCAATAGCGAGATCGGCAGTTGGGAACGAGCCGACAAAGAAACGTACCCGGCTGCGCCAGTCGAGTGGGGCAGGGGTCTGCGCGGTGGCAGGCTGTGCGTGCATGGAGGAAGCGGTGCGCTGCATGTGTCTAGGCTAGCGGTCGGTGGCTTGCGCGGTTTAGTGTGAGTTTTCCACTTGCCGGAATGTGATGTTGATGCGGCCCTCTTTAAGCCCGCACCCTTCCGGCAGTGTGCCCGGACGAGTCTTGGGCACACCATGAAACGCAAGCCGCTTCGGGCCACCAAACACAATCACATCCCCGCTGGCGAGAGTCACGTCATCCCAGGGCTTATTGCGGTTCTCCGTGCCGCCAATGCGGAACAGAGCCTCATCGCCGATAGAGAGTGACACAATCGGGGCAGGGGAGTTTTCGTTTCGGTCCTGGTGCATCCCCATGGTGGCCCCGGGTGGGTAGTAGTTGACCAACGCCATGTCGGGCCGAAAAGTGGAGGGCCACTGGTTGAGGGATTCGTCGTAAAGCGCGGCGGCACGAAGTGCTTCGGTGGCGAGCTGTAGCAGATTGTCAGGCACGGGCGGGACGCGAACGCCGCCTGCGTGCGTGACGTAGCGGTAGGGATTGGTGGCCCACATGCGGCCGAGATGCAGCATAAAGACCTGCATCTGACCACTTTTGAGCTGCGGGCGAGTCATGGCCAGGGGAGTGCCGGCAACGTCGCGGGCGATGTCGCGGAGTTGCGTGATGATGCCCGCCTGCCGGTCCAGGGGAAGCCATCCCGGCAAATGAACAACTCCCGGCGTGATGCGGGCATCGTCGCGCGGGAGTTGATCGAAGAGCATAGGTCTAGTTTGCCTCTTAACCCGCGATGATTGCGTTAACCGGGCGTGAAAGGAACTGTGGACCAATCTTGCCCAGGTAGCGCAGGATAAAGTCTGCCGCCGACACCGAGTAGAAGTGACGCTGGCGCTCAATGAAGTTCTGCGGGTGCGTTGCCTTCCACACAGCATCAGCGACCTGGTCCGGCGTGATGCGCACGCCAAGACGGCGGGTGGAACCAGCAGAAACGTCCGCCAGCTTGGTCTTCGCCCACAGCGGCATGATTGCGACGACGCGGATCTTGTCCTTGCGCCACTCCAGATCCAGAGCCTGCGTCAGACCAGAGACGTAGAACTTCGACGCGGAGTACGGCGCGATGTGCGGCTGGCCGTAGATGCCCGAAGCCGAACCCATGTTGACCAGGTGAGACCCCTTAGTGCGCTTCAGGTACGGGTGCGCCGCCTTCGCGCCCAGAGTCAGACCGGTGCAGTTGATGTCCACCTGCGCGCGAATAATCTCCGGCGACTGGTCGATGATATCGCCATCGCCGATGATGCCCGCGTTGTTGTCCAGCACCGTCAGCTTGCCGCCGGTGTGGGAGGTGAAGTCCGCAAGCGCGTCTTCCCACTGCTTAAAGTCCGTCACGTCCAGCTTGCCGACGATTACCTCCGGGCGCTCAGCCTTGAGCTTCGCCAGGGCATCCTCATTGATGTCGTAGACGCCTACGGTCCAGCCTGCAGCCAGGAACTTCTCGGCCACCGCGCGACCAATGCCCTGCGCGCCGCCGGAGATGAAAATGGACGGGGAATCAGAAGTGGCCATGGTGCCTCAATCCTGCCTTTTCTTACTGTTTTTATAAGTGGATAAATGTTATTCGCCAGCTTAGGCGAGCATTTGTTGTTTAACAGCGGATTGGTGGAAGTGTGACCCGATTACAAACGCGCCCTCTACACTGGCCACCATGAAACCCCTGAACATCCCACCAGGTCCCGGCATCCCAAAGGGCCTCGTCATCCCCGCGGCGGAGCTCACCGAACGCTTCGCGCGCTCCGGAGGGCCGGGCGGTCAGGGCGTTAACACCACCGACTCCAAGGTGCAGCTATCGGTCGATATCGCCGAGCTCAGCGTGCTGTCCGATGTCCACCGCCGCCGCGCTCTCCAGAACCTCAGCCACCGACTCGATGGCACCACCCTGACCGTGTCCGTCACCACGCAGCGCTCCCAGGTGCGCAACCGCGCGGAAGCCCGGCGTCGCATGGCGGATCTCATCCGAGAAGCCGTGCAGCCACCGCCTCCGAGGCGCCGGCGGACTCGACCGAGTCGGGCCTCGATTGCCCGTCGTAAAGCGCAGAAGCAGCGCCGCTCCGAGCTCAAAGCCAGCCGACGTCGCCCCAGCGCCTACTAGGGAATATGGGCTTTTCGCGCATCCGTTGCAATATAGATGGTATGAGCGAAAACCAGGCCCCTACCGAAAAGGCAGCTGAAGCTGTTGCGGAGTTCAACCGTGTGCCCTCGATTCTGTCTATCCAGTCGCATGTGAGCTATGGCCACGTGGGCAACTCCGCTGCGGTCTTCCCGCTGCAGCGCGCAGGTTTTGAAGTGTGGCCGGTCCACACCGTCGATTTCTCCAACCACACCGGCTACGGCCAGTGGCGCGGCCCGATGATTCCGGCCACGGATGTGCGCGAGGTCATCAAGGGTATCGATGAGCTGGGCAAGCTTGACGACGTCGATGCGATTATCTCCGGTTACCAGGGCGGTAGCGATATTGCGGATGTCATCATCGAGGCCGTGGCGATGGCCAAGCAGCGCAACCCGAAGGCCATTTACTCGTGTGACCCGGTGATGGGAAATGCCAAGAGCGGCTGCCACGTCTCGGATGACATTCCGCCGCTGCTGCGCGACAAGGTTGTGCCGGTGGCAGACGTGATTACGCCGAACCAGTTTGAGCTGGGATACCTGACGGGCCGCGAGGTCAACGACCTGGAGTCCACCATTGCGGCAGCCCATGCTGCTCGTGAGATGGGCCCGGAGGCCGTGTTGGTGACCAGTGTGCTGCGTCCGGAGCGCAAGGAGGGCGAGATTGAGATGCTCGCCGTCAATGGTGCGGGCGCATGGCTGGTGGCGACGCCGTACCTGCCCCTGAAGCGCAACGGTTCCGGCGATGTCGCGGCTGCGCTGTTTGCAGGCAACCTGCTGCGCGGTCGCGGTATTTACGGTGACCTTTCGGTCGCGTTGGGTAACACAGCGGCCAGTATCTTTGAGCTGCTGAAGGTCACGCACGAGTCCGGCTCTGGCGAGCTGGAGCTCGTGCGCGCGCAGGAGGCCTACGTTCACCCGGAGCAGCGTTTTGAGGTTACGAAGGTAGCGTAGCGCTTTATAAGCGAATATAGGGGGAGTCGATGGCGGCAGCACTTATGTGTTGCCGCCATCGTCGTACCAGGTCTTCGGGATTTTTCTGCCTTTTACCTGGGTTCTAAACATTTGCGCAACAAGAAGAAAAGATTTTGAACCATTGAAATAAAGTTTCCAATGAGTAGATAATGAAAACGGTTACTACTTAGTTGTGCCTATCCTTCAATAAAGGGGAGTAAATGTTTTCTACCCGCACGGGGCGAACCCTGGCTGTCTCGGTCTCTGCACTTGCGATTTGTGGCCTCGGGTTGACCGCCTGTTCGAACCCCGATGATAAGTCCGCCTCCGGTGCCGCCGGGGACTCCGGCGCCAGCGCCGAGCAGACCCTGGTCCTGCTGGATAACAACGAAACCGGCGGATACAACCCGGTTGCTGGTTACAGCAGGTCCGGCGATTCCCCGGTCTACGAGGGCCTTTTCCGGCTCAAGCCGGTGTCGGGTGACACCTCCACGAAGCCCGTCGACTTTGAGCCTCTGCTAGCCTCCGGCCCCGCCGAGCCGAGCAATGGCAACAAAACGTGGACCGTTCCAATCAAGGACGGAATCACCTTCTCCGACGGGACCACCTTCGGGCCGGAGGACGTCGTGGCGACCTACAAGGCCATCCTCGACGAGCGCTCGGCCTCCTCTGAGGCTCCGAACTGGGAAATGCTCGATGAGGTGCACGCCGACGGAGACAAGGTCGTCTTCGAGCTGAATATCCCGTACGCGGAATTCGATCACCAGCTCCTCAACGGCATCGCCCCGTCGGAGGCCTTCAACTTCGATGATTTGAAGCCCGCCGAGGACTCAGATCTCAATACCAAGCCCGTGGGAACTGGCCCGTTCAAGCTCGAATCTTTGCGTGCCGACGAGGCCATCTTCACGGCCCGCGAGGATTATCACGGCGGGGCCCCTGAGCTGAAGAAAGTCATTTACCGAGTCAATCAGGACGAAAACTCCCGTGCTCAGCAGCTGCGCGGCGGCGAGGGCGACGGAACCATTATGGAGCCGGCGTTGGCGCAGGAATTTGAAGGCCAGGAGGGATTCAAGGTCGAGTCGGCGCATTCGGCGGACTGGCGCGGAATCACCCTTCCAGCGGGCAACCCGGTCACCGGTGACCAGGCAATCCGCAATGCGGTCAACCTGGCTGTCAACCGTGAGGCCATGGCGAAAGACGTGATGAAGGGCCACGCGAAGCCGAACTCCACCTTCCTCGCGGACTTCTACGGCGACGCCTACGACCCGACCGCCGAGATCAAGCACGACACCGCGAAGGCCGAGAAGCTTCTCGACGACGCCGGGTGGAAGAAGGGCTCGGACGGCATCCGCGTCAAGGACGGCCAGCGCGCCGCGTTCGATGTCATCTACTTCCCGAACCGCGATCACGCCCGCACAGACCTGACGTTGGCCGCAGCCTCCGACCTGAAGAAGGTCGGCATTGAGGTCAATCCGGTCGCCCGTGATTCCAAGTCTGTCACCCGCGAGGACTACGCCAAGACCCCGGTCATGCTGGGAGGAGGCGGTACCCCGTACTCCGTCGACGGCCAGATCTACTCAATCTTGCACTCCAAGTACGCTGAGCCGGGTGCCGGTGCCAAGTGGGATAACGGCTCCGACTACGTCAACCCGGAGATCGACAAGCTGCTCGACCAGGCGCGCGTCGAAGCGGACCAGGCCAAGCGAGACGAGCTCTACCGTAAGATTCAGAAGCTCTACGCCGAAAAGCCCGCCATGCTGCAGCTGGTCTACGTTGACCATGTCTATGTCGAGCGCGACCGTGGCTACACGCACCCGGATGCCATCCTTGAGCCCCATGCCCACGGCCTGAACTTCGGCCCGTGGTTCAACCTGGGGGCATGGCACAAGTAAATGACAAAAGCCGAGCCACACCCACGTCCTCACCCTCGCTCGCGCCCGCACTCACACCCGCGTCTACACCCCTCTGAGCATCAACCCCGTTTCAAGAGCCGGAAACGGCAGGTCGCAGGAATCGTCGTGAGGCGAGTGCTGGTAGCCGTTCCCATCGTTGTGGCGGTGACGGCAGCAGTGTTCGCGCTGGCGGCGGTGAGCCCCTTCGACCCTTTGGATGCGTATCTCAAAGGTCAGGCGGGCAACCTGACCGAAGCGCAGAGAGTCTCGATTTCTCACCAGTTGGGGCTGGATAGGCCCTGGTGGGAGTCGTGGTTGGTGTGGCTGCAGGGCCTGGCGGTGGGCGACCTTGGCATTTCGAGGTCCTACTCACAGCCGGTGACGCAGGTGCTCGCCGAGCGTCTGCCGTGGACGATGCTGCTCGGCGCCTGCGGACTTGCCGGAGCTATCGCGCTGTCATTCGTTCTGGCACTGTGGGCTGCGGTGCGGCGCGGGGGAGTGCTAGACCGGCTAGTCCTGTCGATCTCGACGGTGATTCAGGCGACCCCGCCCTTCGTCGTTGCACTCGGCGGCCTCGGCCTTTTTGCGTTGGCCTGGAAGCTATTTCCCACCGGAGGCCTGACCTACCCGGGCGAGCCCGTGACTTTCTCCTCTACGGTGGCGCACCTTACGCTGCCAGCTGTCGTTCTTGCGATTACGCAGGTGCCGTGGCTGGTGCTGTCGTTGCGTGAGTCCATCGTCGAGGTCATGGACTCCGGCGCGGTCACCGGAGCGCAGGTCCGCGGCATTCCGCGCCGAACGATTATTTTCTCCCATATCCTGCCGACCGCAGTGCCGCCTTTCCTCGCGCTCATCGGCGCGCGACTGTCTGAGCTGGTCGTCGGATCGACACTGGTGGAGGCGGTCTTCGCGTGGCCTGGGCTCGGAACCGCGCTGGTCAAATCGGCTCAGAGCTTGGACTTTCCGCTGCTGAGCATTCTCACTATCGCGACGACGGCTATCGTCCTGCTCGGAAATCTGCTTGCCGACGTCGCCTTCGTCGTCCTCGACCCACGGGTGGATGCAGATGCTTAAAACGACAAAGAGGCCGGTCGCCCCGGTCGTGGCCGTGGCGTGCCTGGTCCTCATCGCTGCCTACGCCTTTTTAACTCCGCTGTTTCACGACTCCGACCTGGTGCTCACCGACTTCGCCAATTCCGGTGTCGCCCCGGGGCCTGAGCACTTCTTCGGTACCGATTCGAAGGGGCACGACGTTTTCGTTCGAGTTGCTGCGGGAATGCGCATTTCCCTTTTCATTGCACTGGTCACGGCAGTGTGCTCGGCGATCGTCGGTATCGTCCTCGGCGTTACCGCAGGCATGCTCGGCGGGCGCGTCGACCGCGTCATTATGCGCAGCGCCGACGTCACCAACGCGCTGCCGCACCTGCTACTGGGGCTGCTCATCGTCAGCCTTTTCCGAGGCTCGGTCCCCGCAATCATCATCTCCCTGGTACTGACGCACTGGGTGACCATCACCCGAACGGTCCGTGCGTCCGTGCTGCATCTGCGGGGCGCCGAGTTCGTCGAGGCCGCGCTCCTGTCCGGAATGAGCCGCGCACGCGTGCTAGCTCGGCACGTTGTTCCGGCGGCACTGGGGCAGTCCTTGGTCGGCCTTATCTTGCTGATCCCGCACGCAATCTGGCACGAGTCGACGCTGTCTTTCCTTGGGGTGGGCCTGCCGCCGCACAAGCCGTCTCTCGGGACTCTGCTTGCCGACGCCGAGGGCGCCCTGCTTCTCGGCCATTGGTGGATTTTGGTGTTTCCCTCGTTTTTCCTCGTCGCCACAACGTTGTGTATTGCGGCCGTCGGCACGCATTTGAAGGAGCGGGTGACCGGACAGGAGGTGCTGGTGTGAGTGCTCGGGAGGGCGTCGGCAAGCGAGAGAAGCTGCTGGACATTGAGAGACTGACAGTGCGGATTCCCCTGCGCGGTGGTGACGTGGTGCATGCCGCGACGGGCGTGTCCCTGACTGTGGGTAGGGGAGAGGTCGTCGCGGTTGTGGGTGAGTCGGGCTGCGGAAAGTCGATTATTGCCTCGGCGGTGGTTGGCATGCTGCCGCCGCACGCGAGAGTAGAGGGGCAGGTGCGTTTCTATCCGCGCGAAGGGGCAGCTGACAGTGGTGCAGAAGCGGAGAGGAACGCCGAGCCCATCGAAATTCTGGCGCGGCGACGTACCGGCGCGGGCCTTGCTCGCACTGACGAGGAGCTGGCGGGGCGGCAAATCGCGCTAGTACCGCAGTCGGCGGCGACGTTTTTGACACCGGTGCGCACGGTCGGGGCACAGCTAAAAGAAACAATTTCCGTTCTGGGGCGCAACCACACGGTGGAGGAGATGCTGCGGCGAGTCAGCCTGGATGCGGAGGTCGCGGCGCTGTATCCCCACGAACTTTCCGGGGGTATGGCGCAGCGCGCAGCAGTGGCATTCGCCCTGGCTGGCGACCCTGCTCTGGTGATTGCTGACGAGCCGACGGCCTCCCTCGACCCCGACCTGACCATGGCCCTGCTGCGCATGCTTCGCCAAATCGCCGACAGTGGTGTGGGAGTCATGCTAATTACGCACGACATTTCCGAGCTGCGCGATAGCGGCATCGCCGACCGAGTTGCAGTGATGTACGCATCGCGCCTTGAGGAGACGGGACCGGCAAAACAGGTGATTGAGGCCCCAGCCAGCGAATACATGCGCGACCTGCTCGCAGCGCTGCCCGAAAACGGCATGCGGCCGATGCCCGGCGTGGTGCCGAGCTTGACGAACCTGGACGAGGACTATTGCTACGCGCGCAGGCTCGAGGAGGCGGGGAAATGAACGAGGAGGCTGTGGTGAGTAAGGCGTTGGTGAGTGAGCAGGCTTCGGTGAGCTGTGACGCGCAGGCGAGTGGCAAAGCGCTGGTCGCCGAGAACGTGTCGAAGTCATTCGGCGCCAAGGACGGCTCTGCGAGAGTCGTTTTATCGGACGTTTCCATCAGGGTTGATCCAGGGCAGATCGTCGGGCTTCGTGGGCCTTCGGGGGCTGGCAAGTCCACGCTCGGCCGTATCCTCGCAGGCCTGGAAGTGCCCGATTTAGGGCAGTGCTTCTGCGACGGGGTGCCGGTCGGCGCTGTGCGCAGCCGCGCCGGGCAGCGGGTTCGTGGCCAGATTGGGATGGTGTTTCAGTCTCCCCGAAGGTCCTGCGACCCGCGGATGACTTTGGGGCGCACCATTCGCTCAGCCGCACGACAGGGGCGGCAAGGGCGGCGGGATGGTCAGCGAACCGGGAAAAGTGTGGACATCGACGAGCTCATCCGAAACGTTGGGCTGACTCCGGACCTTCTCGATCGCTTCCCTAGCCAGGTCTCAGACGGGCAGCTCCAGCGTGCCGCAGTCGCTCGCACCCTGGCCGCCGGTCCACGCTACCTCATCTGCGACGAGATGACCGCCATGCTCGACGCCGCCAACTCCGCGGCAATCGTCGAGGTCATCCGGGATTTCGCCGTATCTGGCGGCGGTGTTCTCATGATTAGCCATGAACACAGGCTTCTCGCCGCCGTGTGCGACGGCGTCCTCGCCTTAGAGTAGCGATATTGCTTAGCGCCCAGCTTGGAGTCATTGAACCTTCACTGCCTGTGATCGCCGATAGAATATAGGAATTAGGGTAGCCATACCTATGACAGGTAGTGTAGGCTCTCCTTTTGTTGGTTGAATGGTTGGCTATCAATCGTTACTTGCTTGAAGGACTTCTATTGATTGATTCAAAAACTCCAAAGCTTCGACTTTTGACCCGATCGGACTTGGAAGATATCGAACTCGAACCTTCGCTGGTTATCCGTGCAGTAGAAGATGGATACTTGGCATTCGCGGAAGGTTCCTCGCAGTGCCCGACAAAAATGATGATTGACTTACCGGTTGAGAGCCGGGACTCGATTGCTTTTTCGATGCTCGGTTTTGATGCCAACCGTGATCTCGTTGGATACAAGACCTCTTATCGCCACGGAAGCGACAACCCAGATAAGTACTACACCACCATTAGTCTCTACGACGATGAAAGCGGCATGCCATACGCGCTAATGGACTGCCAAAAAGTTGGAGCCTCGCGAACTCCCGCTACGACAGCATTGATTGCGCGAGAATGTGCACGCGCTGATGCGAAGACTGTGACTGTTTTTGGCACTGGGATTCAGTCAGTTAACACACTTTCCTACTTGGTCACAGCAGTGCCGAGCCTCGAAAAACTACAGCTGCATGGAACTCATCCGGGAGGATTAGAAAAAAGCCGGAAGTCGCTTAATCACTGGTTTCCCGAGCGGAATATCGAACTAGTTGAACGCGATGATGCTTCTGTTATGAAGGCAGTTCAAAGCAGCGATATCACCGTAGTTGCTTCCGGTCGTGCCTGGCACCCATCGATTCAAACTGAATGGATTCCCGAAGGTGGGCTGCTAATTTCTGTTGCTTCCAAGGGAATTGCGGATGGTGCTGTTGCTGCTGCAGACAGGGTAATTGCTACTAGTGCCGGACAGTTCGAGCTAGTTGGGCAGCGATTGCTCCAGGGCAAAGAAGTGGAATTGGATGCAACACTACCCGATATTCTCGCGCGAAAGGCCCCAGGGCGCACGAATGAAACTGACCGAGTTTTTGCATTCTCGACGGGAATGATTATTACGGATATTCCAGTTGCTCAGGAACTTGCGGTTCGTGCATTTTCTGCTGGGCGAGGTACGGAGGTGTCGCTATGGTCGTAACGCTCGCTGTCGGCACTACGGGAAATGAAAAGTGAACGATAAAACTTTTGCTTCTACACCCTCTGTGCCCAAGACCTCGACCCTGGTCCCGAAACAACGTGACTGGGCGAAAGATTTACTGTCAATTCCAAGTGACGGCGTCTCGGAACTAACTCGTTTAGCCACACTAGCGGCAGGGCCTTTTCATGTTCTAAATACTCAGGTTTTTCGCCAGAATTTGAATGCTTTTGCTGCTGTTTGCGAGCGTCACGGAGTCGACTCGCATATCTACTTCGCTCACAAAGCAAATAAGTCTGCGTGCTGGATCCCCGCAGTCGCCGAAGAGGGTCATCGCGTAGATGTTGCGAGCGGGGAGGAGCTCACCGGCGCTTTAGGCGCTGGTGTGTGTGCTGCCGACTTAGTTGTTACGGGTGCGGAAAAATCGCAATCGCTTTTGACTCTTGCTCTCAGGCAGAGAGTTCTAATTGCAGTAGATTCTCCGAGCGAACTATTCCGAATTAATTCGCTGGCTAAGGATCTTGGAGTCGTTGATGCTCCGGTGTTGATTAGGTTACTGCCTGAAGAACAGCCTGAGACTCGCTTCGGCACCTCCATGGCACAGTGGCTTCGAGAGCTTGAGGCCCTGCGAGAACAATCTAGTAATGGGATTGACTGTAGGGGCGTGACCTTCCATTTGAACGGATACAGTCCCGCTCAGCGTAACCGCCAAGCACATAAAGCTTTGGATTTTATGGAAATTCTTCGAATTAAAGGATGGACGGCAGAGATGCTGGACATAGGTGGAGGATTTTCGGTTCAGTATTGTGAGCCATCCCAGTGGGAAATGTTTCGGGAAAAGGTTATTGATTCACCGGATAAGCGAGACTATTTTCATTCTGGTCGAATTCCAGAAGGGCTTTATCCGTATGGTGGGCAGGGCAATGATGGCCCTGAAATGTTAGATGAAATTCTTTCGGGAGTAGCTAATTCGCCTTCAGTTGAGAGGATTGATAAAACTAGCACTTCGCTTGCGGAACGGCTAAAAAATGGGCGATTTCAGTTGGCCATTGAACCAGGCCGAGCGGCGTTAGATGGTTGTGGATTGAGCGTTTTTCCAATTCAGGGTGTGAAATGGAGAGACGACTACATAATTATTACTGTTGCGGGTTTAAGTATGAGCCTTTCTGAGCAATGGAAAGGCAGTGAATACATGCCTGACATGACGTTATGGGAGAATCCCGGCTCAGATGATGGCGCCAATTACATGGGCAGGCCTAGTGGTGGCAGTAATTGTCTATCGCGCTCGGTTGGTGTCTGTGTTGGCGGAAGTAGCTGTATGGAATATGACATGCTCACTTGGCGAAAGGTCCAAATGAATCGAATTCCGAGAGTTGGGGATTTGGTTATTTATCACAATACGGCTGGTTATCAGATGGACAAAAATGAAAGCGAATTTCATCAAATTCGCCTGCCCATGCGGTTTGTTTGGGAAGGTCGGGGAAGCTTGCCGAAAATAGATAGGCCTTTATATCGGGAATTGGTTTAAATGTCTAATTGGGGTCTGTCATGATTGATTTTCCATATTCTGAAAAAAAATTAAGAAAACCTTGCGCAACATGTTCGCTTCAGAGTTGTAGTTTAATTGGAAACACGCCAATTCTTGAACTGTGTAATACCGGATCCGGAAGCCGGTTATTACTGAAGATGGATTGCCTAAATCCGACGGGAAGCGTAAAGGTGCGAATGGCGCTGGAGATGATTGTTGCTGCGGAGATCTCCGGCGAGCTCAAGCCGGGCGGAAGAATCATTGAACCCACTAGTGGAAACACTGGTTTAGGTCTGGCATTTGTGGCCTCTCAGCGGGGATACAAGTTTACGGCGATTGTGGATCATCACGCTGCTAAGGACAAGCTGCGTTCCATGCAAGCACTTGGAGCAGAGTTGGTCTTCGTCGGGGATAAAGAATCCTGTGTTCCGTCTACGAGCCTTAGACGTGCGAAGGCCGCAGAAATTGTCGCCGAGACCTCGGATGCATGGTGGCCAGATCAGCACAATAATCCCAACAACCCAGCTGGTTACTGGCAGCTTGCATACGAACTCGATGAGCAAATCCCAGAAAAGGTTGACGTTCTCGTTGCGGCAATCGGAACGGGCGGGACGTTGTGCGGTACAACGGAACATCTGAGGAAGCTTGGGCATACCGCCGAGTCGTTGGCTGTTGAACCCGAAGGCTCCATCATTTTTGGTGGGGTGCCAGGGGCATATAAGCAATCAGGTGCCGGTGCTCCGTCGGGTTTCAAAATCGGCAATAACGTCCGCTACAACCTCATCGACCATGGAGTCAAAGTTAGCGATGTCAAGGCATTCGCTGTGGCCCGAGTGTTGGCTAGGGAACATGGGCTCATGGTTGGAGGCACAGCAGGTGCTGCAATCTACGAAGGTTTGCGTCATCTACACGAGTTTCAGGCAGGAACAACAATGGTCGTCATTGTTTGTGATGCTGGTGAGAAATATCTCGACACAATTTTTGATACTGATTGGCTTCAGAAAAATCATTTGTATTCAGAAGTTATGGAGCGTCAAGTTTCGCGAATGCTCAGAGCCTATGGTGATTCTCGTGCCATTGCTAGTTCCTTCGAGGTGGCCGGGTGATAAATCCAGCTCGTGCAATTGGCCAGCAAACCGTGTCCTACCGTGATGTCTATTCGCTTGCGCTACCCATCGCGGGCGTTCAGCTAGCGGGGGTTGCGCTAACCACGACCGATGTGCTGATGCTGCAGACCCTCGGTGTAGTGGCAATTGCCGGCGGCGGACTCGCAATGCAGTTCTACAACCAGATTCGCACCATGTGTGTCGGTATGGTCACCGCCGGAGGCAACCTAGTAGCCGAGGCCGCGTCGGAGTGGGAAAAGACAGGCGAGGAAGTTGCGGCTGAGCGAATCCGCCAAGCGGTACGCAGTTGCATGGCCGTCGGTACCGCAACTGCAATCATTGGTGGCCTCATCGTGATTTCATTTGGTGCGCTTGCACTCATCTTGCCCATCGACGACACTGTTGCCGAGCTAGCGTTCTCGATGACGGTCGCGCTTGCACCAGGCCTTATCCCGATGATTTGGCTCAATGTCCTGCGGCAGTTTGCAGTCGGCATGCGTCGGCCGGGCTCTCTGCTGGTGGTTACGCTCATCTCCATCGTTGTCAACGCTGCTCTCAACGCTGGATTCCTCCGGCTAACAAGTGTCAATGAATGGGGAACTGCATGGGGACTGGTGGGCATCGGTCTGTCGACCACCTGCGTCCAGGTTTTTACCCTGCTGTCCTTTGCTGGCTTGCTGCAAAGAGACCGTCAGCTACGGAAATTCTTCGCGGTCATTCCGAGGCCCGGCGACGCAGCATGCATGAGGCGCATTATTCGGCTTGGGATTCCAGTTTCGCTTACCTACGGCTCTGAAGCTGCGATTACTACTATCGCAGGTCTAGCGATGGGCCTGGTTAGCCCAGTCATGCTGGCAGCGCACACCGTTGTTAACCAACTCGCTTATATCGTCTACCAAGTATGTATCGGCTTCTCGCACGGAGGATCTATACTGGTCAGCCGTGCATTAGCGGATGGTGCCGAGGCAGTCAAACAGGTATCACGTCGGGTTTTGCACGCAGTGGGTATTTATCTTGCCGTCGTCGGTTTGCTCTGGTTGCTACTGGGCAAGTACGTCGTTGGACTGTTCCTTACTGATTCCAACGTTAGTGCCAATCCCGATGTACGCCATATAGCGACAATCTTGTTGTGCCTTGCCGTGCTTCAGCAGTTCGCTAAAGGCTCCCAGAACGTGCTGGTGGGGCTCCTTCGTGGGCTGCGCGACACGAAGTCGGGTCTCAGTGCGACCCTTTGGGGCTACTGGGCGGTGGGGGTTCCAGCTCTCCTGATTCTTGGCCTTGGCCTTCGTTGGGAAGGATATGGCGTTTGGGTTGGGCTCATCCTTGGCTTTTCCACGACCGCTGCTCTGCTTTACCGCGCTCTGCAGCGTCACCTGCAACCCACTAGTTCCGTGTGACGGCCGAAGCTTCGTAACACCCATCCAGAAATAGTCTGAACCATCCACGTAAAGATGACGTTTTCCCTCTACCGAAGGGGATCCGAGGAGCTGAATATGCGGTCGACTGACCGCCTGCTCCGGAAAGAAGAAAATGAAGGTTAGTTCTCCTCTTACTCCAAGCGTGCTACTGCGTGACTTCCCCGCAAGGGTGCTTTTCGCGGTACTCCTATGCATGTCGCTCGTCCTTCTCGCCGCTTGCTCAGATGGAAATGGAGACGCATCCGCTAGCAGTGAGAAGCGTACCGTCGTCGATGCGCTAGGACGCGAAGTTAAAGTCCCGCAGAATGTCGAGCGAATCCTGATGGGCGGGCAGAAGATGCTTTACACGACGGCGCTTCTGAACCCAGACAATCCAACTGACAAGATCGTTGCCTGGCCAGAGGACCTGAAGGAAAACGACAAAGCCACTTACGACCGCTACGTTGAGAAGTTCCCCAAAATCAAGGACATCCCGACCACAGGCGAGATTTACAACAACACTATGTCGCTGGAACAGGCTCTGGAGTCCCGACCCGATGTCTTCGTAGTAAATGCGGGTGTCTTCGACGCGGCTAAAGATGCTGGAATCGTTGATGGATTAGAAAAGGCAGGCGTGCCGACGGTGACTGTCGACTACTTCATTGACCCAGTGAAAAACACCGAGCCCAGTATTCGAATGATGGGACAACTGCTGGGGCGTGAAAAGCAGGCGGAAGACTTTATCAACTACTACGAGAAGAAGGTCAACAAGGTCGCTGACCGCCTTGCCGAGAAGAAACCAGCACCGACACCGACATTCCTGTGGCGAGCACCCGGTTACTTTGACTGCTGCTCAACCTTCGCCAAGTCCAACCTGGCGCAGATTGTCAATTTTGCCGGTGGACTAAACCTTGGCGACGAAATGATTGATGCGAAGCAAGGGCAGGTATCGCCAGAGGCATTGGCCGGGAAGAATCCTGAAGTCATCATTGCCACAGGCGCAGACTGGGATCAGGGTAAGACTCCGGTCAAGGAAGGAAATTACGTACCGCTGGGTTACTCGGAATCGAAGGAAGAGGCGCAAAAGGCCCTTCACGATGTCGTCGGTAAGCAGCCCGCTGTGCGTGAAGTCGACGCGGTGAAAAGTAAGCGTACTTTCGTCGCATGGCATCATTTTTACGATTCGCCATATAACTTCCTGGCAGTCGAGATGTTTGCAAAGGCCATGCACCCGGACTTGTTCGGCGACATTGACACTGAACGAGAGGTACAGGACCTGCACGATAAGTTCCTGCCAATCGAGGCCTCGGGCACCTTCTGGACTGGGCTGGAGTGATGTCGAACATGCAAGTTTCGCACGGAAACCTGGCAACAACGCAGGGGAGCGGAGACGCCGTTCGCGGGGAGCAGGAAGTCAGCCCTGATAGAGTAATGGTGCAGTCAACTTTTCACTGGTATCAGCGCGCAGCACGGAAGAAGTGGGTGATAATCGCTCTGATTACTGTGGTGTTGGCTTTGACATCGCTTGCTGACTTTCTACTCGGTGGCGGTAGCATGCCTGCCAGCGAAGTTTTGCATACATTGACCCATCCGGTTGGTGCGCGACCCATTGACCACCAGATTGTTTTCGACATTCGGCTTCCGATGACCGTGACTGCAGTGCTCGTCGGAGCGACGCTGGCAGCGGCGGGCTCACAAATGCAGACAATTCTGGGAAATCCCCTGGCCGAGCCGTACACCCTGGGCGTGTCAGCGGCGGCCGGATTCGGTGCTGCCCTGGCTGTGGTCACCGGCTTCGCTTCTGAGGGAATCGGTGCGGTGCTGGGGATGGCCGGGACTGCGTGGGTGTTCGCGATGCTGGCCTGCGCTGCGATTCTGCTCTTTTCCCGATTTCGTGGCCCAGGAGTCGAGGGGATGATTCTCCTCGGTATCGCGATTGTATTCTTTTTCGACGCTCTACTGGCCCTGATGCAATACCTGGCCTCGGAGACGCAGTTGGAACAGGTTGTGTTCTGGACGATGGGTAGTCTCACCCGCTCGAACTGGACGCAGATTGCGTTGCTCGCGGTGATATTCGTGATGGGGCTACTCTTCTTTTACCTCAATGCCTGGTCGCTGACTGCATTCCGGATGGGCGATGACCGCGCAAAAGCCCTTGGCGTAGACGTTGATCGACTGCGTGCGCTGACCCTTATCGTGGTGTCCTTTATGGCGGCAACCGCTGTGTCGATGGCCGGTACGATTGGATTTATCGGTCTCGTCGGCCCACACGTTGCGCGCTTATTGGTAGGCGAAGATCAACGTTATTTTCTTACTGCTTCGACTTTGGTAGGGGCGCTGCTTCTGGTTGCGGCATCGGCAGTGTCGAAGGTGATTCAACCGGGTGTAATTCTTCCCGTAGGCATTATTACCGCAATTGTAGGAGTGCCCGTATTTGTCGCGATTATCGCTGGCCAGAGGAGGAAAATGTGGGTTGGCTAAAGGCAAGTCGCTTTGTCGGGAACGACGCTGTACATGGTCATCACGACAGCCCCAGTAAACCTGACGGTAAACCCCTCGGCGAAACCCCTCCAGAATCGTCCGCTCTTAGCGCGCGAGGAGTGTCTTTTGCTTACGACGGCCATCATGTCCTGCACAATGTCGACGTTGGGCCTCTTCCGATGGGAAGCGTGACTGCGTTGGTCGGTCCCAACGGAGCTGGCAAATCGACACTGCTGAGGTGTTTGGCGGGCCTTGAAAACTGCTCGGGGCAGGTACGTGCTGAAAGATCTCTATATTTGCCACAGGACCCTCCGCCGCTGAGCTCATTGACCGTGTACGAAAGCGTCCTGCTTGCCCGGCAACAGTCGTTTTCTGGGTTTTCCGCACTGCGTGTCGGATCCACAGTGCGGGCAGAAGTGCAGGCCACCATTGAACGACTTGGGTTGGTTGCGTTGTCATCGCGGCTGATGTCTGAGTTGTCTGGGGGACAGCGGCAGTTGGTGAGTTTTGCGCAGGCGGTTGTGCGACGACCTCGGGTATTGCTTCTCGACGAGCCCACCAGCGCACTCGACCTGCGTAACCAATTGATGCTTCTCGGGCAGGTACGCAAGTGTGCGCGGGAATTGCCCTGCGCGGTAGTGATGACACTTCATGACCTGGGGCAAGCGGCGCGCTTTTGCGAACATGTGGTTGTTCTAGCCGATGGTCGGGTCAGCAGTGCAGGGCCTCCGGCAGAGGTCATTAATGAAGCTATGCTGCGAGAGGTTTATCAGGTAGAAGGTGCGGTGCTCCCGACTCGCAATGGCGGGCTGGCGGTCGAAGCGTCGGAGGCACTCTAGCGCAGACCCGTGACTGTAGCGCACGCTCTCGGCTGTTCTACAGCCACGAATGAGCGCTAAAGTGCAGGGCCCGACGAGCGCCCCAGCCGGCGCCCCCCTAACTGCCCCTAGTAGTAGAACGGGAACTCGTCCCAGTTCGGGTCACGCTTTTCCAGGAACGCTTCCTTGCCCTCTACGGCCTCGTCGGTCATGTACGCCAGGCGAGTAGCCTCACCCGCGAAGACCTGCTGACCCATCAGGCCGTCATCGGTCAGGTTGAAGGCGAACTTCAGCATGCGCTGCGCTGTCGGGGACTTACCGTTGATCATGCGACCCCACTCGACCGCGACATCTTCCAGCTCAGCGTGGTCCGCGACCTCGTTGACAGCACCCATGCGGTGCATGGTCTCAGCGTCGTAGGAGCGGCCGAGGAAGAAAATTTCGCGGGCAAACTTCTGACCAACCTGCTTCGCCAGGTAGGCCGAGCCATAGCCGGCATCGAAAGATCCCACGTCAGCGTCGGTCTGCTTAAAGCGAGCCTCCTGGCGTGATGCCAGCGTCAGGTCACACACCACGTGCAGGGAGTGTCCGCCACCTGCGGCCCAGCCATTGACCACAGCAATAACAACCTTCGGCATAGTGCGAATCAGGCGCTGCACCTCCAGGATGTGCAGGCGACCTCCCTCGACCTTGGCGCGCGCGGTATCGATGGTGGATGCGTCCGCGGTAGCGTCGTCATGCTCGTGGGACGTTGCGTACTGGTAGCCGGAACGACCGCGAATGCGCTGGTCACCACCCGAACAGAATGCCCAGCCACCGTCCTTGGTGCTCGGGCCGTTACCGGTCAGCAGCACTACGCCGACATCCGGGGTGCGGCGCGCGTGGTCGAGCGCGCGGTAGAGCTCGTCGACAGTGTGCGGACGGAACGCGTTACGAACCTCCGGGCGATCAAACGCAATACGCACAATGCCGTTCTCGCGGCCCTCGCCGACGTGGCGGTGGTAGGTGATGTCGGTCAAATCCTCAAAACCATCAACCGTCTTCCACTGCTCGGGGCGGAAGGGGTTATCGGTCGAGTACTTCGCGGTATCAGTCATGGCTTCCAGCATAAAGGTCTCTAGCATGAGGGGTATGTCTGTGTCCGCTGCGCCCAACATCCAGCTTCCGCCCATCGATGACATCCTCGACCGCGCCCACGTCGTCGCGCTGCCCATGGCAGTGAAATTCCGTGGCGTCACCACCCGCGAGGCACTCCTCATCGACGGCCCCGTCACCTGGGGCGAGTTCGCTCCCTTCCTGGAATACGAGGCGTCCGAGGCCGCCGCGTGGCTGCGCTCGGCCATCGAATGCGCCTACGTTGGCCTGCCCATCCCGAAGCGCGAGTTTGTCGAGGTCAACGCCACCATCCCCGCCGTCGCACCCGAGCAGGTGCCGGAGGTCGTGGCGCGCTACCCCGGGTGCCGCACGTTTAAGGTCAAGGTCGCAGAGAGCGGCCAATCGCTTAACGACGACATCGAGCGCGTAGCCGCCGTCCGCACCGCGGTGGCCGAAGCTTATGGCTATGAACCTGTCGTGCGGGTGGATGCGAATCGTGGCTGGACTGTGGAGCAGGCAATCCGCGCCGCTCATGAGTTGGGTCCGCTGGAGTACATGGAGCAGCCCGTTGCGACTGTCGCCGAGCTCCGCGCGGTCCGCGACGCAGTGGGGGAGTTTTGTTCGATTGCTGCCGATGAGTCGATTCGCAAAGCCGAGGATCCGTATTTGGTTGCGCGCGAACAGGCGGCGGACGTGGGCGTAATGAAGGTCGCGCCGCTTGGTGGACCACGCTGCTTGCTTCGGTTGGCCGAGGAGCTCGCGATGAAGGTGACGGTCGCCAGCGCCCTGGACACCGGTGTTGGCATGGCCGCCGGTTTGTTCACGGCGGCGGCCCTGCCTGCCACAGAGCTGCAGCCGGAGCCGAACGCGGCGGGTTTGGCCACGTCCTCGCTGTTTATCGAGGACGTCATCGAGCCCCGGCCACTTATCGATGGCCGACTGCCCGTCACCAACCCCGCTCCCGACCCTTCCCGCCTGGCCGAGCTCGCCGCGCCGGGCCCCCGCCGCGATTGGTGGTTCGACCGCCTCCGCGCGGCGTACACCCATCTATAACGCCAAGAAAGTGACTAGGTTTATGACACTTTGAGCCCGAAAAACGGCTTCCAAACTGACATAAACCTAGTCAGTAACTTCCGGCAAGTAGCCTATTGAGTGTGAACGACAACCAGGACACCTCCCATACCCCGGACACCTCGGTGAACGACAACGCCTCGGCAACCGACGCCACGTCCCATACCCCCGCAGCCCCCACGGCCCCATCCGCAGTGGTAGCGGGCCTCATCGTCGATGAGCTGCTGCGTCTCGGCATGGTCGATGCCGTGGTGTGCCCGGGTTCCCGGTCCGCCCCGCTCGCCCGCGCTCTGGTCCAGGCCGCCGACGCGGCGAAGGTTCGCCTCCACGTACGTATCGATGAACGCTCCGCCGCCTTCCTCGCCCTCGGCCTGGCCTCGCGCACCCGCAAGGTGACCCCGGTAATTACAACGTCCGGCACAGCAGTGGCGAACCTCGTGCCCGCCATGGTGGAAGCCACCGCGTCGGGCATTCCGCTGCTGGCACTGACCGCCGACCGCCCCGCGCATTATCGAGGCACTGGCGCGAACCAGACCATCGTCCAGGACCGCCTGTTCGCTGATGCCTCCGTCGTCGAGTTCGATCTGGACGGCACCGCCCCGGTCACGAAGGCCACCGCCGCGCAGATCCGCGCCCGCATCGATCGCGTTGTCGCCGCCATGGCATCCGGCGCCGGCCACCTTAACGTCCGTTTTGTCGAACCGCTCGTGCCTGACGACGACTCCGTCGCCGACATCCCCGAGGGCCGCGCCGACGGCGGCCCCTGGACCACGATTGCGCCTACCAACAGCAACAACGTCGCCGCGGCCGCCATCGCAGCCAACTCGGCCACCGCAACCGGCCCGGCCAACTCGGCTAGCACAGCCACAATTGACATTAGCCGCCGCACACTCGTGATTGCGGGTTCGAATGCCTCGCACCTGCCAGAACTGGAGGATCTGCCAACCATCGCTGAGCCGAATGCATATGCGCCGGCGCACCCGGTTCACCCGCTCGCGGCGGGTACTTTTGCGCAGATTCTGCCGGAGCAGATTGTGTTAGTCGGCAGGCCGACGCTGCACCGAGGTATCTCTAAGCTGCTGGCCAATCCGGATATCGAGCTGACCGTTGTCTCCGAAGCGGAAAACCACGGTTTTGGGGTGGAGTTCCCGGATGTGACGGCGAACGCAAGGGCCGTCGTTAGGCATGTGCAGACTGTGGGGGAGCAGGACCCGCAGTGGACGAAAATCTGTGAGGCTGCCAGCGAATTGGCGGTGAAGTCCGTGCGAGAGACGCTTACCGAGTCGATTGAAGCGGAGGAACCGCTGACCGGATTTCATGTGGCGGCGGCGCTGACGGATAGCCTGCGCACGGGTGACAACGTGGTGCTGGGCGCGTCGAACCCGGTGCGCGATGCGTCGTACACGGGCCTGCCTTTCCCGGGTGTGAACACGTATGCGGGACGAGGTGCCGCGGGCATCGACGGCACGGTGGCGACGGCAATCGGTATTGCGCTGGCGTCCGACCGTGAGCATGCCGACGAGATTCGCCCGCCGCGGACGATTGCACTTATGGGTGACCTGACGTTCCAGCACGACTCCGCAGCGTTGGCAATTGGGCCGCTGGAGCCGAGGCCGGAAAACCTCACCATCGTGGTGGCCAATGATGCCGGTGGCGGTATTTTCGAGACGCTGGAGGCGGGCAGCCCGGCTCTGCGGGGAAGCTTTGAGCGCATCTTCGGCACGCCGCAGGACGTGGACTTTGAGGGCATCTGCCAGGCTTACGGAGTCGAGCACGTGCGTGTCGACCGCCTCCCAGATCTGCTCGCGCAGCTGCACCCGGATACCGATGTCGACGGCATCCGCGTCATCGAGGTGGCGACCACACGTGCGACGCGTCGGCAGTTGCACCACAAGCTGGCATACAATGCGGAGATTGGGGTGCTGGACAAGCACTAGCCGGCCGGCAGCATCCAATCAGAGCTGGAAACAATCAGGGACAGAAAAATAGGAGGTCGCGACCGCCATGCAGTGGAAAACTGCCCTGGCCAATTGGCCGCGCTTCCTTCGTCAGGTACTGCTCTTTGTGATGATTTGCCTGTTGCTGTCGTGTCTGGCCATGGTGGTTGGCTGCTTCATTAATGACCGCAATATCGAGTCGAACATGGGGCAGTCCGTAGCCAATGTGCGCTCGGTCGAGCTCCTTCGCACCACGGTTGATTTCGTCGACGAGAATGGCGATTTTCAGTCGCCACCAACCGGTTTGCTCTATCCCGTTGGTCTGGAAGAGGGGCAGCGCGTCCGCGTCGAATACGACCGCACTGATCCCAATGTCGTCCGCGTCGCCGGGCGCACATGGACGCTGTCACTTCTCCCGGCGACCAGTATCGCTGTGGTTACATTTCTCGTCGTCGCGCCGTTGTGGTGGTCGTCGTTGCGCGCAACCCGTCGTTTACAAAGAGATCCCCAAAAGGTAAACAGAGGGTCACTTTCGCTTTCCGACGAGATGGAAAACTAGCACCATGCGCGTTGCCATCATTGCTGAAAGCTTCTTGCCCAACATCAATGGAGTGACAAACTCCGTGCTGCGGGTGTTGGAACACTTACGCCGTGAAGGACACGAGGCGCTGGTGATTGCGCCGGGTGCTCGGGACTGGCAGGAAGAGGCAGAGTTCTACTGCGACTACCGCATTGAGCGTGTGCCCACTGTGATTGTGCCGTTGATTGATTCGCTACCGATTGGTGTGCCGAACCGTCGGGTAGCGTCGGCGCTGACGCAGTTTAAGCCGGATGTTGTCCACTTGGCTTCGCCATTTGTGCTCGGTGGTGCGGGCGCGCTGACTGCCAAGGCACTGGGCATCCCGGCTGTGGCCATCTATCAGACGGACGTTGCGGGTTTTGCCAAGAACTACAAGTTGGCGGGGCTCTCCACGGCCGCGTGGTTGTGGACGCGCGTGATTCACAACTCCTGCGCCCGAACGCTGGCGCCGTCCTCGCCGACTATTGAGGACCTGCAGGATCACAAGATTCGTGATGTCTACCGCTGGGGCCGCGGTGTTGATGCGGTTCGCTTTACTCCGACAAAGCGTAGTGAAGAGCTCAGGAAGCAGTGGAGCCCGGAGGGCAAGCCGATTGTTGGTTATGTCGGCAGGCTCGCGGCGGAGAAGTCTGTGGAGCGGCTGGCAGCGCTGAACGGCCGCGATGATATCCAGGTGGTCATTGTCGGCAATGGCCCGGAGCTGCAGAAGCTGCAGAAGCAGATGCCGAATGCCGTCTTTACCGGACAGCTCACCGGCGATAAGTTGGCAGCGGCATTCGCCAGTCTGGACGTGTTCGTCCACACTGGTGACTTTGAAACCTTCTGCCAGGCGGTACAGGAAGCCCACGCCTCCGGTGTGCCGGCCATCGCTCCGAACGCAGGCGGCCCGCGCGACCTGATTACCAACGACGTCAACGGCTACCTGCTGGAACCCAAGACTTTCACCCGCGATCTGTCTGAGGCGGTCGACAAGCTACTGCTCGTCGACGATGAGCTGGCACGCAAGCAGCTGCGCAACCGCTGCCGCGACACCGTGACCGAACGCACCTGGGAAGCACTGTGTGCAGACCTGGTTCGCCACTACGAGGAGGTTTCTGGGGTTTCCGCGGCCGAGACGTCAAGCAAGGTCGCAGCAGATGCGATTGATGCCTCCCGTGCAGGTGCTGCTACGCGTCAGAAGTCGGTCGCGTAATCTGGACATCGTGTCTAGGGCTGATTTAACGAAAAATCCCAGCGAAGTCGCCTCGATGTTCGACGGCGTGGGGAAGAATTACGACATCACTAATACCGTGCTCACCGGTGGCATTGACCACTACTGGCGCGTGCGCACGGCAAAGCGCCTGAACCTGCAGCCTGGCCAGAAAGTCCTCGACCTGGCCGCCGGTACGGCTGTTTCATCAGTGGAGTTGGCAAAGTCTGGCGCATACGTCGTTGCCTGTGATTTCTCCCGAGGCATGCTCAAGGCCGGTGCACACCGCGATGTTCCCAAGGTCTGCGGTGACGGCATGAAGCTGCCATTCCCGGACAACACCTTCGACGCGGTGACCATCAGCTTCGGTCTGCGCAACATCGTGGACTACAAGGCGGGCCTCGCTGAGCTAGCTCGCGTGACCAAGCCCGGAGGCCAGCTAACAGTCTGCGAGTTCTCCACCCCCGTGATGCCGGTGTTCAGCACCTTCTACAAGGAATACCTGATGCGGGCACTGCCGCAGATTGCCAAGGTTGTCTCCTCGAACCCGGAGGCCTACGTGTACTTGGCGGAGTCGATTCGCGCCTGGCCAAACCAGCCGCAGCTTGCCCGCGACATCAATGCCTCTGGCTGGGAGGATGCCGGTTGGCAGAATCTCACCTTCGGTATCGCAGCGCTGCACTCGGCAACCAAGCCCGTGCAGTAGCTCGCTAGCTCTCAGTCGGGCTGGGTCGCAGGGTCCGTCGTAAAGCGATTCCTACTGCCAGGGCTGGCGTCCGAAGCACTTATCGGAGGCCAGCGCTGCTCTCCCCGAAGCGCGCCAGAGTCGCGCCACTACGTCGCGGTCGTGTTCCGTGACCAGGTTTCCCATCAGGCGTGCGGCAACACCCATGAGCTGGCTTCCCCACGGGGCGCCGATGGTCAGCGGGCCGACCGTGGGAAGGAAGCTCGGGTACGTCAGCGTCAGCGCCAACTTGCGAGCCAGCGAGAAGCCGGTGCCGTAGTGCTCGCGAAGGAGGGCGGGCCAGGAGTGCGTCAGCCCATCGCGGCCCGCACCAATCGAACTAATCAGCTCCACTGCCAGTCGCGCCGACTCCATGCCGTAGTCAATGCCCTCACCGTTGAGCGGGTTGACTAAGCACGCAGCATCACCGAGCAACGCCCAGTTGGGCCCCGCCACATTCGATACAGCACCGCCCATCGGCAGCAGCGCCGACGTCACGTGCTCCGGCTCGCTCATCTGCCACTGATCGCGCACCTGTCCGTGGTACTCGCGCAGCAACTTCTTCACATTCGTGCGCGCCGGGCGTGCCGATGTCGCCAGCGCCCCACACCCCACATTCGCCCGGCCTTCTCCCAGCGGGAAAATCCAGCCATAGCCCGGGTGCGTCTGCCCATCGGAGCTGCGCAGTTCCAGGTGCGAGTGAATCCAGTCATCCGCTACGTCCGAGCTGTCGAAGCTGACATACGACCGCGCGGCCACGCCAAAGACGCTATCCCGATGCCACGCGCGCCCCAGCTGCTTGCCGACGGTACTGCGGACCCCATCGGCCACGAGCAACCAGCGGGCCGAGATGGTGTGTGGCTTGCCCTCGCGGTCGGAAAGCTCCACCGCGCGCACACCGTGCCCTCGCGTGCCGCCAGTGTTCAGCGCTCCGAGAATTACCTTCCGCGCAGCGACCCCATCGAAGACCTGTGCACCGGCATCGGCGGCGGCATTGAGCAAGAAGGTGTCGAGCTCAACTCGCGGCATCGCGGATCCGACAGCGGGAAAAGTGCCGGAGGCATCATCTGGCCAAGGTGCGGTGATGGAGCCGCCGAAGCCGTGCAGCTTGAGTCCGCGGTTGCGGTTGCGGCGCAGGAGCTCGTCGTCAAGCCCTAGACGACGTAGCTCAGCGATGGCACGAGGAGTGAGCCCGTCGCCACAAGTTTTGTCGCGCGGGAAGCGCTGGGAGTCGACCACAGTGACCGAAAAACCGGCGCGGGCGGCGTGAATTGCGGCTGCGGAGCCGGTGGGGCCTGCGCCAACAATGAGCACGTCAGTGCTGCTGGGTAGAGCGACGGTGCCGTCGAACGTGGGGGAAACTCGCGAAATCGGGCTTGAGGTCATTGCCCCAGCGTATAACGACGTTGAAACAAATATGGGAACTGGTCTGCTAGCCACTATGCTCGTAAGGTAGTTTATTTAGCAGTTTCTTATCTTTTATCGTCAGTTAGGCAGGTCTCGAATGCGTACTGGAGACTACTCCGGGCTTAGTTCCGGAAGTGCTCAGGGCACTGGTGAGCACACCGCCACTAGTTCTCACTTCGTTGATGAGGCGCTGGAAGCAACAATCACCGAGGGAATGCGCAAGAGCGAGGACCTCCTGATAACCGAGCTGGGGCGCGGCGAGGACTTCCTAGTCGAACGGGTTTCCCACCTAGCTCACGCTGGTGGTAAGCGCTTCCGCCCGATGTTTACCATGCTGGCCGCGCAGTTCGGGGAGAACCCGGAGAGCGATAAGGTCATCACCGCCGCGACGGTGCTGGAGCTGACGCACCTGGCGACGCTCTACCACGACGACGTCATGGATGAAGCGGATAAGCGCCGCGGCGTGCCCTCCGCAAACTCGCGCTGGGACAACACCGTCGCCATTCTGGCCGGTGACTACCTCTTCGCTGCTGCGTCCCGCCTGCTGGCAGAGCTCGGCTCCGAGAGCGTGGCTCACTTCGCTGAGACCTTCGGTGTTCTTGTCACAGGCCAGATGCGCGAGTGCCTCAACGACTTGGACCTGCCGATTGAAGAGCGCATCGAGCGCTACCTGAAGGTCATTGCCGAAAAGACCGGTGTGCTCATCGCATCGGCCGGTTATCTCGGCGCCTATCACGCCGGTGCGTCGGCCGAGATTTCCAACGCACTGCGCCGCTATGGCGAACTAATCGGTATCGTTTTCCAGATTGTCGACGACATTATCGACATCTCCTCCAATACCGATCAGTCCGGCAAGACTCCGGGCACTGACTTGCGCGAGGGCGTCTTCACACTGCCGGTTCTCTACGCGCTGCAGGAGGACACCCCAGCCGCTGACCGTCTCCGTGAGATTCTTGTCGGCCCAGTCTCCGACGACGCGCTTGTCGACGAGGCCCTCGAGCTCCTGGCTCAGACCAACGGTGTGGCTCGCGCGATGGAGAAGGTCAATGAACTGCTGGATGAGTCCGACCGCGTCATCGCTGACCTTCCTGACTGTGCGGCCAAGGAGTCCCTGCGTCACGTTGCTCGCTACACCGTGGAGCGCGTGGGGTAGTGGATTGAGCTCCATCGGCGAGATGGGCCTAGGGGTGAGCACTGCTCTGAGGTGAGCTCTGCTCTGGGGTGAGTTCTGCTGAGGGGTGAATCCAGGTAGGGAAATATCCTCTCGACCTGCCGATTTGTGTAAATGACAGAGTAGTGGGTAGCATTCCATTCGCACCGTTTAAGAGTGCACGCCAGATTGCCCGAGCGGCCAAAGGGAGCGGATTGTAAATCCGTCGGCATTGCCTTCGTTGGTTCGAATCCATCATCTGGCACAGTGAAATCACCGCGAGATTTTTCTCGCGGTGATTTTTTTGTAGGGCCCGTTGATGGGGATGCGGGGTTAAGTAAAGAAAAGTGTGTCTTTTCCGGGCGTGTTGCGGTTATTTGATCCAGCCTTTTTGGATGCCGAGGTTGTGTTGGTAGCTGGTGTCGATGGCGGTGTCGTATTCTGCTGGTGCACCGATGTCATTGGTAGTGGCTGTGGTGTTGTGGGTGATCAGGTCTGTTGCTGTGGAAAGTGCGTCTTGACCCCATCGTTGGTCCCTGGCGATCTTGACCGGATCGTCAGGGACTTCTGTATGTAGATACAGCCACCAATCCATCACTGTGCGTTGATGCGGTAGTGATAGTCCGCGGTGTCTGCGGGCTAGTTCTTTTATGGGGGCGTTGATGCCACCTTCGAGGCTGTTTGTTGTTGCTGCAAGGTTGTCGGGGTCGATGGTTGTTGGTGGGGGTTGCAGGTAGGTAAACAGCAGGTCTCTGCGGTGCAGAGATAGCAATGATTGATAGGCCGCTCGGACGCGTTGGTGGGTGTAGACCTTGGTGTAGGCGCCGGTAACGGGGTCTTTGATGGTGGTTTTCTCGTTCATCCATTCCCGGTAGGTGTGGTCGAATTCGTGCAGGTGGGCGACCCATGTGGATGCTTGGTCAAGGTCGGTGATGCGAGTGAGTTTCAGGGCTAGGCGGTAGAGGGTTTTGCCGGCATCGGTGCGGGGGTTGCTGGTGGTGTGGCGGCGGACTGTTCGTTGGGCGTGGACGAGGCAGCGTTGGATGCGTGTTGTTGGCCAGCAGTGGTGGATGGCTGATTGGGCACCTTGTCCGCCGTCTGTGACTGCGATTAGTGGTGCGGCAATGGGGCGTAGGAGTTCGGTGTAGGCGGCGGTGGTTTCGTGTCTGGCCCAGGTCCAGTTGATGACGTGGGTTTTACTGGCTGCGATCAGGAGGCATCCGGACTTTAGATAGGTCGCGTCGAGGAAGATTTGGTCATGGATGCGGAATGAGTCGATGGTGGGTGTGGGGATGATCCACCAGCACCATCGGAATCGGTGGTGCATGGTTTGCCTGGTTACGCCATGGTGTGCGGCGAAGGTGGTTAGAGATTGGGTGCCGGTGGCCCATTGGATGAACAAAGCCATGGTGGCGGTGTTTTTGTTGTGGGTTTGGGTGTTGCGGGTAAAGGAGTGTCCGCAGTGGGTGCAGCGCCAACGGGTGGTTGATTTGCTGGTGGTGCCGTTTTTCTTTGTGTTGTTGCCGCATAGTGGGCAGCTGGGGCGGTTGGTGGTCATCCTTTAATCCAACCGGTGTGCGGTTAGCACAAATGTGGCCGGAGGTGCGGGATGGTGTGGGTAATAGCTTTCGGGGAGCTATTCTTTGGTGATTTGTGGTGTGTGGTCTGGGGTTATGGTGGCATGCGGACACACTTTTCTTTACTTAACCCGGCTCTGGATTAAGCGGGGGGCAGGGGCTCGAGTTAGAGGCTCGAGTTAGAGGTCAGCCACTCATCGATGAGCTATTCACTTATGGTTCCGCTGGGGCTCATCGATAAGTGAATAGATTATCCATAAGTGCGCGCCAAATGTCTGCAAACGTGACAAGAAATACCACTGCCTACCTGCTGATTTGTGCTTAGTGGTGATTTCGGGTTAATCTTTGCAAGGCTTCACGGAGAGCACAGAGCGAAACGAAGCGGTCAACAATTGGCCACAGAGTTACGTGCTGGGTTTAACGGATGCTGATGCCCCCTTAGCTCAGTCGGCAGAGCGTTTCCATGGTAAGGAAAAGGTCGACAGTTCGATTCTGTCAGGGGGCTCTGTTCTTTTATACGGACTTATGTCCGGTAGAGAATAGGGGCGATGTAGCTCAGATGGTGAGAGCGCACGACTCATAATCGTGAGGTCGGGGGTTCGATCCCCCCCATCGCTACTACGGACAGTGATGTTCGTCGAACCCCGCCTTGATTATGCAGCAATGCAGTAAGGTGGGACATTGTCAGCTAAGGACTGAAAAGTTCTTTCGCTGGTGGTGAAGGGGCGTGGCTCAATTGGTAGAGCAGCGGTCTCCAAAACCGCAGGTTGCAGGTTCGAGTCCTGTCGCCCCTGCAAGTACCCGTCATCCAGGGCGTATGAAAATGCGTCTGGGTGGCGGGTTTTTCGTTTATGTTCGGTGGCGGTGGGGCAATGCGAGTTACTGACTGCGTTTATGACAAAAACAGCCCGAAAAATGGCTTGAAAGTGTCATAAACCCATACAGTTTCACATTTGCAGCCCCAAGTTCGCATCCCCGAGCGAGCGGCCGAAGCGAGCAGCCCGTGGCTCTTTGGGGTTGTCAGAATCGAATCTCGAAGCCTGCGGTTCCCACGAAGGGCATTTCTTCGATAGTGTGGATTATCGGCTAGAATTTACGCACTGAACCAGACTTGCTCTGCACAGTGGGGGCTTGGCTCCGGAGAACTTCCCCGGAGTTTGCCCTTGAAGAATTCACGTTTGAGTTTCACTGTGCAGTATCTTTAGGTCTCATATGCACGAAGTAGCGAAGGAGCATCGTGTCTGAGGAAAACCAGACTTTCCAGGCGGCGGCTCGCCCGTCCGGTAAGCGCCAGGCGACGGGCGCGCAGACCACCGTGGCGAAGAAGCCTGCGCGTGAGAAGGAGACCAACGAGCTTTCGACTCGTAACCCTTTGGTTTTCATCAAGCAGGTTGTTGACGAGCTGCGCAAGGTGATTTGGCCGACCGGCCGCCAGATGGTCACCTACAGCATCATCGTGATTCTGTTCCTGATTGCCATGATCGCTCTCGTGTGGGGTGTGGACACGCTGGCCGGTCTGGGTGTCCGATCGGTGTTGGGCAAGTAATCGGTTATACTGTTTCGCAGTGATGCTTTTCATCCCGCCTCCGAGTTCCGGACGGCGGGATTATTCGTTAGCGCAGCTGGTGTCTGGCTGTGCGAAGTGATTGCGGATGGCATATTGGCTCTTAAGACTCTTTAGGCGAAGATGCCAATGTCGCGAACCGTTGATGTAGATACAAGAGGGGTTAGCACGACATGAATGATGGTCAGAATATTTTCTCCGACGCCCAGTCCGCGGATGCTGCCGCAACTGAGCAGGATGCGCAGGGCGCACCGGCTCAGGTAGAAGCTCCGGCCGAGGGTGCAGCCGACGCAGCCGCAGCCGACGCAGCCGCAGCCGACGCAGCCGCAGCTGACACTGCTGCAGCAGAAGCAGCGCCGGCAGAGGAGACTGCCGCTGACGCTGAGGCACAGGCAGCTGCTGACGCAGATGCCGAGTACCGTAAGCGCCTGCGCGAGTTCCAGCGTGAGCTCAAGCGTCGTCCGGGCGACTGGTACATCATCCAGTGCTACTCCGGCTACGAGAACAAGGTGAAGACCAACCTGGAAATGCGCGCCCAGACCATGGGTGTCGATGAGCAGATCCACGAGGTCATCGTTCCGGTTGAGGAAGTCGAAGAGCGCAAGGACGACGGCAAGAAGAAGATCGTTAAGCGCAAGCTGCTGCCGGGCTACGTTCTGGTTCGTATGAGCCTGGATGACCCGTCCTGGTCCGTCGTCCGCGACACCCCGGGTGTTACTTCCTTCGTCGGTAGCGAGGGCCAGCCGTCCAAGGTCAAGATTCGCGAGGTCGCTAAGTTCCTCATGCCGAAGGAGACCATCACCGCGGACGCCGCTGAAGAAGCTGCAAATGCCGACGGTGAGCTGGCTGTCGCAGCGGCGCCGCAGGCGGAGAAGAAGGCCGTCGCCATCGACTACGAGGTCGGCGAGTCCGTCACCATCCTGTCCGGTCCGTTCGCATCTGTGGCTGCGACCATCTCCGAGATCGACCCGGACACCGGCCGCATGAAGGCTCTGGTTTCCATCTTCGGCCGTGAGACCCCGGTCGAGCTGGGCATCGATGAGGTCGAGAAGCTGAACTAGGCCCGACCTCAAGCCAGGCGCAGAGCCAAGCGGAGAGCACCGCCAAGCCAAGCGCCGAGCAAGGCACCAGCTAGCTCGCTCGCGCAACCAATCCGGTAACGGATTTTGATGCACGCCATACGCTGCGGTAACGTAGCCAGGCGTGCATTTTTGTGCCTTGAGCACAGATGCGCCAAGTAATTCGTATCCCCGGTGGCTGGCACCAACTCAATGACCAGCGCCAGTGGCCATGATGGTCGAGGGCGCAAGGGTCGTCGTAAAGCGTCGGCATCCGGACGGGGTGAGTCGCCTTTTCATCGGGGCGGCGCGCCCCGGTAACTAGGAAGTAGGTTAATCCGATGGCTCCGAAGAAGAAGCTTTCTGCGATTATTAAGCTGCAGATTCAGGCTGGTCAGGCTAACCCGGCTCCGCCGGTTGGTCCGGCACTGGGTGCTCATGGTGTCAACATCATGGAGTTCTGCAAGGCTTACAACGCAGCAACTGAGAACCAGCGTGGCAACGTTGTCCCGGTTGAAATTTCTGTCTACGAAGACCGCTCCTTCACCTTCGTTCTGAAGACCCCGCCGGCAGCTAAGCTGCTGCTGAAGGCCGCTGGCATTCAGAAGGGCTCTGGCGTTCCGCACACCAACAAGGTCGGTTCCGTGACCTGGGAGCAGTGCAAGGAAATCGCCGAGCTGAAGAAGCCGGACCTGAACGCTAACGACATCGAGATGGGTGCACGCATCATCGCCGGTACCGCTCGTTCCATGGGCATCACCGTCGAGGGCGCTAAGTAAACCGTCAGCGTTTAGCTGCACCTTCATCAAGTGGTAGGGCCAGCTTCGGCCCGCTACACACCACAATCCAACCATTTCACTTAATTGAGATTGGACTTTTCATGAGCAAGAACTCTAAGGCATACCGCGCCGCCGCCGAGAAGATCGACGCCGGCCGCATCTACTCTCCGCTCGAGGCCGCTAACCTGGCCAAGGAGACCTCCTCCAAGAACTACGACGCCACCATCGACGTCGCTATCCGCCTGGGCGTTGACCCGCGCAAGGCTGACCAGCTGGTTCGCGGCACTGTCTCCCTGCCGAACGGCACCGGTAAGACCGTCCGCGTTGTTGTTTTCGCTGCTGGCGAGAACGCCACCAAGGCTGAAGAGGCCGGCGCTGACTTCGTTGGCTCCGAGGAGCTGATCGAGAAGATTCAGGGCGGCTGGACCGACTTCGACGCTGCCATCGCAACTCCGGACCAGATGGCCAAGGTTGGTCGCGTGGCTCGCATCCTCGGCCCGCGTGGTCTGATGCCGAACCCGAAGACCGGCACCGTTACCCCGGATGTCGCTAAGGCTGTCACCGAGATCAAGGGCGGTAAGATTTCCTTCCGCGTTGACAAGGCTGCAAACCTGCAGGCTGTTATCGGTAAGGCATCCTTCGACGCTGAGAAGCTGGCCGAGAACTACGGTGCGCTTATCGACGAGCTGATGCGCCTCAAGCCGTCCGCTGCTAAGGGTAAGTACCTGAAGAAGATCACCGTCTCCGCCACCAACGGCCCGGGCATCCCGGTTGACACCAGCGTGATCAAGGACTACACCGCCTAAATCAGCATCAGCCGATAGGCGAGTGTGCTCTTCACGAGTCACTCGAGAGTGACTCTGAGCAAAGCTCTTTAAAACCGCCGCCGCGCGCACTTTCCCACAGTGTGTAAGGTGGCGGTTTTGCATTGGCATAAGGGGTATCGATAGCGCGGTGGGGGCTTGGGCGCGGTAGACGTCGTAAAGCGAATTGCTAATCCAAACAACTAATCCAGGCGAAATGGACTCACAGCCAAAGTTTGTTGCTTAAAATCGCGACTATGACGTTAATTTTGGAACCCGAAGAAGGGCTGGAGGCGCTCGGCGAGATTAATCGCCTGGCGCAGCTCGACGACGGTTCCGGAATTATTGAACCGCAGCTCATCTCGTATCTCGACTCGTTGGGCGACGACGCCTATGACATGCCCTGCCTGCGCATCGCAGGACAGACTCTGCTGGGCGAGGTACTGACGGGGCTAGGGGAGGACGAGCGCGTAGCTGAGGTCCTTCGCCGCAATATCCAGGACTCTGTGGTGCTTCCGGGGATGAGTGAGGAGGAAGCTCTACAAGCTCGGGCGGCGCAGGTCGTGGTCGTGCGGCTGTTGCGCATCATTGCGCGGATGGAGGCCGTCGAGCTGCGCAATGTCGTGGCGCAGCAGTGTTTGGCATCGCAGATCCCGCCGGTTGTGCGCGTGGCACTGACACTCACCGTGGATATTCTCGACGCCGCCAGATTGGACGCACATCCCGACGACATGGTGCGCGTGGTGCTCGACTACGCCGACCAAGTGCTCTGGCTTGCCGACGACGACCTGAATGCGTACTTTGCCGAGCTCGAGATGATTGTCCAGCAACGTGAGAAGGACCTGGAGTTCGGCCGCTTCGGAGAGCCAGGTGCGGCGCGGTTTGGATAGGCGATTTGGTTAATTGCCAGGGTCTGGTATAAAGTTTCTTCATGAAGTTTGACCGGCTTCCAATCGGTACCAACATCGAGTTGGGAAGATGGAGGTTGGTACTCAAGTTTCACCGAAGACCGTCGGTCATTCGCTTTGAAAGAAGCGGATTGAAGGTTTCATTGTAGAAATACAGTGAGCGGCCCACGCAGGAGGACTTGGAAGCGCTTGCGCAGTTTGACTTCACCTGCTGACCTTGGGGTCGGTGGAGTTGAAGTGGAACATGCCAAAAGAATTGTGCGCCCCATCCTTGTGCGAGGATTGGGGCGTTTGTTGTATTTGCGCAAAAGAATCCTTCACTTGGCCGAGCGGAAAATTGCAAAGACCAGGAAGGAGGCGAGAGTACACATGGCAGCAAATGCTGAGAAGATTGCAGCTGTTGCAGCGCTGAAGCAGGACGTTGAAGAGTCCAACGCTATCGTGCTGACTGAGTACCGCGGCCTGTCCGTTGCGGAAATCACGGAACTGCGTCGCGCCCTCGGTGCTGATGTTAAGTACTCCGTCGCCAAGAACACCATGATCAAGATCGCTGCCGACGAGGCAGGGATTGAGGGTCTTGATGAGCACCTGAACGGCCCGACTGCAGTCGCCTTCATCAAGGGCGAGGCTGTGGATGCGGCTAAGGCGATTAAGAAGTTCGCCGGTGACAACAAGAACCTCGTGATCAAGGGCGGCTACATGGACGGTGCTGCAATGGATGCAGCACAGTTTGAGGCTCTTGCGGATATGGATAACCGTGAGACCACGCTGGCAAAGCTGGCTGGTGCCTTCAACGGCGTTCTGGCGAACGTCGCTGGCCTGCTCGACGCTCCGACCTCCTCGGTTGCCCGCCTTGCTGCGGCACTCGAGGAAAAGAAGTAATCCCGAGCGGCTCGCGATCTACGCGAACTAAATCACGCGAAAAACTTTTCAATATCACTTTGACGGCTTCGACCCCAGGGATCTCTGAGGGGAGCGGCCGCACCACACTCATAGGAGAATATCCATGGCTAAGTACACCACTGAGGAACTGCTCGAGGCTTTCAAGGAAATGACCCTCGTTGAGCTCACCGAGTTCAAGAAGGCTTTCGAGGAAGAGTTCGACGTCACCGCTGCTGCTCCGGTTGCAGTTGCTGCTGCAGGCGCTGCTGGCGGCGAGGCTGCTGCTGAGGAGAAGGACGAGTTCGACGTCGTCCTCGAGGACGCTGGCGCTAAGAAGATCGGCGTTATTAAGGCTGTCCGTGAGATCGTCTCCGGCCTGGGCCTGAAGGAGGCTAAGGAGATGGTTGAGTCCGCTCCGAAGGCTATCCTGGAGGGTGCTTCCAAGGACGACGCTGAGGCTGCTAAGGCTAAGCTGGAAGAGGCTGGCGCAAAGGTTGCCCTCAAGTAATTCAATTACTTGCCTCGGCCCCGGTAGTGGCCTAAAGCTACCAATTCTGACCGCCAATTCTGGGCTTCGTGCCCGGGGTTGGCGGTTCTTTTGTTCCTGGGGCCTTTGCTAACCCACCTGACCCGGGCAAAACCTCACTAATCTCACCCGTCACAGGGAGTTGAGGCAAAAACCAGCCCACTCATTGTCTTGATTACCCTTATTGGCCTGTAAAGTATCTAACATGCTCTCACGGCCGAGAATTCTGTCTATCCTTCTGTTGGGTCTAGGCACCGCACTGCTTGCTGCTGGCATTTTGCTGCCCAAAGTGCTCAATGTTGATCCCAAAATGCCGCTTGACCTGCCGCCGGTGTCGTATACCCTGCGGGCGGAAGACGGCGTATCCACCAGGATTAACGAAGAGGGCAAGCGGGAAGAAGTGCACTCGCCGCTGCAGCGACAGCTTCACGGCGTGCTCATCGAACCCGCGGATGCGGACAAGGTTTCGCTCCGTGTCGGCGTGACTGAAATGCGTGAGCTTCCCCCTGAGGTTATCGGCACCGACCCGCTGACGGAGCTTATCGAGGCCAATATCTGGACGGTGACCATCGACCGACTCACCGGCGAGGCGCTGGCTCCTGCGACGCTTGTCGACCGCATGGCGGGCGTTCCACGGTCAGTGGCTTTCGAGGGGAACTGGGTGAAGCTCCCGGCCGACACGGAGGAAAAGGAATACCTGATCTTTGATGATCTCCTCCACGATTCCTTGCCGGCAAAGTTTGTCGGGGAAGAGGAGCGCGGTGGTAACCGTGTCCTGCATTTCCGTCAGGACATTGAGAAGACGAATCTCGCCCAGAAGTACCGTTCTTACGTCTCTCAGCTAACCCAGGATGACAAGTCCGGCTTCCTCCAGTACCAGGGCACCCGTGATTTGTGGGTTGAGCCCAAGTCTGGCTCGGTCATCGATATGGCCGAGGACATCCACCTTTGGTGGGAGACCCGCGATGGCGAGCCGATCATGGACTACCTGCGCTTCAACGGCAAGATGGACGAAGGCCTTTCCAATCAGCTTCTCTTTGGCGCAATACAGAATTTCCAGCGCCCAGCTCTAGAGCCGTGGTCAATCGGCCTCATTGCGTCCGGTTCGATTCTGGTATTCATCGCAATCGTGGGTATCGTGCGTCCTTCGACCCGTCGTAAAACAGAGTAACGCTTTACGACGGCCATAGCGCCCAGGCCTCATCGTTATATCGGTAACGGGTGAATGCGACACGCCCGATTTGTCAAGTTGTACTAGACAACTGCCAGTTTTTGATATAGGCTAAATCGTTGCGCTGGAATTAGTGTATCTGTCGCCAGCTCTTTTATAGTTTGCGCTCGGAGCGCGGGGCTATTATGTAGCACCGTTTTTCGTGCATCTAGCTGTTAAAGGAGTTGCTGCGACGCCGCCGTTAGGGCTCGGGGCTCGCCTTTAAAGGCTGGTCTTGGAGGCCAAGTGGCGGGGGAATCACTTTCGTGTGTGACCAAAGGTTAGACGCAAAGTATCCCGGTGCGCAACAGAAATAATTCCTGCAACTTGAATCGCGTATAAACCAAGCGGGCGGAGCGCACCACCGGTTGCCGGTGTGCTCCACCGCGTGAGGTGCTGGAAGGACGCATCTTGGCAGTCTCCCGCCAGACCAAGGCAGTAACCGGTATTCCCGGAGCTTCGAAGAGGTACTCGTTTGCAAAGATTCAGGAGCCGATTGCGGTTCCTGGTCTGCTCGACCTGCAGCGTGAGTCTTTCGCATGGCTCATTGGCACGCCTGAGTGGCGTGCTCGTCGCCAGGAGGAGCTCGGAGAAGACGCTCGGGTTACCAGCGGTCTCGAAGATATTCTAGAAGAGCTCTCTCCGATCGAGGACTACTCCCAGAAGATGTCCCTGACGCTGTCGGACCCATGGTTCGACTCCGTCAAGAACACCGTGGATGAGTCCAAGGATAAGGACATCAACTACTCGGCTCCCCTCTACGTCACCGCGGAGTTCACCAACCGCGAGACCGGTGAGATCAAGAGCCAGACCGTCTTCATCGGTGACTTCCCGATGATGACGGACAAGGGTACGTTCATCGTCAACGGAACTGAGCGTGTCGTTGTTTCTCAGCTGGTGCGCTCTCCGGGCGTCTACTTCGATGAGACCATCGACAAGTCCACCGAGCGCCCGCTGCACTCGGTGAAGATTATTCCGTCGCGCGGTGCGTGGCTGGAGTTCGACGTCGACAAGCGGGACACCGTCGGCGTTCGTATTGACCGTAAGCGTCGCCAGCCGGTCACGGTTCTGCTGAAGGCTTTCGGCTGGACCACCGAGGAGATCAAGGAGCGCTTCGGCTTCTCTGAGATCATGATGGCCACCCTGGAGAAGGACGGTGTTGCAAACACCGACGAGGCCCTGCTGGAGATTTACCGCAAGCAGCGCCCGGGTGAGCCGCCGACGCGCGAGTCCGCGCTGGCTCTGCTGGAGAACAACTTCTTCAAACCGAAGCGCTACGACCTGGCTAAGGTCGGTCGCTACAAGGTCAACCGCAAGCTGGGCCTGGGCGCTGATGCCTCCGGCGAGATGGTTCTGACCGAGCAGGATATTGCTACCACCATCGAATACCTCGTGCGTCTGCACGACGGCGAGAATGTTATGACCTCGCCGGAAGGCGTCGAAATCCCGGTTGAGACCGACGATATCGACCACTTCGGTAACCGTCGTCTGCGTACCGTAGGCGAGCTGATTCAGAACCAGGTCCGCGTGGGTCTGTCCCGCATGGAACGCGTGGTTCGTGAGCGCATGACCACTCAGGACGTGGAGTCGATCCAGCCGACCACCCTGATTAACGTGCGCCCGGTTTCCGCGGCTATCCGTGAGTTCTTCGGTACTTCCCAGCTGTCCCAGTTCATGGACCAGAACAACTCGCTGTCGGGCCTGACCCACAAGCGTCGTCTGTCCGCACTGGGCCCGGGTGGTCTGACCCGTGACCGTGCTGGCCTTGAGGTTCGAGACGTTCACCCGTCCCACTACGGTCGCATGTGTCCAATTGAGACCCCAGAGGGTCCGAACATTGGCCTGATTGGTTTGCTGTCCTGCTACGCACGCGTGAACCCGTTCGGTTTCATTGAGACTCCGTACCGTCGCGTCCGCGATGGTGTCATCACCGACGAGGTCGACTACCTCACCGCTGATGAGGAAGACCGCTACGTCGTCGCGCAGGCCAACACCCCGATCGACGAGAACGGCCACTTCGTTCAGGAGACCCTGTCTGTTCGTAAGAAGGGTGGTGACGTCGAGTCCGTCCGCGCCGATGAGGTCGACTACCTCGATGTTTCCCCGCGTCAGATGGTCTCCGTGGCTACCGCCATGATTCCGTTCCTCGAGCACGACGACGCTAACCGTGCCCTGATGGGTGCGAACATGCAGCGTCAGGCTGTGCCGCTGCTGCGTTCGGAGGCTCCGTTCGTCGGTACCGGTATGGAGCAGCGTGCTGCTTACGACGCCGGCGATGTCATTGTCGCTTCGGTCACCGGTGTGGTCGAGACGGTGTCGGCAGACTTCATCACCATCATGGACGATGAGGGCCAGCGCCACACCTACCTGCTGCGCAAGTTCGAACGCACCAACCAGGGCACCTGCTACAACCAGAAGCCACTGGTTGACGAAGGCCAGCGTGTTGAGGCCGGCCAGGTCATCGCTGATGGTCCGGGTACCGACAACGGTGAGATGGCACTTGGTAAGAACCTGCTCGTGGCATTCATGCCGTGGGAAGGACACAACTACGAGGACGCCATCATCCTGAACCAGCGCATGGTTGAGGAGGACATCCTGACCTCGATTCACATCGAGGAGCATGAGATTGATGCCCGCGACACCAAGCTGGGTCCGGAGGAAATCACCCGTGACATCCCGAACGCATCCGAGGAGATGCTGAAGGATCTGGATGACCGCGGTATCGTCCGCATCGGTGCCGACGTTCGCGACGGTGACATCCTGGTCGCTAAGACCACCCCGAAGGGTGAGACTGAGCTGACTCCGGAGGAGCGCCTGCTGCGCGCTATCTTCGGCGAGAAGTCCCGCGAGGTCCGTGACACCTCCATGCGTGTCCCGCACGGTGAGTCCGGCAAGGTCATCGGCGTCCGCGTCTTCTCCCGTGAAGACGATGACGACCTGGCACCGGGTGTCAACGAGATGGTCCGCGTCTACGTTGCGCAGAAGCGCAAGATCCAGGACGGCGACAAGATGGCAGGTCGCCACGGTAACAAGGGTGTTATCGGCAAGATCCTGCCGCAGGAGGACATGCCGTTCCTGCCGGACGGCACCCCGGTCGACATCATTCTGAACACCCACGGTGTTCCGCGTCGTATGAACATCGGCCAGGTCCTCGAGGTTCACCTCGGCTGGCTGGCGAAGGCCGGCTGGAGCATTGAGGGCGACCCGGATTGGGCTAAGCGTCTTCCGGCAGACCTGCACGACGTTCCGTCCGACTCCCTGGTCGCAACCCCAGTGTTCGACGGTGCTGAGAACGAGGAGCTCGCTGGTCTGCTCGCGTCGTCCCGCCCGAACCGTGACGGCGAGGTGCTGGTCAACGCTGACGGTAAGGCCACGCTGTTCGACGGCCGCTCTGGCGAGAAGTTCCCGTTCCCGGTTTCGGTGGGCTACATGTACATGCTGAAGCTGCACCACCTGGTCGACGAGAAGATTCACGCTCGTTCCACCGGTCCGTACTCCATGATTACCCAGCAGCCGCTGGGTGGTAAGGCTCAGTTCGGTGGTCAGCGCTTCGGTGAGATGGAGGTGTGGGCAATGCAGGCATACGGCGCTGCCTACACCCTGCAGGAGCTGCTCACTATCAAGTCCGATGACGTGGTTGGCCGCGTCAAGGTCTACGAGGCAATCGTGAAGGGCGACAACATTCCGGATCCGGGTATTCCGGAGTCGTTCAAGGTGCTTCTGAAGGAACTGCAGTCGCTCTGCCTGAACGTTGAGGTCCTTTCGGCCGACGGCGTTCCGGTTGAGTTGGGCTCCTCCGACGATGAGGAACTCGACCACGCGACCGCTTCCCTCGGCATTAACCTGTCCCGCGATGAGCGTTCCGACGCTGACTCCGCATAGTTTCTCGCTTAACGACGAAACATTGCGTGAGTATCAGGGTCGGGAAGCCCTAACTCGCGAATAACCCAACACAGACGACAACGTACAAAAACCTCCGCAGAGAATTTGGTTTCCGCATTACTTCGATGCGGAGGGAAAGGGAAAACAGGTGCTCGACGTCAACAACTTTGACGAGCTCCGGATTGGGCTCGCTACCGCCGACGACATCCGCCGCTGGTCTCGCGGTGAGGTCAAGAAGCCCGAGACGATTAACTACCGTACGCTGAAGCCGGAAAAGGATGGCCTTTTCTGTGAGCGTATCTTTGGCCCGACCCGTGACTGGGAGTGTGCTTGTGGTAAGTACAAGCGCGTTCGCTTCAAGGGCATCATCTGTGAACGCTGTGGCGTTGAGGTGACCAAGTCGAAGGTTCGCCGTGAGCGCATGGGCCACATTGAGCTGGCCGCTCCGGTCACTCACATCTGGTACTTCAAGGGTGTGCCGTCCCGCCTCGGCTACCTGCTCGATTTGGCTCCGAAGGATCTGGAAAAGATCATCTACTTCGCTGCCAACATCATCACTTCTGTGGATGAAGAGGCTCGCCACAACGACCAGGAAACCCTCGAAGCAGACATGCTCGTGGACAAGAAGCTGGTTGAGGACGACCGCGACCAGGAGCTGGCCGAGCGCGCCCAGACCCTGGAAGAGGATCTGGCTGAGCTCGAGGCAGCCGGTGCCAAGGCTGACGCCCGCAAGAAGGTTCAGTCTGCAGCCGAGCGCGAGATGCGCCACATCCGTGAGCGCGCCCAGCGCGAGCTGGATCGTCTCGATGAGATTTGGAACACCTTCATCAAGCTCGAGCCGAAGCAGATGATTATCGACGAGGGTATTTACACCGAGCTCGTCGACCGCTACGAGGACTACTTCACCGGTGGTATGGGTGCTGAGGCTATTCAGACCCTGATCCGCAACTTCGACCTGGCCAAGGAGGCCGAGGAGCTGCGCGAGATTATTCGCGACGGCAAGGGTCAGAAGAAGATGCGCGCCCTCAAGCGCCTGAAGGTTGTCACTGCATTCCTGCAGTCCGGCAACGACCCAGCCGCTATGGTGCTCGACTGCATCCCGGTGATTCCGCCGGAGCTGCGCCCGATGGTGCAGCTCGACGGTGGCCGCTTTGCGACCTCGGACTTGAACGACCTCTACCGTCGTGTCATCAACCGCAACAACCGCCTGAAGCGCATGATCGACCTCGGCGCTCCGGAGATCATCGTCAACAACGAGAAGCGCATGCTTCAGGAATCCGTTGACGCACTGTTCGACAATGGACGTCGCGGCCGCCCGGTCACTGGTCCGGGTAACCGCCCGCTGAAGTCCCTGAGCGACCTGCTCAAGGGTAAGCAGGGTCGTTTCCGTCAGAACCTGCTGGGTAAGCGTGTTGACTACTCCGGCCGTTCGGTTATTATCGTCGGCCCGCAGCTGAAGCTGCACCAGTGTGGTCTGCCGAAGCTGATGGCACTTGAGCTGTTCAAGCCGTTCGTGATGAAGGAGCTCGTGGCCAAGAGCTACGCGCAGAACATCAAGAGCGCGAAGCGCATGGTTGAGCGTCAGCGCCCAGAGGTGTGGGACGTCCTCGAAGATGTCATTACCGGACACCCGGTCCTGCTGAACCGTGCACCTACGCTGCACCGCCTGGGTATTCAGGCTTTCGAGCCGGTCCTGGTTGAGGGTAAGGCAATTCAGCTGCACCCACTGGCATGTGAGGCTTTCAACGCCGACTTCGACGGTGACCAGATGGCAGTCCACCTGCCGCTGTCCGCTGAAGCACAGGCCGAGGCTCGCGTCCTGATGCTGTCCTCGAACAACATTCTGTCGCCGGCTTCCGGTAAGCCGCTGGCTATGCCGCGTCTGGATATGGTCACTGGCCTGTACTTCCTGACGCTGGAGAAGCCGGAGCTGCCGGGTGGCCACCAGGATGCCACCGAGGACGCACCGGAGCAGGGTATTTACACCAGCCCGGCCGAGGCCATCATGGCTTACGACCGCGGTGCAATTGGTCTGCAGAGCCCGATTAAGGTGCGCATCAGCCACCTGCGTCCGCCGGCCGAGATTGAGGCCGAGCAGTTCCCAGACGGTTGGAACAAGGGCGATACCTGGCTGGCTTCGACCACGCTGGGCCGCGTTATGTTCAACGACCTGCTGCCGTGGAACTACCCATACGTCGAAGGCGTTATGGCTAAGAAGCCGCAGGCTGCGATCATCAACGACTTGGCTGCCAAGTACCCGATGATCACGGTCGCTCAGACCGTCGACAAGCTCAAGGATGCTGGCTTCTACTGGGCTACCCGTTCTGGTGTCACCATTGCTATGTCTGACGTGCTGGTTCTCCCGAACAAGCGGGAGATCCTAAACGGCTACGAAGAGAAGGCCGCCACGGTGGAGAAGAAGTTCCGCCGCGGTAAGCTCTCGGCTGCTGAGCGTCACGAGTCGCTGGTTAACCTGTGGAAGGCTGCGACGGCTGAGGTCGGTGAAAAGGTCGAGGCTCTGTACCCGGATGACAATCCGATTCCGATGATCGTGAAGTCGGGTGCTGCCGGTAACATGGGCCAGATTCACTCGCTGGCCGGCATGAAGGGTATGGTTACGAACCCGCGTGGTGAATACATCACCCGTCCGATTAAGACCTCCTTCCGCGAAGGCCTGTCGGTTCTCGAGTACTTCAACAACTCGCACGGTTCCCGTAAGGGTCTGGCCGATACCGCGCTTCGTACCGCTGACTCGGGTTACCTGACCCGTCGTCTGGTCGACGTTGCGCAGGACGTCATCGTTCGCGAAGAGGACTGTGGCACCCACGATGGTGTCATTGTCGAGATCGGCGAGGATGTTCTGGACGCAGCCGGCAACCCGACCGGCGAGATCCGTCGTGCGAAGTATGTCGAGACCGCCGCGATTGCTCGTGTGCTGGCAGCCGATGTCACCGACGCTGAGGGCAATGTCCTTATCGCGGCTGACACCGACCTGAACGACGACCACATCACCCTGGCTCTCAGCCACGGTGTCAAGGAAGTCAAGGTCCGCTCGGTTCTGACCTGTTCCACCGCAACCGGTGTCTGTGCCAAGTGCTACGGTCGCTCGATGGCAACCGGCAAGCTGGTCGACATCGGAGAGGCTGTCGGTATTGTTGCTGCGCAGTCCATTGGTGAGCCGGGTACCCAGCTGACCATGCGTACGTTCCACCAGGGTGGTGTCGGTGGCGACATTACCGGTGGTCTGCCGCGTGTCCAGGAGCTGTTTGAGGCCCGCGTGCCGAAGAACAAGGCTCCGCTGGTCCGCGAAAACGGTCGCGTGCGCCTGGAGGAGGACGAGCACTTCTACACGCTCACCCTCATCCCGGATGCCAACAGCGAAGACGAGGTTGTTTACGACAAGCTGTCCAAGCGTCAGGGCCTGGCTGAAATCACTGTCGATGGCCGTCGTCGCGCCATCCGCGATGGTGACCATGTGGTCAAGGGTCAGCAGCTGCTCAAGGGCGCTGCCGATCCGCACGAGGTCCTCGAGGTTCTGGGCCGCCGAGGCGTCCAGCGCCACCTCATCGAGGAAGTCCAGTCGGTCTACCGTGATCAGGGTGTGGCCATTCACGACAAGCACATCGAGGTTATCGTCAGCCAGATGCTGCGCCGCGTGATTGTGTCTAAGCCAGGTGACTCCGAACTGCTGCCAGGTGCACTGGTCGAGCGCTCCACGGTCATGGCGAAGAACCGCGAGATTGTCGCCTCCGGTGGCAGCGTCATCGAAGGCCGTCGCGTGCTGATGGGTATTACCAAGGCATCGCTGGCCACCGAGTCCTGGCTGTCCGCCGCCTCCTTCCAGGAGACGACGCGCGTGCTTACCGACGCCGCTATCAACAAGCGCTCGGATAAGCTCATCGGCCTGAAGGAGAACGTGATCATCGGTAAGCTGATCCCGGCTGGTACGGGTATCTCGCGCTACCGCAACATCACGGTTGAGCCGACTGAGGAAGCTGCCCGCCAGGCAGCCGCCCCGTTCGCTTCCTTCGGCGAGGGCTTCTACGGTGCCGAGGACACCTACGGCATCGACCAGGTCGGTTCCGCAGTTCCGCTGGATGACATCGGAACCTTCGAGTAAAAATCAATAGCTTTGCGGCAGCGGCTGGGGGGAGCGGGAGAATTCCCTCGGTCACTGTCTGGCAAAGCACCTCGCCTGACAGTTGGGGCTTCGTGCGCTAACTGTTAGGTGGCAACCGGAAAAATCCTCCGGCACAGTTGTGGCTTACTAGCGGATTGCTAGTTCGTCACGGTCGTGCCGGAGGATTTTTCTTTGTCGAGGCAACCCAACTGGAAAACTCGGCTGGAGACTGAAGAAAGGCGATAGGAACAGAGGCAAGGGGCAGGGGAGGAAGGGCCTAGGGGTTCCGTCCCGACCTCCCTCCTCTACATCTTGAAAGCCTCTGCAATCGGGGTGTTGCCCTCGTTGAAGTTAATCATGCGACCAACGGTAGCCTCGTTGAACACGGCCTGCGCGATGACATTGGCAACGGTCGCACGAGCGACCTCGCCTGCCTTGTCCGCCGTGGTGTCGATGGAATCCTGGCCCTCGTTGAGCGTGAGCGCACTCGGGCCGAGAATGGTCCATTCCAGGTTTGAAGCGCGCAGCGCTTCGTCGGCTGCAGCCTTGGACTCGGCATAGGCAAAGAAGCTGTGATCCTCTGGAACGCCATGGTCGTGGCCCGCACCAAAGTAAGAGACCATCACGTAGCGCTTAACGCCAGCCTGCTCGGCTGCGGCAATCGAAGTAATAGCTGCGTCGCGGTCGATCGCGTACGTCCGTTCTGGTGAACCTCCACCAGCGCCGGCGGACCAAATCACAGCGTCGTGCGCGCTGAGAAGGTCCGCAAACTGTTCGGTCGAGAGACTGGCGATGTCGTAAACGGCTGGTGTGGCGCCGAGAGCCTCGATATCCGGAACCTGGTCGGGGTTGCGAATAACAGACGTGACCTCGTAGCCATCGTCGATAAGTAGGGGAGTAGAGATTTGGGCCACCTTGCCGTGGCCGCCAATGACAATAACCTTCTTAGACATGTCCCCACCTATACGCTGCCAGTACACTGCTGGCAATGAAGAAGGCATTCGCCTGTGGTGAACATGGCGATTAAGTTTCTCCAGCGCTGATGCAGGACAGTACTATGGGCAAACCGAACGGACGGCAGAATTGGCCGAGTTATCAATTCAAACCGGCATAGTAACGTCTGCGTCTTTTGGGGCGAGGCGCGCCGTGCTGAACACCCAAAAATTTGATCACCAAGCCCACAAGCGCTCAAAGTGCTTGAAATTTATAGGCCATTACCAGGGTGTTTGGACTAAACCCGCAGCTCGCGTACTGTTATACAACGATCCCAGAAAAGAATTGGGAACTTGAGACATTACCCAGTAGGCCAGCGAGAGCGGCTGACTGGGTTTCGCACGTTCAAAATCCCTCCATTTCTTGCGTTCAACCGATGGGCTCACCACTGGATGAGTAATAACTTTTCTTGTGATGCATTCACACGGAAGGTGGTTACTCCGCTGCGGTTGGCATCGGTCGTGAGAATGTCCAGCGAGGATTGAAAACAGAAAGAGGCTTCATGCCCACTATTCAGCAGCTGGTCCGCAAGGGCCGCCATGACAAGAAGGCTAAGGTTGCAACCGCAGCTCTGAAGGGTTCCCCTCAGCGCCGCGGCGTTTGCACCCGTGTTTACACCACCACCCCGAAGAAGCCGAACTCGGCTCTTCGTAAGGTCGCTCGTGTTCGCCTGACCTCCGGTGTCGAGGTTTCGGCTTACATTCCGGGTGAGGGCCACAACCTGCAGGAGCACTCCATGGTGCTCGTTCGCGGTGGTCGTGTTAAGGACCTCCCGGGTGTCCGCTACAAGATCGTCCGTGGTTCCCTTGACACCCAGGGCGTCAAGGACCGCAAGCAGGCTCGTTCCCGCTACGGCGCAAAGAAGGAGAAGTAAGCCATGCCACGTAAGGGCCCAGTACAGAAGCGTCCTGTCGTCAACGACCCGGTCTACGGCTCCCCTCTGGTGTCGCAGCTGGTCAACAAGGTTCTGATCGACGGTAAGAAGTCGACTGCAGAGCGCATCGTCTACGGTGCACTTGAGATGTGCGAAGAGAAGACCGGTACTGATCCGGTGCTGACTCTGAAGCGCGCAATCGAGAACGTCAAGCCGGCTCTTGAGGTTCGTTCCCGCCGTGTTGGTGGCGCCACCTACCAGGTCCCGGTCGAGGTTCGTCCGGGCCGTGGCACCACGCTGGCACTGCGCTGGCTGCTGATGTTCTCCCGTCAGCGCCGTGAGAACACCATGACCGAGCGTCTCGCTAACGAGATTCTCGATGCATCCAACGGCCTGGGTGCATCCGTCAAGCGTCGTGAGGACACTCACAAGATGGCGGAAGCAAACCGCGCATTCGCTCACTACCGCTGGTAATCGCTTATCGACGGAGGCCGCGAGTGGTCACCGTCGTAAAGCAGCTGCCGGTATGTCAACGGCGCGCGTCGGTCGAGGTCCACAGATCTTTAAGGGTCACTCAATAGGGGCCAGCCCGGCGCTTACACCCGATGTCTTGCGTAGAATTTACGCAATAGGTGTACGTCACGGCGCGACTTCGCGCCAAGACGGTGGCATTATAGATAAAGCAAACCCGACCGACGGCGGATTTGACGGCCAATTGCAATCCCGTGATTGAGTCTCACCGCCAAACCGATTTGAAACGAGTGGGGAATCAAGTGGCTGAAGGTGCACTTCCCGTAAAGAAGGACCTCCACAAGGTCCGCAACATCGGCATCATGGCGCACATCGATGCTGGTAAGACGACTACGACCGAGCGCATCCTGTACTACACGGGTATTAACCGCAAGGTCGGCGAGACTCACGATGGTGCGTCCACAACCGACTGGATGGAGCAGGAGAAGGAGCGCGGTATCACCATTACCTCCGCTGCTGTGACCTGTTTCTGGAACGACAACCAGATCAACATCATCGATACCCCGGGCCACGTCGACTTCACCGTTGAGGTTGAGCGTTCCCTGCGTGTGCTCGACGGTGCCGTCGCAGTCTTCGACGGTAAGGAAGGTGTCGAGCCGCAGTCTGAGCAGGTTTGGCGTCAGGCTCAGAAGTACGATGTCCCGCGTATTTGCTTCGTCAACAAGATGGACAAGCTGGGCGCTGACTTCTACTACACCGTTGGCACCATCGTTGACCGCCTCGGTGCTAAGCCGTTGGTTATGCAGCTGCCGATTGGCGCTGAGGATGACTTCGACGGCGTTGTTGACCTGCTGGAGATGAAGGCCCTCATGTGGCCGGGCAAGGTTGAGATCGGTACTCCTGCGCAGGTCGAGGAGATTCCGGCGGACATGGTCGACAAGGCTAACGAGTACCGTGAGAAGCTCATTGAGACCGTCGCTGAGTCCGACGAGGAGCTCATGGAGAAGTACTTCGGTGGCGAAGAGCTGACCATGGACGAGATCAAGGGCGCCATCCGCAAGATGGTTATCAACTCTGAGGTCTACCCGGTCTACTGTGGTACCGCGTACAAGAACAAGGGTGTTGAGCCGCTGCTCGACGCTGTCATTGACTTCCTGCCGAATCCGCTGGACATCGGTGAGGTTCACGGCCACCAGATGGGCGACGAGGACGTCGATATGGTCCGTAAGCCGTCTAAGGATGAGCCGTTCTCCGCTCTCGCATTCAAGATTGCTGCTCACCCGTTCTTCGGCAAGCTGACCTTCGTCCGCGTTTACTCCGGTCGTGTGGAGCCTGGCCAGCAGGTCCTGAACTCCACCAAGGACAAGAAGGAGCGCGTCGGTAAGCTGTTCCAGATGCACGCCAACAAGGAGAACCCTGTTGACGAGGCAGTGGCAGGTAACATCTACGCCTTCATTGGTCTGAAGGACACCACCACCGGTGACACCCTGTGTGCACAGGATGCTCCGATCGTTCTGGAGTCCATGTCCTTCCCTGATCCGGTTATCTCCGTTGCTATTGAGCCAAAGTCCAAGGCTGACCAGGAGAAGCTGGGTACCGCTATTCAGCGTCTGGCTGAAGAGGACCCGACCTTCACCGTTCACCTGGATGAGGAAACCGGCCAGACCGTTATCGGCGGTATGGGCGAGCTCCACCTCGACGTCCTGGTTGACCGCATGAAGCGCGAGTTCAAGGTCGAAGCAAACATCGGTAACCCGCAGGTTGCTTACCGCGAGACCATCCGCAAGCCGGTCGAGAAGTTCGAGTACACCCACAAGAAGCAGACCGGTGGTTCGGGTCAGTTCGCCCGCGTCATCATTGCTCTGGAGCCGTACTCCCCGTCCGCTGAAGAGGTGGAAGAAGGCGAGTCCACAACTTACCTCTTCGCAAACGAGGTCACCGGTGGCCGCGTTCCGAAGGAGTACATCCCGTCTGTCGACGCTGGTATCCAGGATGCAATGCAGTACGGTACCCTCGCCGGCTACCCGCTGGTGAACATCAAGGCAACCCTGCTCGACGGTGCTTACCACGAGGTTGACTCCTCCGAAATGGCCTTCAAGATCGCTGGTCAGCAGGCTCTGAAGGAAGCTGTTCAGAAGGCTAAGCCGGTCCTGCTCGAGCCGATGATGGCCGTTGAGGTCATTACTCCGGAAGAGTACATGGGTGAGGTCATCGGTGACATCAACTCCCGTCGTGGCCAGGTCAACTCCATGGAAGACCGCACCGGCGTCAAGGCTGTCAAGGCTCTGGTTCCGCTGTCCGAGATGTTCGGCTACGTTGGTGACCTGCGTTCCAAGACCCAGGGTCGCGCTAACTACACCATGATCTTCGACTCCTACGCTGAGGTTCCGTCCTCCGTGGCCGAGGAGATCATTGCAGCTCGTACCGGCGCTTAAATCACGCCGGTAGGGTGGGGCACTCAATCAGAGTTGACCCCATCCCTGCACGCACTGCACTGTCACTCTTTTAGAGAACGCAGTGCGAGGGTCTGCAGCTTTAGTAGATTCCCTCTAGCTTTGACTGTGCTGAGACATCGTCAGACTGTTGGCGTGTGTTAGCACAGGCAAGCTCTAGGGGGTAGCTGCTCGCAATTCATATCGTTGGCCGATTTTAGATCGCAGCTCAAATATCTAGCATTTATGCAGGTAAATGACGATGTGAGTTGCTGGCCGTTACCCACCCTTAACTAGGGGGTTGGTCTGGTTTGGAAAACTCCAGTATCCTGCCCTAGTATCGAGTAACTGGCACAGTGAAAGAATAGTGCTCTTTTGCGCGCGCACGTTCCGAAGTCGGAAGCGAACAGCTTCAAGGCTTCTGATGCTTGTGAAGGCGGATTGAGTGACCACAAAATTGTGGCTGCGAGAGTCGTGGCCACCTAGACCTCCAGGAGGACTAAAAGTGGCAAAGGCGAAGTTCGAGCGTACGAAGCCGCACGTCAACATCGGTACCATTGGTCACGTTGACCACGGTAAGACCACCACTACCGCCGCTATCACCAAGGTTCTGGCTGACAAGTTCCCGGACCTGAACGAGTCGTTCGCTTACGATGCCATCGATAAGGCACCGGAAGAGAAGGAACGTGGCATTACCATCAACGTTTCCCACGTTGAGTACCAGACGGAGAAGCGCCACTACGCTCACGTCGATGCCCCGGGCCACGCCGACTACATCAAGAACATGATTACCGGTGCTGCTCAGATGGACGGCGCAATCCTGGTTGTCGCTGCTACTGACGGCCCGATGCCGCAGACCCGCGAGCACGTTCTGCTGGCTCGCCAGGTTGGCGTTCCGTACATCCTCGTTGCACTGAACAAGTGCGACATGGTCGACGACGAAGAGATCATCGAGCTCGTCGAGATGGAGGTCCGCGAGCTGCTGGCTGAGCAGGACTACGACGAGGAAGCTCCGATCGTCCACATCTCCGCTCTGAAGGCTCTTGAGGGCGAAGAGAAGTGGGTCAACTCCATCCTCGAGCTGATGGAAGCTTGCGACGAGAACATCCCGGATCCGGTTCGCGAGACCGACAAGCCGTTCCTGATGCCGATTGAGGACATCTTCACCATTACCGGTCGCGGCACCGTTGCTACCGGTCGTGTTGAGCGCGGCGTTCTGAACGTTAACGACGAGGTCGAGATTCTGGGCATCAAGGAGAAGTCCCAGAAGACCACCGTTACCGGTATCGAGATGTTCCGCAAGCTGCTGGATTCCGCTGAGGCTGGCGACAACTGTGGTCTGCTGCTCCGCGGTACCAAGCGTGAGGACATCGAGCGCGGTCAGATCGTTGCTAAGCCGGGCGCTTACACCCCGCACACCGAGTTCGAGGGTTCCGTCTACATCCTGTCCAAGGATGAGGGCGGCCGTCACACCCCGTTCTTCGACAACTACCGTCCGCAGTTCTACTTCCGCACCACCGACGTCACCGGCGTTGTTTCCCTGCCGGAAGGTGTCGAGATGGTCATGCCGGGCGACAACGTTGACATGTCTGTCAAGCTGATTCAGCCGGTCGCAATGGACGAGGGCCTGCGCTTCGCTATCCGCGAGGGTGGCCGCACCGTCGGCGCTGGCCGCGTTACCAAGATCGTTAAGTAAGTCTTTTCCCCATAGGGGAAATGCTTTAACTTAAGTCTTAGAAGAATCCCGACTCCGCGTAAGCGGAAGTCGGGATTTTTTGTATCTGTACATAGCCGACACTAGACCGGGCGGGGCGGCGCAATAGCCGTCGTCAAGCAGACTGTGCCGTAATGGGTGTGATGTACGTTGCACTTTGGAATCGTGATTTTACATTCGTAGCCCGGACGTGCTTTAATACGGAGGTTGCTTTAACAAAGGCGTTCGCGCCAATTGTTGTATCAGGCCCAGCTGGGAACCAGTACGAAATTGGACATAGCGCCTATGGTAAGGCGAGCATGACCACGTAGGGAAGTTTCTTCCCAATCGTGCCTCACGGAGAAAACGGGCGACACGCCCGACCGCGGGGGTCGGAGGTGGCATGGCAAATTAACAGCGGCAGTAGGCAAATGAAGAGCCCCACGAGGGGGACTTGTTTTCCACTGGGATTTGAGTGCAAGGCGTTATTCGTCCGCTCGGGTCATGGCCATAAGTTAATTTGCCATGACGATCGAAGACGAAATCGCTTTGAAGTAATGCACAACCCAGTTTTGATTTCTGGCGCTGGCCATAGTTGCTGACGGCGTCGAGAAACATTGACAGGGTCGACGCCCCTTTAATTGGGGCGCGCCGACCGAGGAGAGGACAAGCGTGGCCGGACAGAAGATCCGCATCAGGCTCAAGGCCTACGACCACGAGGCTATCGACGCTTCTGCGCGAAAGATCGTGGAGACCGTTACCCGTACGGGTGCACGCGTCGTTGGCCCGGTGCCGTTGCCAACCGAAAAGAACGTTTACTGCGTTATCCGTTCGCCGCACAAGTACAAGGACTCGCGCGAGCACTTCGAGATGCGCACTCACAAGCGTCTGATCGACATTCTCGATCCAACGCCGAAGACAGTCGATGCACTTATGCGCATTGACCTTCCGGCAAGTGTCGATGTGAACATTCAGTGATCCTGGACTTTTGGTAGCGGAGACAAGATAAATGAGTGAAAACGAGATCAAGGGCATCCTGGGCACGAAGCTCGGTATGACTCAGATCTTCGACGAGGAGAACCGCGTTGTTCCGGTTACCGTCGTTGAGGCTGGGCCGTGCGTAGTGACTCAGGTGCGCACTAAGGAAACCGACGGCTACGACGCCGTCCAGATTGCATACGGCGAAATTGACCCGCGAAAGGTCAACAAGCCGGAGGCCGGCCACTTCAAGAAGGCCGGTGTGACCCCGCGTCGCCACAGCGTTGAGATTCGCACCCCGGACGCTTCCTCTTACGAGGTCGGCCAGTCCGTTGGTGTCGACATCTTCGGCGAAATTGAGTACGTCGACGTCACTGGTACCTCTAAGGGCCACGGCTTCGCCGGTGGTATGAAGCGCCACGGCTTTGCTGGCCAGGGTGCCGCTCACGGTAACCAGGCTGCTCACCGTCGTGTTGGTGGCATTGGCGCTTGCGCCACGCCAGGACGCGTCTTCAAGGGCAAGCGCATGGCAGGCCGCATGGGTAACGACCGGGTCACGACCCAGAACCTGAAGATCCAGAAGGTTGACGCTGACGCGAACCTGCTGCTCATCAAGGGCGCAGTTCCGGGTGCACGCGGCGGCCTGCTGGTTGTTAAGACTGCCACGAAGGGTGGTGCTCACGCATGACCAACCTCAAGCTAGACGTACACACCGCTGAAGGCGGCGTGAACGGTTCGGTTGAGCTTCCTGCTTCCGTGTTCGACGCGGAGGTGTCCATCGCCCTGATGCACCAGGTTGTTGTCGCGCAGCGTGCAGCAGCTCGCCAGGGCACCCACAAGGTCAAGACCCGCGGTGAGGTTCGCGGCGGTGGCCGCAAGCCGTGGCGCCAGAAGGGTACCGGTCGCGCTCGTCAGGGTTCGATCCGTGCTCCGCACTGGACCGGCGGTGGCGTTGTCCACGGCCCGGTGCCGCGCGATTACAGCCAGCGCACCCCGAAGAAGATGATTGCAGCTGCTCTGCGCGGCGCACTCTCTGACCGTGCTCGCCACGACCGCATCCACGTTGTCGAGGAACTGGTCCCAGGCCAGACCCCGTCCACCAAGGCAGCTCGTACTTTCGTCGAGCGTCTGACTGAGCGCCGCAACGTGCTCGTCGTTCTGCCGCGCGAGGACGTCAACTCGTGGAAGTCGGTTCGTAACCTGCCAGGTGTCCACATCCTGTCTGAGGATCAGCTGAACACCTACGACGTTCTGAAGGCCGATGACGTCATCTTCGCCGTTCAGGCACTCAATGACTTCATCACTCGCACCGCCGGTAAGGAGGAGAAGTAATGGCTACCATCGCAGATCCCCGCGACATCATTGTTGCACCGGTAGTGTCTGAGAAGTCCTACGGACTTATGGAGCAGGGCGTTTACACGTTCCTGGTTCACACCGACGCTAACAAGACCCAGATCAAGATCGCGGTCCAGGAGATTTTCGGTGCCAAGGTCGCTTCCGTCAACACCCTCAACCGTGAGGGCAAGCGCAAGCGTTCCCGCACCGGCTACGGCAAGCGCAAGAACACCAAGCGCGCCTACGTGACTCTCGCGGCCGGCAGCGATCCCATCGACATCTTCGGCGGTTCGGCAGCCTAGCCGCTAGCCGACGAGGAAGTTAAGGAAGAGCAAAAGTATGGCTATTCGTAAGTACAAGCCGACTACGCCGGGTCGCCGCCAGAGCTCCGTCTCCGAGTTCAGCGAGGTTACTCGCTCGACTCCTGAGAAGTCTCTGCTGCGCCCGCTGTCGAAGACTGGTGGCCGTAACGTACACGGTCACATCACCACTCGCCACAAGGGTGGCGGACACAAGCGCCAGTACCGCGTCATCGACTTCCGTCGTAATGACAAGGACGGCATTCCGGCAAAGGTCGCTCACATCGAGTACGACCCGAACCGTACCGCCAACATCGCACTGCTGCACTACGCAGACGGTGAGAAGCGCTACATCATCGCTCCGAAGAACCTGAAGCAGGGTGCCATCGTTGAGTCCGGCGCTAACGCCGACATCAAGGTTGGTAACAACCTGCCGCTGCGTAACATCCCGACCGGTTCCACCATTCACTGCGTGGAGCTCAAGCCGGGTGCCGGTGCACAGCTGGCACGTTCTGCTGGTGCTTCTATTCAGCTTCTCGGTAAGGAAGGCAAGTACGCAGTTCTGCGTATGCCGTCCTCTGAGATCCGTCGCGTCGACGCTCGTTGCCGTGCAACCGTCGGTGAGGTCGGAAACCAGGATCAGATCAACATTCGTTGGGGCAAGGCCGGCCGTATGCGCTGGAAGGGCTGGCGCCCGACTGTCCGCGGTGTTGTCATGAACCCGGTTGACCACCCGCACGGTGGTGGTGAGGGTAAGACCTCCGGTGGTCGCCACCCGGTTTCCCCGTGGGGCCAGAAGGAAGGCCGCACCCGTAAGCCGAACCGTCCGAGCGACCAGCTGATCGTTCGTCGCCGTCGTACCAACAAGAATAAGAAGCGCTAAGGAGGGAACTGAGAATGCCACGCAGCCTTAAGAAGGGCCCGTTCGTCGATGAGCACCTCCTCGCGAAGGTCGATGCACAGAACGAGAAGGGCACCAAGCAGGTCATTAAGACCTGGTCTCGCCGCTCCACGATTCTCCCCGATTTCATCGGCCACACCTTCGCCGTTCACGACGGTCGCAAGCACGTGCCGGTGTTCGTGGATGACTCTATGGTCGGCCACAAGCTGGGCGAATTCGCCCCGACCAAGACCTTCAAGGGTCACGTCAAGGATGACAAGAAGGGACGTCGATAAGCCATGAGCAACGACATTACTTCTGCACGCGCAACTGCGCGCTTCGTCCGCGTTACTCCGATGAAGGCACGTCGCGTCCTGGACACCGTTCGCGGTAAGTCCGTCGACGAGGCATTGAACATCCTGGAGTACGCTCCGCAGGGTGCTGCTGATCCGGTCGCCAAGGTTGTTGCGTCTGCAGCTGCAAACGCTGAGAACAACTTCGGCCTGGACCGTCGTACTCTGGTCATCTCCGAGGCTTACGCCAACGAGGGACCGACCATGAAGCGCTTCCGCCCGCGTGCGCAGGGCCGTGCTTTCCACGTCCGCAAGCGCACCAGCCACATCACCGTGGTCGTCGAGAGCCAGAAGGAAGGTGACCGATAGTGGGACAGAAGATCCATCCACACGGTCTTCGCCTCGGTATTTCCAGCGACTGGAAGTCCCGCTGGTACGCCGACAAGCAGTACGCTGACTACCTGGCCGAGGACATCAAGATCCGCGATCTGCTGTCCACCGGTCTTGAGCGCGCCGGCATCTCCGATGTCGTTATCGAGCGCACCCGTGACCGCGTGCGTGTGGACATCCACACCGCACGCCCGGGCATTGTTATCGGTCGTCGTGGCTCCGAGGCTGACCGCATCCGCGGCCAGCTCGAGAAGCTCACCGGCAAGCAGGTTCAGCTGAACATCCTCGAGGTCAAGAACATTGACGCGGATGCGAAGCTGGTCGCTCAGTCCATCGCTGAGCAGCTCGCCAACCGTGTCGCTTTCCGTCGTGCAATGCGCAAGGCTATCCAGTCTGCAATGCGTCAGCCGCACGTCAAGGGCATCAAGGTTGTCTGCTCCGGTCGTCTCGGCGGTGCCGAGATGGGCCGCACCGAGCGCTACCACGAGGGTCGCGTTCCGCTGCACACCCTGCGTGCGGAGATCGACTACGGCACCCACGAGGCTCACACCACCTTCGGCCGCATTGGCGTCAAGGTGTGGATCTACAAGGGTGACGTGATCGGTGGCCGTCGCGAGTCCGAGATCAACGCCGGCAACGACCGCCAGCGTCGCGGCAACGACCGTCCGCGTCGTGGTGGCAAGCGTCGTCAGCGTGCATCTGAGAAGAAGGAGGGCTAATTCATGCTCATCCCGAAGCGCGTTAAGTTCCGTCGCCAGCACCGCCCGACCCGTTCTGGTATGTCCAAGGGCGGCAACAAGGTGACTTTCGGTGACTACGGTCTCCAGGCTCTCGAGCCGGCCTACATCACCAACCGTCAGATTGAGGCAGCGCGTATTGCCATCAACCGCCACGTCAAGCGTGGTGGTAAGGTCTGGATCCAGATTTTCCCGGACCGTCCGCTGACCCAGAAGCCACTGGGTGTTCGTATGGGTTCCGGTAAGGGCCCGGTCGAGAAGTGGGTTGCAAACGTCAAGCCGGGTCGCATCATGTTCGAGATGTCCTACCCGGACGAGGCAACTGCTGTCGAGGCACTGAAGCGCGCAGGCGCTAAGCTGCCGATTAAGACCCGAATCGTTCGGAAGGAGGATCAGTACTGATGTCGAACGGCATTCCCGCCCACGAGCTTCGCTCGCTGGATAACGATGACCTGGTTGCCAAGCTCAAGGAGTCTAAGGAGGAGCTGTTCAACCTCCGTTTCCAGAGCGCTACCGGTCAGCTGACCAACAACCGCCGTCTCCGCACTGTCCGCAAGGATATTGCTCGCATTTACACCGTTATGCGTGAGCGCGAGCTCGGCCTGTCTGCTGCACCAACCGATGGTGATGCAGCATGAGTGAGGAAAACATGAACACCACCGAGGCTGGCGCACGCAAGGTGCGCACCGGTTACGTCGTGTCCGACAAGATGCAGAAGACCATCGTCGTCGAGCTCGAGGACCGCAAGCAGCACGCCCTGTACGGCAAGATCATGCGCACGAACTCTAAGGTCAAGGCGCATGACGAGAACGAAGAGGCTGGCGTGGGCGACCGCGTCCGCATCGAAGAGTGCCGTCCGCTCTCCAAGGACAAGCACTACCGCCTGATCGAGATCATCGAGAAGGCTAAGTAAGACCCGTCAGCTGAGCAATCAGCTTGGGCTTTACGACGAGAACCCCGCCGCGGGAAACACGAAAGTGTTTTCTGTGGCGGGGTTTTGTTTTTTTAGAAAGCCATGTTCCTTCGTATTTCTAGTCCTCTCAGTCCAGGTTTGATGGGTTTTTATCTCTGATAGCATTGGCCAGGATTTGTGCTTTGTGAGGGGAGAAGTTCGGTGACTACTGACGTGACCAGGATTGATGATCGAGACCTGGAGTCCGCACTTCGCTCACACGACGTGGCGACGTTGTCGCGGCTCTTAACTGATATTGAGCCCAAGGCTGCCGCTCGAAAGATGCGCCGCCTCAGCCATGGGGAACGTGCGCTGTTCTACCGCACACTGCCGAAAGACACGGCGGTTGAAACCTTCGATGAGCTGAACTCGGCTCTGCAGGCGCACCTGATTGACAGTCTCCGTGATCCTGAAGTCACCGCAGTTTTCGCGGAGATGGAACCGGACGATCGAGCAGAGCTGCTCGACGAGCTTCCTGCGTCTGTCGCTGCAAAACTGCTTGCCGATCTGCCGGATGACGAGCGAGAGCTAACCAACATCGTCCTCGGTTACCCCGATGGTTCCATTGGGCGTCGGATGAGCCCGGAGCTGGTGTCGCTTCACGACGATATGACGGTGGGGGAGGCTCTGGAGACCGTCTACAAGCATCTGGATGATGCCGAATCCATCTACACGCTGCCGGTGTCGAACCGGAATCGCCGCCTGGTGGGCGTGGTCAGCCTTCGTGATTTGATGCGCGCCAGCAGTGATATCCATGTTGCGGCGATTTTGCGGAAGGCAGACTACGCAGAGGCCACCGAGTCTGAAGAGAAGGTGGCTCGCATGTGCGCTGATCGTAAGCGCCTAGCTCTGCCGATTGTCGACAGCGAGCAGCGTGTTATCGGTCTGCTCACGGTGGACGACGCACTCCGGATTCTGGAGGAGGCAGACTCCGAGGACCAAGCTCGTATTTCCGGTTCTGAGCCTCTGCGCTTGCCGTACCTTGCTACGCCAATCTTTGAGATTGTTCGCTCTCGTGTGGTCTGGTTGCTCGTGCTGGCAATCGGTGCGACATTGACTGTGCAAGTCCTGGAAACCTTCGAAGAGACGCTGTCTCAGATGGTGGTTCTTTCGGTGTTCGTGCCGCTGCTGATTGGTACAGGTGGCAATACCGGTAACCAGGCTGCAACTACGATTACGCGTGCGTTGGCGCTGGGGGATGTCCAACCCCGCGATATATTCAAAGTCATTCTCCGAGAGGTGAGGGTCGGCGCGTTCCTCGGTCTATTGCTTGGCACTCTCGGCCTGCTGCTAGCTGGCTTGGTTTACGGTTGGGACATCGGCCTAGTGATTGGCCTTACGCTGCTGGGTATTTGTACTCTCGCGGCAACCGTCGGTGGCATTATGCCGCTGATTGGTAAGAAGTTTGGCATTGACCCAGCAGTCTTCGCTAACCCGTTCATTACGACGCTTGTCGACGCCTCCGGTCTGATCATCTACTTCCTGATTGCTAAGTCGGTACTGGGGATTTAGACCCCACGGTGCGCAGCTGCACCGATACATAAAAAGTGTCCAGCTGCGCCATAATGGTGGCCATGAGCAATGGCACCCACAATCACCGCACTTGGAAAGAAATTATCGCTGCCGATCCGCAGCATTCCCGGCGCTACGCCAACCGGTGGCGGGGGTTCGTTCGCGAGGGCCGCGATATCGATGGTGAGGCGCGGCTGGTGGATGCGATGGCGCCACGCCACGCTCGAATTCTAGATGCCGGTTGTGGTCAAGGACGCGTGGGCGGTTACTTGGCGAAGGCTGGACACCAGGTCGTTGGTGTCGACGTCGACCCCTATCTCATCGATGAGGCAAAGCGCCAGTTCCCGGACGCGACGTGGTTGGTAGGGGACTTGGCGCAATTGCCCCACGTGCTTGACGACGGCCTAGAGAACACACCCCACGGTGACACGGCATCCGCCTTCGATGTCATCATTTGCCCCGGCAATGTCCTGACCTTCGTAGCGCCAGAAGACCGCACGAAGGTACTGCAGGTCTTCGCAGCGGCACTGAATCCGGAGGGCGGTCGTGCCATCATCGGCTTCGGTGCCGGCCGTGGATGGGACTTTGCGGATTTTGAAACCATTGCGCAGGAGGCGGGGCTCACCGTGATTCAGCGTTATTCGACGTGGGATCTTCGTCCGTTTGAGGATGAGTCTCAGTTCCTGGTTGCAGTGCTTGAACGGGGGTAGGGAGCTGTGATCGTCGTAAAGCGGTTGCGATTCCGTGCCGGACTGTCGTTATTCTTTTATGCGAATAACTGCAATTAACGGCACGCAGGGAAAGGCTTCGGCGGTGACGCTATACGAAACGCTGGATACGGCTGGTGACAAAAAACAGGAACTGATGACGCAGGACTACGGACGTTTTGCGGTTCGAGCGGTCCTGGCGGGCATGTATCTGACGTTGGGAACGGCCTTTGCAGCGGTAGCTGGCCAAGTGGCCGAAGGTATTGCTCCGGGCACTGGGGGACTGGTCTTTGCGTGCCTGTTCGGGCTTGGACTGTTCGCCATTGTGGTGCTCGGTGCAGAGCTGGCGACTGGCAGCATGATGTTTGTGTCCTGGTCCGCTGCACGCGGTCGCATGTCGTGGGGAGTGGCCCTTCGGATGGTGGCCGTCGCCACGTTCTACAACTTCATCGGTGCCGCGATTGTGGCGCTGGTGCTCAGCCAGAGTGCCAAGCTCGGTGGGATTGATGACACACATCTGATTTCCACCTTGACTGAGGGGAAGCTGGCCAAGTCGTTCTTCGGTGCTTTCGTAGAGGCAATGGGCGCGAATTTCGTGGTCAATATGGCTGTCTTAGGTGCACTACAAGCCAAGGAAATCATTTCGAAGTTCGTTGTGATTCTGCCGATCATTGCGGTGTTCGTCGGGCTCGGGCTTGAGCACGTGATTGCGAACTTCTCTCTGTTTTCCCTGGCCTTTTTCGCAGACCCGCAGCCCGTGGGCTTCGACGGCCTGCACATTACAGGCAACTGGGTGGCCGTGTGGCTGGGCAACTTCGTAGGCGGTGGCCTGGGAATTGGCGCGGTCTACGCCTGGTTGAACCAGACGAAGACCAGCTATGTTGATTAGCTTTTGAGCTTTGCCGGAGCCTATCCGACGGCCTATCTCAAGGGCTATCCGACGGCCTGCCCGAAGAGCAGGCCGACGAAGTAGGACACAATCAAACCGAGCGCGCCACCGATGACCAGACGTAGCGCAGCCTTGCCGGAGTGCGTGGAGCTGAGCTTGGCGCTGATGTAGCCGGTCAAGGCCAACGTCACGATGGTGACAACGGTGACCGCAATCGCGCCGGAGGTGGGGCCGGTGAACACCAGAGCCGCAATCATCGGCAGGATGGCGCCGAGTAGGAACGACAGTGCCGAAGAACCAGCAGCCGCCCAGGGGTTGGTAAGTTCCTCGCCGTCAATGCCCAATTCCAGCTTCAGGTGAGCTGCTAGAGGGTCATTCTGTGCGATGCCGTGGGCGGCATCTTCGGCGATCTGTTCTGGGATGCCGTAGCCAGAGAGAATCCCCACGAGCTCCTTATGCTCTTCATCTGGAAAGTCTTTGAGCTCGGCCTTTTCTTTGGCAATCAGCGCTCGCTCAGTATCGCGCTGGGTTGAAACCGAGACGTATTCACCCAGAGCCATCGAGATAGCACCAGCGATAACGGCGGCGGCACCAGCAGTCAGAATGGCTTCGCGAGAGGAACCTGCTGCAATCACGCTGAGCAAGATTAGAGCAGTGGAGACGATGCCGTCGTTGGCTCCGAGGACTCCGGCGCGAAGCCAGTTGAGCTTCGACGTCTCAGAAGACTTATGCGGTTCATGAGGATGCGCGTACGTGGTCATGGCAGGACCTTTCTCCCATGTCAGCCCCATGCCTACGGGTGGTACGAGGCCTCACCATCGATTTAATGCCGATTCGGGCACATTCTCAACCAGTGAAGTGAAACGCGGGGAGTCCTCTCGCGCGCGTAGCTCTTATGTCAGTCGGTGTGAGCGTTTGTGGAGGCCGGCGCGCGTCAATGTCAACACCGCGGTCAGCGCAATCAATGCACAGGTCAACATCGAAATAGCCATCGAGAGGGGCAGATTGGAACCAAGCCCCACCAGCGGGGAAACCGTGGCGGCCGCGAGGAACTGTGTGAAGCCCATGAGACCGGAACCTGAGCCAATTCCGATATCTCGAACCTCCTCAATTCCGAGTGCCGTGGCATTGGCGAAGATTAGCGGCATCATCGGTACCGTAATGAACAGCAACAGCCAAGTAGTGAAGAAAGTAATCCCGACGGTGGCATTAATAATCAGGCCTATCGACGTCACGAGCATGACCGTAAGGGCAATTAAAATGCCCTTGCGGGGATGAATCCGGTTGATCATCTTGCCGTTAAGGATTGACACAAATGTCAACATCGCTGCATTGGATGCGAATACGAGAGAAAACTGAGTAGGGGTTAGCCCCAGCAGCTCCTGGAAGATAAAGGGTGACGCAGCGATATAGGAAAACATCACCGAGAAGCCACCAGCGAAAGCCAACAAGTAGCCGACAAATACTGGCCGCCGCAGCAGCCTGCCAATATTGGGCAGGAGATTGCGCAGAGCGCCTGTGGAGCGTCGCTCAGGCGGCAGGGTTTCCGGAACCATCAGGATCACAATCGCGACCATCGCGACGTTGATGGCTGCGAGAAACCAGAACACGCTGCGCCAGCCGAATGCGGGGCCTAGAAAACCGCCCACAAGGAGAGCGATTGCCGGGGCGATGGAGGAAATGCCCATCAGCGTGGAGAAAGCTCTCGCTGATGCCTTGCCCGTCAAGAGGTCTGGTACTACAGAACGAGCCAGAACAACTGTGGAGCCACCAGCTAACCCCTGGAACAGGCGCATTGCAATAAGCGTGCCAATATTCGGTGCTACTGCACAGAGGATTGACGAGCCCAAGAACACCAAAGTCGCAATGAGAAGCAGCTTCTTGCGGCCCAAACTATCGGAGAGAGCGCCAATGACGAGCTGTCCAGCAGCCATGCCAATCATGAAGGTTGTCAGCGTGAGCTGAACCATCGACTCGGTCGTGGAGAACTCGCGTGCAATCTCCACGAAGGATGCCAGATATGTATCTGCGCCGAACGGGGCGGCGGCGGATAATAAGGCCAAGCCGGCAAGTAGCGATACCGGCAGCGTCTGTGCTGGCTGTGTCTGAGCGCTCCCGGAATGTTGATTTGTCACTGTCTCAGTATAGGGTTGCCGCACAAGGCATAAACCATGTTGGGGGCATGAAACTAAGGGATTTTGTTGTCCCGCACGAACGTGCCATAATACACAGGTTGCGCGAAGCGACTGCGTGCTGCTCTCAACGGTCTAGAACCGTAGTAAGCACGAGGTCAAAGCGATAGGAAAGCTACCTCTAGCAGGTGCTTCCGTCGTAAAGCGTAAACGCAAGACATAAAGACCGCGTGCGTTTAGGACGGAAATCTGACGCACAATGCAACCAGGTCAGGAGAAACGCAGTGATTCAGCAGGAATCCCGTCTGCGCGTTGCCGACAACACTGGTGCACGTGAAATCCAGTGCATCCGCGTTCTCGGTGGCTCGACCCGACGCTTCGCTGGCATTGGCGACACCATCGTCGCTACTGTCAAGGAAGCTGCTCCGGGCGGAAACGTCAAGGCAGGCGAAATCGTTAAGGCAGTTATCGTCCGCACGAAGAAGGAGACCCGTCGTCCGGACGGTTCCTACATCTCGTTCGACGAGAATGCAGCTGTCATCATCAAGGCCGACGGCGAGCCGAAGGGCACCCGTATTTTCGGCCCGGTCGCGCGTGAGCTGCGTGACAAGAAGTTCATGAAGATTGTCTCGCTCGCACCGGAGGTGATTTAAGTGAAGATCCGTAAGGGCGATACCGTGCTGGTTATCTCCGGTCCGGACAAGGGTGCTCAGGGCAAGGTCATCGAGGCCTACCCGAAGCGCGACAAGGTCCTGGTCGAGGGCGTTAACCGTATCAAGAAGCACGTTGCAAACTCCGCTGCGGAACGCGGCGCATCCTCGGGTGGCATTGTCACTCAGGAGGCTCCGATTCACGTGTCGAACGTCATGCTGGTCGACGAAGATGGTACCCCGACTCGCGTCGGCTACCGCTTCGATGAGGACGGCAAGAAGGTTCGCATCTCCCGCCGTACCGGGAAGGACATCTAAGCATGAGCGAAAATTACACCCCTCGTCTGAAGGCCCGTTACCGCGATGAGATTCGCGGCAAGATGCAGGAAGAGTTCTCCTACGAGAACGTCATGCAGATTCCGGGCGTCACCAAGGTCGTCGTCAACATGGGCGTCGGCGCTGCTGCTCAGGACAAGAAGCAGATCAACGGTGCTATCAACGACCTGACTCTGATCACCGGTCAGAAGCCGGAGACCCGTCGTGCTCGCAAGTCGATCGCTAACTTCAAGCTCCGTGAAGGCGATGCCATCGGCGCTCGCGTCACCCTGCGTGGCGACCGTATGTGGGAGTTCCTGGATCGTCTGCTGACCGTGGCTCTGCCGCGAATCCGCGACTTCCGCGGTCTGTCTGATCAGCAGTTCGATGGTCACGGTAACTACACCTTCGGCCTGTCTGAGCAGACCATGTTCTACGAGATCGACGTTGACAAGATCGACCGCCCGCGCGGTATGGACATCACCGTCGTGACCACCGCTACCAACAACGAGGAAGGCCGCGCGCTGCTGCGCGAGCTGGGCTTCCCGTTTAAGAAGTAGTTTTGCCTCTTCGGTAGCTTCTATCTGAAGCCCCGGATGCCGCTTGGCGTCCGGGGCTTTTTGCTGCTCTGTTAACTGCTTATGTTCGTGGGGGAGTGAGGTCACTGTGCGGGGCCTGCGTAAAAGTTACCAGTGTTGCCGGTGTGAAAGTTGGCCCTTTTTGGGGGTTGAAAATTAGTAAAGTCACAAGCTTTCTTAGATGAAAGTTAGGCGTTCGTGATGATTTCGTTGTAAACTGCCATTCGTCATAGTGACGGCCGCCAAAATGCATTGTGGTCGTTATCAATTTGGGCAAGATTTAAGTGACTTCAGCTTCTGTGTGGTTGAGCCAGTGGTTCTACACAGAGCGGTCCTTAAGTTAAAACGCAAAGGGATTAACTACATGAAGAACTTCTCCGTGGCCGTCCGCTCGGCTGCTATTGCAACTGTTGCGGCTCTGGGTCTGAGCTTGGGCGCCGGTGCTGCCAACGCACAGCCGGCACTGCCGGAAATGCCGAACATTCCGATTCCGGGTATCGGCGACACCGGCCCGAAGGGCGTCAAGCAGATTGTCACCTTCGGTGACTCCTTCACCGCTAATGCCGGTAAGGGTGGCCCGCGTGGCCTGGCGCCGGGGCAGAACGTGCTGGTCGCTAACTGTGCCACCGACATGGAAAACTGGCCGAAGATTGCAGCGTCGAAGCTGAACAAGTCCCTGGGTGACTGGTCCTGTAACGGTCTTGGTGGCTTCCCAGGTCAGCTCCTCGCATACCTGGAAGCTTCCATCCAGTACGGCGACATCGGAGAGGGCACTGAGAAGGTTGTCCTGATGTACGGCGGCATGGACTGGGTCCAGTGGGTTGACGTGGCAGGCGAGCTTGTCGCAAAGCCGGACCCCAAGGCTCCGTCGTTGTTTAAGCAGACGCTGCGTCAGTTCACTGACCGCGTTCACCAGGTTGCTCCGGGCGCTCAGGTCGTCCTGGCTTCGTACCCTGAGTACGCCACTGATGACCAGCTGTGCCTGGTGAACACCCCGAACCAGACCTTCCCGATCCCGGCACCGGGTGCCAGCGAGGTTCAGGGTGCATTCCGTGACAGCATTCGCTCCGCATCTCAGCACGTAGGTGCCGGCTTCATTGACGTCTACGAGGCAACCCTCGGCCACGGTACCTGCAACCCAAACCCGGATGAGCGCTTCGTCGCTGGTTTCGCAGATCCGGTGATGGGCCCGATGACCAATCACCCGACGGTGGCTGGCGAAAAGGCTATGGGTAACATCATCGCCGACCAGCTCTACTAATTTTCTGCAGCCGTCGTCACGTCGGCTAGGAATTGAGTTCCACTGCTAATTGGTGGGGCCTCACGCCGCGAGCGGACTAACGTCCGTCTGCGGCGTTTTTGCATTTCGGTCGGTATTTGTTAGTATCACCAGGTCTGCCCTCTATAAGAGGTGCGGCAGTAAAAATGTAAGAACTTTGCTGTAGGCCCCTCGCCTCGCATCGTCTCTGGCGTCACCTGGGTGGCGAGCTGACTCGGCTATTGAACCGAGTTGGCGAACAGTAGCCCTTAAATCGCCGGAATCACGATATTGGTAATCGCTCCATCATAAGCTTTTGCCGTGTGACAGTTGCTGTTTGCGCGGTCATTGGAGTTAGCCACGAGGTGGGAAGGAACCGCAGCGAGAAAGGAAGCGGTCACTAACCATGACCATGACTGACCCAATCGCCGACATGCTGTCGCGCGTGCGCAACGCTAACAACGCGTACCACGACTCTGTCTCGATGCCGTCGTCCAAGCTGAAGGCTAACATCGCCGAGATCCTCAAGTCTGAGGGGTACATTGCGGACTACGCAGTCGAGGATGCCAAGGTCGGCAAGACCCTGACCCTGAACCTGAAGTACGGCCCGTCCCGCGAGCGTTCGATCGCTGGCGTGCGTCGCGTCTCCAAGCCGGGTCTGCGTGTTTACGCAAAGTCCACTAACCTGCCGAAGGTCCTCGGTGGCCTGGGCGTGGCTATCATCTCCACGTCTCAGGGCCTGCTGACTGACCGTCAGGCTTACGAGAAGAAGGTTGGCGGGGAAGTCCTCGCTTACGTCTGGTAAAGGGGGAACTACACAATGTCTCGTATTGGTAAGAACCCTGTCGTTGTCCCGGCAAACGTTACTGCCCAGGTCAACGGCCAGGACGTTTCCGTCAAGGGCCCGAAGGGCGAGCTGTCTGTCTCCATCCCGGCTCCAATTACCGTTGAGCTGAAGGACAATGAGATTGCGGTCAACCGTCCGGATGACCACCGCAAGAGCCGCTCCCTGCACGGCCTGTCCCGTTCGCTGATTAACAATATGGTTGTCGGTGTGACCGAGGGCTACACCATCAAGATGGAAATCTTCGGTGTCGGTTACCGTGTCGCCAAGAAGGGCAAGGACCTCGAGTTCTCCCTGGGCTACTCGCACCCAGTCCTGATCGAAGCACCGGAAGGTATCACCTTCGATGTCGACGGCACCACCAAGCTGTCGATCACAGGTATTGATAAGCAGCAGGTCGGACAGCTCGCAGCTAACATCCGTCGTCTGCGTAAGGATGATCCTTACAAGGGCAAGGGCATTCGTTACGATGGCGAGCAGATCCGTCGCAAGATCGGAAAGACGGGTAAGTAATGAGCAACACCAACGAAAAGCGCCTCCCGGTAGGCAAGGACATCTCGACTCGTCGTCGTGTCGCCCGCGCCCGCCGTCACGCACGCTTGCGCAAGAACGTCCGCGGCACCTCCGAGGCACCGCGCCTCGTCGTGCACCGCTCTTCCCGCCACATCACCGCTCAGGTTATCGACGACTCCATCGGTCGTACCCTGGCCGCTGCTTCCACTCTGGACGCAGATCTCCGTGGCTTCGAGGGCGACAAGAAGGCCAAGAGCGCCAAGGTCGGCGAGTTGATTGCTGCTCGCGCTAAGGATGCTGGCATCGAGAAGGTCGTTTTCGACCGCGGTGGCTACCAGTACCACGGCCGCGTTGCTGCTCTGGCCGAGGCTGCCCGTGAAGGTGGTCTGAAGTTCTAATGCGCACTTACAAGTCCAACGGAAGGAATGCGTGATGTCGGAACGCGATAAGCGCGAAGGCGGACGTAACTCCGCTGACAACAAGAACAACAACCGTCGTGGTGGCCGCGGTAACGACCGTCGCCAGCAGGACGAGCGTTCGCAGTACATCGAGCGCGTAGTAACTATTAACCGAGTTTCCAAGGTCGTCAAGGGCGGTCGTCGCTTCAGCTTCACCGCTCTGGTCATCGTCGGTGACGGCGAGGGCATGGTCGGCGTCGGCTACGGCAAGGCCAAGGAAGTACCGGCAGCTATCCAGAAGGGTGCTGAAGAGGCTCGTAAGAACTTCTTCCGCGTCCCGATGATTGCTGGCACCATCACCCACCCGGTTCAGGGTGAGACCGCTGCTGGCATCGTGCTGCTGCGCCCGGCTGCTCCGGGTACCGGTCTGATTGCCGGCGGCGCTGTCCGCCCGGTTCTCGAGTGCGCCGGTGTTCAGGATGTTCTGTCCAAGTCGCTGGGTACCAACAACTCCATCAACGTTGTTCACGCAACCGTTGATGCTCTCAAGCAGCTGGTTCGCCCTGAAGAGGTCGCCGCACGTCGTGGCAAGTCCCTCGAAGAGGTCACCCCAGCACGTATGCTGCGCGCACGCGCAGGTCAGGGAGCGTGATTTCCATGGCACTGAAGATTACCCAGGTCCGTGGTACCGCTGGTACCAAGCAGAAGCAGAAGGATTCGCTGCGCACCCTCGGCCTGAAGCGCATCAACGATTCCGTCGTCCGCCCGGATTCTCCGGCTGTGCGCGGTCTCGTGAACGTTGTGCGTCACCTGGTCGAGGTTGAAGAAGTAGCGGGGGAGTAGGTAAACCATGAGCGAACCAATTAAGCTCCACGACTTGGCCCCGGCTCCGGGTGCTAAGAAGAAGAAGACTCGCGTCGGCCGTGGTGAGGCTTCCAAGGGTAAGACCGCTGGTCGCGGCACCAAGGGCACCAAGGCCCGCAAGCAGGTTTCGGCAGCATTCGAGGGTGGCCAGATGCCACTTCACATGCGTCTGCCGAAGTTGAAGGGCTTCAAGAACCCGGCGAAGGTCACCTTCCAGGTGGTCAACGTTTCGGATTTGGAGCGTCTGTTCCCGAACGGTGGCGACATCACCATCGCCGACCTGGTTGCAAAGGGCGCCGTCCGCGCTAACCAGCCGGTGAAGGTCCTCGGCGACGGCGACATCAACGTCTCCGTCAACGTCACCGCAACCAAGTTCTCGGGCTCCGCAAAGTCCAAGATCGAGGCTGCAGGCGGCTCTGTCACTGAGGCTTAAAGCATTTAAGCTTTAACAAGAGAGCTCTTAACCCGCGTGGTTAGGAGCTCTCGTTGTATTAAGAGGGGAAGGGGAGAGAGCAGCGCGAACCGCTGGCTTACAGCAGGCCGGTATTGCGCAGAGCCCGCTCCAGTTGGTCGATGTCAGCGTCCGTATGGAGCGCGGTAATGGTCAATCGCAACATTGCCTCACCACGGGGGACCGTCGGAAAGCGAATTGCAGGTATGAACACGCCTAGCTCCGCTAACTGTGCTGAGGTGTCCATCGCTACGGTCTCGTCCCCGACGGGCAGCGGGATGATTGCAGATGCGGGGTCTGACTGCGCGCCAACCAGGGAGCGGACGCGCGCAATATTACGTTGCAATCGCTTGACGACGTCCCCAACCTCCAACTGCTTCAACGCTGCGCGGATAGCTGCGACAGAACCAGCGTTCATGGACGTTGAGTACACGAAGCTGCGGGCTTGATTGCGTAGTAGTTCGCCAACTGGTGCCGAGCAGAGAACGTATCCTCCTTCGACACCGAGAGCCTTGCTCGCGGTGCCGACCACAATGTCCGGGCGGATGCCCAGGTGCGCTGCAGTGCCACGACCTTGTTCTCCGATAACGCCGACGCCGTGGGCGTCGTCAAGCATCAGCCATGCGTTGCGACGGTGACAGGTGCGCTCGAGTGCCGGGCCGTCGATGACCTCGCCTGACATAGAGAACACGGAGTCGGAGATGACAAGTTTGTGGCGGGCGCTGGATGTTGCGAGGAGACGGTCGAGCGTCTGATAGTCAGCGTGCGGAAAGACCGTGACTTTAGCCCGGGCATTGCGGCATCCGTCAATGATGGAAGCATGGTTGGCGGCGTCGGAGAAGATTTCAACGTCGGCGGTGGCGATGGCTGCGATGGTTGAGTGGTTCGCCTGGTAGCCAGTCGCAAAGAGAACGGCATCGTCGAAACCGAAGAACTGCGCGAGTTCACTTTCAAGTGCGCTGTGGATGCTCGTGCCGGTGGTCAGGCGAGAGCCGCCGGACCCGGTGCCGAAATGCCCAATTGCCTCGATGGCAGCTGAGACGAGTTCAGGGTGCGTGGACAGGCCGAGGTAGTCCGAAGAAGAAAACAATAGATAGTCGGCTCCGTCAATTCGGCTGTGCGGTAGTTGTGCAGTTTCGAAAGTGCGCAGTGTGCGGGCTAGTCCTGCACCGGCCCAGGCCGTGTTCCTTTGGGCGGCGATTGCTGAGAGGTCGCTGCTGAGGCCGGTGGTGTCCGTCGAGGAGCAGGCGTCAGCTGGGAGCTCGATATAGACCGGCGTGTTCTCCAGGTAATCGATCAACTCGGGGATATCGGTGCCGGGTTCAACGATAAAAATGCGAGTACCGAGAGTGCTGCCGTGGTCCTTGATATTGGGGATACGGTGAAAGATTCCGTCCAGTGCGAGATAGCCACGCGTGTAAAAGGGATCGTCGGAGAGGCAGATTTCTGCGACGATGCCCGGGGCGCTGTGAACCTTGGATGCGAGGATGAGCGCCTCGTGAAAATGGTCCTTGGCACAGTCCTTGCTGGGGTGTGAGATGGCATCAAAAGTGGAAACCCGTACACCGCGGGCTGGGTTTGGGTCGAGCCGCTCACCGGAGGAGGCATCGATAAGAGCGGCGCCGCGAAGACCCGTGAGTGAATAGGCCATCTCGACGGCGATATCGGCGGCCTCTATACCTGCAGCGTGTAGGCGTTGAGTAATGAGCTTGCGGGCGTCCCCAGGGCTGGAGTTCGACTCTAGAAAGGGGACTAACGCCGGCACGGTGCTGATGGTCGACTCTTCGATCTTGTCCACAGTGATGTGAATTGTGTCGGCTCGACCCTTGTCGTGGTGAAGTGCACGGCTAGTCATTGCAGAAGCCAGCTGAGGTAGTTCGACAACCGGTGCAAGACGCTCAGCGCCAGAGATATGGCAGCCATCGGCGCTGGATCGCATGCGGATACTGTAGGTACTCACAGAGCAAAACTTTAACACTGTTCAAGTTTTGTCTGGGAAAATTGGGTGGAGCACAGTGAGGGGCGTGGGCTCAGAGGGGAGGGGGCGCTGGGATCGTCGTCAAGCGAAAAGAGGTGATTGGCGGGGCGCTGTACTAACGGTGATATGGAGGTGTATTGCGACGATGTGGAGAAACGCTGGTAGACTCACTACGTCAAATACTGTCAATTAAAGGTTTGAGGAATACGTCATCCGCGTTGCTTAACTAAAACGGGAGACTACTGGCGGATAAGCGGGTAAGTCTTTCGGGAAAAGCGTGGGAGAAGCGGATTTCTTGACCTCGGGAGGATGCACGTGGCTTCCGGTCTCATTGCGGCGTTGCGCGATCCCGATTTGCGTAAGAAGATCTTCTTCACTCTGACGATGATCATTCTGTACCGAATCGGCTCGCAGATTCCAAGCCCTGGTATCGACTACCAGTTGGTCAACGCGCAGCTCGAGCAGATTTCGAAAGATCAGTCCAGCGTTTACTCGCTGATCAACCTGTTCTCAGGTGGCGCTCTGCTGCAGATGGCGATTTTCGGCATCGGCATTATGCCGTACATTACGGCCTCGATTATCGTCCAGCTGCTCACGGTGGTGATTCCACACTTCGAGCAGTTGAAGAAGGAAGGGCAGTCGGGTCAGACGAAGATGACCCAGTACACCCGCTACCTCACAGTAGCGTTGGCGTTGCTGCAGTCTGCGGGCATTGTGGCCATGGCAGACCGTGGCGCCCTGCTGGGTGGCTCGCAGTCGCTGCTGGTCAAGGATGCGGGTGTCTTTGACCTCGTGGTGATGGTCGTTGTGATGACCGCCGGTGCCGTGCTGGTCATGTGGATGGGTGAGCTCATCACTGACCGAGGGGTCGGCAACGGTATGTCGTTGCTGATTTTCGCTGGTATCGCCGCTGGTATGCCAGCGCAGGGAGCGAACATTCTGCGCTCCACTACCGGTGTCGTGTTCGCCACCGTGATTGTTGCGGTGCTGATTCTCATCATTGGCGTTATTTTCATCGAGCAGGGGCAGCGCCGTATTCCGGTGCAGTACGCGAAGCGTATGGTTGGTCGTCGCCAGTACGGCGGATCTTCCACCTACCTGCCGCTGAAGGTGAACCAGGCCGGTGTTATCCCGGTCATCTTCGCATCCTCGCTGATTTACGTGCCGGTTCTGATCACCCAAATCGTTCAGTCCGGTCAGTCGAATCCGAACATGGACAACTGGTGGCAGCGCAATGTCATTCAGTACCTGCTGGCACCGTCCAGTTGGCAGTACATTCTGCTGTTCTTCCTGATGATCATCTTCTTCTCCTTCTTCTACACCTCTGTGCAGTATGACCCGCACGAGCAGGCGGAGAACATGAAGAAGTACGGCGGATTCATTCCGGGCTTCCGCCCAGGGCGTCCGACTGCTGAATACCTGTCCTACGTCCTGATTCGCCTGCTGACTGTCGGCTCGCTGTACCTGGCGCTGATTGCCGTTCTGCCAAATGTCGCTCTTGATATGGGGCTTGGCGACGCGAACGCCGGTACAGGCGGTATGTTTGGAGGTACAGCCCTGCTGATTCTGGTCAGTGTTGCGCTGACGACGGTCAAGCAGGTTGAAAGCCAAATGATGCAACGTAACTACGAAGGGTTCTTGAAGTAATGCGACTCGTACTTGTAGGTCCTCCCGGTGCAGGTAAGGGCACTCAGGCAGCTATCCTCTCGGAGAAGCTCGGTGTCCCACACATCTCCACCGGTGACCTGTTTCGCGCAAACATCGGTGAAGGCACTCCGCTCGGCATTGAGGCGAAGTCCTACATCGACGCCGGCAACCTTGTTCCGGACGACGTGACTGTGCGTATGGTCGAGTCCCGTCTGAACGAGGACGACGCCGCCAAGGGGTTCTTGTTGGATGGCTTCCCGCGCACCGTTGGTCAGGCAGAAGAGCTGAAGCGTCTGCTGTCCAATCTCGGTACCGAGCTGGATGCGGTCGTACAGTTCGACGTTTCTGAGGATGTCGTAGTCGAGCGCATGCTGGCCCGTGGTCGCGCAGACGACACTGAAGAGGTCATCCGCAACCGCATGCATGTGTACACCAATGAGACCGCTCCTTTGCTGGATTACTACTCGGAAAAGATCATCAAGATTGCCGCTGAGGGATCCGTTGAGGAGATTAACGAGCGCACGATGGCTGAGCTGGAGAAGCTGAACTAGGCTCCTGGCACACCGGGTAACTAGACGCTCTAGCTTTTTCGCTGGCTGGGGCCGATGGGTTTGCCGGTTGTAGATGGTTGTTGAAGCCGCCCTTTCGAACCGTTGAGGTTTGGAAGGGCGGCTTTTGTGTGTGGCTGTTGGGGCTGGGGTGGGGGCAGCCGATAGTGAGGGCTACTGGAAGTCTTGAATGATTTCGTCGATAAGTGGCTGTGCAGCCTCGGCGCCAATATTCGCGAAAACGAACTCTTGGTAGATGCGGTTATCCTCGTCGATAACCATAACGAAAGGGGACCCCTTGCTGATGCCGCTAAATGCGTGCTTGCCGGGTAGCTCGTATGGCGTGTAGCTCTCGACGGACTCAGCCTTTTCGTTAATGCGCTCGACAGTGGCCGGGTCCTCGGCCGTACTGAGCATTGCGGTGCCACCGTCGCCAACCGCCATTACGCAGGTGAAGCCATGTACGCTCTCGCTGCCAAAAATGACGGGTTTAGAGTCATCCGACTCGACGCAGCTGCCAATCGCCTCCTTAATTGCATCAGGTGTGAAGTTTTGGAGCGACTCAGGCAGTGCAGAGGTGCCCATGAAACCCGAGGTGCTTCCAGGGGCCTCCGGCGATTCTGCGGCAGGGGAAGTGGAGGGGACAGTCGGCGCCGGCGACGGCTCGGGGTTGCTTGAGCATGCGCCAACCAGGAAAAGCGAGCTGGCAGCAATAACAACGCCCGCAGTCTGCGCGGACTTCAACAGTGAATGCATGCCAGTTATCGTAGGGCAGCTCATCTTTGGGTGTAAATTTCTCGGAAGTGGCAGCGATCCGAGCGGCGCCCTCGTAGGTGGCGGGGTACAGCTAGCCGGTGGTTCCCTTCTGGGGCAGAGTAGACTCAACCAGCGTGATGAGTTTTCGACGCCGCCGCAAAGTAGTTCCTGCCCGCACCGAGGGAGAATTGGATGCGATGCAAGCGGCCGGCGAGATCGTCGGTCGTGCATTGCTAGCCTGCCGAGACGCCGCTAAGCCAGGGGTCACCACGGCAGATCTCAATGAGATTGCGCACCAGGTCATTATCGATGCTGGCGCAACGCCGTCCTTCCTTGGCTACGAAGGCTTCCCGGCATCTGTCTGCGCATCAGTGAACGAAGTAATTGTCCACGGCATTCCGTCTTCGTCTACGGTTCTCGCCGATGGTGATTTAGTCTCAATTGACTGTGGCGCAATCCTGGATGGCTGGCACGGCGATTCGGCACTTACTTTCGGCGTCGGAAAGCTGAGTGACGATGTCGAAAAGCTGAACATTGCGACATCAGAGGTCCTCGCCGAAGGTATTAAGGCCATGGTGCCGGGCGCTCGCCTCACCGATATTTCGTATGCGCTTGAAATGGCCACCCGTGAGGCTGAACTGCGCCACGATATTGAACTCGGCATCGTCGATGGATACGGCGGGCACGGCATTGGGCGCGAGATGCACATGGATCCCTTCCTTCCCAACGAAGGCAAAGCAGGAAAGGGGCCCCGCATCGTCGAAGGCTCCGTTTTGGCCATTGAACCGATGCTCATTCTCGGCGGCGAGTGGGGTAGTGATGAGCTTGACGACGGCTGGACGGTCGTCAGCGCCGATAGAATGCCGGCCTCCCATTGGGAGCACACAGTTGCCGCCACAGCGGACGGCCCCCGTATTTTGACTCCTCGATATGAATAACTAGTGCGTGAGAGGCCACGCGAAAGGTCAGAATGTTGCCATAAAAGCTGCGATGAATTCTGAGCGCGTGGAGCGCACCCGCCTGCCGTCGCTTGCAACCGGTCCCATAGTGGTCGTATTTGGTAAAAACGCAGGTCGCGTGTAAAGTTGGGCGATGGTGTGGGCGCAGTGTCGCTGCAGTGATGATTATCCCTGCACGGAACTGCTAAAACACCAGGCAGAGTAGAGATTTCCCAACTGGTGCCGGGATTGTCCCGGGTATCCGCCAGAGAGACGTGGAGGACATGGCTAAAAAGGAAGGCGCAATTGAGGTTGAGGGTCGCGTCGTCGAACCCTTGCCGAACGCGATGTTCCGAGTGGAGCTGGACAACGGGCACAAGGTGCTCGCCCATATCAGTGGCAAGATGCGCCAGCACTACATCCGTATTCTCCCGGAAGACCGAGTCGTAGTGGAGCTTTCTCCGTACGATCTCGAGCGTGGGCGAATCGTCTACCGCTACAAGTAAATCGACCTGACCACTGTTGGTAGTGGTTATGGGCTTATTTACTAACTAGACAGAAACTCCACCGTCCTAGCTGCTTCTGGTGACGGCCGCGTGATGTTGAGACCGGGTGTCTCAGCAGATTAGCGCGGCGGTTCTTTATGAAAGCTTTTCCACAGAAGTAAGCGAGAATACCTCCGGCAACGGTGGCTGGAGCCTTTCTATAACACTTGCGCGACTCGGCGTCCGACCGAGTAAGCCGGGTCTGGGAAGGATGGCAGTGGAGTAAACCACCGCATCAACCGGAAGGAAATTGCCGTATGGCACGCCTTGCTGGAGTTGACCTGCCACGCAACAAGCGTATGGAGGTCGCTCTTACCTACATCTATGGCATCGGCCCCGCCCGTGCCAATGAGCTGCTGGAGAAGACCGGCATCTCTCCGGATCTGCGCACCGACGCTCTCACCGATGAGCAGGTTGCTGCGCTGCGTGACGTGATTGAAGCTACCTGGAAGGTCGAGGGTGACCTCCGCCGCCAGGTTCAGGCTGATATCCGCCGCAAGATTGAGATTGGTTCCTACCAGGGTCTGCGCCACCGTCGTGGCCTGCCAGTCCGTGGTCAGCGCACCAAGACCAACGCTCGTACGCGTAAGGGTCCGAAGAAGACGATCGCCGGAAAGAAGAAGTAAAACATGGCAGCTCCGAAGTCCGCACGCGGCCGTCGTACCGGCCGTCGCGTTGTAAAGAAGAACGTGGCTCAGGGCCACGCATACATCAAGTCCACCTTCAACAACACCATCGTGTCCATCACGGACCCGAAGGGCGCTGTTATCTCGTGGGCCTCCTCTGGTCACGTCGGTTTCAAGGGCTCTCGTAAGTCCACTCCGTTCGCTGCTCAGATGGCCGCCGAGAACGCTGCTCGTAAGGCCATGGAGCACGGTATGAAGAAGGTTGACGTTTTCGTTAAGGGTCCGGGTTCGGGCCGCGAAACCGCCATCCGTTCCCTCCAGGCCGCTGGCCTTGAGGTGTCCTCGATCTCGGATGTGACCCCTCAGCCGCACAACGGCTGCCGTCCGCCGAAGCGTCGTCGCGTCTAGGAATAGGGTAAGGAGAGAACAGAAATGGCCCGTTATACCGGTCCCGCAACCCGTAAGTCCCGTCGTCTCCGCGTCGACCTCGTCGGTGGCGACATGAACTTTGAGCGTCGTCCCTACCCTCCGGGGCAGGCTGGCCGCGCTCGTATCAAGGAGTCGGAGTACCTGCTCCAGCTCCAGGAGAAGCAGAAGGCACGTTTCACCTACGGCGTGATGGAGAAGCAGTTCCGTCGCTACTACGCCGAGGCTCACCGTCGTCCGGGCAAGACTGGCGATAACCTCGTCGTCCTGCTGGAGTCGCGTCTCGACAACGTTGTCTACCGCGCTGGTCTGGCTCGTACCCGTCGCCAGGCTCGTCAGCTGGTTTCCCACGGCCACTTCACCGTTAACGGTAAGAAGATCAACGTGCCGTCCTTCCAGGTAAGCCAGTACGACATCATCGACGTGCGCCCGAAGTCGCAGAAGATGATTTGGTTCGAAGAGGCACAGGAGAACCTGGTCGACGCTGTCGTCCCGGCATGGCTTCAGGTTGTTCCTGAGTCCCTGCGCATCCTCGTGCACCAGACCCCGGAACGCGCACAGATCGACATTCCGCTTCAGGAACAGCTGATCGTCGAGTTCTACTCGAAGTAATAACCAACTTCGCTTGCATCCATTCATTCCCTATGGCGTCATATAGCGGTCGCCACCTGGAGGATTTTCGAAAATGCTCATTTCCCAGCGCCCAACGCTGACTGAGGACTACATTGATTCCTCTCGCTCCCGGTTCGTTATCGAGCCGCTGGAGCCGGGTTTCGGTTACACCCTCGGTAACTCCCTTCGTCGTACGTTGCTGTCGTCCATTCCGGGCGCTGCAGTCACCAGCATCCGCATTGACGGTGTGCTGCACGAGTTCACCACTATCCCGGGCGTGAAGGAAGATGTCTCCGATATCATCCTGAACATCAAGGGTCTGGTGCTCTCGAGCGAGTTCGATGAGCCGGCTACCGTTTACCTGCGTCGCGAAGGTGCAGGCGCGGTGACCGCTGCAGACATTGAGTGCCCAGCAGGTGTGGAGATTCATAACCCGGACCACCACATCGCTACTCTCAATGATTCCGGTCGCTTGGATATTGAGATGATCGTTGAGCGTGGTCGTGGCTACGTGCCGGCGACCCCGAACTCCGGTGGCGAAATCGGCCGCATTCCGATGGACCAGATTTACTCGCCAGTTCTGAAGGTCAGCTACAAGGTGGAGGCTACTCGTGTTGAGCAGCGCACCGACTTTGACAAGCTGATCATCGATGTCGAGACCAAGAACTCGATCACCGCCCGCGACGCGATGGCGTCGGCAGGCAAGACTCTGGTTGAGCTGTTCGGTCTGGCACGTGAGCTGAACGAGGCTGCTGAGGGCATCGAGATTGGCCCGAGCCCGCGCGAGGCTGAGGATGTCGCTGCGTACCAGACTCCGATTGAGGATCTGGACTTCTCTATGCGCTCCTACAACTGCCTCAAGCGTGAGGAGATCCACACTGTCGGTGAGCTCGCTGCTCGTACCGAGTCGGATCTGCTGGATATCCGCAACTTCGGTGACAAGTCCATCAATGAGGTCAAGGAGAAGCTCGCTGAGCTTGGCCTCGCTCTGAAGGATTCCCCGAACAACTTCGACCCGGCTGCTGTCGCTGATTTGGACGCTGCCTCGGGTGATGACGCTGACTGGACTGATGGCGCAAGCGCTGGCTACGACGAGTAGTTCACCGACGCGACTTCATTAAAACGAGGAGATACCTATGCCTACCCCTAAGCAGGGTTCCCGTCTCGGCGGCTCCGCTTCGCACCAGAAGAAGATTCTGGCCAACCTCGCGAAGCAGCTCATCGAGCACGGCAAGATTAAGACCACCGACACCAAGGCCAAGCTGCTGCGTCCGTACGTTGAGAAGCTGATCACCAAGGCAAAGCGCGGCACTCTCGCAGATCGCCGCAACGTTGCAAAGCTGCTTAACGACAACTACGCAGTTAAGAAGCTGTTCGACGAGATTGGTCCGCAGTTCGCTGATCGCGACGGCGGCTACACCCGCATCATCAAGCTGGGTAACCGCAAGGGCGACAATGCCCCGATCTCTCTGATTGCTCTGGTTGAGGAAGAGACCGCAACTGCTGAGGCAACTCGCGCAACTCGCGCTGCTGCTTCCAAGCAGGCTGAAGAGGCAAAGGCCGAAGAGGCTGAGGCTACTGAGGCTGAGGCTGCAGAGGAGGAGTAATTCCCCTCGCTGACGGCTTCTGACCGTCACAGCTTTGAACCCCCGTTGAGCAGTTCATATCTGAACGCTCTTCCGGGGGTTCTTTGTGCTTGACGACGGTGCATAGCGCCCGACTCCAGTTCTGCCTCCGGTTACACCGACGGATTACGCACCAACATTGAGAGCAATACGGAGACCCTGCGGTGGAAACTGCTGATTATCTAATCCGGGGTCCCGGCTACAATCTGTTAACCGTGACATCACTTACTCCAACGACTCCGGATACCCCGTGCGATTCTCCCGATCGAGCCGCTATGGGGAGCACCGACTCCGACCTGGTTCGGTTGCGTTTTGACATTGCCTATGACGGGACCGATTTCCATGGTTGGGCTGCTCAGCGCGATAAGCCTACTGGAGAACCGGTGCGGACTGTGCAGGCGACGTTGGAATCCACTTTGGAGAAGGTGTTGCGCACTCCCGTGCAACTGACTGTGGCCGGTCGTACAGATGCCGGTGTTCATGCCTCCGGGCAGGTGGCTCACGCAGATGTTCCTGTCTCCTGTTTAGACACACGTTCTATCGCAGGGGACCCGAGTAATTTGGTTCGTCGTGTAGCGCGACTATTGCCCGCGGACGTGACGCTTCGGGGCACCTCGTTTGCGCCCCCGGGTTTCGATGCCCGCTTTTCCGCGTTACGTCGGCACTATGTCTATCGCGTCACTAGTTGCGTCAGTGGCCCGCTTCCTACCCGTGCTCGCGATACGGCCCACTGGCGGCGGTCAGTGGACATCAACCGCATGCAGGTGGCGGCTGATGCCCTACTGGGGCTCAATGACTTTGCCGCTTTTTGTCGACACAAGCCACATGCGACGACCACTAGAGATCTACAGCGGTTCCAGTGGTTCGACGTATCTACGCGGGAAGAACCAGAGCTGTACGAGGCCCATGTGACTGCCGACGCGTTCTGCTGGTCTATGGTGCGCTCACTGGTTGGGGCCTGCCTTAGTGTCGGTGAGGGGCGACGTGCGGTTGGATTCACTGAACAGTTGTTGAGTGAAGAGAAGCGTTCCCCGTTGGTCCCGGTGGCAGAGGCGCGTGGGCTCAGCCTGGTAGGTGTTGATTACCCCGGCGATGCTGATTTGGCGGCCAGGGCGGAGCAGACCCGCGAGCGTCGTGATGCCCGGACAGATGGGGACGAGGCTTAAATGTGCAAGCTCTCGGTAATATTCCCTGAAGAAAGTGACCGTAGGAGGAGTGTTCGGTAGTGGTGTGGGCAATTGTTAGCTTGGTTGCGCTGCTCGTAATCCCCGGCGCTGTTGTAGTGAGAGCCAGCGGCGTTCGTACTCCGTGGGCGCTGGCCCTCGGTCCTGCGGTGACGTTTGGTATCGCAGGCACCGCAGGGTGGGCGCTCGGCGCTATCGATGTGCGCTTCACCTTGGTCAGTGCGTCTATCTGCTGGGCCGTGACACTACTTCTCGCGCTTTGCTGGAGTGGCGGCAGCGCTTTGATTCGGCGGCGGCGCGGTAGTGTCGGTCGCTCGGTGTCGGCCGAGGCGCAGCCGCTCGCCTCAGGTCGATGGCGCGAGTTGGGCTATGGGCTAATCGCAAGTATCGGGGTCATCATCGCAGCGGCGGTTCTCACGTGGAGCGCTATCGGTCGCATCGCTTCAATGTCCGAGGGGATGGCGACCATCCAGCAAGGCTGGGACACACTCTGGCATGCAAGTGTGCTCCGTTCGATTACGGAAGACGGCATGGCCTCGGCCACTAGGATGGGCGAGATCCAGAATGTGGAAACTCAGGCGGTGTCCTACTATCCCGCCGCATGGCATGCGTTCGGTGCGCTTTGGATACTGATTGTCCGTCTACCAATCACCGAGGCAGTCAATTACCTCGGCATTATCATTCCGGCCGTGACCATACCCACGGCGGCTGCGGCGCTCACCTGGAGAATTATTGATCGCCGAAAGCTGTCCACCGCCGTTGCCGCGGGGGTTGCAGCGCTTGTTTCCGCAGCGCTTCCGGTATTGATGCCCGTCGGGGTCTTCGTGGGGGCCTGGCCGTACCAGGTCTCGATTGCACTAGCGATTACCGTTTTTGCCTTTGTTACGTCGCTCCCGCACGCACCTCAGCGCATCTTGAGCGCCGCGCTTTCGATAATCGGTATCGGAGAGCTCCATCCGGCATCGGTGCCTACAGTCGTTATGCTCGGTGCAATCTGGTGGTTGTGCTACCGCCTGCCGCGTCCCGCGCATCCTGAACTGGGTGCGGTTCGCGCCAGGCTTTACGACGTCGCGGTGATTGCAGCCGCCTTCGTGCCAGCAGTGGCAGTTCTCCTGCCGCAGTGGCTTACGGGAACTTCTCAGACCGAGGATGTGCGCGCGGTTAGTGCTGAAGTAGACGACCTCGATCGTTTCGATGCGTGGTATCGAGGCGCCACAATGCTGACTCGCCACACTGAGGAATTCCGGCCGTTCTGGCCAATTATCATCCTTGGGTTCATCGGGATGGCGTTTTTGGTTTTCGCAGATACTTCGCGCCGACGGGTGTGGGTAGTACCGGCCTGGTTTGTTTCGGTGTTAATGACGACCCACGCGCTCAATCATTTTGGTGGCGTGCCGGGCGATATTCTCGCGCTGTATACGGATCTTCACTATTCGACACCTCACCGGTTGGTGATGGTCACCGCGTACCTGTATTCCGCGTTTGCGGGTATCGCCGTTGCGTGGGGCTGCGCGTGGGCGGCTCGAATTAGTGAGTCAAAGGTGCCATCGACGGGGCGGGTTCTGGGGTTGAGCTTAGCGACGGTGAGCTCTGCTGTACTTGTGGTCTATGGAGTGGCGTCTAATGCTAGCGCTGCGGATTTCGCCTACAAGAGCCCTAGGGAATGGCAAATCATTTCCAAGGCTGACTTGAAGGCATTTGATTGGTTGGCCGAGCAGCCGGAGGCACATAAGTACCGCACGTTTACCAATCCGCCGGAGGGGTCCAGCTGGGTGTACGCTCGCAATGACTTGCCGGTAGTGTTCCCGCACTATGACTGGCCAGTGGCGAATAAGTGGACTGCTACCTCAATGCTGTACTGGCACGCTGATTACCTCGGTTTTCCAGACCCCGACCGGCCGGATGGGGTGAACGATGTCGATCGCTCAGCCCGAAAGCTGAACGTGGGATTCATCTATTTGTCACCCCCGGGTATTTGGGATTCCAAGGAGGATTTAGAGTTTCCTGGTGAAGGGCTCTGGGTAGCTCCAGGGGTAACCCCTGTTTATCGGGATAGGGAAGTAACTATCTTCGCCTTCAATGACGTGATTACGCCAGAACGCATCGACGAGATGCGAGCTAGTTCTCCGGAAGTAATTCCTCCCTCGGCTACTAGGGGATGGAGCGATGGTCGGGTAGGTTAGGACACCATGCGGATGAATAAATTTATGGCAACGATCGCAGCCGGTGTGATGATGACTTTCGCGCTGGCCGGATGTGGAGACGACGAGCCGGCTAAGCCGGAAGTCTCGAATCGCTCCGTCAGTTCTTCCGCAAAGACCAAATCCTCGACTCCGCCGAAATCGACTGAGGAGTCGACGACACCGACAAAATCAGAGACGCCGACGGAAACTCCTGCAATCACCCAGGTCAATGATGCGGATTACACCCCGGCGGACGGCCCAAATACTCGACTCTTTCAGTTGGAGGATGGCACGACACGCTGCTTCCTCAACGATCTGAGCGGTGACGCCTACTTGGCCTGCCAGGTGAATCTTGCCAATCCTCCGATGGTCGATGACGGCACGGGAAACAAGGTTCCCGCCAATGCTGTGTCCTGGAACCCGGGGGGAGTTACTTACGAGGTCCTGACGTTCCCGCCGGCGGGTGAGATGAAGACGCTGCCAGCGAATTCTCAGTTGAGCGCATTCGGTTACAACTGCGCGGCCTATGGCCCGTCTACTCTGGAGTGCTCGGGACCAGCGGGCGCTGCCACTATCGACAATGGCAATGTCACCGGTGCACAGATGCCGAAGGAGGATGTGCCTCCTGCAGCAGGCGGTCAGCCGGGTGGCCAAGAAAATGGCGCTCCGAATGACCCAGCGGGGCAGGGGGAGCCTGACGGCTCCCAGGCGCCGGGCGGTCTGCCAGATTTGGGTGCGTTGATTCCGGGCCTGAACCGCTAGTTGCCCGCATAGCCAGTGGCTGCAGTTCATCGGTAGTGCGGGCGGTAGATAGCGTCCAGGTGAATTCGCCCATCGCCAGTCGAGGGCACGAAGCTGGCATTTCCGCTGCTGCTGCCGTGGGCGAACCTGTACGACTGACCTCGATGATTCTCGCGATTCCAGTACACAGGTCGGGCTCATACTCTTCGACAACAACCACATCGACGGTGTCGTCTCCAGCTCGCGCGAGAAGTACTGCGCCCAGATCAAGGGCCACAGTATAGAAATGTGGACGGGACGTGCGAATTCCGACTCGATAGCCGAGCGAGAGCATTCCGATGAGCAGCTCACAAAAGTCCTGATTTCCGCAGTCGACCTCCAATCGGGGGAGGTTCGCGGGACACATTGTGATGGTTTGTCCACTGCTCCCGGCTCCTATGACCTGCGCCGGACCATTAGTGATAGCGATGTCGCGTTGTCGGCTTAACCACAGGTGCGGTTTGCGCCCCAACGCCGCCACATGATGAGAGCGTCCAGTGCGGCGCAGCTGCACTACCTCCGCAGAGCTCTCAGTCAGAGCACACTCCGGTGCCGTCAATCGCCGTGCGCGAATACCAAGGGTTCCCAGCCGGTGGATGAGGAAGCGTAGGGCTTGGTCAGCGGAGGCTTCCACCGGAAGAGTTGCCACCAGATGTGTCCAGGGTTCAGGGGCTGTGCCGGAGCGCTCGGCTGCTCGGAAGTAGCGGTGCGCATGCTCTCCGCGGACTTCCGGCGCAATGTGATAAAAGCACAGCGCATCCAGGGTCACTGGGCTGTCGTCGGCAAGCGAGACGATATCCGCAGCGCTTAGCTGGCTTCGCAGGCCTGGTGTGAGACGTAGTCCGATGAGTTGTCCTGGTTCGGTGCGTCGCAGGCGGTCACGAAGGCTGCGGCCGCGCACAGGGACATGCGCGCCTGCAGTGATGGTTATTGCTGTAATGAGTAGCCACAATGACAATGGCATGTGAAAATCCCCCCAATATGTTCCCCACTAAAATTCCCCTGGTCGCACAGTAGCGCGGCCTGGCTTACTCTGCAGGGTAGAGATTATTTGGGGGAATAGTTTTGGGGGAAACTCATGCCACGTACGCCGACTACGCCTAGCCAGGTCAGCGGTCATCGATTCTTGATTCGTCGGATTGAGCACGCGCTTGTGCGTGCGGATTCGCGAATGCTGCACGATCCTCTGCGCACGCGTACGCGAGCACTGTTTATCGGCTGTGCGCTGGTGGTTTTACTGGCCGCCGGCACTGCGGTGCTGTCGTTGGTGCGGCCGCAGGGCGGTTCGAGCTCCAATGAGCAGCTGATTGTCGTATCGGGGTCGGAGGGCCTGCATGTACGTGTCAATGGTCGATTGCATCCAGTCGCGAATCTCGCATCGGCGCGGTTAATTTTGGGCAATCCTGCTGAGCCGAAGCGGGTGCGCAGTAGCGAGTTGGACAAAGAGGACATCAGTTTTGCTGTCGGGATTGAGGGCGCACCAGCAGTTCCGGCCGCGCCGGCAGGCTCTGGTGCCTCGGGAGCTGCCAAGAGGGGCAGTGCAGGTGCGCCGGAGTTGGCACTGTCTTTATGCGAGCGGACGGTGCAAGACCTCGGGCAGCCGTGGATTGTTGCAGAGTCGCTTGCGCGTCTTGAAGAAGTCCGTGCGGAACCGCAGCAGCTTACCCGAACCCACTCGGACAGTGCCGTCGTTGCCGATGGCCAAAACCTCTGGCTGATTACGCAGGGCTACCGCTCGCGGCTGGATGTCAACCACCCGGAGCACGCCGCTGTTTCTCGAGCGCTGGGGTTGGAACGCGCCGCAGTCCGGCCTGTCAGCCCTGCGTTGCTCAGAACGATTCCGGAGGTTCCGTTTCTGGCCGCGCCAGCAATCCCGAACCGCGGCGCACCCACGCACTTCGCCGCTCCATTCGACACAGTCGGCAATGTGGTTGAGGTCGGGCAGCGGCGCGTTATCGTGCTTGACGACGGTGCCGCGATTCTCTCCCCGGTGCTAGGAGAGCTATTAGCTGCGCATAGCCCAGTTCTGCAGGCCAGTGAGGGGCAGCTGGCGGCAGTTCCCGTTGCGAATGCGCCAGCAGTCCCGGGGCTACCTGAAAAGCCGCTGACGTTTGCCGATGCTGATGGCTGGTTGTGTGCCGGCCGGATAGCAGGACGGCCGCAAGCTCTCGTGCAGTGGTCGCAGCATGCTCCGGAGGGGCGGCACGTGGATTACCCACATGCCGACGGTTCGGGTGCGGCCGTCGACGGTTTCGTGGATGGTCGCAGCCGTGAGCGCAGCTCAATTGCAGTAAGCGTAAATGGGGCCGTACACGTCATTTCGCCAGAGGGGATGCGCTTTGCTGTGCACGATCGCACAACGCTGGCTGCCCTCGGGTTTAATGCATCAACCAATGCCGATAGCGGTGGCACGCGACCAGTGGACTGGGAAGTGCTGGCCGCGTTGCGCGGAGGCCCTGAGCTGAGTAAGCAGGCGGCGCTAGGGCCGCTGTCTGGGACGCGAGAGCAACCAGGCACCTAGGCCTAGCGCGCATATCAGGAGCAATCCAGTCGCCCGGAGCGGTGCATTGCGCTCCTGCGAAGAAAGCAGATCCGGCGGAGCCGGTGCGGCAGCGGGGTTGGCTGCGTGCTGCGCAGCGGTGTCTACAGTGGTCCAAATCAGAGCGTCATAAGGTGCAATGATGCCGCGACCAAGGCCGAGCCCGGAACTAATTGGGCTCGCGGAATTAAGGATGATGTCGCGAACCTGTGCTGGGGAAAGCTCTGGGTTTCGTGCCAGCAGCAGGGCAGCTGTGCCCGACACGGTTGGCGTGGCAAAGCTGGTGCCGGCAATCTGTTGATCTCGGGTGTTATCCCCGGACCCGAGCACGTGGCGGTCTATGAGACCGGTGGGGGTGCGCGGATCGGGACCGAGTACGGGGCCGCCGGGAGCGGAGACATTGACCCATTGTCCCGTGATTGCATACTCCGCGGGTTGTGCTTGGCCGGCATCGTCGAACTGTACTGCTGATACTGCGATTACCTCCGGCAGAACTGCGGGCCACGCTACGGATCCGTCCTGACAGCTATCGCCCTTATTGCCTGCCGCTGCGACCACTACTGCGCCTGAGACTTCCGCGCGTGCGACGCTCTCAGCAACATCTGTTGCACCTTGGGGCATTACGCCTGCCGGGGCACACGATGTGAGCGAGATATTGATGACCCGCGCGCCCTCCGCGACGGCCCTGTCGATAGCTTGTGCCAGCGACTCCAAATTGCCTTCGCCATCGGCTGTTTGTCTTATCGACAACACGTGCGCGTCGGGCGCCAGTCCGGCGAAACCATCGGCACCGGGCCGGCCTGCAATAATGCCAGCTACTAGAGTTCCGTGACCGTCGCAGTCTACGAACCCGCTGTTGCCGTCGACAAAATCGCCACCGTCGAGAACCTCGCCCAGGCGCTCATTGGGTGAGACCCCGGTATCGATTACCGCCACCGTAATCCCCGCACCCGTCGTCAGTTGCCATGCTTGGCGAAACCGAAGCGCTTTTTCGATCACCGTCGGTTCATGCAGTGCGCTTTCCGACGACAGCATCGTGGCCACGCAGTCCTGGCTGTTCTGGGCAGCCGCTATTGGTGCGATGCCCGACGGTGCTACTGCGGTGGCCGCCGTCAACGTCGAGATAAGCACTGTGGAAAGTGCGGCCGTGGCGGTGAGACGAGTTTTTATGGCATTCATGAAAAGTGGGTTTTTCACTGGAAGAACCCACTTACGAACTCAGGGAATTCGGCAATGATGGCCGCAATGGGCAAAATAACGGCGATACTGCAGGCCTCGGTTAGCTCAGCTATGCGGCGCGTTGTAGGTGAGATGCGTGACGCGGGAAATGCGGCTAAGGCGGTGGCTGCAAGCATGGGGACGACCAGGCCAGCGGCGACTGGCCAATTGCCCTCGAACCACTGTTGAAAGGCGACGGCCACAATGACGGCAAGACCAGCTAAAGCAGTACAGGTGGAAGCTACTTTCCGGGCTTGGCCACGGGAGTGAATTGCACAAAAGACTATGACAGCAGCAGCCATGCCTAGAGGCCACCACTTGTTCGCATAGGCTCCGGAGAAAAGTACCACCAGGGTGAAGATGCTGAGACTTCCGGTGCCACTGCAGAGGATGCCATCGAGAATCCACCCCGCTCGCTTAGGTGCGTTGTGGGATATTTCGGGAGTTTCGCTGTCATCGAAGCTCTCGCCGGCGGCAGGGACTTTGGGTACGCGAATACCGGCAGCCTTGATAGCGATGGAAGGTGCCAGCAGTATCAGGATGACTGCACTAGCAGCGGTGAGCGCTCCTGATTGAACCGAGTTGTGGAAAAGTGCGACAGCCGCAGCGTAAATACCGAAGGTAACTGCAGCACTGAGACTCGTCGCGCCCAGGGTAACGGTGATGCGGTTGTCGCCGTCGCCGGTGTTGGAAATGAGAAAAATCAAACCGATGACGGCAAGCGCGACACTAATCGCAGCAGTCGGCGGCCAGTCGGTGAGTATGCGGTGTAGGTCGAGGCCAACGAAGCAGAGCCCCGAAGAGGTGCCCAGAATGAGCACTTGCAGCTCCAGGGACATGACAATCGCCGGTTTTGCGCTACGCAACAGAGCCAGGCGCAGTCCACCGGCTACTGCCAGCAGCGCGATGAAGCTGATTGCCGCGGCCAGTGTGGAATCGGTACTGCTCAAGCTCAATGAGGCAGCTGCGATTGAAGCTGTGGCCACGAGGGCTGCGGTACAGCCAACAACCAAATCAGCCGTCCCGATACCGTCGGTATAGGTGGTGTCGGTAATAGCATCGGCGGCATCGAAGAGCCGAGGTTTGGGCACGGGACCTGGGTCGTTGATAACAACCAGGCGTTCGCCTGGTGCAATACCGGCATCGTTCAGGGTGTCGTCGGCAAGCAAAATCGTGCCAGTGGCGGTCCGTAGCTGCCACTGTGCCAGCGGGAAGTCCGCAATGTCGATATCGAAAATTTGCAGGATATCCGGTACAAGTGCGGCGATTGCGACGTTGGTCGGTAACGCAAGGTCTGCGTGTGCTCGGTTGGTGTCTTCGGGCATGTGTGCGGCATCAATGCGCACGCGAATGAGTTCCCCCAGCATGTATTTCCCCCATGAATTCTGCATGCTTTAGTCCCTCTAGAGTGTCGTACAACTCGCTAGAGCGCTACTCGGAGTAGTAACTGCGCGTGCCCCCGCTATCAGTTTCGGTCATGCGCTGCGAGAATCCGGAGTGTGATTTAAGCTATGCGTACACCGATTGGTCGGGGGATTGGCCGTCGAGTGAACACAAGGGGCGACACATAGCGGGGGGATTTTTGTGACTAGTGCACAGGCGGAGATTTCGGCTACCCGAAAAGCGGGGCCGCAGCCTATGACAGGCACAATCGCGCCGGATGCGCCTCCAGAAGCGCCGGAGCCACAGCCGGTGCCGCTGATGCGTGCACTCATGCCGTTAATCATGGTCGTGGCGGTGGTCGGCATGGTGGTGTTGATGTTTGTCTCTGGGATGGGACGTAACCCGATGTCGTTTATGTTTCCGCTGATGATGGTGTTTTCCACTGTGGGCATGATGGTGTCGGGCGGGGCGGGAAATAAGGACATGGCACCGGCGCGGAAGGACTATCAGAGGCATTTGTCCAGTATTCGCCGCGCGGTGGCGAAAGCAGCGAGGATGCAGCGTGAATCGGCGCAGTTTATCCACCCTCGGCCTGGAACTCTGTGGCAGCTGGGGGCGATGGGGCGGGCGTGCGAGCGTCGAAAGGGGGACTCGGATTTCTTGCAGCTGCGCATCGGGGTGGCAACGCAGCAGCCCGCAACGCCTGTAACACCACCGGCAATTCCGGCGCCCGAGAAACTGGATCCGGTTTCCGCCGTAGCACTGCGGGAAGTTATTCGATCGGCTCGTCAGGTTGAGGGAGTGCCCTTTGCCATAGATGTGTCGGCCTTTGAGATTATCGCGCTCACTGGAGATACCGCGGCGCAGGGGCTGGCTCGAGCGATGGTCGCCCAAGCTGCTGCGCTGCATCATCCGGAGGATTGCCTGATTGCAGTTGTGGGAGATGAGTGGGAATGGCTGAAATGGACGCCACACCACGGACACCCCGCAGTTACTGATGCCTGTGGCCCAGCGCGGTTGCGGGCGGCGACGTGTGTGCAGCTGACTGAGCTGCTCACGGCTATCGACACACTGCCAGCTGCTGTGCTGATTGTGCTGACGGATTCGAACGGACAGCTAGATGTCACTGAACTGACACCGATTTTTGACGCGACGGGGTCGGAGACCTCGGTAGTTTTGCTGACCGTCGTGGAAGCGCAGTCAACGTTGTGGGAGGCAGCGGTTCACCATGGCATCGCGCTGGTTGTTTCCACTACTGCTGTGCATGCGGAAACCGCGTCCGGACGGGAGGAGATTGGCGTACCTGATCAGCTGAGTCCAGCAGAAGCGGAGGTGCTTGGGCGGAGCTTGGCGCGTTTTGAAGTGCCAACAAGCGCAGATGATTCTGTTAAGACCTCGGAAGACCCGGTCATGGAGGAGCTCGGGCTGTACCCGCCTCCGACAACTCTGCGCTACCGACCGCGCTACGGCAGTGCTCGTCTGCGCATTCCTGTTGGAGCTGATGACGGTGGTGCTCCGGTCTATCTGGATTTTAAGGAGAGTGCTGAGGGCGGCATGGGGCCACACGGTCTGTGCGTTGGTGCCACAGGGTCGGGTAAGTCGGAATTCCTCCGAACGACCGTGGTAGGGCTCGCAGCTACGCACAGCCCGGATCAGTTGAACTTTGTGCTGGTGGACTTCAAAGGCGGGGCGACGTTTCTGGGACTGGATCAATTGCCTCATGTCTCGGCGGTGATTACCAACTTGGAGCAGGAGCTTATCCTGGTCAACCGCATGGAAGACGCACTGCGCGGTGAGATGACGCGGCGCCAAGAGCAGCTGCGCGCTGCAGGGAATTTCGCCGGTGTCAGCGATTATGAGCAAGCCCGGCGCGCTGGGCAGATAGATGCGCCACCCATGCCCGCGTTGCTGATTGTGGTGGATGAGTTTTCAGAGCTGCTCTCCGCACGCCCGGAGTTTGCTGAGCTCTTCGTTGCGATTGGTCGGTTGGGGCGCAGTTTGCACATGCATTTGCTGCTGGCCAGTCAGCGTCTGGAGGAAGGCCGCTTGCGCGGGCTGGAAAGCCATCTTTCCTATCGCATTGGGTTGAAGACCTTTTCCGTCGCGGAGTCCCGCAGCGTGCTAGGTGTTCCGGACGCCTATCATCTGCCGGCCATCCCGGGCATTGGGTATATCAAATCTGCTGCCGCCGAACCGGTGCGGTTTCGGTCGGCGTATGTTTCCGGCCCGGTGGTCCGTCCGCAGCCTATTGACGGTGCGACGGCTGGGGCAGAGCAGAGGCTGCAGGGGCAGGTCGCAGCTGTCACTGAATTTACCGCTGAAAATTGGACGCGGGAGGCTTTCGGTGCGTCGTTAAGCGATGGTGGAATGGTGGACCCGCCTGCGCAGACATCGGAGCAGACGGTGCTCGGTGCCGTGGTGGCAGCGGTGTCGCACGTACCGACACGTGCGCATCGGGTGTGGCTGCCGCCACTACCGGAGGCCATCGAGCTTCAGCCCGACGAGCAGCTGCCGCGACAGCGATTGACCGGTGTGATTGGGCTGGTGGACAAGCCGCTGTTTCAGCGTCAGGACCCACTGCGTATTGACCTGCGCACGACCGGCGGGCACATGGCAATCGTCGGAGCGCCGCGGTCAGGAAAGACCACTGCCGCACGCACAGCGATCCTCGCGCTTGCCGACGGCATCAGCGCCCGTGACCTGCATTTTTATATCGTCGACTGTGGTGCGGGCGGCTTGAGCGACCTGGCTGAGTTGCCGCATGTCGCGTCGGTTGCACACCGCGGAGACGAGGAGCTTATTCGCCGTACGATTGGTTTTTTGCGTCGTGAGGTAAGTCGTCGGGAACAGCTCTTTCGCACTAATGGATGGCTCTCTCCGGAAGCAGCACGGGCGGCAGGGCAGCCGGATTCGGTGTTGGTCATTGACGGCTGGGGTGCGTTCAAAACGGAGTTTCCGGCGCTGAGCGACGATGTGCAGGCGCTGGTTGCAGATGGATTGGCGGTGGGAATTCATGTCCTGCTCACGGCCTATCGCTGGACGGACATGAGACCTGCCGTTCGCGACCTGATTGGTACGCGGATTGAGCTGCGGCAGGCGGAGTCGATGGATTCAATGATTGACCGTAAGGCAGCAGAGCTGGTGCCGGAGAGCCCAGGACGCGGAGTCGCGCCGGGCGGGTTTGCGATGCTGGTAGCTCTCACCGGCGTTGCAGACGCTAAGCGGATTGCAGAGACAGCGCCGCACGGTGAGCAGGCACCAAAGCTCCAGTTGTTGCCGCGGCGGATTGATATTGCGCGTTTGCCACGACCAGCGGCCGCGACGAGAGGTGCGATTGCAGTGGGGCTCGAAGAAGCCGGTCTGGGCGCGGTGATATTCCACCCAGAAAAGGATCGTCACCTACTGATATTCGGTTCGGCGGGCAGTGGCAGAACCGCCGCGCTGAGGGGCATCGTGCACCAGCTGCGGTACTCGCAGTTGGACTCGAAATTCGTCGTGATTGACTACCGCCGTGGGCTCATGGAGGCCGTGCCCGAAGAGCGGCTGGCCGGCTATGCAGGCTCGGCTGCGGTGGCGACGCCCATGCTGGCAGAGCTGGCAGAGGTACTGAAGGCTCGTCTCCCGCAACCGGATATCACCCCAGCGCAGTTGAAGGCCCGAAATTGGTGGAGTGGTCCAACCATCAATGTCATCGTGGATGACTATGACCTCGTGGCTGGCTCACGGGGTAACCCCTTGCAGCCGCTGGTAGAAGTCATCGCTCACGCCGCCGACATTGGGCTCAATATCTTTTTCGCCCGTCGAATCAGCGGGGCGTTGCGTTCCCTCCACGACCCGGTCATGGGGGCGGTTAAGGATCAGGGCGCCAGCGTCTTTGTCATGGATGGCACACGCGACGACGGCCCCATCCTCGGCGTAAAGCCCTGCGAACAGCCTCCGGGTCGTGGCTATTGGGTGGCGCACGGCCAGAGTCCGCAGGTTGTGCAGTTGGGTTTGTTGGATACTGCTGGTGACCAGGAGGACAGTTGATGATTCGGGTCGATTCTCCTGACACCACTCAGACCCCGACGCTGCGCCACGGTACCTGGCATCTGTGGGGACTCGCGGCACCTGCAGACACCACAGAACTGGCGGTGCATGGCCCTAGACCGCTTCTCGAGAGCATGCAAACAGTCATTGTGCCCAGCTATTGGGGTGCTGTGCGACAGTGCCGGCTGGCCTCCGCGCTATTGGCTGCCGAACTCAATCCGTACATCCTGACGCTTGCCGACGCCGTTGTGGAACTCGATGAGGCAACTGTGTCTCATAGCGTGTTGGTGGAAGTAGAGGAAACGCGTGTCTGTGTCACTCGTCTGAGCGGTGGGCACATTGCCAGTCGGATGACACATTTGGTCGGAGCGAACGACAGCGCACCGCTGGTGGAAACAGTCATTGCGCTGGCTTATCAGCTGACCATGTATCCGGATGCGCCCCAGGGGATACCTGATGATGTGGAAGTTAGCGGTGGGCGCGGTATCACCGAGTATCCGCCCCGCTGGCAGGAGGATATCGAGTTCATCGTCGGCGAAGTTCCACCTGGGCTAGCGAACCCGCGGCGAGCTCTACTAGTCGATCGTCTGCGCGATCGTGGTTTTTTAGTCTTCGACTGCCCAGCCTCGCGGCTCGGGGAGTGCGTAAATCCGGCCTGGTTGAAAAGCATCGGCGACGCTGAAGTCGGTGAAGTGGAGCAATTGGAGGATCTCGCGGGGAGGCGTCCTGCAGCCAGGGTAGAAGCCAGCGCAGTGTCGAATCAAAGCGCAGTTGTGTCAGTAGCTGCCGTTGGTTTGTTGACGGTGGTGGTGCTGATTGTTGGGATTGCTGCATGGCTCGTTAGTGGCGGCATAGGCAGGGAGAACGAGGGGAGGCAGAAGCAGCGTGAGACATCGCACGCACAGGCTCCTCCTGTAACTACGCCGCCTGTAACTACGCCACCACCCGCATCGAAACCGGTTCCCGATTCTGCTCCAATAGTCAAACTGACCAATGCGGGCGTGGAAGCTCGGTTTCCCGGCGGGTGGGAGCTTGATTCGGCAAGTCCGTTCGACCGTCTGATTGCGGTGGATGGCGGAGATATGCGCGTATTGGTGCTCGCTAGCCCGCTTTCGCAGGACATGGCGCTTGAACATCTAGCAGCAGCTTTGAGTAGCTCCGTTGCCGGGGATGAGACAAAGTCCGCGCCGGAACGCAGGCAAGTACTGGGCACCGATGTCGTAGTCGTAGAAGAGCGGCTGCCGTCAGGTAATTCGATAGTGCTCTGGCATCACAAAGTGATGGACGGAACTCAAGTCAGTGTGGGGTGCCAGTTCAGAGGAAGGACTATTGCGCCGGTACGACCCGTATGCGACCAGGCAGTAGTAAGCGCTCGGCCGGTGCCGTAACACGCAAGGGGCGTAGAGAAAGTGACTGGGGGATGGGCGGGGGTAGGCAGGGGTAAAGGTTGGAAAACCAAAATGGAACCGAATCGGGGTTTTTCGCGCCAAACAATATGACGGGTTTTTAACGCGGGAAGCTGGCTGGCTCGCGCGGGGAGGTAAAAATGCCGTCGTTAATCAGTCACTCAACACGAATAAGGGGGAAACAGTGGCAAACCTATTTGCAGCCGAATCAGATCAAATGACCACTACCGCGGGGGACGTCGATGGCGTCAACTCGGAAGTACAGGGCGAGCTGGGGCGCATTCGAGGCGTCGTGGACGGTCTGGCGGGGGAATGGAAGGGCCAGGCTAAAGACAGCTTCGATGATCTGATGCTTCGTTGGGATGACGCAGCTATGCGTCTATCCAATGCGCTGACGGATATCGCGGATAACATCCGCGCAAATTCCAGCAGCTTCGATGCGGGCGAGGACGAGGGGGCGTCGTCGTTCAAGCAGGTGGCAGCAGCGGGTGCGTCGTTGCTGAACCTCTAAACGTTTTATCGAATCGCACAACCACAACACTGAATCACACAACACACATCACCTTTTGGGGAAAGGGTTCTTAATGCAACCAATTAGGTACAGTTTTGGCGGCATCGACGGTGCTGCCGATGACATTCGGTCCACTTCTGGCACCATCAACGGGCTGCTCGGAGATTTGAAGAAGCGCATCGCGCCGATGGTCTCTACGTGGGAGGGTGACTCTTCGGATTCTTACCAGGAGGCTCAGCGTGAATGGGACACAGCAGCGGAGGAGCTCAATATGATTCTCACGACTATCGCGGATACGGTCAGCGCAGGTAGCCAGCGAATGGCGGATATTAACCGCCGCGCGGCAGCTAGCTGGGGATAGCTTGGTTCCTGCTTGAGGCACTTTTGATTGAGCTATGTAACCGGGGGAGGGGAGGACATTGCTCAATTGAGATCTTCAGTTAGGTATCTGCCTTTGAAGTATTCTTGCTAGCAGCACTCCAGGGGGGAAAGGCCAGTCTCAGCAGTTTGCGGCTGAGACTGGCTTTGGCATTTTTTGTTCTAGTGCCATCTCAAGGTAGAGTAGTCAAACTGTGTGCGCACACGTGAATGTTGCCTCGGGTCTCCACCGGCCGCCGGGGAATAACAACAGTGTGCACGGTGGCTGGCAAATCTACACGGACCCTAAAAGGAGTCATGTTGTCTACTTTCCATCCGAAGGACGGTGACATCGAGCGCAAGTGGTACGTCATCGACGCTACCGACGTTGTTCTCGGCCGTCTGGCTACTCACGCCGCAGACTTGCTGCGCGGTAAGGGCAAGGCTTACTTCGCCCCTAACGTCGACTGCGGTGACCACGTCATCATCATCAACGCCGATAAGGTGCACGTCTCCTCTAACAAGCGGGAACGTGAGATGCGCTACCGCCACTCGGGCTTCCCGGGCGGCCTGAAGTCGATGACCCTGGGTCGTTCCCTCGAGGTTCACCCGGAGCGCGTTATCGCTGAGGCTATTGAGGGCATGATGCCGCACAACAAGCTTTCGCGTGCGTCCATCAAGAAGCTGCACGTCTTCGCCGGTTCCGAGCACCCGTTCGCCGGTCAGAAGCCTGAAAACTACGAGATCAAGGCGGTGGCACAGTGACCAACCCACAGGACGTCAATGAGAACCAGAACGTAGAGGCCACCGAGGCTTCCTACGATGATGTTCAGGCTGCCGCTGCTGCTGCCACTGAAGAGTTCACCTCTTCCATCGGCGACGCAGTTGCTACCGAGACCGAGGCTGAGGCTGCTCCGGCTGCACCGCTGACCCTGGATCGTCCGATTCAGACTGTCGGTCGTCGTAAGCGCGCTGTCGCCCGCGTCGTTCTGACCGCTGGTTCCGGCAAGATTGTCTGCAACGGCCGCGAGCTCGAGGATTACTTCCCGAACAAGCTGCACCAGCAGGAGATCAAGGATCCGCTGGTCCTGGTCGAGCGCGAGAGCCAGTTCGACATCAAGGCCAACATCAACGGTGGTGGCCCGTCCGGTCAGGCCGGTGCTCTGCGCCTGGCTATTGCTCGTGCCCTGAACGAGTTCAACCCGGAGGAGCGCAGCGTTCTCAAGAAGGCTGGCTTCCTCACCCGCGACGCTCGTGCTGTCGAGCGCAAGAAGGCTGGTCTGCACAAGGCCCGTCGCGCACCGCAGTACTCCAAGCGTTAAGCTTTACTGCTTCGAAAAGCACCTCAGTTTGCGTATTACACGCAAGCCGAGGTGCTTTTTTGGTTAAAGTCCGCAGTGACCAGGCATGGCTGCATTTTTGGGACAAGCCCCGTACGTTAGACTTTTATCCGTTAAAAACTGCCGCGAGAATCGTTTATCGCGGTGCGATTGCAGTGCGATGAAAGTGCGATTGCAGTGCGATGGGAAGAAGGAAACCGTATGGCGGTGAGCACCACAGCCACCAAGACCTCCGACGCGAAGAGCTCCTCTAGCTCGTCGTCGGTGGCGAAGCATCCCTTCCGCATTCGACGCGTACCAGGCATTGATGGGCTGCGCGGTCTGGCCGTTGCCACAGTGGTGATCTACCACTACTTCGATAATGTGCTGCCCGGTGGCTACATCGGTGTGGATATCTTCTTCGTGCTCTCCGGATTTCTTATCACCTCGCTTCTGGTGCGCGAACGCGCGGTCACTGGGCGCATCGATCTAAAGGACTTCTGGCTCCGTCGACTGCGCCGCATCGCTCCGGCTGCGATGTTCGTGTTGTTTATTTCCATCGCCGTCGCAGGTCTGGTCGGCGGGGATCCCGCTGTTGGCTTGTCGACGCAGTTTCTCGGCACGGTCTTTTTCGTCAATAACTGGACGCAGATTGCGGGTTCTCAGTCCTATTTCGCGGATTCCGGAGTGCAGCTGTTAGCGCACTACTGGTCACTGTCGGTGGAGGAGCAGTTCTACTTGCTCTGGCCATTGATCTTTGTGGCTCTTCTCGCCCTGAAGCTGGCATCTCGCAAGCTGGCAGCAGTGGCGGGCATTGGGGCGGTTGCTTCTTTCGTGTGGATGGTCTCGCTCTACGATCCGAAGGTCGACCCCACGAGGGTCTACTACGGTACCGATACTCACGCCTTTGGACTCCTGTTTGGCGCGGCCCTCGCATTGTGGTTGACATCGACGTCGTCACGCGCAGAGGCGGACTCCTGGCCACGCACAGAACCCCTGCTGCGGGACTTCTTTGGCAGTTCTGCCCAAGCTTTCGTAGTGGCCTCGCTGCCTCTGATCTTCCTTTCGTTGGTTCTGCTGATGATGTCGGATACTGCGTCGGCGACTTACCGCGGTGGGTTGGTGTTCGCCTCGTTGCTGTCGGTGGCGATTCTCTATCTTGTCGTTCGCGGTGTCTCACCCGTGCGTCAGATTTTTGAGTTCAAGCCACTGTGCTGGCTGGGAAAGATTTCCTTCTCGCTGTACCTGTGGCACTGGCCGGTCATCGTGCTCATCCGCGAACTGCTGGAGCGCAATGAGGCCATGCAGTATGAGAACCTCGCTGCCTTCGCAGGCATCGCGCTATCGCTGCTTTTGGCGAACTGGTCGTACAAGAATGTGGAATCGCCAATTCGCCGGATGGGTTACCGCCGTTGGATGTCGCAGTTTTCGGGCACGCAGTTTGCCGGTTCCTGGAAGCCGCGCGTTGCAGCAGGGCTGGCGCTGGTCGTCGTGGTTGGTGCAGTTGTGGGAATGGCCACGGCGCCGAAGATGACGCGTTTGGAGGCACAGCTACAGGAGGCAGCTGAGCGCCGTGCACAGGCACAAAAGGCGGAGGAAGCCGAGTTGGCCAAGCGCGTTATGCCGCGTGGTGACCAGATCACCGCTATCGGCGACTCTGTGATGCTCGCCTCGGCGTCCGCGTTGGAAGAGAAGCTGCCCGGTATCTATATCGATGCGGCTGTTTCTCGTGGTTATCCGGCTGCGCCAGAGATTATCGCCAGTATGAAGGCGGCGGGTACGCTCGATCCATTCGTCGTGCTGGGTCTTGGTATCAATCAGTCGGCTGCGGCATCGGACGAACACCTGTTGGATGAGATCCTCGATTCGCTGGGTGAAGACCGCATCATTGTCCTCATCAACCCGTACGGTGATCGTGTGTGGATGCCGCAGTCGGAGAGGGAAGTCCTCGACGCGGCAAAGAAGCGCGACAATGTCTATGTGTCTGACTGGTGTCATGGTGTGCGTGATGATTTGTCCAAGCTGCGCGCGGACCTTATCCACCCGACCCCGGATGGCGCCGAGGTCTATGCCAATGCCGTGGTCGATGCTTTCCAGCAGTATGCGAAGAACAAGAAACGCATTCCGGACACCTGCGGAATCTAATAAAAATCTAGTTAGTAGTGTTTCCACGGTAAAGTAAGTGGCTGTGGCCAAACAAAAGTCTTCCTCCAGTCACCGTGGATTAAAGATTTTCCTCGGCATCGTCCTCGGTATCTTCGCACTCTTCGGTGTGTTTTACGCTGTCGATTACGTGCTGAACAAGGACCATGTCCCGCGCGGGTCTACCGTCGCGGGGATTGACATCAGCACGCTGAGCGCGAATCACGCTGAGGCGAAGCTCGAAGAGCAGCTCGGTGATCTTTCCACTCACCCAGTGGCGTTGCGTGCCGGCGAACGCACGGCGGAGGTTCTGCCCGAGGAGGCGGGGCTGAGCATCGACTGGGAGAAGACGGTCGCGCAGGCGGGCAAGCAGACGGCAAACCCAGTTACCTGGGTGCGCAGTTTCTTTACTACCCGTGAGCTGGATTTGGTCAGCGATATCGATAACTCTAAGTTCGAGCCGCAGGTCGACCGTCTCGTCGGCGAACTGACTATTGCTCCCGTCGATGGTGAGGTCAAGCTTGTCGACGGCCGCGTGGAAACAACTCCACCGGTCATCGGCCAAGATGTCGACCGCAATGCGGTCAGCGGGGATTTGGCCGCCAAGTGGTTGTCGCCGGAGGGCATCGATGTAGAGACCACCGCGCACGACCCGGCTATCGGTGAGGAGCAGGTCCGTGAGGCAGCTGAGGGAGAGGCCGCCGATGCGGTGTCGGGCCCCATTGTTGCCAAGGGCCGTGATGGCAAAGATGGTGTAATTCCGCCGGAGCGCATGGCTGAAATCATCAGCTTTGTGCCGCGCGACGGCGGATTGGCCGCTGATATCAATGTCGACCGCGCACGCGAGATCCTCGAGGAGGGGCTGGCTGCTTCCGAGGTTGATAAGCGCAATGCGTCGATACGCTTTAGCGGTGGTGCGCGTGAAGTGGTCCCCTCGGTTGATGGCGTGGCCGTGAAGTGGGATGAAACTATGAAGGACTTCGCCGAGCGTGTGACTTCGACGGATAAGCGCGAGTTCGATGCGGTCTACGAGGACAAGCCCGCCACCTACACCACCGAACAAGCGGAAAGTGCCACCTTCGATGATGTCATTGGTGAGTTCACCACCGGTGGCTTCAGCTCGGCATCGGGAACAAACATTGCCCTGGTGTCGCAGATGGTCAACGGCGCATTCGTGGCGCCGGGCGATACATTCAGTCTGAACGGCTACACGGGTCCGCGCGGTACTGCGCAGGGTTTTGTCGAGTCGGGCATCATCCTCAACGGCCATGCGGATAAGGCTGTCGGTGGTGGCATTAGCCAGTTCGCCACCACTTTGTACAATGCTTCGTACTTTGCGGGCATGGAGGATGTCGCGCACACCCCGCACAGTTACTACATTTCGCGTTACCCGGCCGGCCGTGAGGCGACGGTGTACGAGGGTGCAATCGACCTAGCGTTTAAGAACAGTTCCGACACTCCGATTCTTATCGAGGCCGTTACTACTGGTTCCGACGTCACTGTGCGCATCAAGGGTGTGAAGAAGGTCAACGTCGAGTCCATCAATGGTGGCCGTTGGGCATACACGCAACCACAGCGTATGCAGGTCAGTGGCAGCTCTTGCCAGCCGTCGTCGGGTGCGCAGGGCTTCACCACTTCTGATACACGCGTTATTCGGGACCTCTCGGGCGCGGAAATCTCGCGTGAAACTCAGACTACGGTTTATGACCCGCAGCCAATTGTGTCCTGTGGCTAGTCTGGATTCGCCTGCGCGACCGGCTAAAGTAATACAGCATTGACAATGCAATAGTCCGCGATACCAAAACTCATAAAACCCCCAAGGAGTGGTCTAGCAACAATGGCACGTCTTTTCGGAACTGATGGCGTCCGCGGTTTGGCGAATAAGACTCTGACCGCACCGCTGGCAATGCGGCTGGGTGCTGCTGCGGCCACTGTGCTGACTAGCGGCACGAATCCGTCGGGGCGTCGTCCCCTGGCCATTGTTGGCCGCGATCCGCGTGTCTCCGGTGAGATGCTCGCCGCAGCGCTGTCTGCCGGCATGGCTTCCCAGGGCGTCGACGTTTTGCGTGTCGGCGTGCTGCCCACTCCGGCTGTCGCTTTCCTCACCGACGACTACGGTGCCGACATGGGTGTGATGATTTCGGCTTCTCACAACCCCATGCCGGACAACGGCATCAAGTTCTTCGCCGCGGGCGGCACCAAGCTTGACGACGCGGTGGAGAAGGAAATCGAACACGCTCTCCACAACCTGCCGGAGACCGGCCCCACGGGCACCGGAGTGGGGCGTGTCATCGAGGAGGCCCCAGACGGGCTCGACCGCTACCTGTTCCACCTCTCCCGTGCGGTCAGCACCAAGCTCGACGGCATTCGCGTCGTAGTGGATTGTGCAAATGGTGCTGCTTCGCAGGCCGCCCCCATGGCGTACGCGGCCGCCGGTGCCGACGTCGTCGCTATTCATGACAAGCCGAACTCCTACAACATCAACGACAACTGCGGTTCCACCCACATTGAGGTTTTGCGCGCGGCAGTGCTGGAGCACGGCGCGGATCTGGGTCTGGCTCACGATGGCGATGCCGACCGCTGCCTGGCTGTGGACTCGCAGGGCAACATCGTCGATGGTGACCAAATCATGGCCATCCTGGCCGTCGCCATGAAGGAAGAGGGGCTACTGCACCACAACACGCTGGTGGCCACTGTGATGAGTAACCTCGGCCTCAAGCTGGCGATGGAGGAAAACGATATCGCCCTGCGTACCACCAAGGTCGGCGACCGCTACGTGCTGGCAGATTTGAACGCCGGCGGTTACTCGCTCGGCGGTGAGCAGTCGGGGCATGTGGTCATTCCGGATCACGCCACCACTGGTGACGGCACCCTCACCGGTCTGTACCTCATGGCGCGGATGGCACGCACCGGTAAGTCTCTGGCTGAGCTGGCCTCCGTAATGAAGGTGCTGCCGCAGACTCTTATCAACGTGCCGGTGTCCAACAAGGCCGCAATTCTGGAGTCTGATGAGGTCAAGGCCGCCATCGATGCAGCCGAGGAGAAGCTGGGTTCCACCGGTCGCGTGCTGTTGCGCCCGTCCGGCACCGAGGAGCTCTTCCGCGTCATGGTGGAGGCCGCCGATGCGGAATCGGCCCGCAAGATTGCCGGGGAGTTAGCTGCGGTTGTGGCCGCAGTCTAGAGTCAGGAGTGTGGAAATGAATGACGCGCCAGAGGACATTAAAGCCCGCTTTGCCCCGGGTGAAGCCGACATCCAGGTAGAGGTGGTCGATCGTGACGGTCGGGTTCTCGGTACCGTCGGCAAGCTTGAAGCACACGTTCCGCCGGGAATTTTGCACCGTGCTTTTTCTCTTTTCCTCTTCGATGAGCAGGGACGCATGCTGCTGCAGCGCCGTGCGGAGTCGAAGTATCACTCACCACTGCTACTGACGAATGCGACCTGCTCGCACCCACTGCCGGGGGAGCCGGTGGCCGATGCCGTTGAGCGTCGTGCGAAGGAAGAGCTCGGTGCGGATGTCTCCCAGTTGGAGGAAATCGGCATTGTTATCTACCAGGTCATCGATGATCGTTCGGGATTGGCGGAGCACGAGTACAACCACGTGTACGCCGGCATCGTCGATCCGAAGTCGGTGGATATCAACCCCGATGAGGTCGATGAAGTGGTGTACGTGACTCCGCAGGAACTCGCAGAACGTCGCGCGAACGAACCGATGACGGAGTGGTTTAACCACGTCTGGGGTGTTGGGGCGGAGAAGTTCTCCAAGTACGGTTTCGACATTGCGGGTGTGCCGGGTATCCATGGCCCAGCGGAGGCGCAGGCTGCCGCGCAGTCGGTTTCGGAAAAGGATGTGTAGCTTCGTGACCAGCGTAGAAAACGCCAGCGTCGACGACTTTGGCCTCGACAAGTCCGAGGAATTGGAGACCGGGGAGTTCTATGCCCTGGCCAATGAACAGGGTGCCGCATTCGGTGAAGGCCATGCCAAGTCGATTTTGTTGGGTGAGCACTCTGTCGTCTACGGCAAGCCGGCTATCGCACTGCCGGTGACGTCGCTGCGCACGATGGCGTGGATTGACCGCGTGGAGGATTCTCCCGTCCTGTTTTCCATGGACGGCGAGGTCATCGACATCGACGAGCTGCCGGAGCGCTTTGCCTCCATCGCCGCTGCACTCCGCGCTGGCCTGCGCACCTTCGGTATTCCCGAACGCGACCTGCTGGTTCGTCTCCGCTCCGGTATCCCACCCGCTGCAGGGCTGGGTGGTTCTGCCGCAGTGGCACATGCGCTTATCGACGCAGTGCGTGACCTCGCCGATGGCACTCTGACCGAGCGTCAGCGCTTTGACCTGGTGCAGGAAGCTGAGCGTCTGGCGCACGGTAACCCCTCTGGCCTGGATGCCACGGTTGCCCGCGCATCGCGTCCGGTTTACTTCAAGCAGGGTGAGTTCCATCCGCTGAAGGTGGCCAAGAAGATGTGGCTAGTGCTGGGGGATACCGGTGTGCGTGGTTCGACGTCGCTGGCCGTTGCCCGCGTGCGTGGTTTCGTCGATTCCCACCGAGTCCACGGCCAAGAGTTGCTGGACCACTTGGGGCAGCTGGCCGATGGCGCGGTGCACAACCTGGCCAAGGGCGATTTTGCCCGTCTGGGGCATCGCATGGACTCGGCGCAGGAAGCGCTAGAGGAACTAGGTGTTGGGCATGAGTCCATCACCGATCTCGTCACTGCCGCCCGACTGGCAGGTGCCCACGGGGCAAAGCTCACTGGTGCCGGTTGCGGTGGCTGTGTGATGGCGCTGGCAGAGTCCGCCGATCACGCGGAACTGATTAGCCATGCCATGATGGGCGCCAATGCCGTTGCTACTTGGACTGTGGAGGTAAATCCCTCGTGACCACGACCGCTACCGCCGTCGCTCATCCCAACATCGCCCTGATTAAATACTGGGGCAAGCGCGATGAGGCCGTGCAGCTACCGGCCACAGGTTCGCTGTCCCTTACTCTGGGCATCGCTCCGACGACGACCACGGTGTCGCTTATCGACGATCCCAGCGTCACCGCCGACTCGGGCACTCTGAACGGCCAGGAGATGGTGGGCAAGGACCTCTCCCGTGTCCAGAAGTTTTTGGATTTGGTCCGCGAGCGTGCGGGCAGCACTAGCTTCGCAGAGGTGACCAGCACCAACGAGATTCCGACGGGTGCGGGTCTGGCTTCGTCCGCGTCGGGTTTTGGCGCTCTCGCGCTGGCCGCGGCGAAGGCCTACGGCCTGGACTACACCCCGGAACAGCTCTCGGCTCTGGCCCGTCGCGGTTCGGGCTCGGCCTGTCGCTCTATTTTCGGCGGCCTCGTTGAGTGGCTGCCCGGCGATGACGATGCTTCCAGCCACGCAGTGGCTCTGCCGGATTCCGGCCTGGACCTCTCCCTGGTCGTGGCGGTTTTGGCCCCGGGGCGCAAGAAGATTGACAGCCGTGCCGCCATGCGTCGCACGGTCGAGACATCACCGTTCTTCCCGGCCTGGGTGGAGCAGGTGCCCCGCGATATCGAGGACATGAAGGCCGCCATCGCCGCTGCGGACTTCACGGCGGTCGGCGAGCTTGCCGAGGCCAACGCCATGCGCATGCACGCCACTATGCTGGGGGCTCTTCCTCCGGTGCGGTACTGGAATCCGGATTCGGTGGCGGCTCTCGATCTCGTCGCTACGCTGCGTGACGAGGGCACCGAGTGCTACGCCACCATGGATGCCGGGCCGAACGTGAAGGTGCTGTGCCGCAGCGGCGATGCCGAGACCATCGCGGATCGTTTCCGCGCAGAGTTCGAGGATATTGACGTGCTGGTTTCCGGCTCCGGCCCCGGCGCTTACCTGGTGTAGCTGGGGGAGTAGTTGAGCAACGCTAAAGGCGGACCTATCGAAGGCGAGTCCATCGGCCGTGGCTGCGGCAAGCTGTACCTCACTGGTGAGTATGCGGTGATGGATGTCGAGGGGCTGGCCGTCATCGCAGGAGTCGACCGCTATGTGACAGTTCGGTGCCGCGATGCCGAACCATCGCAGCCGGTCTCTCGCGTGTACTCCAGCTATTACGGCCCGCAGGGGCGCGTCATTGATATCGATGCACCAGATGACATCGCTACCCATACGATTTCCCTGGTCTATCGCATTGCTGCGGGCGAGTTGGAAAACACCCCAGAGCGCCCCATAAATATCGTCATTGAATCAGACCTCGATGACGCCGACAGTGGTGCGAAGTATGGCCTGGGATCCTCCGGGGCTGTCGCTGTGGCTGTAACTCGTGCGCTGGGGACGCACCTGGGTCTGGAGCTGGATTCACTGGACGTGTACAAGATTGCGATGGTGGCCACGCTTCTGGCTGGTGCAGCTGGTTCCGGCGGCGATATCGCGTGCTCCGCGCACGGCGGGGTGGTGCTCTATCGCCGGCCGAATCCGACGGCGCTCGCAGAGCTCGTGGCGGCTGATCCTGTCGCTGCCGTGGCGGCACCGTGGCCGAATCTTCGCATTGACGCCCGCACCGACCTCGGTGGGCTACAACTGTTGGTCGGCTGGACGGGCAGTCCGGTGAAGACGGACTCGCAGTTGAAGAAGGCCGGTGGCGCAGACCGTGATTTTGTGCGCGGGGTCTCGTCGATAAGCGAAAGACTCTGGCAGGCGCTTGCCGACGGCGACCACACCGCGGCGTTTGCCTGCCTGCGTGAGAATCGGACGCTGCTGCAGGACTATGAGCGTGAGCGTGCTGTATGCATCGAGACGGAGAAACTGAAAGCGCTCGCCGACATCGCCGATGGCGCGGGGGCCGCGGGCAAGAGCAGCGGCTCCGGTGGTGGTGACTGCGGAATCGCGCTGGTGGGAGTCTCAGATGGTGTCGATGCTGAGAGTTCGACCCGAGAGACTGCCGCGGACATCACCGCGCGCTGGCAAGCAGCTGGCATCCGGCCGTTGCCGCTGAAGCTGGCCGCTCAACTTTGACCACAATTTTTAGACCGTAGAATTTAAGACAGCTGGAATTTACAGAAGCTGGGAACCGAAGCTGCATGCAGCTAGAAAGGGTCGCATAGGACAATGGCTGAAAAGAGCTCGCACGACCTGGAATATGCACACGTACCGCTGAGCTGGATTGGTCCGGTGCGCATTAGTGGCAACGTCATGAATGACGAGGTGAAGATTCCGCTGGCGACTTACGAGACCCCGCTGTGGCCGTCGTGTGGTCGCGGTGCGAAGGTCTCCCGCATGATCGAAGGTGGCATTACCTGCACTTTCGTCGGTGAGAAGATGACCCGATCGGTGATTTTCACTCTCGACTCGGCAGCGGATGCCGTCATTGCGCGCGACAACATCCTGTCTCGTTATGACGAGCTGAAGAAGGTCGTGGAGTCCTCCTCGCGTTTTGCCAAGCTGGTAGATATTCACTTCCAGATCGCATCGCGTCTTCTCTTTGTCCGCTTTGACTTCTTCTCCGGTGATGCCTCGGGCCACAACATGGCCACGCTGGCGTCTGAGCGTTTGATGTCCTACCTGATGGAGCAGATGCCAGAGTTGGGCTATGGCTCCATCTCGGGCAACTACTGCACCGATAAGAAGACCTCCGCAGTCAATGGCATTCTGGGCCGCGGTAAGTACGTAATCGCCGAGGCCGTCATTCCGGAGCCGGTTGTCCGCGAGCGTCTGCGCACAACTGCCAAGCGCCTGGCTGAGCTCAACGAACGCAAGAACCTCGTCGGCTCCATCATGGCCGGTTCGCTGCGCAGCGGTAATGCGCACTACGCCAATATGCTGCTGGGCTTTTACCTCGCTACCGGTCAGGACGCTGCGAATATCGTCGAAGGCTCGCAGGGGCTGACGCAGGTAGAGGCGCTTGACGACGGCTCCGTGCGCTTTAGCTGCACCCTGCCACATTTGATCGTCGGTTCCGTGGGCAACGGCAAGGGCTTGGACTTCGTGGAGAAGAATCTCACAGCGCTGGGCTGCAAGGAGGACCGTGAGCCGGGCGAGAATGCCCGTCGTCTAGCAGCGTGCTGCGCGGCAATCGTCTGGTGTGGTGAGCTTTCCCTGCTCGCGGCACAGACGAACCCGGGGGAGCTGATGGAGGCGCACGTTTCTATCGAGCGTGCGAAGTAGTGCTTTGCAACAATTCGCAAAACCTAAGACAAATCTCAGGTAAACGCGCTAGATTTCTGTAGTAGGCAATTAACATTTTGTGGGCAAAATCTCCCGTGGTCTGATGACTGCTCTGATGGTCGCTCTGATGACATGGGGGATGTTTCGTTGCCCGTTATTTCTTAAAAATCTGTAGAGGTAGTGAAGGCACGGTTTTGATGACAACAAGCAATGTGACCCCGATCGGTATTGATGACATCGCCTTTGCGACGGGTTCGTACTGCATTGACCTCGCCGATATTGCGCCCCGACTCGGAGCGGAACCGGCAAAGTACCACAAGGGCCTGGGGCAGGAACGCTCCAGCGTGGTTGCCTCTGATGAAGATCCGGTGACGATGGCCGCGGCCGCGGTGAAGAAGATCGTTGACCGCCACGGTATCGACGGCGTGCGCACCATCATGTTCGCCACTGAGACCGGTATCGACCAGTCGAAGGCCGCTGCTGTCTATGTCCACGAGCTGGTCGGTCTTGACCCGCACGCGCGATCTGTCGAGCTGAAGCAGGCTTGCTACTCCGGTACCGCGGCGCTGCAGTTCGCGTGCGCTTTGGTGGCCCGCAATCCGGAGGAGAAGGTCATCGTTGTCGCCTCCGACATTGCCCGCTATGACCTGGACTCCGCTGCGGAGCCGACCCAGGGCGCAGGTGCTGTAGCCATGCTGGTGACCGCTAATCCGCGCATCCTGGCTATCGATGCGGCTTCGGGCGTCTTTACCCGCGAAGTTATGGACTTCTGGCGGCCGAACCACCGCAGCCAGGCGTTGGTGGAGGGCAAGCTCTCTATTAGCGCTTACATTGACGCTGTTCAGGGTGCTTATGAGGACTACCGTGCCCGCGGCGGCGTGGACTTCAGCGAGATTGACTACTTCAGCTACCACCAGCCGTTTACCAAGATGGCCTACAAGGCGCACCGGCAGCTTTCGGCCAATAACGGTGTGGAGCTCACCGCAGAGGATGAGGCCCGCCAGCTCGGCCCAACCACTGAGTACAACCGCATCATCGGTAACTCCTACACCGCATCGGCCTACTTCGGCCTGCTCTCGCTGCTGGACACCGAGAAGGACCTGGCTGGTAAGAAGGTCGCTGTTGTCTCCTATGGTTCCGGCTCGGTTGCTGAGTTCCTCACCGGCAATGTGGTCGAGGGCTACGAGTCCCAGCTGCGCGCCGCAGATAATGCGCGTGAACTGGCTGAACGCGTGAAGCTCGATGATCCGACCTACTACCGCCACGCTCAGGTGACGCATGAAGATCCGGGTGAGTACTCCAACCTGGGAGACGACGCCCTGATTGGCACCGGCCCATTCAGCTTCACCGGTGTTGAGGGGTGTAAGCGCATCTACCGCGCTCGTTAGCCCCCGGGGGCACCCGCGCTAGTACTTAGACGGAACCGAATCCTCTTTTTTCGCGCCTAACAGTAATAAGAACTGTTTTTCGCGGGGAAGGGGATTTTTCGTGTCCGCACGTTTTACTGGAGGCAGTGGCGGAGGCTTGCTGCACTTTTCGGAAGATGCAGTGACAGCGGCTGCCCGAGAGATCGAGCAGCGCGGCCGTGAAGGCCATGAGCGGTGGGGAAGCGCTCCTGATATTTCCGCAGCAGATTGTGGCCAGGGTTTTGCCGCCCAGGGGCGCCGTCTGCAGCAGGCGGCAGCGAGGCTGCGTGAGCACGGGCAATCGATGTACGCGGGACTTGGCAATCATGCTCCGGCAGTGCGGGAACAGTGGCGTGTCTTTGCAGGCTGTGACAGCGCCGGGAGCGCCGACCTCGGTGGAATTGAGGTAGTGGACTGATGCCATGGGTTGCTCGAATTCTTCCGATATTGGTGCGTGTTATTGGCCGTGGAAGCCGTATTGGAGCCAAGCGCGGGGTTGGCGGCATCGGCAAGAATCTGCCCAAAGTCTTGGATAAGGTGCGACGCGCTGACGGCTGGAAGGGCAGCGCCCTGTCCAAGTTCTCTAACTCCGTGGGGTTGATAGCCTCCGCGATAACTATTGCTATGGCTTTCGATTGGGGCGGTTTGAAAGGCGATGCCGCCGACGCCGCCAAGGAGCGCTGCGATAAAGCTGCGCAGGACTGTGCGAATCAGGATGAGCAGTCCGCCAATGGCGCGCAGAGCGTCGGCGAGTGCGGCAAGAAAGTCGACGAGGTCCTTGAGGATTGCGAGAAGCAGGCCGAAGATATGGCTGAGCAAACCGACGGCATCCTCTCTCAGTGCGAAGCGCTTGTCGACGATCCGGAGGTCGGCGCCGAAGCCGCACAAGTGGCCCAGCAGGTGTGTAACAGTCTCGTCGACTCCACTGGTCAGCTCTACGATGCGCGTAATAGTTGCATCGAGCAGTGTCTTGAGCAGGCAGCGTGTGACACTGAGGCCGCGGTGGTCGCCACCCCGCCGCAGCCTCCTACTGTTCCAGCCAGTTCGGGTGCTACCTCGGCGGCCTGTGCAGAGGTGGCTGAGTCTGGGAGTGGCGAAGGAGCTACTGTAACCGGTGGCAACGGTGCTACCGCTGGTGGAATTGGGGTCGTTGCCAACGTTGATATTGGGATAGAGGCAGGCGTTGCTGCTGGAATATCCGTTGGAGGTGCCATTGGCGCTGCCGGGGCGGCCAGTATCGCTGGAATTGCGGGAGCTGTCGGGGTTGCAGGCAGTGTCGCGTCCTCACTGCTCAACTTAGACATGTGCACGGAGACGGAAGAGCCAGTGTGCGAACAGGCACCTGCGCCAGCACCAGCACCAGCACCAGCTCCTGCGCCGGAGGACTGTGTGCCGGAACCCGAACCAGAACCCAAGCCCGAACCTGAACCCAAGCCCGAACCTGAACCCAAGCCCGAACCTGAACCCGAGCCCGAACCTGAAAATGTTCCTGAACCGCCTCCTCCAGCTGAGAAACTAAAGCACTTGGGAATCGAGCTGCCACAGGAGACGCAAGCAGAACAGCGAGCGGAACCGCAGCCAGAACCACAAGCAGAGCCGCAGCCAGCACCAGCCCAGGATTCGGCAGCATCAGTGCAGGAATCTGCTTCAGCTGTGCCCGAGCCCCCTGAGCAGCCCAACGCCCAGGAGCTTGTGGGCGCGGTCAATTCGCCAACGGCAGGTGAGTGGTAATGGGGAGTAAGCATGCCGCGAAATATGACCGGATTGGGCAGGCCTATTACGACGCTGCTGCAATGACTAGGCAGGAGTTCGATACGGCGGTACAGAGGGCACAGAAAGAATTGCAGGGTTTGGAGGAGCGTCGTAAAGCACGCGAAATTAAGGAGAGGGAGGTGGCGGCGGGCGTCGAAAAGCAACAAAAAACCGCCCGACCGAAGGGAACCGTTACGCGGTTGTTCGGGCGGGCGGGGAAAGGGACGCCGACGGTGAAGTCGATTCGGGGCGTGTCCTGAAGCGTGGCCTAGTGACTACTTGCCGGGAATCAGCGAGTGCTCCGGGTTTTCCGGCAGCTCCTTGATGAGCCACTCCATGTCGCGGTTAGTTGTGCCCTTGATAGTGGCGGTCGGGTCTGCGAAATCTGAGTACTTCTTGTCGTCACCGACCGTGGCCAGCAGGAAGCCTGTGAGTGCGGCGCGCGCGACCTCCTGGTACTTCACCTTGGAGGAAGAGAAGCCCGCTAGACGACGGAGAAGAGTTGTTTCCGAGAAGCTGCCCTGGTCAGCCTTGTCTACTTCGCGGTAAACGACATCGCCCTTCCACTGAACAGCCAGGCGAGCCGGGTTGCCGCGATCGAGCCACTGATCCTCGCCAGGGGCCAGGACGAGGCCCGGGGCCGAGACATTAGTTGCAGCGGCGCTGGAGGAAGGCGCGGTAGTTGCGGGGAAGACGCAGCCAACGCCGGAGATGAGGTCGTGACCAGCAGCGGCGAGGACGGCTACACCCGCGCCCATGCCGTGGCCGGCAACGCCGAGTTTCTTCGGGTGGACGACGACCTTGCCCTCTCCGAGGCGGACACCAGCGAGAATCTGGAGCGCTGTCTCCAAATCGTTGGCGAGACCACGGTGGTCTGCCACGATGCCATTTTCGGTGTCCGGAGCAGCGACCGCGATGCCCCACGAAGCTAGGTGACGCAGCGTGGCGTGGTACTCCTCAATCGGTGTGCGCCAATCGTGTGCGAAGGCGATACCGGGGATGCCATTGCCCTCGGCAGGCGTGTAGACCTTTCCCGGCAGGCCAGTAAAAGCGAGATCACCGACCATGACGCGGTGCGGTCCACGCTTGGAAAGATTAGATGTCAGAGTCTTCAAGTTGTCAGCCACAGTGAATAGCTTAACTATAAGGTGCATACCTTTGCTGAAAAAGTGCCAGGATGAGCGAGAATGTCTATTTCGTTATGACGATTTTCCGCTTCGCGGGTTATTCTGTAGGGCATGTGTGGAATCGTTGGATATGTGGGCCATCAGCCCGCCCTGGATATTGCTGTCGATGCGCTACGACGCATGGAATACCGTGGCTATGACTCCGCGGGTGTTGCCATTGTCGACGATCAGGGGCATATCACTGTAGAGAAGAAGGCCGGTAAACTCGCCAACCTCGAGGCTGCCCTTGATGCGGATGGGCGCGACAAAATCACTGGAACCACCGGAATTGGGCACACCCGCTGGGCTACCCACGGTCGCCCAATTGATGAGAATGCCCACCCACACCAGTCCTATGACGGCAAGGTGGCTATCGTCCACAACGGCATTATCGAGAACTTTGCTCCGCTACGTCAGGAGCTGGAGGATGCCGGCATTGAGCTGAAGTCCGAAACCGACTCCGAGGTCGCCGCGCACATGCTCGCCCGTGCCCTGGACGGTTCCGACGGCGGATCTACCGCTGGTGATTTCGAGGCCTCTGCGCTGTCCGTGCTCAACCGCCTCGAGGGTGCTTTTACGCTGCTGTTTACTCATGCAGACCACCCGGATCGCATCATCGCTGCTCGTCGCTCCACTCCGCTGATTGTCGGTGTGGGCGAAAACGAAATGTTCCTCGGCTCCGATGTTGCGGCTTTCATCGCGCACACCCGCGAGGCCGTGGAGCTGGGCCAGGACAACGTCGTCATCATCACCGCAGATGATTACCGCATCCTGGATTTCGCCGGCAATGAGCAGCAGGGTCGACCATTCACCATCGACTGGGATCTCGCCGCAGCCGAAAAGGGTGGCTATGACTCCTTCATGATGAAGGAAATCCACGAGCAGGCTGCCGCCGTCCGCGATACGTTGGCCGGTCACCTCGTTGACGGCCGCATCGTTCTCGACGAGTCTCGCCTGAGTGACCAAGATCTGCGTGACATCGAGAAGGTCTTCGTCGTCGCCTGTGGTACCGCATACCACTCTGGTTTGTTGGCCAAGTACGCCATTGAGCACTGGGTTCGTATCCCGGTCGAGATTGAGGTCGCTTCCGAGTTCCGCTACCGCGATCCGGTGCTGGACCGCCAGACGCTGGTGGTCGCTATTTCGCAGTCGGGCGAGACTGCTGACACCCTTGAGGCCGTGCGACACGCAAAGAGCCAGGGCGCCCGCGTGCTGGCTGTCTGTAATACCAACGGTGCACAGATTCCGCGTGAGTCTGACGCCGTGCTCTACACGCACGCCGGCCCGGAGATTGGTGTTGCTGCAACTAAGTCGTTCCTGGCGCAGGTAGCCGCAAACTACCTGGTCGGATTGGCTCTTGCCCAGGCACGCGGCACTAAGTACCCGGATGAGGTCACTCGCGAGTTTGAAGAGCTGGAGACCATCCCGGCACTGATTGACAAGGTCGTCGCTAAGGGCGATGAGTTCATCGACATGGCCAAGGAAATCGGTGCTATTCCGACGATGCTCTTCCTCGGCCGTCACGTTGGTTTCCCAGTCGCACTTGAGGGTGCGCTGAAGCTCAAGGAGCTTGCCTACATTCACGCAGAGGGGTTCCCGGCAGGCGAGCTCAAGCATGGCCCAATTGCACTCATCGAGGATGATCTTCCGGTCGTCGTCGTAGTGCCATCGCCGAAGGGGCGCGCCGTGCTGCACTCCAAGATTGTCTCCAACATCCAGGAGATTCGAGCCCGAGGTGCCAAGACCATCGTGATTGCCGAAGAAGGGGATCAGTCGGTGGTTCCTTTTGCGAACTACCTGATTGAAATCCCGGAGACGTCCACGCTGCTCCAGCCGCTGTTGTCTACGATTCCGATGCAGTTCCTGGCAGCTGAGATCGCTCGCCAGTGCGGTAACGAGGACATCGATAAGCCGCGCAACCTGGCTAAGTCAGTCACCGTCGAGTAGTTCGTCCTGCTTTCGTCGGTACTGCTCAATCTCCGCATCGAGTTCTTCATCCGTGAGGGACTCGATGCGTTTTTCTTCTTCCTCGGATAGGTCCCAGACCTCATCGGATACATGGCAAAATGACAACATCCAATCGAGGTTGCGTTTCTGAATCGTCTTCATCTTCCGTGTCACACGCTGATGAAAAGTTTGCTTGCCGACGTTCTTTAGCGGCCCAACCGGAACGCTAGTCGCGGTGTCCCCATTACGGGAAGTCCACACTTCTGTTCCGTCGGGGTATCTGTCGATATCCCAGCCCTCGTGCGTTTTTAGATTGTGGTGTCGGCGGCAGAGACAGTGCAGATTCTCCGTGTCAGTCGGCCCGCCCTGCTCGGGATTGTCGTGGTTGTACGGCTGAATATGGTCCAGGTCGCACTTGGCTGCCGGGACGTCGCAGCCGGGGAAGCGGCAGGTACCGTCACGCCCACGGACGCGAGCCACCTGGCTCTCAGTGGGGCGGTAACCATCCACCTTGCTGTCGGCGGAGATACGGATGTGAGTTGCGCGAGCAAGCCATTCTTCGGTGGCTACCTCGCTCAACCAGCCGACGCCATCAATCCATGCTGGCCCACCACCGACCTCGCGGTAGACATTGATGACAATCTCGGCATTGGTCGAATTCTGTGCCAGCTGTAGTAGCGCTTCCGCCTGCGTGCACTGTTCACCGCGATTGATTGCTGTGTTGCGAATCCCCTGAATCCTGGCCATGAGCTCGGTCGCGCGGTCGTTTTCAAGGATTGCTGTGACCTTTTTGTGCTTGCCATCGCCCGTGTCGGCGAGTGCGACCGCTTCGCCTTCTGGAACCCGTTGGGTGCCGTCGTTGCGGGCGCAGTCGTTGTACTCAGAAACCAAGTCGCCGATTAGACGAGACAGCGTGTAGACACCAACCATTGCTTGTCGAGGTCGCGTCGGAGTGAGCATTTCCAAAAGATGGGGCTCTACCGTGTCGAACTGATCTGGTGACAGCCCGGCAACGCCATTGGCGATGGCGCGGAGATGGGCTAACGAGAAACAGAAGGTGGATTCGATGAGAGCCCGGACTTTTGGTAGGCGCTCGAACATCAGCGCAATTTCGCAGAGCGTAGAGCACTTGCCGCGGCTAAGACCGGTTCGAATGCTTATGCGGGCAAGATGGTGATTGACATCGACCTCCTCACCGGGAGCGCAGATATCGATCAGTTGAAGGTCTGCGGCGTTGATGGCACGGGCCGCGCTGCTAATGGGATCGTCGGATTGCTGGTTGGCCCATGAGGGCTTTTGACCTGGAGCTGGAAGTTCTGTGGGCGACGATGACATTGGTTATCCCCCTGATTACTACGTGTCCGCCGGAGAATTGAAGATTGAGTTCTGTGTTGGAGAGAAGCATGGAGAGGCTGTGTCAACCAGTCCCGCCAACCCCTGTGCACCGGACAAAGAACTTTCGCTTACAAATTTTCCCTACAACCCAAATCGTACACCTGTTTGAAAAACTGTCAATAGAATTCTGGAAATATGTTCTAAAATTCTGTGCTGAATTAGATCCGGCCCCTCCGCCCGAGCCTCCTCCGTCCGAGGCCCCTCGGCAGGGCGCCGTACAAAGGCAGGACTCGCTGTCGCGGATGATGCGGAACATCACCAGCTTCAGCGCCATCCAGTTCCTCCAAGAACTCGTGAATGCGTTCGAGCGTATTGGGGGAGTAGAGCAGTGCGAGGTGATCAGACCAGTCGCCACCGCCAGTGGCATTGTTGACGTTCGTAATGTGGTGACCCTCTTGTTCGGGCAAAAAGGCGCCGGTCCACGGGCGAACCACGGTGTCGAAAGGGGTGCCGATATTCAGGTAGTGCGGACCACGTCGGGTAATGCCACGCGCTGCGCGGTTCAGAGTCGCAATGTAGTCAGAGTCCAGCAGCTGTTGAATGCAGGCACGGCCGACAAGGCGGTCGACGAGCTTGTGCATCGGTAGGCCGCATCGCTCAAGGGCACTGAGCCTTCGGCGCATGCCCCACGCAGTAGTGCCGCGATGGTTTCCCGCAAGCGAGATCACTGCCCGCACGGGGCTGTTGTCGGAGGCGTACTGCTCGGCTTCTTCTTCGTTGAGGCCATGGTTGAGGGCGTCGTCGTAAAGCGAATCGATGCTCGCGTTGGCGTAACTGCGACAGTGCAGACCGCCCTGGGAATGACCGATGAGGTCGATGCGGGGAAGGGAGAGTTGGGCTCGGAAGCGGTCGAGAAGGTCGGTGACTTCGGCGAGCGCATCGCTTAAATCGGTGGTGGCTTTGACGCTACGGAGACGGCTGACCAGCGCGGCGGGGTCGGAGCCGTAATCGAGTGAGAATACGGGGCGATTCCGGGCGAGGAACGGCCCCAACATGGCGAAGGAGTTGAACGAGTTCATCCAGGTGCCGTGAACCAGGACAATTGGTATGCGACCGTTGTATCTGTCCAGGTCGGGAGTGATTTTGCCGTCGAGGATTTCGCGAACGTCCTGCACGCCGTGGGGGATCCATTCGGGATGACGCAACGAGCGCAGGTATGCCTGGGGAAAGGCGCGCAGTAGAGGGCCGAAAACTCGCGTGCTCGGGGAGTAGTCATCCATAGGGGCTAATCGTAGGCTGGGTTTATGACGTACTGCTACACAGCTGCCGAAATTCGCGCCGCGGAACAGCCCTATCTGGACGCACAAACGCGTGACGACGAACTCATGCGCCACGCAGCCGCCGCTGTGTCGGAGGTGGCGGAGCGGATGCTCTCAGAGGCATCTCCGGAGCCTGGTCGCGGTCGCGTGCTGCTGTTGGTTGGATCGGGAGGCAATGGTGGCGATGCACTCTATGCTGGCCGAAACTTGTCCTCGGATGGGCATGGCGTGGATGCGGTTTTGCTGGGCTCGAAGCCACACGAGCGGGCACTGAAAGCTTTTGAACTCGCAGGTGGGCGGGTGCTGCCGTTGGGGTGTGACCGGGAGACGGATTTATCGAAGATTCTGTGGTCGATTAGTGAAGACTACGCACTGATCATCGACGGCATCGTGGGGCTCGGAGGTCACGGCGCGCTGCGTGAAGAGGCCGCGTGGTTGGTGCGCGAAGCGCGGTTGGGCAAAGTTCCCATTCTCGCGGTTGATGTGCCGAGCGGCGTAGAAACCGATACTGGGCGTGCTTTTGACCCGCCTGCCCAGACCATCAATCCAGACCCTGATTTGGAGGAGAGACAGAACCCGTACTTGCCATCTCACGTGGAGGCCACGACAACGGTGACTTTCGGCGGTCTGCGCTACGCGCACTCGCTGTCCGAATCCTGTGGCACCGTCGAATTACACGAAATTGCGCTCGATGCCTTCTCCCTCGAACTTCCAGGACTGGGGCAGACGCTCTATGAAAACGGTACCTACAATGCCGTCCACCACCAGACTCCGACCGTGGAGTTCTACGAAGCCCTAGGCGGGAGCTTTCCGGCACCACTTGGCGCGATGACCCCGCTCGAACCCGGTGCAGCTGACCACAAGTACTCCACTGGAGTTACAGGAATCGCTGCCGGAAGCGAAGCGTATCCGGGCGCAGGTCAGCTGTGCGCCACCGCTGCCGTGCATGCGACCAGTCCCGCGGTCATCTATGTCGGCGACGCGGCCGCACGCAACCGCATCACCGCAGCCTTGCCGACGGTCATTGCGCAGCAGGACTCGGTGGATCGCAAAGAGGTACGCGTCGATGCCTGGGTCGTCGGTCCCGGTCGGGGCACTGATGAGAAAGCCGCCGAGGAACTGCGAGACATTCTGACCACTGACAAACCAGTGGTCATCGACGCTGACGCACTGACACTGCTGTCGAAGCATGAGGACATCCGACAGCTCGTTCGTGAGCGCGGCCAGGAGCGCAACCTGCGCACTGTTCTCACGCCGCACGCCGGTGAATTCGAGCGCCTGACCGGGCACGAGGTCACTAACCCCATCGCAGATGCGCGTGAACTTGCCGAGCAGTTCTCCTCCGAAGTGTTGCTCAAGGGACGCCGCACTGTGATGGTCAATCCGACAACGCAGCGCACAGTCGTGGTTGACGCGGGTAGCTCCTGGGCAGCCACGCCGGGCTCTGGCGATGTACTGTCCGGGCTCCTCGGCGCCTGGGTAGCGCGTGGCGAAGCCCTCTATCTACCAGCAATTATTCATGCGCGCGCCGCATTTTTGGCCGCGCAGACAGAGTTCGGACCAGCACCCTGCAGCGCCCAGGACATCGCCGAATCCATCCGAGATGCCACCGCATGGTTCACCAACGAAGGCAGCAGTGGCAAAATACGGCTATGACTTCCTCGGCACCAGCCATCCTGACCCATACCGTTAATCTCGACGCGATCACCCACAATGTGAAGACCGTCAAGGCCATCGCAGGGGTGTCGGAATTCATGGCCGTCGTCAAGGCGGACGGCTACTCGCAGGGTGCGCTGCAGACCGCGCGTGCCGCGCTGGCCGGCGGGGCAACGCAGCTCGGTGTCGCAACAATCGACGAGGCGCTCTCCCTCCGCGAGGAACTCCGCGCCACGCTTGACGACGGCCACACCATCCCCATCCTCGCCTGGATCTGGGACGCAGCAGCCACCTCGTTGGTGCAGCGCGCTGTGGCTGCAGATATTGACCTCGGTCTGCCGTCGATGGCTCATGCGCTGGCCGTGGCCAATGCCGGGCGGGCGCTGTCGGTGACACCACGTGTGACGGTGATGGTCGATACGGGTTTGGGCCGCTCGGGATTCTCTATGGCCAATGGGGACTTTGAGCATGCGGTCGCTCAGCTGGTTGAGCTGCACAAGACCGGTGCTCTGAATATCACCGGTGCTTTCACGCACTTTGCGTGCGCGGATGAGCCGGGCAACGAGAGCGTCGATAAGCAGGCGCAGAATTTCCGTGCTGCGATTGCGGCACTGCGTGAGGCGGGGCTGGACGAGCTGATTAACCATGCGGCGAATTCGCCGGCATCGTTGTCGCGTCCGGACCTGGCCTTCGACATGGTGCGCCCAGGGCTGGCGATTTATGGTGGCGAGCCAATTGTGGGTGCCACCCATGGATTGCGTCCGGCGATGCGGTGGGAGGCGTCGGTCATTTTGGTCAAGAAGCTGCCGGCGGGGCAGTCGGTGTCCTACGGGCAGACGTGGACAGCTGACCGCGATACCACCGTCGGCATCGTGCCCTGTGGCTATGCCGACGGCATGATGCGCTCGGCCTCCGGGCATTTCGAGGTCAGCATCAATGGCACACGCTATCCGCAGGTAGGGCGCGTGTGTATGGATCAATTCGTCGTCGACCTGGGACCCGACACCGATGTCGAGGCCGGCGACACTGCGGTTATCGTTGGTGATCCCGCACTGGGGGAGCCCGGTCTCGATGACCTCGCGAAGGCATCCGGCACCATTAACTACGAAATCCTCACTGCGCCAAAGGGACGCAGCGAGCGAAAGTGGGTGCGCAGCCGCATCGCGCCAACCGCAGAGGACATGCGTGACCTCGGCGAGGAAATTGGCCGGGAGTTGGCAGCTGGGGATCTGGTGATTCTCGATGGCCCACTCGGCGCGGGCAAAACGACCCTCACGCAGGGCATCGCCCGCGGCATGAATGTGCGCGGTCGCGTGACGTCGCCGACGTTCACCATCGCCCGCGAGCACCGTCCGCTGGCAACCGACGGCGTCACCCTCATCCACGTCGACGCCTATCGACTCTTCGGCGAAGAGGGACCCGGCTCCGATGGCGAGGCCTTCGATGCGCTGGACTCGCTCGATTTGGACACCGACCTTGAGGACAGCGTCGTGGTCGCCGAGTGGGGAATGGGGCTCGCCGAGGTGCTCTCCGAGCGCTATCTACAGGTGAGCATCGATCGTTCGCGTGACGACGATGCCCGCGTCGTCACCTGGACGTGGAGCAAGTAGCTTCAAGTCGGTTCAAGTAGGTTACTGAGTATGAACATTTTGGCCGTTGACACATCGACTCCACAGGTCACCGCGGGAATTGTCCGCGATGGTGAAACCGTGGCCGAAAAGCTGCACCTGGATGCCCGTGCGCACAACGAGGTGCTGGTGCCGCTGATTCAGCAGTGCCTCACTGACAGTGGGGTGGCGGCAACCGAGCTAGATGCCGTGGTTGTCGGCTGTGGGCCGGGGCCGTTTACGGGCTTGCGCGTTGGTATGGCCACCGCAGCCTCCTTCGCCGACGCTCTGGGAATTCCCTGCTACGGCATCTGCAGCCTGGATTCGCTTGCGGGTGGGGTTGGCGATGAACTGGTCGTCACCGATGCCCGCCGCCGCGAGGTGTACTTCGCCGCCTACCGCGATGGCCAGCGGGTTTTCGGTCCGGCAGTGGCCAAGCCAGCCGACGTCATGGAGCTGCTCAAGGAAGAACTTGCAGCAGAAGCCGCCGACTTCGCGCCGAGCCAGGCCCGCGGCAGTCTCAGCCACATCGAGCAAATTGCCGGGCTTGAGGTTGCTGCCGAACAAGTCTTTCCCACTCCGACAGCCATGGTTGAAGCGGTCGACTTTGACTCCGCGCCGGGCCCACTGGTGCCGCTGTACTTGCGCCGTCCGGATGCCGTTGTCCCGAAGGCTATGAGATGAGCGTCGTCAAGCTAGTGCGTCTCGGACCTCCTGCGGCCAAGGCGTGTGCGGCGATTGAGGCGGAGCTGTTTGCCGGCGACGATCCCTGGCCGGAATCGGCCTTTATGGCAGAGCTGGCCGCGCCGAACAGTTTCTACGTCGGGCTGATTGCAGATGTAGACGAGGACGAAGAACTGTGCGGCTATGCGGGGATTACCAAGCTGGGGCCTGCGGGGGCCGCCGAATACGAGATTCACACCATCGGGGTGGGGAAGAAGTGGCAGCGCCGGGGCTTTGGGACGCAGCTGATGGACGCGCTGATGGCAGCTGTGGCGGAGGATCCGGGCCCGGTGTTTTTGGAAGTTCGCACAGATAACGAACCCGCAATCGCTATGTATCGGCGCTATGGCTTCGAAAATATGGGGCTGCGAAAGAACTATTATCCGGGCTCTGGGGCGGATGCGTACACGATGTGTCGGCCTGAGTTGGCCAGCTAGATGTTGACGTATTGACTAATCTGCGTTAAACCAGGCACATGGCTAAAACCTTTGCAAAACAGCTCGTAGAAACCCTAGAGAAGCAGGGGGTCAAGCGAATCTTCGGACTCGTTGGAGATAGTTTGAACCCCATTGTCGACGCTGTGCGCGAGTCCTCCATTGAGTGGGTGCACGTTCGCAACGAAGAGGCTGCCGCCTTCGCCGCCGGCGCGGAGTCCCTGGTCACCGGCGAATTAGCAGTGTGTGCGGCCTCCTGCGGCCCGGGTAATACCCACCTCATTCAGGGCCTGTATGACTCCCACCGCAACGGCGCAAAGGTGCTGGCGCTGGCATCGCACATTCCTTCCCGCCAGATTGGCTCGAACTTCTTCCAGGAGACCCATCCGGAGTTCATCTTCAACGAGTGCTCCGGTTACTGCGAGATGGTCAACTCCGCTGAGCAGGGTGGCGTTGTTTTGCATCACGCTATCCAGTCGACCATGACTGGCCACGGTGTTTCCGTGCTGGTTCTGCCGGGCGACATTACAACGCATGAAGTGGAAAATGATGAGTTCGTCACCTCCACAATCAGCAGCGGTCGCCCAGTCGTATTCCCTGACGCCGGTCAGGCCGCCGCGCTTGCCGACGCAATCAACGAGGCTAAAACGGTCACGCTTTTCTGTGGCGCAGGCGTGAAGGACGCCCGCGAACAGGTGCTCAAGCTTGCGGAGAAAATTAAGTCGCCGGTGGGACATGCGCTGGGTGGCAAGATGTACATCCAGTACGACAACCCCTATGACGTCGGTATGTCCGGCCTGCTGGGCTACGGCGCCTGCCACGATGCCTCCAACGATGCTGATCTGTTGATTCTGCTCGGTACTGACTTCCCGTACAACGACTTCCTGCCGACTAAGAACGTCGCACAGGTCGATATCGATGGTCGTGCCATCGGTCGTCGTACCACGGTGAAGTACCCAGTCGTCGGCGATGTGGCTGCCACAATCGAAACCATCCTGCCGCACCTGGATGAAAAGACCGATCGCTCCTTCCTGGACAAGCAGCTGCGGAACCACGAGCGCCTGCTCAGCCACGTCATCGAGGCATACACCCACGACGTTGAGAACATGCGCCCGATTCACCCGGAGTATGTAGCCGACCTGATTGATAAGTACGCCGATGACGATGCCGTCTTCACCGTCGATACCGGTATGGGCAATGTCTGGGCTGCACGCTACGTCACGCCGAATGGCAAGCGAGAGCAGATTGGTTCTTTCCGTCACGGCACTATGGCCAATGCACTGTCGCAGGCCATTGGTGTGCAGGCTGCTGACCGGGACCGTCAGGTCATTACCTTCAACGGTGACGGTGGCCTGTCAATGCTGCTCGGTGAGCTCATCACCGTGAAGCAGGAGCAGCTACCCATCAAGATGTTTGTGTTCAACAACTCCTCGCTCGGCATGGTCAAGCTGGAAATGCTGGTTCAGGGGCTGCCGGAGCACGAGACCGATCACGACGCAGTGGACTACGCCGGAGTCGCAGAGTCGTTGGGTATCAAGGCCATCCGAATTGAAGATCCGGCCGATGCGCCTCGCCTGATTCAGGAGGCGCTGGCATACGACGGCCCGGTGCTGGTGGACATGATCACCGACCCGAATGCCCTGTCCATCCCGGCAAATATCACCTGGGACATGCTGATGGGATTCTCCAAGGCCGCTACTCGCACCGTCTTCGGCGGCGGCGTTGGTCAGATGATCAACATGGCACGGTCGAACCTCCGCAACATCCCGCGGCCATAGTGGGGGTAGCGCTCTCGAGATGCGGGAGCGGGTGCGGTGCGGTACCTCTGTTTCCATGATTAAAGGTTTTCTGGTGAACCCTGACCTGACGCATCGCATCGTCGAATTTGAGTTGGAGGCCGCTGCTACATTCCTCGGCGGAGTTTCCTCCGACCGTGTTTCGGTGGCATTCCAAGAAGACGGCGCCGATTACGCCGCTCTCTACAACCCGACGGCCAAGGCTGAGGGCGCTGAACCGAATCCGGTCGCGTCCCTCGGCCGCAATGAGGCTGCTACGGGCAACTCGGCTTTCTTTACCGACCCCACCACCGCAATTTGCGGAACGGTCGTATTTGTCGACGCCGAGGGCAAGGATATCGGCGACGAGGAAATCGAGCGTATTAAGCACGGTATGCGCGCCGTGCGTCACTACCGCGATGACTACCCAGAGGAATACGCTCTCTGGCGTGCCGCTGTGCGGAACCTCGGTCGCCTCGAAATTTAAACTCGGTCGCTGGTAAGTGACCCGGTGGTGCGCTAGTACCATGACTGCTATGACCGAGTTGACCCTGCTGGCAATCGAGAGTTCCTGCGATGAGACTGGCGCTGCAGTGATGCGTGTGCGCTACGACGACACCGACACCAGCACCCCCGCCATTCCCGAGGTGGAAGTGCTTGCCGACGTCGTCGCATCCTCCATGGAACAGCACGCCCGCTTCGGCGGTGTGGTTCCGGAGATTGCTTCCCGCGCTCATTTGGAAGCCCTGCAGCCAGTAGTCTCCGAGGCGCGCGCGCAAGCAGCTGCCAAGCTCGGTATCGATACTTTTATCCCAGATGCCGTCGCCGCTACCGTGGGACCCGGTCTCGCCGGTGCGCTGCTGGTCGGTTCGGCAGGCGCGAAGGCTTATGCCGCCGCCTGGGGTGTGCCTTTCTACGGCATTAATCACCTTGGTGGCCACGTTGCTGTCGGAGCTCTCGACGGCGCGGATCTATCCAACGCAGTGGCGCTGCTAGTTTCCGGCGGGCACACGCAGCTGCTGCGCGTGCAGGGGGTTGGTCGTCCGATGGAGGAGCTCGGATCGACGCTTGACGACGCAGCCGGAGAGGCATACGACAAGGTTTCGAGGTTGCTTGGGTTGGGTTACCCGGGCGGACCGATTATCGATAAGTTGGCTAAGCAGGGAAATCGCAAGGCCATCGCGTTTCCTCGCGCCATGATGCGCCAGCAGGATGCGCGCCATGACTTCTCCTTCTCCGGCTTGAAAACCGCCGTGGCCCGCTATGTCGAAGCGGCAGAGAAGGAAGGTCGTGAATACTCCGTAGAGGACGTCTGTGCTTCCTTCCAGGAGGCGGTCTGCGATGTATTGACCAAGAAGGCCGTTCGCGCAGCTCAGGATGTGGGGGCCACTACGCTGCTGCTCGGTGGTGGTGTGGCTGCGAACTCGAGGTTGCGTGAACTCGCAGCGGCGCGAGCTACCTCGGCAGGAATTACGCTGCACGTGCCACCGATTAAGCTGTGCACCGACAACGGTGTCATGATTGGCGCAGCTGCCGCCTACCTCATTGCCGCGGGGGTCAAGCCCTCTGGCTACGCCTGCCCGACCGACCCCTCCATGCCTGTGGAAGATCCTGTAATGCAATAAGCAGTGATTGCCCCTCGGATCCATGTTAAATTTCGTTAACTGACTTTGACTTGTTTCTCTGCCATGGATCGCAGGACAATTACAGGAAAGCGCTTGCCCAAAAATGAGTAAAGACTACAGCGAGTGGGAACTTCAGCCATCCGATAATTCGCATAATCAGACTGAGCTGTTTGCGCCGCAGGGTGAACTGCAAACAACGCAAGCACCGCAAGTTGAACATCAGCGCGGTCGTGCTCGGGGAGTGCTATGGGCAGTCATCGCGCTGCTGCTTGTGGTGATTGTCGCTGTAGCGGCGGTGCTTTACCTAGTTGTGAGTGGTCGAGGTGAGCAATGGTTTGGTGCAGGTGCCAAGGATGAAGTAACGCCGAAGCTCACTGTTACTGCGACTGCGACGGAGACCGTGAAGGTGAAGTCGCCGGAGAAAGCCAAGAAGGAAACTACGAGTACGGCTACGCCCGATTATCCGATTAGTGGGGATTGCGAGGCATCGGCGTTCCCGACTACGGAGGAAAACTTTACGATTGTCGCCTGTGACGGATGGTGGGCGCTGGGTGGGCGCGCAAACAGTGGTGGACTTGCGGTTTACCAATGGGACGAAGGTGCCTGGCAAAGGAGGGAGCCAGACAGTCGTTACACAACCGGTTCTGGTGGCCCGTGCTTTAGCGATGAGTACATCAAGGAACACAGAATGACGGTTACTGTGTTCGGTCGTATGGCGTGTAACCCCGACAAGCTGACCAATTAGCATTAGCGCTCACTATTGTTGAGTGTTAGCACTTGCAGGGGTAGAGTGCTAACGAAGGTTGTTTGACACACAGTTGTTCACCCGCGACGACGGCTGTGCACGGCAGACCAACCGGCACAAGAACATCACATCACCGCATGTATGGAGGAATTCATCGTGGCGAACGTCAACATCAAGCCGCTGGAGGACCGCGTCCTCGTCCAGATCAACGAAGCAGAGACCACCACGGCTTCTGGCCTGGTTATCCCGGACTCCGCTAAGGAGAAGCCGCAGGAGGCTACCGTTATCGCAGTTGGTCCGGGTCGTTGGGCCGATGACGATGACCGCATTCCTATGGACGTCAAGGAGGGTGACATCGTCATCTTCTCCAAGTACGGCGGCACTGAGCTGAAGTACCAGGGCGAAGAGTACCTGCTGCTGTCGCAGCGCGACATCCTGGCTGTTATCGAGAACTAAAGGGAGGACGTACCCACACATGGCGAAGCTTATTGCTTTTAACGAAGAGGCTCGCGAAGGCCTCAAGCGCGGTGTGGACACGCTTGCCGACGCAGTCAAGGTCACGCTTGGCCCGAAGGGTCGCAACGTTGTCCTGGACAAGGCCTTCGGCGGTCCGCTGGTCACCAATGATGGTGTGACCATCGCCCGCGACATCGACGTTGAGGATCCGTTTGAGAACCTCGGCGCGCAGTTGGTTAAGTCCGTTGCGGTCAAGACCAATGACGTTGCCGGTGACGGTACTACTACCGCAACGCTGCTGGCACAGGCGCTGGTCCACGAGGGTCTGCGCAACGTTGCAGCCGGCGCAAACCCGATTTCGCTGAACCGCGGTATTCACGCTGCATCCGACAAGGCGGTTGAGTTGCTGAAGCAGCGCGCCACCCCGGTCAGCAGCTCTGCTGCCATCGCACAGGTGGCAACCGTTTCCTCGCGCGACACTGAAATCGGTGACCTGGTTGCAGGTGCCATGGACAAGGTCGGCAAGGACGGCGTCGTCTCTGTGGAGGAGTCGCAGTCGATTGCCACCGAGCTGTCCGTGACCGAGGGCGTGTCTTTCAACAAGGGCTTCCTCTCGCCGTACTTCATTACCGACGTCGAGGCTCAGCAGGCAATTCTTGACGGTGCACAGGTGCTGCTCGTTCGCGAGAAGATTTCCTCCCTGCCGGAGTTCCTGCCGATTCTGGAGAAGATTGCCGAGTCCGGCAAGCCGACTCTGATCATGGCTGAGGATATCGAGGGCGAGGCTCTGTCCGCACTGGTCATCAACGCTATGCGCAAGACCTTGAAGGTTGCCGCAGTGAAGGCACCGTACTTCGGTGACCGTCGTAAGGCGTTCATGGATGACCTGGCAGTTGTCACCGGTGCAACCGTCGTTACGGCTGACACTGGCATGCAGCTGAAGGACGTTGGACTTGAGGTGCTGGGTAACGCACGCCGCATCACCATTACCAAGGACGAGACCGTCCTAGTTGACGGTGCTGGCACCGCTGAGGCTGTGGAAGAGCGTCGTAACCAGATCCGTGCCGAGATTGAGCGCACTGACTCTGACTGGGATCGCGAGAAGCTGGAAGAGCGTCTGGCGAAGCTCTCTGGCGGTGTGGCTGTCATTAAGGTCGGCGCTGCTACCGAGACCGAGGTCAACGAGCGCAAGCTGCGCGTCGAGGACGCCATTAACGCTGCTCGTGCGGCAGCTCAGGAAGGCGTCATCGCCGGTGGCGGTTCCGTACTGGTGCAGATCTCCCGTGAACTCGAGGCATTCGCTGACGAGTTCGAGGGCGACGAGGCAGTCGGTGTCCGTGCAGTTGCCAAGGCTCTGACCCGTCCGGCTTTCTGGATTGCTGAGAATGCTGGTAAGGACGGTGCTGTCGTTGTCTACCACATTGGTGAGCTGGAGAACGGCAACGGCTACAACGCTGCTACTGACACTTACGAGAACCTGATTGAGTCCGGCGTCATCGACCCGGTCAAGGTCACTCACTCCGCAGTCGTCAACGCAACCTCCGTGGCGCGTATGCTGCTGACCACCGAGGCTTCTGTTGTGGACAAGCCGGAAGAAGAGCCACAGCACGACCACGCTCACTAATTGCGAGTGAGCTAGTGCCCTGGCCTTTGGCACGTAAAATGCTCCCCACCTTTCAATCTGAGGGTGGGGAGCATTTTGGTTTTTATGTGAACTGGCTGGAGTCCGAGAGAGGAGAGGGACTACATGGCAGTAACTAGAACGCGTTCAAGTTCGCGTTCACGTGCGGCCGGCTTAGCTCGAAGGATTTCATTTCGTTCAGATTCGCTGAGACCGCCCCAGACACCGTATGGCTCACCAACCTTGAGTGCGTGACTACGGCACTGCATAAGAACAGGGCAAGAACGGCAGATAGCCTTCGCACGGGCTTCACGCAGGCTGCGTGCGCGTCCGCGCTCGCCTTCCGGGTGGAAGAAGGTCGCGGAGTCCTGCCCGCGGCAAGAGCCGTGCAGCTGCCAATCCCACAAATCCGCATTGGGCCCGGGCAAGTGGTCGATGTACGTCATCGGAATTGATGTCTCCTTCATTGAGCTTTCTTGAAGCAGTGAGCTCAAGTGTGGAGGCCAACAATGAACGGTTGGTAAACCTAAGGAGGCCAGTCGGGATACTACGCAAACAATTCCGTCAAACTCTTACCAAATTTTTAGAAACGGCCAGGTCGTCGAGAACGCAGACCGTCGACAAAGCCTGCGCAGTAGTCCCATGGGGCGTAACGGGAGGGGTCTGGATCGAATTGTGGCTCGTGAACCGGAGATGCCTGTCCAGACAGGAGCATCAGGTAGTGGTTTTCCAAAACCTCCCAGTTATAAAAGTGCTCGTCACCGCAGTCCTCACACAACATGCAGACGCCCAGTAATCCCTCTGGGCTCAAAGCGGTGCGGAATAGGCGAACTGCGGCCAGATCTTCAAGAACCTCTCGACGTTCCTGGTCTGTCAGTGGAGCAAACGGCTCATCCGGCTCGAGAAAGCTTGCCGGGTCATTGGGATCTCCTTCGAACGGATCCCGCGGCATGGATGAGAAAAAGTTGTGGTTCACAACCACTACCGTAACAGCTCTGTACGGCAATCCTGTCGATTGGCGATGCACTTAGTTGGGGTTTAGTTCACCTTGGAATAACCCTCAGCTAGCTTTCGGCTAACCCTTGTCGGGCACCTGTCGCTCCGCCTAATTGTCGCGTTTCATCACTGAAGGACTACCCTGTATATAACGTTTGGCAACCACGAAGCGATAGCGCCCCTGGCCGGATGTCGGCAAGGGTGGAGCAGGAGGAGTCCATGACCAACCCCACGGGAATTAGCCTCGGCGGAGACAATCCCAACAAGATTCCACTAGTCGGCCTTACATTCGATGACGTCCTGCTGCTGCCGGATGCTTCGGACGTTATCCCCTCCGGCGTTGATACTTCGACGCAGCTCACTCGTGAGCTGCGTCTGAACATTCCGGTTGTGTCCGCTGCTATGGACACCGTCACCGAGGCCCGCATGGCTGTTGCTATGGCCCGCCAGGGCGGTATGGGTATCCTGCACCGCAACCTGTCCATTGAGGAGCAGGCGCAGCAGGTCGAGATTGTGAAGCGCTCTGAGGCTGGCATGGTGTCCGACCCGGTGACCTGTTCCCCGGATGACACCATCGCCGAAGTAGATGCCAAGTGCGCTCGTTACCGCATCTCGGGCCTGCCGGTCGTCGACAAGGACGGCAAGCTGGTCGGTATCTGCACCAACCGCGACATGCGTTTTGAGGCAGACCTGAACCGCAAGGTTTCCGAAATCATGACCCCGATGCCGCTGGTCGTGGCTGAGCAGGGTGTGTCTGGCGATGCGGCGCTGAACCTGCTGCGCGCTCACAAGGTGGAGAAGCTGCCGATCGTCGATGGCGAAGGCCGCCTGACTGGTCTGATTACCGTCAAGGACTTCGTCAAGAAGGATCAGTACCCGAATGCTTCCAAGGATGGTTCCGGCCGTCTGCTGGTCGGTGCTGGCATCGGTACCGGCGAGGACTCCTGGAAGCGCGCGCACGCATTGGCTGACGCAGGCGTAGACGTGCTCGTTGTTGATACCGCTCACGCCCACAACTCAGGTGTACTTGAGATGGTCTCCCGCGTTAAGAAGGAATTCGGCGAGAACATCCAGATTATCGGCGGCAACCTGGCTACCCGTGGCGCTGCACAGGCCATGATTGACGCGGGTGCAGATGCCATCAAGGTCGGTATCGGCCCAGGCTCGATTTGCACCACTCGCGTTGTCGCAGGTGTGGGCGCCCCGCAGATCACCGCCATCATGGAAGCCTCTGTCGCAGCTAAGAAGGCTGGCGTTCCGATTATCGCCGATGGCGGTATGCAGTTCTCCGGCGACATCGCCAAGGCTCTGGCAGCCGGGGCATCCTCCGTCATGCTCGGTTCGATGCTGGCCGGTACCGCTGAGGCTCCGGGTGAGGTCACCTTCGTCAACGGCAAGCAGTACAAGATGTACCGTGGCATGGGCTCGCTGGGTGCCATGCAGGGCCGCGGCCTGACCGGTGAGAAGCGCTCCTACTCCAAGGACCGCTACTTCCAGGCTGATGTCAAGAGCGAAGAGAAGCTGGTTCCGGAAGGCATTGAGGGTCGTGTTCCGTTCCGCGGCAGTATCGACTCCATCGTTCACCAGCTGGTCGGTGGTCTGCGTGCAGCTATGGGCTACACCGGTTCCGCTACCGTCGAGCAGTTGCACGACGCACAGTTCGTCCAGATCACCGCTGCAGGCCTGCGCGAGTCGCACCCGCACGATATCCAGATGACTGTCGAAGCGCCGAACTACTACCAGCGCTAAACTGGCTTAGTCGAGTTAAATTCCACGGAAAGGGCATGTGAGGAAAGCTCATGCGCGACATCGTTGAAATCGGTATTGGCCGCGAGGCACGCCGGACCTACGAGTTGGACGATATTGCACTCGTTCCCACTCGTCGTACCCGGTCGTCCAAGGACGTCGATACCTCCTGGCGAATTGATGCCTACGATTTCGAACTCCCGATGATGATGCATCCGACAGATGCCATCGCCAGCCCGGAATCCGTCGCTGAGTTTGCTCGCCTGGGCGGCTTGGCGGTTCTCAACGCCGAGGGCATCTGGGCCCGTCATGCCGATGCGCAGGACAAGATCGCCGAGCTGGTGGAGTTGGCAAAGAATGCCGCCACCAAGCGTGAATCCGAGGCAGTGAACCGCAAGCTGCAGGAACTGCACTCTGCTTCAATTGATACTGACCTGTTGGTTGAGCGCATCAAGGAGATTCGCGCAACCGGCGCGATCACTGCAGTTCGTGTCTCCCCGCAGCATGCCCGTGAGCTGGCTCCGCTGGCTATCAAGGCCGGCATCGACTTGTTGGTTATCCAGGGCACGCTGATTTCCGCAGAGCATGTCACGGCTCAGGGTGAACCACTAAACCTCAAGGACTTCATCGGCAGCCTGGACGTTCCAGTTATCGCCGGTGGCGTTGTCGACTACCAGACTGCGCTGCATCTGATGCGTTCAGGTGCCGCTGGTGTGATTGTCGGTACGGGCTTTACGACGTCCCCGGATGCGCTCGGTATCGATGTGCCAATGGCTACCGCTATTGCGGATGCTGCAGCTGCTCGTAAGGACTACCTCGATGAGACCGAGGGGCGCTACGTCCACATCATTGCCGATGGCGGCATTGATACCGTCGGTGACATTGCCAAGGCAATCGCCTGCGGTGCGGATGCTGTGGCACTGTCCAGTGTGCTGGCAACCGTCCACGAAGCTCCGGGGCAGGGCTACGCCTGGCCGTCTGTTGCGGCACACCCGAAGTACCCGCGCGGTGCGGTGTGGCCGGTCGTCGACGATGAGAAGGAATTGGTCAGCCTGGAAGAGGCTCTGTTTGGCCCTTCCGCTTCGCCGTTCGGTGACCGCAATCTCGCCGGTGGCCTGCGTCGCGCAATGGCCAAGTGCGGCTTTACCAACCTGAAGTCCTTCCACCGCGTTGAGCTGTCGGTACGTCCAAAGGGTTTTTAATTAAAGTAATCGGATAGTTTTTTCGCAAAACTACCTTACTGAAAAGCCACCTCCGCTTAGGGTTAGGAACATGAGTTCCGCGCATTAGCGTTACGCCCTTAGAGAAGGTGGCTTTTCCCATGAGTAAACAACGCGATTTCGATGTTGTAATCGTCGGTTCCGGTTTCGGTGGTTCTGTTTCTGCTTTGCGGTTGACTGAAAAGGGCTACCGAGTGGCAGTTCTCGAAGCTGGTCGACGGTTCGAAGATAAAGACTTTGCCAAGACCAGCTGGCGGCTTCACAAGTACCTGTGGGCTCCTAAGCTGGGGCTCTTTGGTGTCCAGCGTGTGCACATGTTGAAAGATGTCATGATTCTCGCTGGTGCCGGCGTCGGCGGTGGTTCTCTTAACTACGCAAACACTCTGTATAAGCCGGGTACTGAATACTTCCAGCACCGTCAGTGGGGGCACATTACCGACTGGGAGTCAGAACTCACTCCGCACTATGACAATGCATCTCGCATGCTCGGGGTGGTCACCAACCCATCCGACACGCCTGCCGACGTCGTCATGCGTGAAGTAGCCGAAGATATGGGGGTGGGGCATACTTTCCGCTCGACTCCGGTGGGGGTGTTCTTTGGCGCCAAGACCGGTGGTCAGGGTGCGCCGGGGCAAACAGTTTCCGATCCTTACTTCGGGGGGATTGGCCCGGACCGTACTGCTTGTACGGAATGTGGTGAGTGCATGACTGGTTGCCGTCACAATGCTAAGAACACCCTGGTTAAGAACTACCTCTACTTGGCGGAGAAGTTTGGTGCGCAGGTCTTTGACCGCACTACCGTTACCGGTCTGCATCCTCAGGCTGATGGCTCCTGGGTTATTGACACTGAGCGCACTGGTCGTTGGGTAGCTAAGGGCAAGCAGCAGTTTAGCGCTAAGCGCGTCATTCTCGCCGCCGGTGCATGGGGCACCCAGAATTTGCTGCATCGCCAGCAGGCCGATGGGCACTTGCCGCTGCTGCCGAAGTCTTTGGGCAAGCTGACCCGCACTAACTCCGAGGCTATTTTGGGCGCGATGGGTACGAAGGTGGACCCGGAAAATGACTTCTCTAACGGTGTAGCCATCACTTCGTCATTCTTCCCAGATGAGGACACCCATATCGAGCCAGTGCGCTATGGCAAGGGTTCTAATGCCATCGCAATGCTGCAGATGATTATGACCGAAGGAGGTCGTGCAACTCCGCGTTGGCTGCAGGCTGTGGGAACCGTCGTAAAGCATCCTAACTACCTGACGCAGCTCGTGAATCTGCGTAAGTGGTCGCAGCGCACCGTGATTTCTCTGGTGATGCAGAATCGCGACAACTCGATTACGACGTACCTGCAGAAGATTGGGCCGGTGCGTTTCCTGATGAGTAAGCAGGGCGAGGGGGAGCCGAATCCGACGTGGATTCCGTCGGGTAACGAAGCTACGCAACGTGCGGCGGACAAGCTCAGTGCACGTAGTCGGAATGGTCGTGTGCTAGCGGGTGGCACTATCGGTGAGTTGGCAAATATTCCTTTGACAGCTCACTTCATTGGCGGTGCGACGATTTCGGATTCGCCTGAAAACGGCGTCGTTGATCCGTACTTGCGTGTGTGGGGTTACCCGACGCTCTCGATTCACGACGGTTCGGCGATGGCAGCCAACCCGGGAGTGAACCCGTCACTGTCGATTTCCGCGAATGCGGAGCGTGCAACGTCGCTGTGGCCGAATAAGGGTGAGGAAGATCAGCGTCCGGCGCAGGGTGAGTCCTACGTGCGCCTGGATCCGATTGCTCCGGTGAACCCGGCTGTGCCGGAAGATGCTCCGGCTGCACTGAACCTGGGTATGCCTGCAGTCCGTAAGTCTTGATAAGCTTTAGGGCGTGTCTGAACAGGTGACTAAGCCCGTCCTCGTCGTGGACTTCGGTGCGCAGTATGCGCAGCTCATCGCGCGACGTGTGCGCGAGGCAAAAATTTATTCCGAAGTGGTCTCGCATGATGCGACGACCGAAGAAATTAAGGCCAAGAACCCGGCTGCGCTGGTGCTGTCCGGCGGCCCGTCCAGTGCCTACGCCGAAGGTGCCCCGAAGCTCAACCCAGAGTGGCTTGAGCTGGGCATTCCGGTGTTTGGTATTTGCTACGGCTTCCAGGCGATGACTGAGGTGCTCGGCGGCACGATCGCTGCTACCGGTGACCGTGAGTACGGCCGCACGCAGCTGAACGTCGTCGATGGTGGCGGTGTCGCTCACACTGGTGTGCCGGAGACACACGAGGTGTGGATGAGCCACGGTGACGCGGTGTCTAAGGCACCGGAGGGCTTCACCGTTACGGCGTCCACCAAGGGTGCTCCGGTAGCGGCTTTCGAGTGCTTGGAAAAGCGCATGGCCGGTGTGCAGTACCACCCGGAGGTCAACCACTCGCCGTATGGTCAGCAGGTTCTGGAGAAGTTCCTGTATGAGATTGCTGGCCTGGAGCCGGACTGGACTGCCGCTAACATCGCGGAAGAGCTGATTGAGCAGGTCCGTAATCAGGTCGGTGAGACCGGTCGCGCAATTTGCGGTCTGTCTGGCGGCGTTGACTCCGCAGTTGCCGCCGCGCTTGTGCAACGCGCTATTGGTGACCGTCTGACCTGTGTCTTCGTCGACCATGGGCTGCTGCGCCAGGGCGAGCGCGAGCAGGTTGAGAAGGATTTCGTTGCCGCCACTGGTGCGAAGCTGATTACCGTCGACGATTCCAGGGTCTTCCTGGATGCTCTGGCTGGTATCACCGATCCGGAGACCAAACGTAAGACCATCGGCCGTGAGTTCATCCGCTCCTTCGAGCGCGCTGTCGCACAGGCGCTGGAGGGCGCTCCGGAGGGCGAGACCGTGGACTTCCTGGTCCAGGGCACCCTGTACCCGGATGTGGTTGAGTCCGGTGGCGGTTCTGGTACCGCCAACATTAAGAGCCACCACAACGTCGGCGGTCTGCCGGATGACGTTGAGTTCACCCTCGTTGAGCCGCTGCGCCTGCTGTTCAAGGACGAGGTCCGTGCGGTCGGCCGCGAACTGGGGCTGCCGGAAGAAATCGTCGCTCGCCAGCCGTTCCCGGGCCCGGGTCTTGGTATCCGCATCATCGGCGCTGTCGATGAGGAGCGTCTGGATACCCTCCGTCGCGCCGACGCCATTGCACGCGAGGAAATGACGGCCGCAGGTATGGACGAGGTTGTCTGGCAGTGCCCGGTCGTCCTGCTTGCCGACGTCCGCTCGGTCGGTGTCCAGGGCGATGGTCGTACTTATGGCCACCCAATCGTGCTGCGCCCGGTTTCCTCTGAGGATGCGATGACCGCTGACTGGACCCGCGTTCCGTACGACACTTTGGAGAAAATCTCCACTCGTATCACCAACGAGGTGCCTGAGGTCAACCGCGTGGTCCTGGATGTGACTTCCAAGCCACCGGGAACCATTGAGTGGGAGTAAGCCACTAGTTGGCAAGGGCCGTGTCTGTGAGTTGTGCAAACTCGCGGGCACGGCCCTTTTCCGTCAGGGCCGAATTGTTCTTGGCGATGGTGATGCGCTTATCGGCGGCTAGGGTGTGGAGAGCTGCGCTCACGGTATCGTCGTCAAGCATGGCGAAATAGGGGAGCTGGTCGGTGAAGAAGACGTAGCCGTCGCGTAGACGTGCGATGAAGAGGACTGTGAGGATGCGGGCCTCTGGTGAGTCGGCGGGGTAGGGGCAGCGCTGGGCGAAATTGTCAGGAAGATGCGCGGCGAGAGGGAGGAATCCGAATTGCCGCGGCAGGATTGCGCAGGTAGCGGTGATGGCGGACAGAACTAGGGTCATTATGCAGGCGACCGGTGTAGAGGAAATTCGTTCGGCGACGGCGGCAATGATCCATGCTCCGGGGAAGATGAGCAGCACGCTTATACTGCTATTCCACGAGATGTCGTTTGGTGACTCACGCATCGGCTCTGCGAAGTAGGAGGGCCGAGTTTCTTTGGTGGGTGTTTTTGCCTGGCGCACGAAAAGTGTGGTGCCGATGAGTACCAGTAAAAGCGCTATCATGATCCACCAGCCAATGGAGCCGATGATGTGGGCTTTAAGCAATGCGAGCAGTGCGATCACTGCGGTGGTGACGCCAATTGCCGTCCCCAGGCGCACGGGACTATTGATAAATTTTGTCGTGCGTTCGGCCCCGTCTTGGTAAGAGCCTGAAGAGTGTTGGTGCCGGCTGGAATCTGTCATACTTCTTAATTTTAGTAGCGATGGAACTATAGATTGTTGAGAGTTGTGTGGCTAGTGTTATGACCATGAGCATTGTAAAAATTAACGCTATTACCGTTCCTGAGGGTGCGGGAGAAGAGCTCGAACGTCGCTTTTCCGCTAACTCTTCAAAGATGACCGATGTGCCGGGTTTCATTGGTTTCCAACTGCTGCGTCCGACTGCAGGAGAGAGCCGCTACTTCGTCTTTACCGAGTGGGAGAGTGAGGAGGCCTACCAGGGGTGGCGTGAGGGCCGTGCCTTCAAGGCTTCGCATGAGGGCGAAAAGCGCAAGCCGGTGTCGTCGTCGGCTGATTTGCTCGAATTCGATGTAGTTCTCGATGTGAAGGCCTAAGTAGTACGAAATGTAGTACTCGGCTGAGGTTAGAGCGTCGCGCGGTGGTGTGCGGCGCTTTTCTTCGCACATTAATATCGAACGTACGTGCTATTTAGGGTAGTGTTTAATCCGCTTGTTGGGAAAGAATATTCGAGCAGTGTTCGTGGTGGGCAGGGCAGTGAGATGGCAGTGGGATAGCAGTGGGATGAGGTGGAATAAGAAGTGACAACGGCGGTCAATATTGCTGCGGGGCAGTCTAGGGAACAGACTATTGCGGCATTGCGGCAGGCGATGGCAGCCCAGTCTGGTGGGACTGCAACTGGTGCAACCTTTGGGCTCGGTGAGGCTCTGCCGGTGCCGGAGGCGTTGGAAAATACGTTGGCGGGAGCAGTGCGAAAAGGGGCTGTCAGTGTCATTGAACAGCCCGGTGCGGTATTGGCAGGCCTAATCGCGGAAGTTACGAAGACAGGTCATGTTGCGCTAGTTGGACTCGCTGAACAGGGGTTGCTCTCCGTAGTGGAGTTGGGCGGGAAGCTATCGAACATTGTCTGTGTACCAGATCCTGGAATGCAGCCACTTGAAGTAATTGGGCTGTTGGCGGACGGCGTTGACTTGGTGGTGGCTTCGTTGGCGCGCACTCCGCCGCCGTCGCAGGCACGTCCGCTGCAGGCACGACTGCGCACGAGTGGTTGTGCTCTGGTTTTTGTCGGGCAGCAGTGGCCGGGCGCTGCTGCGGAAATTTCCAGCTCTGTCGCTGGTGTTTCCGGGCTTGGCACTGGTTATGGCCGGATTCGAGCAGTGGATTACCAAGTCAGTGTGTCGGGGACGCGGTTTCCGCGGAGGCAGTGCCGTTGGCGGGTGGGGGAACAGGTGGAACAGAACAATGTGGTCGCGTTTCCCGCGCAGAGGAGGTCCTAGTGGTAGCGGCGGAATCGAGCCGTGTGGTGGCGCTATGGCTTCCTGATTGGCCAGTGCAGGCAGCACATCTAGCATCTGTGACGTCGCAGGCTAATCCGCTCAGTCCAGTTGCGATTGTGGGTGATAGCGGAGTAGCTGCTTGTTCTCCGAGTGCGCGCCGTGCAGGGGTACGGCGCGGGCAAAGCCGTCGCCATGCGGAAGCGTTGTGCCCGGAGCTGGAGGTTGTCGAGGAAAGTGCGGTGCGCGACGCTGCAGAATTCGAGTCCGTGCTGCAACGGTTGGAGGCGGTGGCAGCTGGGGTCGAAGCTCTACGGCCAGGCTTGGCGGTTGTGGCAGCGCGAGGGGTAATGCGTTATTACGGCGGACAGGATGTGGCCTTGGAAAAGCTGCTTGATGCCGCTGCGGTACCGGGCGTGGACTGCAGCTTGGGGCTCGCGGACGATATTGTGACAGCTATTTTGGCAGCGCGCAGGGGAGTGCTGGTAGCTCCCGGGGAAGATGAAGGCAAAAGATTTCGGCAGGGAATCTCTCTGGTGGAGCTGAGGGCGGAAAGTGCACTGGAGATGCCCGCAGAGCTTGCGAAGTCGTGGCAGGAACTCGGCCTGCGCACATTGGGGGATGTCGCTGCGTTACCGAAGCGGGATATAGCCAACAGGTTTGGGGCGCAGGGGGCTAGATGGCACGATTTGGCCTGCCGTGGGGAAGTGCGGTTGGTGGCGCCGCGATCTTTGCCGCCAGGACTGGCGGTGAGCTACCAGTCTTGGGAGAGTCCACTCCGAAGAGTGGATGAGGCCTCATTCGTCGCGCGCTTTCTAGCTGGGCAACTGCATGAACAGCTTTTTAGCCATGGGTATTCGTGTTACCGCTTAGCGGTGGTGGCGCAGTTTAGTGACGGCTCAGAGGTGCGCAGAGTATGGCGCTGCACTGAGCCACTGGCAGAACAGACTACGGCTGACAGAGTTCGGTGGCAGCTCGATGGCTGGCTGAATAACAGGAATCGGCAGCAGCCACGAGGGAACAGTGGCACTGTTGCTGGAGTTGTTGACGGCGCTGAGGAAAACGACGGAGATGATAGCCGCGGAATTGTAGAGCTGCAGTTAGAGCCACTGGATGTGGTCGCCGCCGGGGCCGTAAAGCAGGATCTGTGGCACGGTAGTGATGATGCGCGAGCCAAAGCGCGCCGGGCTGCCGAGCGTGTGCAGGGGTTACTGGGGTCAGAGGCAGTACAGCAACCAATCATGCAGGGCGGGCGTGGCCCAGGGGAAAGAGTGGGATTTGTCGCTTTCGGAGAAAACCCCAAAAACACAAAAACCGCGGAAAATAATCAGCCGTGGCCGGGAGCCGTTCTTGCTCCCAATCCGGCAACTATTCCCGCGACTGCTAATGCTGAGGTGGAAGTGCTCGATGCCAATGGGCAGATCGTGGGCGTAACTGGGCGAGCGACCATGACGGCGGAACCATCTCTGGTGCGGCATGGAGTGACAACGTACCGCGTGTCATCGTGGGCTGGGCCCTGGCCGATTGACGAGCGCTGGTGGGTACCCGATGAGGCTCGCCGAGCGGCAAGACTACAAATCCGTGCGGTAGCGCATGACGGTACCATCGCCGCCTGGTTGCTCATAGGGCATGCCGGCGCATGGAGAATCGAGGGGGCTTACGCGTAGAGGCGTAGCGAGGGGCCGGCACCGGGGATGGGCAACCCGATTACTTCGATTGGAAGTCAATAACCAGGCGGTTCGGATTGCTCAACGAGAAAACCTTGAATGGGGTCTTATCTCCCTTGAGCCCGACGACATACTGAGTCTGTCCCTCGAAGGTGCCGGCGCCGACGACTTCCTTAATAACGGAAGTTGATGTCGGCTTGACCGAGTCAGAGGGGAAGTCCTCCATCTGGAAATCAAAGGGGTAGCCCATGCCCCGCAAGTCGATTACCAGCTTGGCTGTGCCGTCGACAGAAATCGGCTTGCCGGAGCCCTGCTGGGTTGGGACATCCTCGTAACGGACGAAGTATCCCGGTGTGCCCTCGCCGGTGAGTTCAAAGACAATACGGTCATAACCGTCGTGGGAACCGACGCGGACATCTTGAATACCCAAGTAAGCGCCATCGGAAGGAGCAGCTTCTGCAGAAGAGCTATTGAAATCGCCCTCCGGAGCAGCATCGTCATCCATGGTGGTCTGCGCCGCCGCAGACGAGCTAGTGGAGCTGCTAGAGCTGCTCGACAAATCGGAGGTGCCAGCGGTTGAGTCAGTTTTCATAGACAGTGCAGCAGCCGAGTCTGAGGAGGAGTCAGAGGAGCAGGCACCGAGAGCTAGACCCAATGCGAGGCACAGGGATGCCGCGATACGGGTACGAGTGCGCGAAGCATCCAGCGATTTCGTATTCATACGTCCGACGGTATGTGCGCAGTTGCGGAATTTCAACAAGTTGAACTGCAAAAGTCGAGGTCAAAGTTATTTGTTGTCAAAGTGTTGCACAATAGTAATAAAACAGGGGTGAACGCTGCGACCTAAGACCCAATCGCAGAGGCACTCAATTACGCTTAGGCGTATGAGCCAGGCCAAATTTGATACCACCTGTTCCGCTCAGATGGCTGAGCCGCTTCCCGGTACTGCAAAAGCCGGAAAGCTCTTTATTGCGTTGGAGCACCAACTCGGTTGGTCGCACGATATTTTTGACGGCGGGGTATGGGGAGCAGAGATCACCGGTCGATTAGAAGCCTGGTTGTCCGAACGCGGCGGCGCGTTGCAACTGATTCGCAAACCGGGCCGAATCGGCCAGCAGCCGTGTGATGGCGTTAACGTCTATATCGCGCATTGTGAATCAGTGGATGGCTCTGAGGTTTTTCTCGAACATCGCATGGTTGCCGATGTTGAAGACCTGATGACTCTGGATATCCGCCCTGGCCAGCCCACCGAGGGGGCCACTCGTCTGGACCATCCACTGTTTCTCATCTGTACGCACGGTAAGCGCGATCGTTGCTGTGCGATTAAAGGTCGCCCGCTCGCTGCTGCGATGCACAATCTCTACCCAGAGGTTGTGTGGGAAACCTCGCACTCTAAGGGGCACCGCTTTGCGCCGGCCAGCGTGCTGTTGCCATGGAATTACAGCTTTGGACGTCTGAGTGCGGTGGATGCCAAGGGGGTCATCGAAGACGCTCAGCAGGGCATCGTGCATGCAGAGGGCTGCCGCGGCCGTGGTATCTACACCCCGCAGGGGCAGGCGGCCGAGTTGGCTGTGCGTCGTCAAGCCGATACGTGGGGCGTAGACGATGTCGCACGCGTTGACGTCGACGGCACGACTGCAGTCGTCGCGCTTTACGACGGCCCCAGCGACCGCGACAAGGTCGTGGAATATGAAGTGGCCCTGGAGAAAATCACCACGGAAGGCGTTGTGTCTTCCTGCGGTGATGCTCCAGGGCCAAAGAAGGGCTGGGCTGCGGTCGAAGTAACCCGCCGCTAGCTAGTGGCTAGCTAATGTGCGCGGCTACCTGCGCATAATCTTCTTGGAGAGCCAGTTGCCGAAGATCTGCGCCAACTGGACGATGAAGATGATGACCAGGGTTGTCACCAGGGTGACGTTCCAGTCGAATGCCTGGTAACCGTAGGTGATTGCGAAGTTGCCCAGTCCGCCACCGCCGATGTAGCCGGCCATAGCTGACATGTCGACCACGGCGATGAATGCGAAGGTGTAGCCCAGTACCAGCGGGCCCAGTGCCTCCGGCACGACGACCGTGCGGATGATGCGCCACGGACTTGCGCCCATCGCACGGGCGGCCTCAATCACGCCGGGGTCGATGGACATCAAGTTCTGCTCCACCAGGCGCGCGATGGCGAAGGTGGCGGCAATCGACATGACGAACACTGCGGCTTCGGTGCCGATCGTGGTGCCGACCACGTTCTTTGTCAGTGGGCCGATGGCTGTAACCAAGATGATGAACGGGATTGGTCGAACAAAGTTAATCAGGACATTGAGGACCTGGTAGACAAACCTGTTGCGCAGTACGCCACCATCGCGGGTGGTGTAGAGCAGCACGCCGATTGCCAGACCTGCGACACCACCAATCAGCATGGCGACACAGACCATGTAGAGCGTCTGGCCGAATGCCTCGCCCAGCATCGGGCCGAGGCTATCCCAGTTGGTGTCCTTGCCACTCACTGATGGCAGAGAGTTTAAGAGACCAATCATGATGCAAGCTCCTCTACCTGTGTCAGTTCGGAAATAGCAGCAATGGCGGCATCGAAATCAGAGGGATCCGAGGCGGAATTGCCTGTCAGCGGAGTCAATCGCAAAGTAAGGCGGCCGTAGGACTTCGCCTGCACATTGGCGACCGCGCCGTGTGCCACCGAGGCGGCGACACCGTGGGCACTAGTGGCCTGTGCCAGGGCGCCGAGGTCAACACCGTCATTGATAGTGATGGTGACCAGGCGAGCCGCTGCGCTCTCGGCAGACTGATTCACCGAATCGCGTTCACGGCCAATTGGAACATCGCGCAGTGCGGTGGTGGCGAAGCGGCGGCCAACCTCAGTCTTGGGGTTGGCAAAGACCTCGTGGACCGTACCGGTTTCGACGATGTGACCATTTTCCATGATGGCCATGCGGTCAGCGATACCGCGTACAACCGACATGTCATGAGTAATCAGCACGATAGTGACACCCATTTCGCGATTGATGCGACGCAGCAGATCCAGGACGCCGGAAGTAGTTTCCGGGTCGAGTGCCGAGGTGGCTTCGTCGGCAAGCAAGAGCGTCGGTTCGGTGGCGAGCGCACGGGCGATGCCGACACGCTGCTTCTGCCCACCCGAGAGCTGCTCGGGGAAGGACTCCGCCTTGTCGCCGAGACCGACGAACTCCAGCAGTTCCTGGGCGCGAGCGCGGCGCTTGGCCTTCGGCATACCGGTCAGTTCCAGCGGATATTCAACGTTGCGAATCGCGTTGCGCGAATGGAAGAGGTTGAAGTGCTGGAAAATCATGCCGATATTACGGCGTAGGCCCCGTAGCTGGCGCTCGGAGATGCCGACGATGTCGGTGTCATCTAGCAAAACCTGCCCGGAGGTTGGCTTTTCCAGGCCGTTAATCATACGGATGAGCGTTGATTTACCAGCGCCGGAATAACCGATGACGCCGAGGATTTCGCCGGGTTCAACGGTTAGGTTGATGTCGGCGAGCGCGGTGACGTCGCCGAATTGCTTGTTCAGCTCGCGGAATTCGAGCTTCGTTCCCTTGTTGGTCACGAGTGAATCAGTGCCCCTTGGTCTGTGTTCCCTGGTGTTGGGCGGTGCTTAGGTGGCAGTGGCGTTAGTTCTGCTCGCGCTGCTGCTCTTCGACGCGATCCAGAATGTCCTGCAGCTCCTTAGCCGAACGGTCAACCGGAACCGAGGTGCCCTTGGAGTCCTCAGCGACTGCGTCCTGGACCTCCTTGGAGTGCCAGATCTTGGAGAGCTCCGCGTACTTCGGGTTGTCAGCATTTTCAGCCTTGGTGACAAAGACGTTGATGTACGGCTCTGCCTCCGTGGAGTTCGGGTCATCCTGGAAGATGGCGGTGTTCGGGTCGATGCCGGCGCGGTCCAGGAAGGAGTTATTGATAATGGCGGGCTTACCCTCGCCGTAGGCGGCCGGAGTCTGAGCGGCATCCACCGGCAGAACCGTGACCTTGGAAGCTTCCTTATCGATGTCAGCAGGGGACGGGGTCAGCAGGTCATCCTGCTTCAGCTTCAGCAGGCCAGCCTGAACCAGCACGTTAATAGCGCGGCCCTGGTTGGACGGGTCGTTCGGGATGACGACCTCGGTGCCCTTCTCCAGCTCATCAACCGACTTGTGGTCCTTCCAGAACAGAGCCAGCGGGACAATTTCGCTCGAGCCAATCGGAGTCAGGTCCGACTTAGCGCCGACGTTGTACTCAGCCAAGAACTTGATGTGCTGGAAGAGATTGACGTCGAGCTGGCCCTCATCGAGTGCGCGGTTCGGGGTCTGGTAGTCGGAGAAGGGCTGAACATCCAGATCGATGCCCTGTTCGGAAGCCTTCTGCTCGAAAACGGTCCAGGCCTTCTTGCCGGCATCCGTGGTGCCGATGCGAATGGCATCATCCGAGCTGCCACAGGCGGTAAGGCCGGTTGCGGCGAACGCGACAGTAAGTACACCGGCGGAAAAACGCTTGAGGTTCATCGAGGGGTCTCCTTATTTAATGGGATTTGTTAGCTGAAGTTTTAAGGCAGAACTAGACCAAGCTGTCTTTAATTCTGGGGTTAAGGCTAGCACTTGCCCAGGTAGTGCTGAAAATTCAACTTCAGCCTAAACAGTCGAACGTGGCTGAGGTGTGACTTACGGATGCGTCCCGGGGGTGGCGCTTAATGCACATACTAATCGAAAATACGTTTGAATGCAGTCCGTAGGGTGGGTTAATGTTCATGGCATGGAAAACATCTCGGACGGACAGTCGGAGCAGTCCGGTCGGCCACTGAACTGGTCGCGGATTGAGCGTATTCTATCGGGTAAATTTTCAGGAAAACTACAGCCTAATGGCAGCTTCAATGGCTGGCGGGGGCAGCTGTCAGATTCCATCGTTGGGGCTTTTGAAGCTCCGGAAAGCGGTGTTAGTGGCGGAGGTGGCGTGTCATTTTCGCCTGCGGATATTAAGGCGGAATTGCACTGTCGTTCGAGCTATTCATTCCTGCATGGCGCATCGGATCCGGAAGAATTGGTGTCCGAGGCTGCGCGTTTGGGGTTAAACGTGTTGGGGCTCGCAGATCGCGATGGTTTCTATGGAATCGCTCGTTTTGCCGAGGCTGCAGCGGAGGCTGGTATCGCCACAATCATCGGCGCGGAGCTGGGGCTTCCGCAGCGGCCCCTCACAGTGCTGGGGCGGGGGCCCGAGGGCTATCGGCGCCTGAGCCACACGCTGTGTGATGCGCATATGTCGGCAGGGGAGAAGTCCGTCGTCCGCTATCCCTCGCTGCCAGAGTTAGGGGAGGCCGCAGGTGGTTTCTGGCAGGTGCTTGCCGACGTCAGCTGGGTCGGCGACTTGGAAGAGCTCATTGCGGCCTTCGGTGCGGAGAACGTGGCGCTCGAGCACCGCCTGAGCTCCACAGCAGAGGCGGCCGATGATGAGGAGGCTATTTCGGCCGCAGCTGTGAAGTATGGCCTGCGGGAGGTGGTTTCCTCTGCTGCGACGGCGGCCTCGCCTGCGGCAAGCCGGTTGGCCGGGGCGAAGCAGGCCCTTGCTGTGCGGGAGGACTTAGACGGGTTCGAGTCACGGCTGGAGCCCGCAGGCGGAGCTTGGTTGCGTTCGTGGGAGGAGCTATCGGCGGCAACACGGTATCTGGGGGCGCAGGTGCTGCAGGCAACACAGGACATTGCAGGTGAGTGTGCTTTTACGCTTGATCTCATTGCGCCTGAGTTGCCTCGCTGGGAGGTTCCTGCTGGTCACGATGAGGATTCGTGGCTACGGGAAATTGCTCGTGCGGGGGCGCGGCGGCGGTATGGTCCGGCCGATGGAGCTGGGGATAGCTCCGTGCAAGCGCGGGCGTGGGCGCAGTTAGAGAATGAGCTGACTGTGATTCGAGAGCTGGGTTTTCCAGGCTACTTCCTCATCGTGCATGACCTCTGTGAGTTCTGTCGCCGGGCGGGAATTCTGGCGCAGGGGCGCGGTTCGGCCGCTAACTCGGTGGTGTGTTTTGCGCTGGGGATCACCAATGTTGACCCCATTAGTGCCGGGCTGTTGTTCGAGAGGTTTTTGTCGCCAGAACGGGATGGGCCACCGGATATCGATGTAGACATTGAGTCTGGTCGTAGGGAAGAGGTCATCCAATACGTCTATGAAAAGTATGGTCGTGACAATGCCGCGCAGGTGGCCAATGTCATTACCTACCGGCGGCGCGGTGCATTGCGCGATGCGGCGCGGGTGTTGGGGTACTCGCCGGGCGTTATCGATGCGTGGGTCAGAGACCGGGAGGCGTGCCCGCCGGAGCCGGTGCAGCAACTGGCGGAGCAGCTTCGTGGGCAGCCTCGGCATCTAGGTATTCACTCTGGCGGAATGGTGATTTGTGATCGGCCGATTGCGGATGTCGTGCCAGTGGAATGGGCACGCATGGAAGGTCGCTCGGTAGTGCAGTGGGATAAGGATGACTGTGCGGCAGCGGGACTGGTGAAGTTCGACCTGCTTGGCCTCGGAATGCTGGAGGCCATCCACCATTGCATTGACTTGGTCTATGAACAGCATGGGCGCCGAGTGAACCTGTGGGAGATTGATGTCGCTGAACCGGAGGTTTACGAGATGTTGGCACGCGCGGACGCGGTGGGCGTGTTTCAGGTGGAATCGCGCGCGCAGCTGGCCACCTTGCCCCGACTGAAGCCGAGGGAGTTCTTTGATCTGGTGGTGGAGGTGGCACTCATTCGCCCAGGCCCCATTCAAGGCGGTAGCGTGCACCCCTACATTCGCCGCCGAAATGGACTCGAACCGGTGACCTATGAGCATCCGGTGTTGGAGAAGTCCCTCGGGAAGACACTGGGCATTCCGCTATTTCAAGAGCAGCTGATGCAAATGGCCGTCGATGCGGCGGGTTTCAGTGGGGCGGAAGCGGACTCGCTGCGTCGCGCTATGGGGTCGAAGCGCTCAGTGGCCAAAATGGAAGCGCTTCATGCCCGTTTTCTGGCTGGGCTGGAGCGCACCAGTGGCATTGATGCGGATATTGGGGAACAACTGTGGAACAAGATAGTGGCCTTTGCCGCCTACGGTTTCCCGGAATCACACGCGCAGTCGTTTGCCTCCTTGGTGTATTTCTCGGCTTGGTTTAAGTACCACTATCCGGCGGAGTTCTGTGTCGCATTGCTCCGTGCCCAGCCCATGGGGTTTTACTCTCCGCAGTCGTTGATTGCCGATGCTCGCCGGCACGGTATCGGCTGCGATGGTCCGGATATCTCGGTTTCAGGCGTGGAAGCCAGCGTCATCGATGGGCGTATTCGGTTGGGGCTCGGTGCCATTGCCGGTGTGGGCAATGACGTGGCGGAACGTATCGTCGCAGCGCGGCCATTTGTCAACGCAGCAGATGTCGCCCGCAGAGCTCGGCTGAGTGTTGGGCACATGGAAGCACTGGCGCGCGCGGGAGCACTTGGGTCGCTGGGGATTGACCGTCGTCAAGCACTGTGGGCGGCGGGCGTGGCGGCGACGGAAAGTGAGGGCATGCTGCCGGGGCTCACGCTTGCCGACGCACCTGCGTTGCCCGGCATGACGGAGTTTGAGCTGGCAGCTGCCGATTTGACGGCAACGGGAGTTACCCCGGGGCAGTACCCGGTGGCCGCGTTGCGGGCAGACCTGCAGGAACGTGGAGTGGTGCCTGCGGCGGAACTGAAAACAGTGCCCGACGGAACACGAGTAGAAGTGGCGGGAGTCGTGACGCATAGGCAACGTCCGGGGACCGCTGGTGGAGTGACATTTTTGGGAATGGAGGACGAAACTGGGCTGGTGAATGTGCTGTGTACGCCGGGGCTGTGGAATCGATTTCGGCCGGTAGCGGTGAATTCGCGGGCGATGGTGGTGCGCGGTATCGCGCAGACAGCCTCTGGTGCGGTGACAATCGTGGCCGATCGTCTGGTGGATATGTCCGAGGCTCTGGGGCAGCCAGTGGTGGCAGGTCGAAGTAGAGATTTTCGCTGACTACTAGAATGGATTGTCATGCGCCAGACCTATGAATCCTCGTTAGCACCGGATGGGAGTGCAATCGCCTTTATTGTCCGCGATAGCGGCTACCCGCGTGCGGTACAGCAGGAGATTACTCCGGAGGGGCTAGGGGCGGAGCGCCCCGTGAAACTGCCGGTGGAAGGCCCGGTTACCAGGGTGCTGCACTCCCCGGATGGAAAGTGGATTGCCTGCGAGGTCTCTCCGTACGGTACGGAGCGACTGCAGACCTGGCTGGTATCCACCGATCCGGAGGTCGACGGTGCCCGCCCCCTGCGTATGGATGCGGATATGCGCGCCACACTGGTGGAATGGGATAACGATCTCCTAGCGATGAACGCGGTCGATGCCCAGGGCATTAACTATGCGCGTTTGGTCAACCCGACGAACTCAAAGTATGAGGTCATTGATAAACGCACTGACAGCCAGCTGGTAGCGGCTGAAGGCGGGTTTGGCCTCGTGCGGGTGGGGCCGCGAGGCCACCGTGAGCTACTGCTGGTCGGGCCGGGGCAGCAGTGGCAGCCGCTGTTGCCGTCCGATCCCGGCTCCACCACAGATGCCGGTGTCTTATTGGCGCATCCGGGGCAGGAGAAGCTGACCGCATTCGTGCTCTCAGATCATGGCGCGGAACAGCGTCGCATCCTGCGCCTGGGTATTACTCCCGATAGCGGTATCAGCACTACTGAGCCGCGCACAGCGGAATCGACCGCAGCGGAGATTTTGGATATGAAGATCGGCATCGAAGTTGATGTCGAGGAGTTCATTGGCAATCCGGATCAAGACGTCGAAGAATTTGTCATCAGTGAGGATTCCTCCACTGCGGCTGTGCTGTGGAACAGCGGTGGGGTCAGCACGCTTGAGGTGCTTACCCTTGGCCTTCACCCGCAGACTGACGACATGCGGGTGATGGTGCGCCGCAATGTGGAATTGCCGGGCATGGTTGCGCGCGAGCTGTCAATCTCCGGTGACGGTGAGCTGATCTCCCTGACAGTAGAAGGGCCAGGCCTTGCGCCAACGGTGGAGATTCTGCGCAATATCGGTGGTGTCATTGAGCCATTGGATATGGAACGCACCGAACGGATTTTGGCTCTGGAAGAGAAGAATCTGGAGACCATGCCGGCTCCAGAGCTGGTCTACTTTGTCTCCCGCGATGGGTTGGAACTGTCTGGTTGGCTCTACCTTCCGGAGTCGGTGCGCAATAGTTCTAATGACGTTTCCGGAAACGCACTACCGCCGGCTTTCATCCACATCCACGGCGGACCAGAACTGCAGGCGAAACCCATCCACCACGATGTTCTAGCCAGCATTGTGGAGGCGGGCTTCGTGGTGTTCACTCCTAATGTGCGCGGTTCCTCAGGGTCCGGTAGGTCATTCGAGCACGCGGGCGACCGCTATGGGCGCTTTGCCGCTATTGCGGATATCGCAGCGGCGCGTTCCTTCCTCGTTGATGCCGGGTTGGCGGACCCAGAACGCATTGCTCTGGGCGGGCGATCCTACGGTGGCTTCATGTCGCTGTTGGCCTCGGCATGGTACCCGGATCAGTTTGCGGTCATCGTCGATGCCTGCGGAATGACAAGTTTTGAAACCTACTACCAATCCACCGAGCCTTGGTTGGCGCAGGCCGCGTTCCCCCGATACGGCTACCCGTACCAGGATGCTGAGCTCCTGCGCGATATCTCACCGCTGCACCGTGCGGAGGAAATGAAGGCTCCAACCCTATTCATTCACGGCGAGTGGGATACCAACGTGCCTCCGCGAGAGTCTGGTCAGATGCGCAACGCCATGGACGCCTACGGTGTGCCCACCGATTTTCTAGTGGTCGAGGGAGAGGGCCATAAGTTCTCGAAGCCGAGGAGCCGAGCGCTAATCGGTGAGACCATCATCGCGTTTTTCACCGAGCACGGTGTGTGCGATGCGGCGCCTGCCACGACAGCGGCAGCAGAAACCAACAACGAGCAGTAAAAGAAGCAGCGGAAAAGAACTGACGGAAGAAATGAATAGCGCCACGACCGAGCCAACCAACGCCGAGCCAACGAACGCCGAGCCAACCAACTCCACAGACTGGATTACGAGCCACACCTGCCACGTGCTTTTTGACCGGCCTGTCATCCCGCCGAACACCGGAAACGCTATCCGCATGTGTGCGGGCTCTGGAGCTATGCTGCATCTGGCCAAGCCATTGGGGTTCAACTTCGATGACAAGAATCTGCGTCGCGCCGGGCTGGATTACCATGACCTGGCTGATGTGCGTATTCACGATTCCATCGATCAAGCGTTGGAGACCTTTGCCAGCCAAGGGTGCCGCATCTTTGCTTTCACCGCTCACGCTGACACTTGGCACACCGATATTGAGTACACGAATACCGATGTACTGCTCTTTGGCCCGGAGCCAACCGGGTTGGAACAGTCAGTGCTCGATGATCCGCGAATTACACAATTAATCCGAATTCCGATGCTGCCAGCTCGTCGCAGCATGAATCTTTCCAACGCCGCAGCAGTGGCTGCTTATGAAGTCTGGCGTCAGCAGGGCTTTATGGGCGGTAAATAGGGTCAAGGCGAGGGCTGTTACGGGGCATTTCTGGGCATTATTCGCTCCTGTGCCTAAGATAAATGCCATGGCAGCGACAAAGCTTGATGGCAAACTCTACCGAGACGAAATCTTTGAAGACCTGGAAAAGCGCGTTGAGCGTTTGAAGGAAGCCGGCTACACCCCGGGGCTGGCCACCGTGTTGGTTGGTGATGATCCGGGCAGCCACTCTTACGTCAAGATGAAGCATCGCGACTGTGAGCAGATTGGTATCGCCTCTATCCGCCGTGACCTTCCGGCTGACACCACGCAGGAAGAGCTCGAGGCAGTAATCACCGAGCTGAATGAAAGCCCGGAGTGCACAGGCTACATTGTTCAGTTGCCACTGCCGAAGCACCTGGATGAAAACCGTATTCTGGGGCTCATCGATCCGGAGAAGGATGCCGATGGCCTCCACCCGGTAAACCTGGGCAAGCTGGTCCTCAACGAGCCAGCACCACTGCCGTGTACCCCAAACGGCTGTATCCACCTGCTGCGACGCTTCGGCGTCGAGCTCAACGGTGCCAAGGTTGTTGTTATCGGCCGCGGTGTCACCGTTGGTCGCCCAATCGGCTTGATGCTCACTCGCCGCAGCGAGAACTCCACCGTGACGCTGTGCCACACCGGCACCAAGGACTTGGCCGCTGAAACCCGTCAGGCTGATGTCATCATCGCAGCCGCTGGTGTCGCTCATATGCTTACTGCAGACATGGTCAAGCCTGGCGCTGCTGTACTCGACGTGGGAGTTTCGCGTGTCGACGGCAAGCTGGCCGGTGACGTTGCCGATGACGTCTGGGACATTGCCGGTTACGTATCCCCGAACCCAGGTGGTGTCGGCCCACTGACTCGCGCTTTCCTCGTACGCAATGTCGTCGAGCGCGCTGAAAAGCTCGCTGGCCTGGCCTAGCCAGCCAGGAGGAACAACTCGTGTCGAAAAGGGAAATTGCGCAGCGTGCCCGGCGGGAAGACCTGCCGGATCCAATGCTGAACCCGCACAGCCCGAATACCCCGCCGCCGGGGGCATCGTGGCCAATGTGGGTGCAGTATACGATTTACGGCGCGCTCTTTTTCGGCATGTCCGCCTTCGTTGTGTTCCTGGGGCTGGAGCGGTGGCGACGCGCCACATTCATGCTGGGAAGCACAATGATGCTGCTCGGTGTGGCTAGGCAGTACCTGCCGGACAGCATTCTAGGTGTGTTCTCTGTACGATCCCGGGCCTTTGACCTATGGTTTTGCTCCATAATCGGGATGGGAATCGTATTCCTTGCAGTCAGCGTGGATGCGCTGGGAAGCTAGCTGACATTAACTGACATCGCGAGCGAGGAAATTACGCACAATCGAATCCACTCGCTCGAACTCCGTCAAGAATCCGTCGTGCCCCACGGCGGATTCAATCTTTTCTAGCCCCAAGCAGTTGCCCAGATTGCGGGCGAGGTGCTCCTGCTGGTGGAAGGGGTAGAGAATGTCCGTGTCCACACCGGCAACCATGGTCGGCACGGTTGACGAGTGCAGCGCTTCATTGAGGCCACCGCGATCACGGCCAATATTGTGCCGATTCAAGGTATCGGTGAGCACGACATACGAGCCTGCATCGAAACGCTGAGCAAGCTTCTCCGCTTGGTGATCCAAGTAGCTTTCTACCTGGAAGCGATCTTCCGTGCGCATCGCGCCCAGCGGATCCTCACCAGGCTGCGCTGCCGCGCCAAAGCGATCATCCATCTCCAGCTCGCCACGGTACGTCAAATGCGCGACCCTGCGTGCAAAACCCAGACCTCGGGCCGGGGTCACACCACGGTCGTAGTAGTCGCCGCCATGCCAATCGGGATCGGACTCAATGAATTGAATTTGCGCAGACTGAATACCAATCTGCCAAGCAGACGCACGTGCGCCGACACACATCACCAATGCCTTGCCGACGAAATCCGGGTGCATCAGTGACCACTCAAGCGCGCGGGCACCACCCAACGAGCCGCCAATGACAGCTTGGAGGCGGGAAATTCCCAGTTCTTGCAGCGCAAGGTGCTCCACTGTCACCGTGTCGCGCACGGAGATAGCGGGGAAGCGAGAGCCCCAGGGCTTGCCGTCGTCCGGATGTGGACTGGAAGGGCCGGTTGTACCGCGACAGCCACCGATGACGTTGGTGCAGATAATGCAGTACTCATCGGTGTCCAGTGCGCGGGCAGAGCCGATCATCCCGTTCCACCAACCCGCAGTCGGGTGGTACTCATCCGAGGGGCCGGAAGCGTGGGCGTCGCCGGTTAGAGCGTGCTCGAGGAGGATGACATTCGAGCAGTCGTCGTTAAGCCGGCCCCAGCGTTCGAACTCGACGGTGACGTCGGGGATGACCGCGCCAGCCTCGGTTGTGACATCGCCGATAAAGACACGCCCCGGCTCGCCCTCGGGTGGGAGGGCGGCCGGGGTAGATGGGGAAAAGCTCATGCCTTATAGACTACTTAGTCCGTTCTGTGTCTGTGTACAAACGGTCTACGCGAGTGCTGCGAAGCCGCCCTCGAGATCGGCGATGATGTCATCGATGTTCTCGATACCGACGGAGAGACGCACGGTGGCCTGGGAAATGCCGGCGCGGGTCAGACCCTCCTCATCGGACTGGGAGTGAGTGGTGGTGGCCGGGTGGACAACCAGCGAGCGGACATCACCGATGTTGGCGACGTTGGAGTGCAGCTTCAGAGCGTCAATGAACTTCCAAGCCTTGGCGGTGTCGGCATCCTTCAGGTCGAAGGAAAGCACGCCGCTGGCACCGGAAAGGCCCAGCTTGTTCAGGGTCTCGTACCACGGGGAGCTCGGCAGGCCAGCGTAGTTGACCTTGGCGACCAGCGGGTGGTTCTCGAGGAACTCAGCGACTGCCTTGGCATTTTCATTGTGGCGCTCGATGCGCAGAGCCAGGGTGTCGAGGCCCTGAGCCAGAACCCACGCATTGAACGGAGCCGGGGCAGCACCGGTGTCGCGGAGAATGCCAGCGCGAGCGCGCAGAGCGAAGGCCGGGGCGCCCAGGTCAGCGAACTTCAGGCCGTGGTAAGCCTCGTCGGCCTCGGTGAAGTTCGGGAAGATGGAGCGGCCGTTGCGGGTCTGAGTCCAGTCGAACTTGCCGCCGTCGACGATGACACCGCCGAGGGAGGAGCCGTTACCGGTGAGGAACTTGGTGGTGGAGGAAACCACGACGTCAGCACCGTGCTCGAGTGGGCGCAGCAGGGCCGGGGTCGGAACCGTGTTGTCGACGATCAGCGGAACGTTGTTGCGGTGTGCAACCTCGGCGATGGCAGGGATATCGAGGACGTCGATCTGCGGGTTGGCGATGGACTCACCGTAGAAACCGACGGTGTTGTCCTGAACTGCTGCCTGCCAGGACTCCGGGTCATCCGGGTTCTCGACGAAAGTGCAGTCGATGCCAAGGCGCGGCAGGGTGACCTTGAACAGGGTCTCAGTACCGCCGTAAAGGCGTGGCGAAACGACGAAGTGGTCGCCTGCACGAGCCAGGGTGAGGACAGCAGCGGTCTCAGCTGCCTGGCCGGAGGAGAACAGTACGGCAGCGACGCCGCCTTCGAGGCTGGCGATGCGCTGCTCGACGGCATCCACAGTCGGGTTGGTCAGGCGGGAGTAAATCGGGCCTGCATCCGAAAGGTTGAAGCGGTTGGCAGCGTGCTCAGCGGAATCGAAGACGTAGGAGGAGGTGTTGTAAATCGGCAGGTTGCGCGCGGAGGTCTGTGCGTCGGGAGCGAAGCCGGCGTGAATAGCGCGAGTGGACAGGCCCCAGTTGGCGGCGTTGCTGTTGTCGTACTTGGTGGTCATTTCAGATACTTCCTTGCGGTTTTTTGAGGTCGTTCAAAACGTTGCTTACAAACAATAGTGAACCAAGCTGTCTATTGCAAAGTTTTGGAAAAACCCAAGGTAAGAGGGTGTGTGTATCTGTGTCGAGAGTGCTATAGCCCGCTTAGTACGGATTGGTTTGATTAGTCGTGGGGTGTGATTAGTTGTGGGGGGGGGCGGGGCATTGGGCGCTGCGGTGTCGAGTGTCGGGTTGAGCCAAACAGGGGACTGAGTATGGGCGAAGGGTACCGTAAAGCGCCGAAAAGCACTGGGTACTGTCAAGACCGTTACGGAAGTCAGGGCATAGAAAAAGCCCCTCGCGCCATGTGCATCAAATGCAACATGAGCGAGGGGCTATCGCCCGAAACCGGCGGTCAGCCTAGGTCGGCCTAGACCAGCCTGGGCCAACCAGGTCAGCCAGACCAGCCAGGAGCAAGCAGCTAGTCCTACTTCTTCAGGCCGTCGATGATCTCGTTGAACTCAGCGGACGGACGCATAACTGCGGAGGTCTTCTCATCGTCCGGCAGGAAGTAGCCACCCAGATCAGCTGGGGAACCCTGAGCATCAATCAGGGTCTTGGCGATGGACTCTTCCTTCTCCGTGAGAGCCTTAGCGACCGGTGCGAAAACTTCCTTCAGCTCGGAGTTCTCGTCCTGCTTGGCCAGCTCCTGTGCCCAGTAGAGAGCCAGGTAGAAGTGGGAGCCGCGGTTGTCGATTTCGCCAGCCTTGCGGGACGGCGACTTGCCCTCGTCGAGCAGGGTAGCGGTTGCCTTGTCTAGGGCCTCAGCCAGGACGCGCGGACGTGGGTCGTCGTCATGCTCAGCGGCGTAGCGCAGGGACTCGGCCAGCGCCAGGAACTCACCCAGGGAATCCCAGCGCAGGTGGTTTTCTTCCTGAACCTGCTGGACGTGCTTCGGTGCGGAACCGCCTGCACCGGTCTCGAACAGGCCGCCCCCGGCCATCAGCGGCACGACCGACAGCATCTTGGCGGAGGTGCCTAGCTCCATGATCGGGAACAGGTCGGTGAGGTAGTCACGCAGAACGTTACCGGTTACGGAAATGGTGTTCTCGCCGCGGCGGATGCGCTCGAGGGAGAACTTGGTAGCGGACACCGGATCCATGATGCGGATATCCAGACCCTCGGTGTCGTGGTCTGCCAGGTACTCGTTGACCTTGCTGATCAGGTTGTTGTCGTGCGCACGCTGCGGGTCCAGCCAGAACACTGCAGGGTCGCCAGTGATACGAGCGCGGTTAACGGCCAGCTTCACCCAGTCGCGGATTGGGGCGTCCTTGGTCTGGCAGGAGCGCCAGATGTCACCCTCGGCGACGTGGTGCTCAATCAGAACCTCGCCAGCGGAGTTGATGACCTGCAGGACACCGTCAACCGGAATCTGGAAAGTCTTGTCGTGGGAGCCGTACTCCTCAGCCTTCTGAGCCATCAGGCCGACGTTCGGGACAGAGCCCATGGTGGCCGGGTCGAAAGCGCCATTGGCGCGGCAGTCCTCGATAACAGCCTGGTAGACGCCTGCGTAGGAAGAGTCCGGGATGACTGCGAGGGTGTCGCGCTCCTCACCGTCCGGGCCCCAGCCCTTGCCGCCGTTGCGGATTAGTGCAGGCATGGAGGCGTCAACGATGACGTCAGACGGAACGTGGAGGTTGGTGATGCCCTTATCGGAGTTGACCATGTAAAGGGCCGGACCTTCCTTCAGGTCCTTCTCGATAGCGGACTTGACGGCCGCCGCAGTAGCGTCGTCAAGCTTGTGCAGACCATCGAGCATGGCGCCCAGGCCGTTGTCCGGAGTCAGGTTGGCGGCAGCCAGCTTGGACTCGAACTTCGGGAAAACAGATGGAAGGAAGGCCTTGACAACCTCGCCGAAGATTAGCGGGTCGGAGACCTTCATCATGGTGGCCTTCAGGTGCACGGAGAACAGGATGTTCTCGCGCTTTGCGCGACGGATCTGAGCGCGGAGGAAGTTGTCCAGGATGTGGACGTTCATGCCCGTGCCGTCAATAATCTCGCCCTTGAGGACCGGCATGTCCTTCTTCAGGGTGATGACCTGGCCGTCGTTGGACTCGAGCTGGTAAGTCAGCTTGTCGTCTTCCGGCATGACAACCGACTTCTCATTGTGGCGGAAGTCGTTGGAGGCCATGGTGGCGACGTTGGTCTTGGAGTCTGCGGACCAAGCGCCCATGCGGTGCGGGTGCTTGCGGGCGTAGTTCTTCACCGGCTCCGGAGCGCGGCGGTCGGAGTTGCCCTCACGCAGTACCGGGTTAACGGCAGAGCCCTTGACCTTGTCGAACTTGGCGCGGTCGGCGGTCTCTTCCTCGCCTTCCGGCTGCGACTTGTACTTCGGAATGTCATAGCCCTTTTCCTGCAGCTCTGCGACAGCGCGCTTAATCTGCGGGACGGATGCAGAGATATTCGGCAGCTTGATGATGTTGGCGTCCGGCTCCTTGACCAGCTTGCCCAGAGCTGCCAGCGCATCCTCTACCTTCTGCTCGTCCGAAAGGCGCTCCGGGAACTGAGCCAGAATGCGGCCTGCGAGGGAGATGTCGCGGGTTTCAACATTGACACCAGCCTGGCTTGCAAATGCCTCCACGATTGGCTTCAGTGAGTAGCTCGCCAGCAGAGGGGCTTCGTCAGTACGGGTCCAAATAATTGTCGCCATAATTCATGTCTCCTATCTGTTTTGTTCCACGATAACCCAGTTTTGAATCTTGGGTTGTGTCGGGGCATAGCGCAAAAACAGTGATAGTGATATGAATAACGCAATTATGTGAGGCAAGTCACGAAATGTGCAATTATTTGTCGCTTATTCGCCGCTTTTCATTCCATTTTTCGCTTTACGACGGCCCCCGCGCTCAAACCCTTCAAATACGAAAAACCGCGCTGGGGTGTCGTGCACGCCGGCGCGGTTGTTCAGGGCAGCCTAGTTAGTTCTGCGTATTGTTCGGAGGATTGTTCTGGCCGAACTGGTAGCCCTGAATGTTCTGAGACTGGGGGTACTGCGGAGCATAGCCCTGCCCCGGCGCCGACTGGGTAGTCTTGACCAGTTTCTGGCCGCGGAACCATGCGCGCATGTCCTTGAGGAACATAAGAACGCAAGCCGCGATCAGCATGGCACCTGCGAGGAAGAGGACTACATCCACCCAGGAGCTCAAGAACAGGAGGGGGATGATGGTCATAGCCAACGCCAGTGGTGCCACGGTGACGCAGAAAAAGATTGGTGCCGTCGAGTCTTCACCGCGGAGGATGGAGTGAATCCAGTATGCGGTCAAGGTGACAAGCGTCATTCCCATCAGTAAGAGGACTGGAACAAGAACGAGGGCGGCTGCAGCGCCCATAATGTAGCCGATGTCATCCCAAGAATCACCCAACGATGACTCTAGGCTGCCGAGATCGTTGGCGCCCTGGATGCCGAGCGTGATTGCGTACAGAACTGCGATGATGCCAATCAGAGTTGAAAAACCGACCAAGCCGGTAGTGATTCGGGGGATGAGTGGCATGCGCTGCCACATGTTCTGCAGTGTGGCGTTTGCAGGTAGCGGTGGTACATCCGTGGTCATCGTGGTGGTTACTGTTGCAGGGCCGGTTTGAGTTGGGGCGGACCACTGTGCTTGTTGATTCTGCTGTGCCGGTGGCTGCTGTGACTGCGCTTGTTGGGCTTGCTGGGTTTGCGTCTGGAACGAGGATTCCTGCGCAGTGGGTACCGGGCGATTTGCCAGCCCGCGCAGCGTCGCAATGGTGATGGTGGCGTTCTCATCGGCCAGCAAAGCGTCGTATTCGCGACGACGTCCCTCATCGCCAAGCACTTGCAGCGCAGTGAGCTTCTCCTGGAACTCGCCGGAGTACTCCGAGACGCCAGCATCTCGCAGTTCGGAGAGTTGATTAGAAAGATTTGCATGGAGCTCTTCGGTGCTGGCTGCGCTATCCAGCGTCAGAGACTCGTAGAGGTTATAGCGGTCGCCCATAGTGGATCAAGATCCTATCGGTATTGCAGTTCGAAATATCTTTTAAAACAATTTACCTGGTAGCTATTACGGCAGCATCGAAGACCCGGATCGCTCGATGGTAGGAAGTCCGTGGCGCTCGGAGGGAATGGTAGTCCTCGGCAAACAATGCCGATTACAAAATGCATTGGGAAGAACTTGAGTGAGCGACTTCCACTAATGGCCGCAGATGTTATTCCGCGCACAAATACCCGGGGAACAGGCGGATTAAATAGCGAAATTTTTGTGTTGCGGAGTAGAGTCTCATTTTTCCCTTGCGGCTCCCCTCACGGTTTTGCGAGCCCGTCTTGGGTCGAAAGTCGAGGGGAACTGAGAGTCCACCAACTGGCGTAAGAAGAGAAAAGGAGACGGTCGCAATGACGTCGTCAAGCGAAGTAACAACCCACAACGACGACCACAAACCGCGTGCGCGTCGTGCGGGAGCGTTTAGCTCGCATCGCCGTCCTGTTCCGGTGCAGGACGACATCTCTGATCTACGCCGAATCTTGGTGATTGTGGCTCTGTCGGTCGGTGCATTCGGCATCGGCGTTACCGAGTTTGTGGCCATGGGCCTGCTGCCTTACATCGCTGATGCCTTCGGACGTGATGAGGATGCCGCAGGGCGCATGATTTCGATGTACGCACTCGGTGTTGTCGTGGGCGCACCCCTAATTACCGTGCTGACCGGCTCGATTCCGCGCAGGCGCATGCTCCTGCTGCTGATGGCGGCATTTACCATCGGCAATGGTGCCACGGTTTGGGCAGGCACACTGGGCTCTTTCGAAGCGGTCATGGTCTCGCGCTTCATCGCCGGTCTGCCGCACGGCGCGTATTTCTCGGTAGCGGCGCTGGTGGCGGCCTCCCTGGCTAAGCCGGGACAGCGCGGCAAGATGGTGGCTCTGTCGGGCGTGGGGTTGTCGGTGGCGACTGTGATTGGTGTGCCGGCCGCGCAGGTGCTGGGACAGATCTACGGTTGGCGCAGCGCCTTCGCGTTTGTCGCGGTCATCGGGCTGATTGCATTTGTTTCGCTGTGGTTCGCCGTGCCGCATATGAACCGCATGCCGAAGACACGTCCGATGGATGAGCTCTCGGCTCTGGTGACACCGCAGGTGCTGCTGACCGTCGCAATCGGCACCGTTGGTTTCGGCGGCATGTTCGCGGTTTACACCTACATCACCTGGACTATGACTCGCGAAGCGGGCATGAGCGAAAACCACATCTGGATTGTGCTGATGGCCTACGGCATCGGCATGGTTGTCGGTACTTACATCGGTGGCTGGCTCTCCGACCGCATCGGGGAGTGGGGCATCATGGTTGCGCTGGTGCTGATGGTAATCATGCTCAGCGTCTTCTACTTCACCTCACAGAATGCTGTGCTGGGCACGATCAACTTCCTCCTTATCGGTCTGCTGGGATCGGTATTGGTGCCAAATCTGCAGACCCGTCTGATGGATGTCGCCGGTCGCGCACAGACGCTGGCGGCAGCTCTCAACCAGGCCGCATTGAACATGGCCAACGCCTTTGGAGCGGCGCTCGGTGGTTGGGTCATTGCGTCCGGTTATGGCTACCGCGCACCGGCTTTGGGCGGCGCGACGTTGGCGATGTTGGCTATCTTCATCGCTCTGCCGACCATTGTTCTTTACCGCCGCTCACAGGCGAAGAAGGCTGAGCGCATCGAACTGCGCTAGGGGTCTTCAAGGCGTAGTGCACGCATAGGTAACGTATGAGGGCATGAGCCTTACAATCGCGACAATCAATGTCAACGGCATCCGCGCCGCCGTCAAGGAGCGCAGCGAAACCAACCTGGGATTGCTGGAGTGGTTGAAGCACACCAGTTCCGATGTCGTTTTGTTGCAGGAAGTCCGCGCCACCGACGACCAGGCACGCAAGGCCCTCGCGCCCGCTTTTGATGCCGGATGGCATTGGGTCGGCGCTGAAAACCTGGGTGCAAAGGGGCGCGCCGGCGTGGGCATTCTCTCGCGCTTTCCGCTTAACGACGTCCAGGTGGGCATCGGCTCCGAGGAGTTCGAAGAATCCGGTCGGTTTATCAGTGGTATTGCCCCGGCAGCGGACACCGGCCTGGATGTGGATGTCCAGATTGCCAGCCTCTACCTGCCCTCTGGTGCTGCCCTGAGCGAGAAGCAGGATGAGAAGTACCGCTTCCTCGATGCCTTCTCCGACTACCTGGCGGAACTGGGTGCCAAGGGGCGCGACGGTCACCACGTAGTCATCGGCGGCGACTGGAACATCTGCCACCGCGAACAGGATTTGAAGAACTGGAAGACCAACCGCCGCAAGAGCGGTTTCCTACCGCAGGAGCGTGCCTGGATGGACTCGGTCTTCGGCTGCTGGCCCGATGAGGTTCCCCAGGATTCGCAGGTTCAGGCCAGCGAAAAGGAGCTGGAATCCGGTGCCTTCTCCGATGGTTCTGTGTGGGAGGCCCCGAAGCTCAATGCAGATCCGGTGTGGTTTGATGTCACTCGCCGTCTGCACCCAGAGGCCGACGGCCCCTGGTCCTGGTGGACCTACCGCGGTAAGGCGTTCGATACCGATGCCGGCTGGCGCATCGACTACCAGGCGGTAACCGAACCAATGCTCAAGCGTGCCGTCAGCTCGGTAGTGGATAAGCCTGCCGCCTACGACCTTCGCTGGACGGACCACGCGCCGGTGATCGTGGAGTACGCCTAAACCCGGCATACGCCTAACCCCGAGTGGACTAGTGTGCTCCGACGTCAGCGAACTCTGGGATTATCTCAGGCTCGGGAGCAGTTACGAGATGCCGGTTCTGCCGCAACATCGAGGCGATGCCGTCAACGATGGCGTCGGCCCATTTGTCCTGCATAGCGGGGTCGGCCAAATCGCGGGTGAGTTTTTCAGCGCCCACCGCTCCCAGCGATAGCGCAATTGTCGGCGCATGTGGCCGCGAACTCTGGTTCACCGCCACTGCCGGCGCCAGGCCGGTGCGAAACTCGGTTGGCACCCCGTTTGTGCTGTAACTGCTGTGCGGATTGAAACCTCGGTACACCATTCCGTCGCGCACACCCGCCGCCAACTGCCAATCGGCAGGAGCATCGTCCTCAGGTTCGAGAGACTTCACCACAGCGGATACCGAAAAGCCACGATCGCCGATGTTATCCCCAGAAAGAGTCTGGCCCTCTGATGAGCGACCGACGATTACGGTGGCTGCGCTCGCCGTGTCGTCGGCAAGCGAATGCGCGCCAACGATTGCGCCGCGCTGACGGAGCTTGTCGCTGGCGCGTTGCACGATGCTGTCGATGTGAGCGGAAGTATCCCCACTCAAACGCAGCGCGCGAGGCAGGTCGGCGTTGATAGCCTCGATGGCCTCGCGGCGAGAGTCGACGGTGATGCGCGCGCCGGCGAGCGGATCGACAGCCTCGTCAGGGGAGGGGACGATCGGCTGGCGCGGAGGCATCCACAGCGGATTGGGGCGCGCCGGGCGGTGTGGGGAACTGTTGACAACAGCGTGCAACTCTTCAGGTGAAAACATCTTGTTGACCGCGAAAATCATCACCGAACTGTCGTGATACACAGGCGTGAGCCCCGGCGCGTGCCATGCCCAGGAACGCATCGACAGCGCCTCCGTGCCATCCGTGTTCACACCCGGCGGGGAACTAATGATGTAGTGCACTCCCAATTTCTTCGCCATGGCATCGAACTCTGGATGTGAGCCCAGCAGGTCAACGTTTATCGGCAGCTTGTTGCTCGCCTCGGCAGTTTTGTCGGAGAAGGAGAAATGGCGGAACAGGGTCGGCAGTCCGGCGATGGCATACATCCACGCAGAACCGTCACGACGGTCATTGAGAATATGCCCCTCAAACGCATGCGGCTGTGCGGACAGCCAATCAATAGCTTCCATGTCCGCAGCGGTCACAAACGTGCTTCCGAAACTCTGGCGAATTGCCTCGCGCTGAGCAGGCCCACTCGCCCAGGTCGCAGGCACAATCGCCAGTGCCGCTACGAGCCCCATCGCCAGCGCAGGATTCCACGACTTAGTCGGCTGATCTCGCTTTGCGACGATCCACTGCGCCACAGCCACAATCCCGACAACGGCAGCCGCGACTGCGTAGCCGACCAGCACTGCGCGCAGAATTCCCATAACCGCCTGCATGCGGTACGGCATGTCGTAGAAGAAAGTGCCAATAAACTTCAGATAGGTGCCGAACGGCTCAGACCAACGGGACTGCGCACTATCGGACACCACAAAGAGCAGCCCGAAAACCAGTGCCGGCCACGGAGCCCATGGGCTGTCTGGCAGGCGAGAGACAAGCGCCACCACCAGGCCGATGAGCACAAGAACCAGAACAGTCCGGGAAAAGATGGGCTCGTCAGCATAGCGGGAAAACCCAATCAGAGTTCGCCACAGTGATTCGGAGCGGGAAATCTCAATTTGGCCGGTAAAGCCCGCAACGGATTCGCCTTGCCCCCTCGCGGACAAAGCTGCCGGGAGAGTCATCACCAGGGCGAGCGCGCCGATAACTAGCGTGCGAACTAGGCCACTGACGCTCGGTTGGGTAATCAACCACAAGCCAACAAAGAGCACGGCAGCAATTGCGCCGGCCGGGTGGGTGATAAACGTGCCGACCAGGGCAAGCGCAGCGGGGACAATATAGCCCCGCATGGTCAAAGCCGCAGCAATCGGCAAAGCGGCCACCGCGAGCAGATACGGCATGGAGGAGGTGCGCCAAAGAGCCACCCAAATCTCCGGAAGCATCAGCGTCGCGACGGCAGCTGCGGGACCGGCATAGGCCGCCCACTTAGGACCAACTGCGGTGCGGGCTAGCACCGCAGTTGCTGCGGGAACAAGCAGCGCCGGGGCCAAGAACGCAAACACGTTGGAATCGAGGAAGACCGAGCCGGGCAGCAGCCCCGCCATGGCATGCCAGCCGGTGGGGTAGAACATTTCGGCCCCGGTCTCCTGATTCATCAGGTCACCGGCCGCGGTGGGCGAGGCTATTGCATGCTCGTCAATGAACCGGAGGAAGTTGGTATGCCAGAGCATGTCCCAGGCTTCGCGGATAGCGCCGGGGCCGCCAGGGACGTCGTTAAGCACGAGCATGGCGCGCATCGAGCCGACTACCGTAACTCCGACGACAATCATCGCGGTGACAACGCCGGAATCGAAGCCGTCTTCGGGCGTTGCTCGGGGGACGAATCTGCGCACCAGATAGCCAATAGCACAGAACCATGCCCACATGCCGGCCACGAAGAGCCAGGTGTAATCCAGCCCGAGCGCGTGAGACAACCATGCGGAAAAACCGGTCACACCCAGCATTAATGGGCCGGCAGATGCCAACGCGAGCGTGGGACGTAGCCCACTGGCCCAACCGAGAACTGCGCCTGGGACCAGCAGGATGAAGACGGCAACCGCAATGGCAGCGAGCATGGGACTCCTGACGGATAAGAGAATTGAATTAGTCCAATAATACCTGTGGGTTAGTTCGGCACTTGGGACGCGAGCGCCTAAGATTTGAAGAAGGACTGATGGGACTTCAGCCGCTGTAAAACCCAAGCGCGAATCTGCGCGGGACTTGAAGCGAGCTCGGTGCGGACCAGGAAAGGAGAGGACATCCCCAGTGAAAAACGGCGAGAGCGATAACAAGCGGCACCAGATGGCCGATTTGGAAGCCATCGCACGGAGTCTGCAGAACGACCCTGGCACTGCTGTCAATGTCCCAGTGGTCGTGACTTCCGGTGTCATTGTTGCGTTTATCGTGCTGTCTTTTGCCTACGCGTGGCCACTGTGGATTTCCCTCGGACTCATTGTTCTGCTGGGAGTCGTCATGGTCGTGTCCTACACCCGCAGGCCACCCGTAGCCCCGCTCGAGTTGACCCAGGGGGAGCGTGAGCGTGTTCGCCGTGTTCTCTCTGAACACGGCATTCGCCCAGCGATCACGTTGGTGCGCGCACTGTACCCCGAGGAATCGCCAGCCGCTGCGGCGCGCACCGTCAAATTGCTATCCGATCGAATGCTTGTGGAGCAGGGGGACGAGGGGCGTCGGGGCTAGCTTTTGGCAGTCGGTTTCCTGCAAAAGCCCGTGGTGTTGTCGAAACGGGTACGTCGTCGACTCTCAACTGCGGGCCTCGCGCTAGACTTATTGGCTATGAGTGAAAGCAAGGGTCCTGAGGCAACTAATCCTGCACCGAGTGCTCGTAAGCAGCGCGTTCTGTCCGGCATTCAGCCGACCGCAGATTCCTACCACCTGGGCAACTACCTGGGTGCATTGAAGAACTGGATTAATCTGCAGGATGACTTCGACGCTTACTACTTCATTCCAGACCTGCACGCCATCACTGTCGAGCAGAATCCGAAGGAGCTGCGTCAGCGCACTATCGCAGGTGCCGCACAGCTGATTGCACTCGGTATTGATCCGGAGAAGTCGGTGCTCTTCGTGCAGTCGCATGTGCCCGAGCACGCGGAGCTCGGATGGGTGTTGACCTGCTTGACTGGCTTTGGTGAAGCCAGCCGTATGACGCAGTTCAAGGACAAGTCCTCTCGTCAGGGCGCGGAACATACCTCCGCTGGTTTGTTCGCGTACCCCATGCTGATGGCTGCCGACATCTTGCTCTACCGCCCACAGCTGGTGCCGGTGGGGGAGGATCAGCGCCAGCACCTCGAACTGACGCGTAACCTGGCGCAGCGCTTCAACTCCCGCTACAAGAAGACCTTCGTGGTGCCGGATCCACACATCATGGAAGGCTCCGCGAAAATTTACGACTTGCAGGATCCGACATCGAAGATGAGCAAGTCGGGTGCAAATCCGAAGGGCATTATTAACCTCTTGGACGACCCAAAGGTCTCCGCCAAGCGCATTCGCTCAGCCGTTACCGACAATGACGGAGAGATCCGCTTCGACCGTGAGAACAAGCCGGGTGTTTCCAACCTGCTGGTCATTCAGTCGGCGTTGACCGACAAGCCTGTCGACGAGCTCGTTGCCGGCTACGAAGGCGCTGGCTACGGCCAGCTGAAGGCCGATACCGCAGATGCGCTGGAGGCATTCACCACGCCACTGCGTGCACGCTATGAGGAGCTCATGGCCGATCGCGGTGAGTTGGAACGGATCCTGGCCGAAGGCGCTGACCGTGCCCGTGAAGTTGCCGCCAAGACACTTGCAGATGTGTACGAGCGAGTCGGGTTCCTGAAGGCCGCCAACCGTTAATTCAGCTGTAGACTCTGCGCTTCAGTCTCCGTACCGAAAGCTGGCACGTTAAGGTAGGGGACATGGCAACCTCTACTCAAAAAGATCCGAAGAGAACGGACCGCTATGGCATCGAGCGTGTACACGCCGATGAACCGAGCGCAATCGACCGCCTCCGCGAAAAGTGGGCGTGGTTCGATCACGTTATGCGGATGCAGGAGCGCTACTCCGAGCAGGGCGGTAACTTTTTTGCCGCCGCTGTCACGTACTTCTCCGTGCTGTCGATTTTCCCCCTAATCATGACGGCATTTGCCATCCTCGCGCTTGTGTTGCGTGGCAATGAGCAGCTGCTTGAGCAAATCCAGTCCGCTATCACCGACTCCATCGATGGGTCGATGGGCGACACCATCAACGCAATTATCGAAGGCGCGATCGATCAGGCAGGTGGCGTCTTCACCGTCGGTTTCATTGCCACCCTGTGGTCGGGTCTTGGTTGGATGGGCAACCTCTCCAACGCAGTGACACAGCTGTGGAAGCGCCCGCTAGGCGCTAGCAACTTCGTGATCGGAAAGGTTCGCGACCTGCTGCGTCTGCTGGGCATGCTGGTTATGATCCTGCTGACCTTCGCTGTCACCGCAGCCGGCTCTTCCGGACTGACCCAGTCCCTGCTGGACAAGATTGGTCTGGCTCATGTCCCGGGAATCACAATTATTGCGGGATTGATTGCCATCGCCATTGGTCTCGTCGCCAACTGGCTGCTGTTCTTCTGGATGCTCGCTTTCCTGCCGCGCGGGGGCGCCCCGTTCCGCTCTGCGGCAAAGGGTGCGATTATCGGTGCGATTGGCCTTGAGGTTGTCAAGCAGCTCGGTAGCGTTTTCTTCTCCAACGCCCTGTCGAACCCGGCCGGTGCAGTTTTCGGTCCGGTCATCGGTTTGATGGTCGTTTTCTACCTCATCTGGCGCATAACTATGTATGCCACTGCCTGGACCGCGACGACCGAAGAAGCGCTTGCCGACGAGGAGCTGGATGCACCTGCTCCTGCTGTCATTAACGTCCGTGCGGAAGCGGCCAACCCGTCCGGATTGAACCGCCTGCTCGGTTCGAAATAATTAGCCGCGATCGCGTCTGCCGAAGCGGTAGGTGACCATCGCAATCAATGCGATGACACCTACGATGGCAGCGCTGACAGTAATTTTTAGCCCGGTTCCTGTTGACTCGTTGTCCAGGATATCGGGCAATTTTTCTACCAACTTATCCTCAGTCGCTTCCGCTTCGAGGACACCGACAGAGCTGTCCTGCGGTGCCGCGAAGCCGGCGTCGAGAAGCGATGCCGCCTGCTCCCAGGGGCGCGGTGAATCCTCCACAGTGACGTCGAGAACGATGACGCCGAGACGACGGCCATCGCGCTCAGCCACCCCAGCGAAGGTATGACGGGCATCGTCGGTAAAACCAGTCTTGCCTCCAAGGGCGCCGGGGTAGTCCTGGGCAATCAGCTGATTGTCGTTGGCGATTTCGAAGTCATCGACCTCGAGAGCCTTGTCTCCGGGGATGGTGGCCAGGCGGGTGGCCGAGAGCTTGCGATAAATCTCATTGTTGAATGCGTGCTGGAAGAACAGTGACATGTCGTATGCCGACGTCATCTGTCCCGGAGCATCGAGACCAGTCGGGTTGACCACTCGCGTATCCGTCGCCCCCAACTTCTTTGCCAGGGCATTGACCTTCTCTGTGGTCTTATCCATGCCACCAAGTTCGCGAGCCAAGGCGTGGCCGGTGTCGTTGCCGGAGTTAAGCAGCAGACCAGTCAGGAGCGTTTCTACCGAGTAGTTCACGTCCTCGACGATGCCGACACGAGAGCCCTCCATGTTCGCGTCCTCGAAGGTCGCCTTGACTGGGGTGTCGAGCTTCAAATTCTCGATTGCCTCCATCGCCAGCAGCACCTTAATAATCGATGCCGGACGGTAGCGGCCGTGCGGGTCCTTCGCCGCAAGGACATCGCCGGATTTCAAATCGAACACCGTCCATGCAGAGGCGGAGAGGTCCTTCGGAACGTCAAACCCCTCACCGCTGACAACGCCGCAGGCGGACATCTTGCTACCTCCAGCCGGCTTTTGAGGAACCGGAAGTGGAGCGGGAGATGTTTCGCCGGGAGCCGGAACCTCAGAGGAATCCACTGGTGCTGGTGGAAAGGTCTTGTAGGGGCAGCCCTCCGTGTCACGGATATCAGGTGCGGGACCGACAATCGGGGCGTCGTCGGTAAGCGAGGTGCTCTGCGCCATGGCTGCGGGGGCGGTGCTCGGCAGAAGCAGAGCGCTGGTAGCTAGCAGCGTAACGGCAGATGAGAAGCGGCGAGAGGGAAACATGATGAAATAAGGGTAGTAAAACGTCACCCGAAATGACGTATTCGTCGTGTGTGGATGGGGGAAAACGGGGGAGCGGAAGCCTTTGTACAAAGCAGAATTACGATTCACCGGCAGTGAAGTAGAAGCGGAGGGCACAGTACCGATAGTCTGGCCATTATGACTAATTCTTTGCACAGTGATGCTCAGTCTCTGGACACACAGTCTTCGGCATCGAATCTCGATGAGATGCGCAAGGTTGTCGCCAGCCTGCCCAAGGTACTGCTTCACGATCACCTCGATGGCGGCCTGCGCCCGCAGACCGTTATCGACCTGGCCGCGGACTGCGGTTACACCGATCAGTTGCCCACCACCGACGTGGATGAACTGGAGAAGTGGTTCATTGACACCGGCAACTCTGGCTCGTTGCCGAGCTACCTGACCGCCTTCGCGCACACCTGCGCCGTCATGCAGACCGCTGAGTCGCTGACGCGCGTGGCGCGTGAGGCCGTCGAGGATCTGGCCGCCGACAACGTCGTCTACGCTGAGCTGCGCTTGGCTCCGGAAAACCATTTGGAAAAGGGCCTGGATATGCAGGCTGTCATCGACGCACTGGTCGAAGGCCTGGCGCAGGGTGAAGCCCATGCCGCCGCTGAGGGAAAGCACATCACCGCACGTCTGCTGGTCTGTGCGATGCGCCAGAATGACAATTCCAAGGAAGTCGCACAGCTGGTCATCGACAACTACGGGAAGAACTCCGACGGGTACGTTGTCGGTTTTGACATCGCTGGACCGGAAAACGGCTTCCCACCGGCTAACCATGCCGAAGCATTCACCATGCTGCGGGAAAACCTCATTCCGGTCACCATTCACGCAGGTGAAGACGCCGGTGTCGATTCGTTGCAGGATGCTGTCGTGCAAGGTGCTCGCCGCCTGGGTCACGGCGTACGCATCTACGAGGACTTCGGTGCTTCCCTCGAGGGCATCGAATGCCAGGAGGTTGCCTCCGCTATTCGTGACCGCCAGATTCCGCTGGAAATCTGCCCGACCTCCAACGTTCAGACTGGTGTTTGTGACAGCGTTGCGGATCACCCGTTCTCGCTTCTCGACGATATGAGTTTCGCCTGCACGGTCAACACGGATAACCGTCTGATTGGCGCGACTTCCATGACCCGGGAGTGCATGGAGTTGGTGGAGAACTTCGGTTACGGCTACAGCGAGCTGTTCGAACTGACCTCGAATGCGCTAAACAATGCATTCGTGGATCTGCCGACCCGCGAGCACATCATGGACACCATTATTTACCCCGCTTACCTGCAGCTTATCGACAACAGCGACGAGGACATCGAAACTGATGTCAACGGTGCGGGTTTCGGTGCCGAAGATGAGCTGAACCTGACGCTGGACTAGCCAGCGCCGGCCAGCTTTGCTGGGAGGAGCTAGATCTTGGTCGTGAACCGAGCGGCCAAGTCCTTCTCCAGTTGCCTCCAGCCCTCGGCCTCATCGTCGTAAGGCGGAACTGGCTCGGACATTTCTCCGGTGTCCAGCAGGAAGTTCAGCAGCCACTGCAGCTGCTGGTTGCCCGCCAGTACTTCGTTCACGGCATCATCTCCAGCCCAGTCAGCGGCGTCTGCGAGTAGCTCGTACGCGCGGGCGAGCTGGGCGGTGTCCACGGCGTTCGGGCCCTTTTCAATGTCCTCGGCCAGGCCGGTAAACGAGTACTCATTGTCCTCGTGCACCACGGCCTCCAGTTCACCTGCGTTGGCCGCGGTGATGATTTCATCCCACGTCGTCAGCGCCGACATGTCGTGATGCTTGTGCTCCAGCAGCCAACGCACCATCGTGCGGGGCTGTGAGAACGTGTGAATCTCACCGGCGCTGCCCAGGAATAGCGGGCGACGCCCCATGTAACAACGCAAGGTGTAGAGCGTGCGGCCAGCGATGGAGATCTTGATCGGGTCGATGCCAGCGTTGGCCCACACCGTCTGATCGTACGGATCGCCGGCGGTCTCCTCTGCGGACTTCTTTTCCTCTTCGCGCTTCTTCTCTGCTGCTTCACGACGCTCACGCTCCGCGGCCTCCGCTTCCTTTAATGCGGCTGCAGCAGTGGTTTCGGACTCTTCATCGATGCTCGGAGTATTTGCGCCGATGGCGTCGATAGCGTCAATGCAGCTGTCCCAGTTGGTCAAGATGACATTGCCGATAGCCGACCACTGAGCGGTGCCACTGCCCTGGAAGTGATCAGCACCATTTTGCGTGGCAGCCAGGACAGAGTGAGAGGCGAACATCTGGTTGATTGGAGTGAGATCCGCGATCGCACCAATTGAGCGAGTGATGGCAAGAATGCGATCAGCGCGCGAAACATGGTCGTAGTCGGCTCGGCCGGCCAGGATCTCTGGCAGTCCAATCAGGTCATAGCGGTGGCGCGGTGCCGCGATGGCCGCTCCCGGTAGCTGCTGGTTGAAGTTGCGCCAGCTGGGGTGCTGCGTGAAGTCGTGAGGAGCATCCGACTGTAGGAAAGCCAGGAGCTTTGCCGCCGATGAGAACAAATAGATGTCATCACCGCGGCCGAGCAGAGCCTGCCACTCGGAGCCACCCTCACGCCAGCTTGGAGCCCACAACGTGTAAAAGGTGCCCGAGGTCAGCTCGAGTTCGATAGGAACGATGCCTTTCCTGGCCATAGTTTTCGTCGCAGCCCTTCTGCTTGTTGGTGATTATTAAAACTCAAAAATTGTCATACCTGCAGCGCCCCCACGGGTGGCAAGTTTGCGTATTCCTATCTTAGAAGTTTTACGACGCAGATACCCACCGCACTATCCGGTCGGGCGGTAGAACCCCTTAAACGGCATGCCAATGTTGGTTGTACGCACGGGGTTTACCTGTACCGGATCGCCCGCTTCGACCATCTTTCCGTCACCGATAACCATGGCGACATGGCCGTCCCACACTGCAAGATCGCCAGGTAGCAGTTCGTCCTGGCTCACCTGTCTGCCGACGGCCTGTGCTTCTGCCGTGCGGGGAATATCAACACCAGCTTGCCCGTAGGCCCAGTGCGTCAAGCCTGAGCAATCGAGCGCCTGCCCCGGAGTATTTCCGCCCCAGCCATAGGGCGTTCCGACGGCGCTGAGTGCAGCCTTCACCGCAGCTTGGGCCTCTGGTGTGGGCGCGCCAGCCCCCGCATCCGCAGGCACCGGTGCGCTGCCCGAATCGGACGATGCCTCCGAACCATCTGCAGCGTCGGTAGCGCTAGCCGATCCTGGGGTGTTCGTAGACGTAGAAGCGAGGGCGGCTTGAGTGGTACCTGGGGCCTCCAACTGTGCCGAGTGAGGTGGGGTAGGGGTGTCCACCGCGGTACTCGCTTGCTGTATCAGCGACTGCACCAGAGGTCGCAGTTCTTGCTCTAGTTTCATGAGCCGCGCAATGGCCTGGGAGATCGCGGAACTGGCCGCTGAGGCTAGGCTGGCGCCGGTCGCGGCGAGACCAGCGGGCCCCGCAGCCGTCGCAGTCAACGAGCCCATGGCGGAAGTGACAAAATCCATGGCAATCCGGGCCAAATCAGTGGCCGCTGACATTACTGCGGCCAGCCCCTTGGCAATGTCACTGTCAATGGTTCCGGCGCGAGTTTCCAAGTCGGCTGCCGCATTTGCAGCCCGTTTGAGACTTGTTCCCGCGGCCCCTGCTCCGGAACCAGCACCATCGCCCCAGTTGCGGTCAACGGAATCTGCCACTGAGCGCCAGGCGGTACTCGCGGCGGGTATTGCGGCCCCAGCAAGTCCTGCCAGTGCGGGTGCGATGGCAGGACTTAGCTGTTGTGCAATCGCGGTGGGGACCTCCGTAAGTAGATTGGTGGGAAGCATCACGCACCGCCCATTCCGCGAGTTGCAACGGCTCCCATTTTCGGTGAGATGGACTGCAGCGCATATGCGCCGGCATCTTCAGCAGTGGACACCGCAGAGACAAGAGCGTTCAGTGCACGAGCAGCGCTGGTGCCGTACTCATTCAGCTCAGCTACATGCTCGTGTTGGCGCTGTAGAGCAGTGGCTACAGCGTGACAGAAGGGCCCAGCAAACGGGACGTCGCCAAGCGAGAGCAGTGCGCTGATGCCCAAGTCAGCGCCGCTGACCTGCTGCGACAACGCGTCAAGGCGAGTGGCATCGGCAGAAATAAGCTCTGGCACCAGCGTAAAGACTGAGTCATTCCCGCTAGTGGCCGGAGAGAGAAACGATTGGCTGTGGGAACTGTGTGGTGATGGACGGGACAATGTTGACGGCCTCTCTAGGAAATTCGCGTGTAGTTAAACACTCAGTGCTGTGGCAGAACGGCTAGCGGGGTTCGGACGGCGGCTGAGTGGCAAGTGGTTTGGTAGTAGGCGGGCTTGCGCAAATAGGGCGCAGTAAAAAGCCCTCGTATTGTTAGGCGCGAAAAAGGCCGATTCGGTTCCATCTTTTTGGGGAACGCGTTTTCAGAAACTTGCGATGCCGGCACCAGAGCAGCAAAAGCAAAGCAATGTATTTTGGAAGGCATGGAGATTACCGTTGTCAACCATCCCTTGGCACAGTCACGTTTGACCATTCTGCGCGACGCGCGCACTGATAACGCGGGCTTCCGTGCGGCACTCGCCGATCTGGGCGCAATGCTGATTTACGAGGCAAGCCGGGAGCTGCCCGTCGATAACTTCGATGTTCAGACCCCAATCACTACCGCGCCGGGTTACCGTCTGCAGGATCCGCCGATTATTGTTCCCGTCATTCGTGCGGGGCTTGGCATGATCGATCCGTCGCTGTCGATGATTCCGGATGCGCAGGTGGGCTTTATTGGCTTGGCTCGTAATGAGGAAACCCATGAGCCGGTGCCGTACCTCGAGGCGCTGCCGGAGGATCTGTCCGGGCGCACTGTCTTCCTGGTCGACCCAATGCTGGCAACCGGTGGTTCACTGCTGCATGCCCTGAAGCTGTTGGCAGATCGCGGAGCGGACAACATCACGGCCGTGTGCATCATTTCCGCACAGCAGGGTGTCGACGCCTTGAAGGAATCCGGTTTCCCGGTGCGTCTTGTCACCACTGTGGTGGACCCGGATCTTAACGAGGATGCCTACATCGTGCCGGGGCTGGGAGATGCGGGCGACCGCCTCTACGGTCCCCGCAACATTGATCTTTAAGTTGATCTCTTAGGCAGTGCCCCAGGCTTCTGCGGCGTACTTTTTGACGACCTCGTTGTCCTTGGTCACAAGAACTCCGGAGGGGGACATCTGGTACTTGTACGAGCCGTTTTGTGCAACAACGCGGTCGCCCTCATCGACGATGATGTCCATCGATCCGGAACCCTGTGGTGTATCCGAGCGGTAGTACTTCTCGCCGGAGCGTGTCTCACAAGCAGCAGCCTTAATGCCCTGCTCAGCGGCGACAACAGCAAAGGCGCGGTCGCCGCTGTCGCAGCGTGCGGAGCTGCCCACGAAGCCCAGGCCGTCCAAGTCAGAGCGCCCAGTGCCGAAGTCCTGTCCCTCCGGAGCTGATGTCGGCTCTGAGCTAGTCGTCGTGGATGACGAGGAAGATGTCGAAGTGCTCGGCGTCGACGACGAGGACGATGTCGAAGTGCTCGGCGTGCTTGACGACGTCTCGGAGGTCTTCGACGTAGTCGTCGTCGTGGTGGTCGTCTTGCTCGTAGAAGTCGAACTCGTCGAGGACGGCGGTGTCGAACTGGGCGACGTCGGCTGCGAGGAGGAGGGGACCTCCGGACGCTGGGGCTCATCACTATTGTTCAGCGACAGGCCGATGGCGATGCCGATGACAACCACGAGTGCTGTGGCCACGATGATGATAGGGATGCTGAGAGACTTAGGTGTGCCATTGCCGGACATGCCTATTATCATCGCAGACTTCCTCAAAATGTGAAACATCTGATAATTGAAGAGGTCAAAGTTAAAGAAGTGACTCCTGGTCATGTGTACGTCTGGCGCTGACATTCAAGCGCTTGCCAGCCACTGCTATCGCTGGCGCAGTCGTCGGTAGGCCTCTTGTTACGGCCTGTCGGCGGAGCGCTTACACTGGAGAGTTGTGATTGAGGAGTTTATTAAGCACTGGTGGGCCGAGCACGCGAACGAGATTCTTGAGTGGCGGCGGCATCTTCATGCGCACCCAGAGCTATCTCACATGGAGCACGCCACCACGGCTTTTGTGGAGGAGAAGCTGCGTGCTGCAGGGCTGAAACCAGTGCTATTTCCCAACACCGGCCTGATGGTCGACATTGGTGAAGATGAACTCGCCGGTAGCGAAGCCGGAGGTGAATTGCCGGGGCGTCTCGCTTTCCGCGGTGATATAGACGCGCTTCCAATTACAGAGACCACGGGGCTGGAGTTTGCCAGCACCAACGATGGCGTCATGCACGCCTGCGGGCATGATTTTCACACCACGATTACGCTCGCGACTGCACTGGCTATGGCTGAGTACCACGAGAAGCACACGTTGCCTACTCCGCTGCGTTTCATTTTCCAACCGGCAGAGGAAGTCATGGTTGGCGGTGCGCCCGAAGTTATTGCCGCCGGTGCGCTCGATGGCGTTGAGCGTATTTTTGCCGTCCACTGTGAGCCGAAGTTACGTGTCGGTCACGTTGGCGTTCGAACAGGTGCCATCACCTCTGCAGCCGACACCCTGGAGATTCAGGTGCATGGTCCGGGCGGGCATACCTCCCGTCCGCAGATGACGGCCGATGTTGTCTATGCGCTGGGTAAATTGATTGTAGATTTGCCGGGCTTGCTGTCGCGACGCGTCGATCCTCGTACGGGCACCGTGCTGACGTTCGGCTCCGTTCACTCCGGGTACGCGCACAACGCGATTCCGTCGGAAGGCAGCGTCAGTGGCACCCTGCGCACTGCGGACATCAAGACCTGGCGCGACATCGATCCACTGGTCCGCGAACTCATTGAACAAGTCCTCGCTCCGACCGGCGCCGAGTGCACCATCAATTACGAGCGTGGCGTGCCGCCTGTGCTTAACGACGAATACTGCACCGCCCTGATTGCGGAAGCAGTGCGACGAGTGGACGAGAATGCTGTCATTCAGGCCCCACAGTCGTCCGGTGGCGAGGACTTCGGTTGGTATCTCGAGCACGTCCCGGGCGCGATGGCCCGCTTGGGCTGCTGGTCCGGCCGCGGCGACAAGCACGATTTGCACCGAGATGACCTAATCGTGGACGAGCGTTGCCTGGGCGTTGGTGTGAAACTCTTCGCTGGCATTGTTGCTCGCTACGAGGACGGCGCGCAGTCAACCATGACTGTCCGTTAGACTATGGGGGCAAAGCGGGGAAAATGCCTCCCGCGGTAATTACATTGTGATATCCACGGCAACTTTGGAGGATTTGTGGCACAGAGGATCGTAATCATTGGCGGCGGCCCAGCCGGCTACGAAGCAGCGCTGGTTGGTGCCAAGTACGGTGCTGAAGTCACTGTGGTTGAGGATGCCGGGATGGGCGGTTCTTCCGTCCTGTGGGATTGCGTTCCCTCTAAGGCCTTCATCGCGGCGACGGGCGTTCGTACCGATATGCGCCGTGCGGACGAGATGGGTCTGCGTCCGGACTTCTCCCAGCGCAAAATCGACTTCACTGCGGTCAACGAGCGCGTTAAGCGCCTGGCACAGCAGCAGTCCGACGATGTTCGCGCGCAGATGGAGCGTGAGGGCATCAAGATGCTGCAGGGCCGTGGTCGTCTCGATGACCACGACCCGGGCCGTGTAACTCACTACGTCACCGTTGACTTGCTCGAGGGCGGCGAGGTCACTCTTGAAGCCGACCTGGTGCTGGTCAGCACCGGTGCGTCCCCGCGCATTCTGCCGGGTGCGATTCCTGATGGTGACCGTATTCTGACCTGGCGTCAGGTCTACGAACTGGAGGAGCTGCCGGAGCACCTCATTGTGGTCGGTTCCGGTGTGACTGGTGCTGAGTTCGTATCCTCGTTCACCGAGCTGGGTGTGAAGGTCACCATGGTCGCCTCGCGTGATCGCATCCTGCCGCACGAGGATGCCGACGCTGCAGATGCCCTAGAGGAAGTCCTACTGGAGCGCGGTGTGGACGTTGTTAAGAACGCCCGCTGTGATCTTGTCGAACGCACGGAGGACGGCGGCGTTCGCGTCGTCACTTCCGACGGCCGTGAGGTCTTCGGTTCCCACGCGTTGATGACCGTCGGCTCGATTCCTAACACCGCGGATATGGGACTGGAAGCCAGCGGCGTAAAACTGACTCCGTCTGGCCATATTCACGTTGACCGTGTTTCCCGTACCAACGTGCCGGGTATCTACGCTGCCGGTGACTGCACTGACTTGTTCCCGCTGGCTTCCGTTGCAGCTATGCAGGGCCGTATTGCGATGTACCACGCCCTCGGTGAAGGCGTATCTCCGATTCGCCTGCGCACTGTTTCATCGGCAGTGTTCACCCGCCCGGAGATTGCGACTGTCGGTGTTTCCCAGGCTCAGATTGAGTCCGGTGAGGTCTCCGCTCGCGTTGAGGTTTTCCCACTGGCAGGTAACCCGCGTGCGAAGATGCGCTCGCTGCGCCACGGTTTTGTCAAGCTGTTCTGCCGTAAGAACTCCGGCATGATTATCGGTGGTGTGGTGGTCGCTCCCACCGCCTCGGAGCTGATTCTGCCAATTGCGGTATGTGTTTCCAACCAGCTCACCGTCGATGACCTGGCAAGCTCCTTCTCTGTCTACCCGTCACTGTCTGGCTCGATTACTGAGGCTGCTCGTCAGCTGATGGCACACGACGATCTGGACTAATGCTGGTATCGCGACTGGCAGCATGACCGGTCGCGCGTGAACGTAAAAAGCCGAACCCGAAAGTGGGGTTCGGCTTTTTGCTTACTTAGCTTTTAACTACTTGCTGGAGAGCTCAGCGTACCTAGCGGTGACTTCCTCAACCGACGGATTCGTGGCGTGCTCGCCATCGGAGTACAACACAGTCGGCACAACGCGGTTGCCGTCGTTGACGGACTCAACCCACTTCGAAAGGTCGTCGTGCTTTTCGACATCCCAGGCCTCAAACGGAGTGCCGTTTTCCTTCAGGCCAGCAATAAGGTTCTGGCAGAAAGGGCACCAGGACGCAGCGTAAATGGTCACGTGTTCGGTGGTCTGTGGAGTCTTCACATCAGTCATACTTAGGTCAACGCGCGGACCAAAGCCGATATTCCATTGCGCAATACGTTCGCCGGGCAGTAGTCCCGCCTCAGAGCCTTGCGAGACAGGCTTCCAAGCGCTAATCCTCTAGACGCCGCCACGTGCAGAAGCGGTAGCGTAGGCCGGTCGTTGACGTCTGCCACGGACCATCCTCGACGCGAACCCAGTCGTAGAGGTCGGGAGCCATGACCGGTACCGGGACACTGATATCAGTATCAATGTCGGTGACCACGCATTCGTCGGCAAGCGAAAGTGCATCGCGATAGACACGCCCGCCTCCGATAATCCAAGCCGCGGGCGCGTCGGCGACGGCTGCGAGCGCGGCTTCGAGGCTGGTTGCGGACTCGGCGCCGGGGAAATCGGACACGGAGCGTGAAAGGACGATGTTTCGACGACCGGGGAGTGGTCGGAACTTGGGATTCAGCGAGTCCCACGTGCGACGCCCCATGATGACAGGTGCGCCCATCGTCGTTGTTTTGAAATGCTGAAGATCTTCAGGCAGATGCCAGGGCATAGTCGCACCGTCGCCGATAATGCCGGCTCGAGACTGCGCCCAGATCATCCCTACAAACGGGGGTCTTGCGCTGGTGGAAGCGGTGGACTCGTTCATGTCGACACTCACCTTTCGCTGACTTAGACAGCCACCTGACCGCGAATCAGAGGATGCGGGTCGTAGCCGATGACCTCAATGTCCTCGTAAGCGTAGTCGAAAATGCTGTCGGCCTTCCGAAGCTTCAGCGTGGGGTAGGGGCGCGGCTCACGGGAGACCTGCAGTTCGCACTGTTCAATGTGGTTGTCGTAGATGTGGCAATCGCCACCGGTCCAGATGAACTCTCCAACATCCAAGCCCGCCTGCTGCGCCATCATGTGCGTCAACAGTGCATAGGAAGCGATGTTAAACGGCACGCCTAGGAACATGTCCGCGCTGCGCTGGTAGAGCTGGCAGCTGAGCTTGCCATCTGCGACGTAGAACTGGAACAGCAGATGGCACGGCGGCAGCGCCATATTGGAAATCTCGGAGACATTCCAGGCGCTGACGATGTTGCGGCGGCTATCCGGGTTGGACTTCAGAGTCTCCAGCGCCTGTGCAATCTGGTCGATGTGGTGCCCATCCGGAGTGGGCCAGGAGCGCCACTGCACGCCATAGACCGGGCCGAGGTCGCCGTTGTTGTCTGCCCACTCATCCCAAATAGTCACTCCGCGGTCCTGGAGCCACCGGACGTTCGAATCGCCGCGGAGGAACCACAGCAGCTCGTACACGATGGACTTCAGGTGCACCTTCTTAGTGGTGATCAGTGGGAAGCCCTCGTTCAGATCAAAGCGCAGCTGGCGGCCGAACACTGAGCGAGTGCCCGTGCCAGTGCGGTCTGATTTAGCTGCTCCGTCAGCGAGAATTTCGCGCAGCAAATCCTCGTACGGAGTCTGAATGCCCTGATGAGCCTGTGTTGTGATGTCAGTGGAGTCGGTCATAGCCGCCCTAGCTTACCTACTTCTGCTCTTGATTCTTGAATTCCTTCACCGCTGCCAGAATCTCCTCCGACAGGTCCGGTCGGCAGAACAGCATATCCGGCAGGAAAGTATCGACATTATTGTAGGTCGGCGCGGAGCCGTCTAGGCGGCTGACATGCAAACCGGCGGACTTAGCGACACCAACCGGCGCTGCCGAATCCCACTCGTACTGACCACCGTCGTGGATGTAGGCGTCGTAGTCACCGAGCAGTACGTGCATTGCCTTCGCACCAGCGGAGCCCATCTCTACCAGCTCCATGCCCAGCTTGTCAGCGACGTACTTTGCCACAGCCGGTGGGCGAGTACGCGATACGACAATCTTGCCCGCACGCGGCCCCTGGACAGCCTTGGCCTCACCCGTGTGGAAAACCTGGCCGTGATCCGGCAGACCAACAGCAGCGTGGGTCGGCTGACCGTCCTCTACCAGAGCGACATGAACTGCCCAGTCCTGGCGGCCCGAAGCGAACTCACGCGTGCCATCGAGTGGGTCAATAATCCACACCCGCTTTGAGTCCAGGCGCTCACGGTTATCCGCGGCTTCCTCCGACAGCAGTCCGTCGTCCGGACGGTGCTGCTCCAGTACGCGGGCAATCCACTCCTGTGCCAGTGCGTCGCCGGCATCTCCCAGAATGCGGCCACGCAGCAGGCCTACGTTGCGGACACCCTTGAGAATTTCACTGGCGCCCACGGCAAGTCGATAGGCAAGAACATCATCTTCAATGTAGGCAGACATGACTTAGATACTATTAGCTTTTTCCCAACCCCGCTTTGCGACGGGATGCCGCGCCCCATCCTCACCGCATCCGAGTGGCTCCATGGGCTTAATGCCTCACTTTGCGCAGGCGTTAGGTGAGCTGCGCTAACTCCAGATGCCGACTACGCATCCTGACTAGACTTAAGTGGCATGAAGACCTTGCTGAATATCATTTGGCTGTTGTTCGGTGGCCTGTGGCTTGCTTTGGGCTACATTTTCTTCGGCGTTCTTGCCTGTATTTTGATTGTCACAATTCCCGCTGGTGTGGCCTCGTTCCGCATGGCTTCTTATGCACTGTGGCCGTTCGGACGCTCCGTGGTGGAGCGTTCCGGACGGGGCGCGGTCGGTGCCGTTAGTGCCGGTGTGATGAATGTAATCTGGTTCCTCATCGCCGGTCTGTGGCTGGCCATCGGTCACATCATGACTGCGGCGGCGCAGGCTGTCACCATCGTTGGAATTCCACTGGCGGTGGCCAACGTCAAGATGATTCCGGTGACCTGCTTCCCATTCGGCAAGGACATTGTGAAGGGCTACCGTGTGGACGGCTACGCGGTGAAGATTTAGAGGGATACAAATAACAACAGCCCGCCCGCAGCGAGAATCAGTTCAAGCCGAGGGCGGACTGTTAGTTATCTAGGCCAGTTGGCCAGAAGACGTTAGCGCTTGTCGCGGTACCAGGTCAGCAGCGCATCGGTGGAGGCATCGCCCGAATCCGGTGCAACTTCACCGGTAACAGCAGGCAGTAGGTCGCCAGCCTGCTGCTTGCCCAGCTCGACGCCCCACTGGTCGAAGGAGTTCAGGCCCCAAACAATGCCCTCGACGAAGGTGATGTGCTCGTAGAGTGCAATCAGCGCACCGACAGCGTCCGGGGTCAGTTCCTCGGCCATGATGGTCGTGGTCGGACGGTTACCTGGCATGACCTTGTGCTCTACGAGTTCCTCGGCAACGCCCTCTGCGCGAATTTCTTCTGCGGTCTTACCGAAGGCCAGCACCTTCGTCTGTGCGAAGAAGTTACTCATCAGTAGGTCGTGCATAGAACCTTCGCCGGAAGCCGTCGGCAGATCCTGGCGTGGACGGGCAAAGCCGATGAAGTCAGCCGGAACTAGGCGAGTTCCCTGGTGAAGGAGCTGGAAGAAAGCGTGCTGGCCGTTCGTTCCCGGCTCACCCCAGAAGATTTCTCCGGTGTTGTAGTCCACCCTCTTGCCGTCGGTACGCACGGACTTACCGTTCGATTCCATGGTGAGCTGCTGAAGGTACGCCGGGAAGCGAGAGAGATCTTCAGAGTAGGGCAGCACGGCATGCGACTGAGCGTCGAGGAAGTTTGAGTACCAGACATTCAGCATGCCCATCAGTACCGGCACGTTCTGCTCCAGCGGAGCGTTGAGGAAGTGCTCATCCATTGCGCGGAAGCCCTGCAGGAAGCGCATGAAGTCCATCGGACCAACGACGGCCATGATGGACAGGCCGATGGCGGAGTCGACGGAGTAGCGGCCGCCGACCCAGTCCCAGAAGCCAAACATGTTCTCAGTGTCGATGCCGAATTCGGCGACCTTTTCGGCATTCGTGGAAACGGCGACGAAGTGCTTGGCGACGGCATCTTCGCTACCCAGCTGCTGGATAAGCCAGCGGCGAGCTGCGTGAGCGTTGGAGAGCGTCTCCTGCGTGGTGAAGGTCTTGGAAGCGACGATAAACAGCGTGGACTCCGGATCGACCTCATCCAGAACCGCATGTAGATCAGATGGGTCAACGTTAGAGACAAAGCGGGCATCAATGCCGGCAGTGGCGTAGGTGCGCAGCGCCTTGGTCACCATTGCCGGGCCCAAGTCGGAGCCACCGATGCCGATGTTGACCACAGTCTTAATAGTGTGACCCGTGTATCCCAGCCAGTCTCCACTGCGGAGGCTGCGAGCAAAGTCGCGCATGCGGCCGAGCACCTCATGCACGTCGGCAGCAACATCCTGGTCGCCGACGGTCAGATTTTCCTCTGCTGGCAGGCGCAGCGCTGTGTGCAGCACGGAGCGGTTTTCAGTGGTGTTGATCTTGTCACCGCGGAACATCTTCTCGCGTGCTTCTTCGATGCCAGCGGCGCGAGCGAGCTCAACCAGCTCGGCAAAACCGTCGAGGCACATCAAGTTCTTGGAAAGGTCAACGTGGAGAGTGCCCGCATCGAAAGTCAGCTTCTCAGTGCGGCCATCTTCATTGGCGAAAAGCTCACGCAGCGAGGTGGCGCGAACATTGTCCACGCGCTTAGCCAGCTGAGCCCACTGTTCGGTTGCGGTGATATCTACAGTCATTCCTGCTCCCAGGTGAGTTTTGACGAAATGCACTTTATACCTCCCCAGACTAGTTGCGTTTTGGCGCTCTCGCCGGGCGACAGTATTCGATCAGGTGTGACCACAATCTGCTGGCAGCTCGATTCCGCGGTGCCTATGCTCCGCCTATGCGCCGACCATCCGTCGACTATCCGCCACCTACGAGTCCCTAGCCCGCTTCAGCAAAGGCACCTACCCTGGAAAATATGACTGATTTCACCCCTGATTACGACAACATCCTCAAAGATGTCCCCACAGGCCTTCTCCTCGGCGGCGAGTTCCGTCCCGCGTCGAATGGTGAGACCTTCGATGTCGTTAACCCCGCGACAGATAAGCCGCTGGTCCAGGTCGCCTCCGCCACAGAGGAGGACGCCAGGCAGGCGCTTGACGACGCCGTCGCAGCCCAGAAGGAGTGGAAGGTAACCCCGCCCCGCAAGCGCAGCGAGATTCTTTACCGCGCTTTTGAACTCATCCGTCGGGATGCAGACAAGTTGGCCCAGCTGCAGTCCCTGGAGATGGGCCGTGCGTTGCCGGATTCCAAGGCTGAGGTCGGCTACGGTGGCGAGTTTTTTCGTTGGTTCGCTGAGGAGGCCGTGCGTATCTCCGGCGATTACCGAATTTCTCCGAGCGGAACCTCGCGCGTCGCGGTGATTAAGCAGCCGGTCGGCCCGGCTTTGGCTATTACGCCGTGGAATTTCCCGCTGGCTATGGGTACCCGCAAGATCGCCCCGGCACTCGCCGCCGGCTGCCCGGTCATTATTAAGCCGGCGTCCAAAACTCCGCTGACCATGCTCTACCTGGGCAAACTGCTTATCGAAGCCGGTGTCCCCGCAGGCGTAATCTCCGTGCTGCCAACAGGACACTCAGCCAACGTTTCGGCCCTGCTTTCCGATGACCGCCTGCGCAAGTTCACCTTCACCGGTTCCACCGAAGTTGGCCAGATGCTCGCTGCGAAGGCCGCGGAAACTTCGATGAAAGTTTCCCTTGAGCTCGGCGGGAATGCTCCGTTTGTCATTCTCTCTGATGGTGATGTTGATAAGGCTGTGCAGGCAGTCAGTGACGCCAAGCTCCGCAATGGCGGCCAGGTGTGTATCGCCCCGAATCGCTTTATTGTTCATGAATCCAAGAAGGATGCGTTCGTCGAAGGCGTCGTCAAGCGTTTTGCGGAGCTGAAGTTGGGCGAGGGTACCGATCCGGCGACGGACCTTGGGCCACTCGCGCTGCGTGATCAACAGGAAAAGGTTCGTGATCTGGTTGACGATGCGGTCAAGCGCGGTGCGAAAGTAGAGTGCGGCGGCAAGATCCCAGATCTCGGCGGCGCGCTTTCCGACGGCTACTTCTTCGAGCCCACAGTTCTGACCGATGTGCCCGAGGATGCGGATATTGTCCGCGAAGAGATTTTCGGTCCGGTGGTTGCAGTGACAACCTTCACGGACGATGAGCACGCGATTGAGCAGGCAAATGACACGATCTTTGGTCTGGCGGCGTATGTGTTCAGTGAGAACCTGACCAAGGCACTTGGTGCGGCAGAGGCATTGGAGTCCGGCATGGTTGCGGTCAATAAGGGCTCGCTGTCGGACCCGTCGGCGCCGTTCGGTGGTGTCAAGCAGTCCGGTCTTGGCCGTGAGGGCGGCTTCACCGGTATCAATGAGTTCCTAGAGGAAAAGCTGATTTCCCTGGAAGGCTAGCAGGACAGGTAGCTGGCGAGGGTTAGCCCAGGCGACCGCGTCCCATGCGCAGCAGCGCCGACGCGATTGCCGGGCCCTCTGGGCCAAGTGCGTCGCGGAACTCGTTGATGATCTGCACCTCTCGGCCGTGCACGAGACGCGTGCCGCCAGATCCCAGGCGGGTTTTGCCGACGGCCTTACTGATTGCGGTGCGGCGTTGAATGGCATCGATAATCAGCCCGTCAAGGCGGTTGATTTCCTTGCGGTACTGTTCGATCTCCGCGGAGCTCAACGGGTCATCGGTACCGGTGGGGGTGCGGACTTCAAAAGGGGATACTGCCGCCGCCTGCTGGCTGTGCTCGGCGCCGTCGGTGTTGTCGGTGTGTGCGGCGCGAGTGTCCGCAGGGTTTTCGCTCATAGTTCTTATTGTGCCAAAGGATTCGAACAGTCCAATCCGGGGGCTCGGCTACTGTAGTAGCCATCATGGGAAATGAAACTGGAATGCTGTTCGGGTCCTTCAATGCTGACGATGGACGTAGTGGCGATAGCCATGCTGGTTCGAACCACGGTGAGGCGGGCGGTGCTACGCCTGGCCGTGGTGGGTTCGGCCACTTCGCCAGCGCTGGTAGCAATAGCGCACCGAGTGACGCTGCCAGCTTTGGCGGCGGTTTTGGCGGTGGCTTCGAGCCCAGTTTTGATTCAGAGTCGCTGCTAGAGGGGCTTAATCCGCAGCAGCGCCAAGCAGTGGAGCACATTGGTTCACCACTGTTGATTGTGGCTGGAGCGGGTTCAGGAAAGACATCTGTGCTGACGCGCAGGATTGCATACCTGATCGGTGCGCGTGGGGTCCTGCCAAGCCAAATTTTGGCTATTACCTTTACCAATAAGGCCGCAGCCGAGATGCGCGAGCGTGTGGCGGGACTGGTCGGTGACCAGGCGCGGCGTATGTGGGTGTCCACGTTCCACTCCATGTGTGTGCGCATACTGCGCATGCAGCATGCGCTAGTACCGGGGCTTAATTCCAATTTCTCTATTTATGATTCGGACGACTCCCGGCGTTTGCTGTCCATTATCGCTAAGGACATGGACCTAGATGCCAAGAAGTTCACCGGCCGCGTGCTCTCGTCGCGTATCTCCAATCTCAAGAATGAGTTGATTGACCCGGAGAAGGCCCTCGCGGACGCGTCGACGACGCGCAATCCTTTTGATGACGTCGTTGCACGGGTTTACCTGGAGTACCAGACCAGGCTACGGGCGGCTAATGCCGTGGACTTTGACGATCTAATCGGTGAGGTCGTTCGGATTTTCACCAATCACCCGCAGGTTGCAGAGTATTACCGTCGCCGTTTCCGGCATGTGTTGGTGGACGAATACCAGGACACCAACCATGCGCAGTATGTTTTGGTCTCGACGCTCGTCGGCAAGCCCGGTGGAGATGTGCCTCCGAGTGAGCTGTGTGTGGTGGGCGATTCGGACCAGTCCATTTATGCCTTCCGTGGTGCGACTATTCGCAATATTGAGGAGTTTGAGAAGGACTATCCGGAGGCCACGTCGATTCTGCTGGAGCAAAACTATCGCTCGACGCAGACGATTCTGTCGGCGGCCAATGCGTTGATTGCGCGCAATGAGAACCGCCGGGAGAAGAAGCTGTGGACCGATCTCGGTGAGGGCGGCAAGATCAAGGGCTACGTGGCGGACAATGAGCACGATGAGGCTCGGTTTATCGCTAACGAGATTGAGCAATTGGTCGACTACGGGCCGTACTCGTATTCAGATGTGGCGATTTTCTACCGCACCAATAATTCCTCCCGTGCGCTAGAGGATGTCTTCATTCGTATGGGCGTTCCGTACACGGTGGTTGGTGGCACCAGGTTCTATGAGCGTAAGGAAGTACGCGATATTGTCGCCTACCTGCGCGTTATTGAGAACTTCGACGATGATGTTTCGCTGCGTCGCATTATCAATACGCCGCGCCGCGGAATCGGTGACCGTGCGGTGGCTCATGTGTCGCTCTATGCCGAGGACGAGAGGTGCTCGTTCGGCACGGCGCTACGTGCCGTAGCGGAGGGTAAGGTTCCGGCGGTGGCGGCGCGGAGTCGAAACGCGATGGCGGCGTTCGTCGAGATGATTGATGGCTTGGCGGCGGATATGGCATCCGGTGAACTGGCCGATATCGGTGATTTGGTCAACGCGATTATTGATCGCAGTGGGTACAAGTCGGAGCTCGAGCGCTCCAATGATCCGCAAGATGCCACGCGCCTGGACAACCTCAATGAGCTCGTCAGCGTTGCGCGGGAGTTCTCTGCAGAGGCGCGGATGATGTCGTCGGTGGATATTAGCGCTGATGTAAATGAAGGCTCTGGCGCTGCAGCTGATGCTGAAAGCGGTGCTGATACTAGTGGCGAGTCCGAGGTGGAATCTGGAATCGCGAATGACCTCGCGCGTGATTTCGCGGCCGACTTCGACAACGATGGGGAAGCGGAACCGGGAAGTCTGCAGGCATTCCTCGAGCGAGTTTCTCTGGTGGCCGATGCGGATCAGATTCCGGATGATGACACCGGTGTAGTGACGTTGATGACGCTACATACGGCTAAGGGCCTGGAGTTTCCGGTGGTATTTCTCATTGGCTGGGAAGACGGACTGTTCCCGCACCTGCGCGCCCTGGGCGATCCGAAGGAGCTGGCTGAAGAGCGACGTCTGGCCTATGTGGGTATTACCCGAGCTCGCAAGCAGCTGTATCTCACGCGCGCTGTGACTCGGTCCTCGTGGGGTTCGCCGCAGAATAATCCGCCTTCACGTTTCCTGGGGGAAGTCCCAAGCGACCTGATCGATTGGCTGCGCGAGGCTCCGGCTCGCAGCTGGGGCGCCGGTTCTGGTGGTTTTGGTTCTGGTGGCTACGGCGCGGGCAGCGCGTTTGGTCGTGGCCATGGTGCCTCGTCGGGCTTCGGTTCCAGCTCGGGCTTCGGCTCTGGTGGATCCTCTAACTCTGGTGCGTCATCCCGAAAGAAGAATCAGGTCTTGCACCTAGAGCCCGGTGACAAGGTTGTTCACGACAAGTACGGCTTAGGCACTGTGCTTGAGGTCCAAGGGGCCGCGCCCCGGGCAACTGCGATGATTGACTTTGGATCCGCAGGTAAGGTCCGCATGATGCTTATCGGCGGCGTGCCCATGGAGAAGCTGTAAAAATCCACCACCGCCTGGAGGCTACTTAGGCTTCTTCGCTGTCACCCAGCAGTTGATGGTGGCATCTTGTACTTCGGTGCCGTTGGCATCGGTCAGCACGATGTGGACGGGAAAATCTACCCCACCAGTCTCCGGTGTGATGGTGGAGAAGTCCGGCAACTCAGCCTTGGCCACAGCCGTCAGGCCACCAACGGAGATGCGCTTGTAGTTCGTCGTCATGCCCTTTGGAACCCAGCGATGCGTTGTCGGTACGCTGGCCTCACAGAGCATGCCCATCGCGAATTCAGCGAGGTTACACGCAGCAATCGCATGCACGGACTTAATGTGATTACGCACGCCCCACCAAGCGGGCATGCGCGCTACCGCCAGTCCAGGCTGCATCGTCTCTAGCTTGGGACAGATTGTGCGGAAATATGGCGCCGTCAATGCGGCGGTTAAGGAAAATAGACGCTTGCCGACGACTGGAGTCGCAGCCAACTTCTTCCACATGCGGAATGTTTGAGTCTCTGCCATGTGTCAAGAGTAAAGCCCCAGTACCGGCGGCGATGCCGGTTTCTGAAAAATTTAATCAGGGGAGGCTTGCAGCCGCGGTCAAACAGGGGCCGGTGCACAGGTAGGGCCTTCGCAGAGCGGCCAGGCTTGCTCGTACCTGTGCCGATACCTGATTAGTTCAGGTTCAGACCACGCTGGATGAACCAGGTCACCGGGTCGACCGGAGTGGTGCCATCCGGGTGGATCTCGAAGTGGAGGTGCGTACCGGTGGAGAAGCCGCGGTTGCCCATACCGGCGATGACCTGACCAGCTCGGACAGCTTCTCCGACAGCAACGTAGATGGACTCGATGTGGCCGTAGACGGAAACAGAGCCGTCGTCATGGCGAACGCGAATCCACTGGCCGTAGCCCTGAGCCGGGCCTGCATCGATAACAGTGCCGTCCATGACGGACATGATTGGGGTGTTGGTGACGTTAGCCAGGTCGACACCGTAGTGGAAGGTTCCCCAGCGTGAGCCGAACGGTGAGGTCAGCAGCCCCACGGTCGGGATGGAGAGTTTCGGAGCGCGGGCAGCCTGGTCGCGAGCAACGCGCTCCTGGTTGTACTGCAACGCCGTAGCGAGGTGGTCGCTGAGGTTAGTGCTCGGATTGAAGGAGCTGGAGGCCAGCACCATCGGAGCGTTGTTCTTCGGCTGAGCAGCGCGGGTCTGAGTCGAAGCTGAGTTCTCCGGAGCCTTATTCTCGGTCTCAGCTGCGTGGGCGACCGCGTTGGAGGAAGCGATCGTCGATGCGGACAGTGCGACCAGTGCTGCGCGAGAAGTTGCGGAAACCTCTACCTTGCGGTGCTTTCCGCCTCCGCGACGAGCATTGAAAAACGTCACTTCAATCTCCCTGCCAACGAAACTCTTTGTAACCCAACTGTTATCTAACTTCTGCGATAATAACGGTTCGATATAGGGCAAGCAACTTGTTTTTAGAGAACTTGTTCGCTGATTCGTCAGTTTCAGTTCAATAGGGCCGTGCTGTGGCCGTGGGGCTGTTGTCTTGTATCACGGATCCGGTGAAGCGCAACCGGTGTGTTGCCAGGGGATTTATGGCGGATGCCCCTTAATCGAGGGGCTGGGTAGGGGGGGGATCGGCAAGTAGTTTCCGGGTGAACTAAGGGTGTGGTCGCGGGGGTGGCAAAAAGTAACCCATCGGCGTTGACAAATGGAAACCAAAGGTGAAGCCACTTTGGGGGGGGCAAAAGGAGATCGGACTCAACGGATACCGTCCGTCCTGGGATCCGTACCTTCAAATTAGACTCTGCAATGCCTAAACAAAGAGGCGTTGTATGTATGGCACTATATGGCCATGGCTGTGACGCACCCTTGCGTGGCACCCTATCTATATAGGTGGGCAATCAGCTGTCAATGATTAGACGCGGGAAGGACGATGTCACTGTGAAAGGCGCGGATTCGCGGAGAGGTTCCTCCGGTAGCGATCGAAATCGGCGAAGCCGCACCGGTGCCGGTGGCAGCGGCGGGGGTTCCCGTAGCGTCCGCAGCGAGCGCACTGCCCGCGCATGGCAGAATACGCAGGCCGGTCAGACTGGCGGTGCGCGCAGCGTCGGTGCCGACAGCAATCGAGCCGCCACGACGAAGATGAAAGCGGGGGGCTCCGGAACGTCGTCACGCAAGGGGCGTCCCTCGGGGTTCCGTCGTTTCATTAACTCGCCTCGTACACGCCGGTTTGGGCTGTCTGTTGCCGGTTCTTACGGCGTCGTATTGCTGTTCATCATCTCGGTAGCTCTGATTGGCGTCATCGTCAGTGGCGCTGGAATGTCTCCGCTTCCAGCGAGTATCGCGTCGATGTGGATGATCTTTAACCTCGCGCCGTTCCGTTTTAACGGCACGACGCTGGGGCTCACACCAGCACTGCCCGCGGTGCTGATGGTGTTGTTCATCGCCTGGCGTGTACGCCGCGAAGTCGCTGACCGCATCAGCATCAAGGATGTGCGCGCGCTGGTCGGCGCGTATCTGGGTGCGCCCATTGTGCTCACCATCATCGCGTGGCTCATGCTTTACGACGCGTCGAAGGTGTTTCCCCGCATTCAAACCCCCAGTTTCGGCCTTGCGATTGCAGCCGCTTTGCTCGTAAATCTCGTGGCCTTGGTGCTGGGGATGGGGCAGCGGTTGCTGCGCGCACTACTGTTGCGCCGGAAGCTGCCGGAGTGGTTGCTCGCGTCGGCACGACTGGCGGGCAGCTACGTGGCATGGCTGTGGCTGGTCGGTGTTGTGGTGACACTCGTTTCGCTGATTTGGCATCGAGGATTGCTGGCAGAGACATTTGCAATCACGGATACGGCCGGTGAAAGTGTTGCGGTCAGCGGTCTCTCGCTGCTGTACCTGCCAAATGTGGCGTTCGGTGCGGTCGGTGTGCTGGTGGGCGGAAAATCGACCTTTGGGCCTGCGGAGGCTGGGCTGTTCGCAGTGCACCCAGCTCAGCTGCCACCCCTGCCGATTCTGGCTGCCATGCCTCAGTCGCTGGCGCACTGGGCTTTCGGAATGCTGATTGTGCTACCGCCAGCGGTTGCAGCTTGGCGCGTCGTGGCATTCCTGAAGAAATCTGCGCCGAAGCAGCCCTACCTGGTCGTCGTTCTCGCTGCCGTGTGGTCGATCATGTTCCTCATGGGGCTGGCTTGGCTGCTCGGCGGTGAGGTTGGCATCTTTGGGTGGGCCGGTGCCTCCTGGTGGCTGACTGGCCTGCTCGGCTCGATGTGGCTGGTTGTTCCGGGAGCCATCGTGGTTGTTGCGATGACCGGTGTGCCGTCACTTGGTAGGGACAAGGGCGTCTCGGAAGTGGCCGCTGAGAAGTTCCCGCCGAAGCCTGCAGAAGATGGGGACGGTCACGCTGAGGCTGAGGATGCCGGCGATGTTGACAACTCTGACAATGACGCGGACGGCTCGGAAGAGTCGGAGGAGTCGGAGGAGTCGGAGGAGATTGTCGACGGGGAAGTCGTAGCGACCTCCGACGACGAAGCCGAGTCCGACACAGAGGATGACTCAGAGTCTGGTGTGGAGTCTGAAGATGTTTCAGAAGACGCTGAAAAATCGGACGACTCTGAAGAGGATTCAGAAAGCGCCGCAGGCGGAGAAGCATCGGGCGAAGTAGATGCGACCGACGAGGACGAATCCGATGAGGACACCGAAGACTCGGAGGAAGGCGGCGACGGGGAACCGTCGTCAAGCCAAAAGAGCTAAGCCAACTTAGGGGGAGCGGAATTTGGGGTCTCTGCCGGGCTGGGTAAGCTAAACGCCGTGACTGAAGCACAGCCCGTCGCAGAAATTTCGCACAATAATTCCTCCAGCAAGCAGCTCCGCATCATAGTCCTGGCCTCTGGCCTGGGCTCCCTTTTGCAGTCGATGCTGGAACTGCTGGACGCTGAAAAGGTTCAGATTGTCGCGGTTGGTTCGGACAAGGATTGTCCGGCGCTGGAGAGGGCTCAAAACCTCAATATCCCAACTTTTCAGGTGCCTTTCGATGCTGAGGCAAAGAAGGACCGAGAAGGTTGGGATATTCGTGTTTTAGAGGCCGTGAACAGTTTTTCGCCGGATATCGTTGTCTCGGCGGGTTTCATGCGCATTCTGGGGCCAACATTTGTAGAGGCCTACAGCAATCGCATCATTAATACGCACCCAGCGCTGCTGCCGTCCTTCCCAGGGGCGCGTGCGGTACCGGATGCACTTGACTACGGGGTGAAGGTCACCGGCACGACCGTGCATATCGTTGATAATGGAGTGGACACCGGGCCGATTCTGGCGCAACAGCCAGTGGCCGTCGAGGACGACGACACGGTGGAGACCCTGCACGAACGAATCAAGGTTGTCGAACGCCGACTCCTGGTTGATGTATTGCACTCGATTGCCGATCACGGAATTGAGCGTGACGGACGAAAGGCTTATCTGAAATGACCAACGACAACACGCAGCGTAAACCGATCAAGCGCGCTCTGATTAGCGTCTACGACAAGACTGGGCTCGAGGAGCTGGCTCGCGACCTGCACGAGGCTGGCGTGGAAATCGTTTCCACCGGTTCCACGGCTGGCAAGATTGCTGCAGCTGGCGTGCCGGTGACCCCGGTTGAGGATCTCACTGGTTTCCCGGAGTGCCTCGAGGGCCGCGTGAAGACGCTGCACCCGCGTGTTCACGCCGGCATTCTGGCTGATACCCGCAAGGAAGACCACCTGGCTCAGCTGAAGGAGCTCGGCGTGGAGGCTTTCCAGCTCGTTGTCGTTAACCTGTACCCGTTCCGTGAGACCGTTGCCTCGGGCGCTTCCTACGACGAATGCGTGGAGCAGATCGACATCGGAGGCCCGTCGATGGTTCGCGCTGCGGCGAAGAACCACCCGTCGGTTGCCATCGTCGTCGACCCGGCTCGCTACGGCGATGTCGCTACCGCCGTGAAGGAAGGCGGCTTCACCCTCGAGCAGCGCCGTGAGTTCGCTCGCGACGCATTCCTGCACACCGCCGATTACGACGCAGCTGTGTCCAACTGGTTTGTTGAGCAGCTCGGTGGCGCTGAGGGATCCACTCCGACTCCGCTGCGCTACGGCGAGAACTCTCACCAGTCGGCAACTCTGACCCGCATTGGTACCAAGGGGCTGGCAAACGCCAAGCAGCTGAACGGCAAGGAGATGTCGTACAACAACTACCAGGATGCCGACGCCGCATGGCGTGCCGCCTGGGATCACGAGCGCCCGTGTGTGGCAATCATCAAGCACGCTAACCCGTGCGGCATCGCAGTCTCGGATGAGTCCATCGCCGCAGCTCACCGCGCAGCTCACGCATGTGACCCGATGTCCGCATTCGGTGGTGTCATCGCCGTCAACCGCGAGGTCTCCGTTGAGATGGCCGAACAGGTCAAGGACATCTTCACCGAGGTCATCGTCGCTCCGTCCTACGAAGACGGTGCCGTTGAGGTACTGAAGGCCAAGAAGAACCTGCGCATTCTCGTCGCCGAGTACGAAGCACCGACCACCGAGAACAAGTTTATCTCGGGTGGTCTGCTCACCCAGGATCCGGATACTTACCAGGCAGAGGGTGATAAGCCGGAGAACTGGGAGCTGGCCACCGGCGAGGCATTGAATGCTGAAGAGCTGGCTGAGCTCGAGTTTGCATGGCGCTCCGTCCGCGCTGTGAAGTCCAACGCCATCCTGCTGTCCAAGAACAACGCCACCGTCGGCGTCGGCATGGGCCAGGTCAACCGCGTGGACTCCGCAAAGCTCGCCGTTGAGCGCGCAAATACGCTTGCCGACGGAGAAAACCGTACTCAGGGGGCCTACGCTGCGTCCGATGCCTTCTTCCCGTTCGCTGACGGTCTGCAGGTCCTGATTGATGCCGGTGTGAAGGCAGTTGTCCAGCCAGGTGGTTCCATCCGTGACGAAGAGGTCATAGCTGCTGCCAAGGAAGCTGGCGTCACCATGTACATGACAGGTACTCGTCACTTCTTCCACTAATTCCTTACTGGATTAGGGGCTAACCGCCGCGGTGCTAACTGTCACCTCGGCGGTTTTTCTCTACCCGGACGTGTGGGGACCTGTGGGCGAGGATGTGTGTCTGTTGTCGAGCCGTGGTCTATGTGAACACACGCTGAGGGCAGGCGCTGGTGATAATTATGCAGACGAAATGGCTCCAATGCGTTTAACATAAGGGCTTATGTCACGTAGAACCGAAGCGCGACGGCGTCGAGAAGCAGAGATTCTCTCCGCTGCTGCTGCGATCCTGGCCGACCGAGGGTTTCATCAGACTCGGTTGGAGGATGTTGGCTCCGCTGTCGGCATTTCTGGCCCAGCTCTTTACCGTTACTTCAGCGGCAAGGAAGAGCTGTTGGCGCAGATCCTCATCGATATTTCTATCCGACTTGTCGATGGTGCGCGAGCAGTTCTCGATCGAGCAAAGAGCAATGATTGGGAGCCAGAGGAGACTCTTCGGGGCCTCCTTGCGCATCACGTGCATTTTGCAGTCACGGAGCCCGATCGCATTCGTGTCCAAGAGCGCGAAGGGGGAAATCTGGCGCCAGAGCAGAGCGCAAAAGTGCGTTCCTTGCAGCGTCTTTACATGGTCTTATGGGTGGACGCTCTGCGTGAACTACAGCCCGAACTCACCTCCGACGAGGCGCAGCTTAAAGTCCAGCTCACCGCTGGGTTGATTAACTCTTCCAGGCATGTGCTCAAATGGGCGGGCCCCGAGGCGACAAGGGAAAATGCCTTTGAGATGGCCCTCGCTGCGCTGGGCATTAACAACCAATAATCCGTATTCATTCTTCTGCCGTCTGGCCTCACTGTGCTCAGCAGTGTGAGGTCAGGCGGCTTTGTTGTGCGGTGCAGGGCGCTCACATTCAGTTGAATTCACCCCCGAAACAGATTTCTAGGGGAAACATAAATCTCTATTGGAAACATGTTGCGACCTCGGGGAGAGGTGTGTATTTCAAGCTGCATAAAAGACTTCCGGGGGTGAAAGTGTGGTCTAGGAAACAAAATTTGTTGTGAGGTGACTGGGGTCGCATTAATCTTTTCGTCAAGAAAGTTAATAGTCATTAACGGAAAGTATTTCGCCCATGACTCACGCTCCAGCATTGACCAACCGACAGCGCCACGAAGAGCTCGTCGCAGAGCTCAAAGAGCTGCTTAGCACAACAGCACGCGGTGGTTCCGAACGTGCCCGTGCTCGCCATATTTCCCGCGGTAAGCTGCTGCCACGTCAGCGCATCAACCAACTGCTTGACCCCGGCAGCCCTTTCCTTGAGGTCGCACCGCTAGCGGCCCACGAAATGTATGGCGGCAAGGTTCCGGCTGCTGGCGTCATCGCCGGCATTGGCATCATCGAAGGTCGTCGCTGCCTGGTTGTAGCCAATGACGCAACCGTTTCCGGCGGAACGTACTACCCGTTGACTGTCAAGAAGCACCTGCGCGCACAGGAGATTGCCAGCCTTAACCACTTGCCGTGCATTTACCTGGTCGACTCCGGCGGGGCCATGCTTCTCAACCAGGATGAAGTTTTCCCTGATCGCGATCATTTCGGTCGCATTTTCTACAACCAGGCCAACCTTTCCGCTCGCGGGATTCCGCAGATTGCCGCCGTGATGGGATCCTGTACCGCCGGTGGCGCCTATGTGCCGGCGATGAGCGATGAAGCGGTCATTGTGAAAAACCAGGGCACCATCTTCCTGGCAGGCCCGCCACTGGTTAAGGCTGCAACTGGTGAAGATGTCACACCAGAGGAACTCGGTGGCGGCGAACTGCACTCCAAGACCTCCGGCGTTACTGACCACCTCGCGGTTAACGATGCCGACGCACTGCGTCGTGTCCGCGATATCGTCGCAACGCTCCCCAAGGACCCGGAAGTTCCGTGGGACACAGAATCCACCGTCTCGCCGACTCGCAACCAGACCGATCTTTACGATGTCGTCCCCGTCGATGCCAAAGTGCCTTACGACGTTCACGAGGTTATTGAAATTATTGTGGATGGAGGTCAATACCAGGAGTTTAAGGCCGAATTTGGTACGACCCTGGTCACTGCTTTCGCCCGCATCCACGGCCACCGCGTCGGCATTATCGCCAACAACGGCATTCTCTTCGCGGAATCTGCGCAGAAGGGCGCGCACTTCATCGAGCTGTGTGATCAGCGCGGCATCCCACTGGTATTCCTGCAGAACACCACGGGCTTCATGGTTGGTCGCGAATACGAGGCCGGCGGTATCGCAAAGCACGGCGCCAAGATGGTCAACGCCGTGGCTACCACCCGCGTGCCCAAGTTCACCGTAGTCATCGGTGGTGCCTTCGGCGCCGGCAACTACTCCATGTGCGGTCGCGCATATTCGCCGCGCTTCCTCTGGATGTGGCCGAATGCTCGCATTTCCGTCATGGGCGGTCCACAGGCGGCGATGACGCTGTCGACGGTTCGTCGCAACCAGATTGAACGCTCAGGTGAGAGCTGGTCGCAGGAAGAGCAGGAGGAGTTTGAAGCTCCGATCCGCGAGCAGTTTGAGCGCCAGTCGCACTGCTATTACTCATCGGCTCGCCTGTGGGATGACGGTGTCATCGATCCCGCAGATACCCGCCGAATTCTTGGCATGGCCCTCGATGTGGCAAGTGGCGCGCCCCTGGATGAACAGGGCTTCGGCGTCTTCCGCATGTAGTAACCAGCTAAAAACTCTCGACACCGCATTTTCTGGAAAGGAAACACAGGGCACATGACAGCGCACAACACGCAGCCCCACGCAGCTGGCGGCAGCCTGAGTACCGTATTGGTCGCAAACCGCGGGGAGATTGCCTGCCGCATTATTCGAACCCTTCGTGACAACGGAATTCGCTCCGTCGCGGTCTACTCGGATGCCGATGCCGACGCCCCTCACGTCCGCATGGCGGATATGGCCATCCACATTGGCCCATCTCCGGCACGTGAGTCCTACCTGGTTATCGACAAGATTATCGATGCCGCTCGCCGCTGCGACGCAGACGGAATCCACCCCGGTTACGGCTTTCTGTCTGAAAACGCAGACTTCGCGACCGCCTGTGAGGAAGCAGGTATTGAATTCATTGGCCCACCGGCCAGTGCCATCAACACCATGGGTGACAAAATCTCCGCCCGCGCTGCCGTCGAAGCCCGCGATGTTCCCACCGTGCCGGGTCTATCTCGCCCAGGGCTTAGCGACGAGGACCTCATTGAGGCAGCCCCATCGATTGGCTTTCCAGTCCTGATTAAGCCATCGGCAGGCGGTGGCGGTAAGGGTATGCACCGCGTGGAAGACGCTGCTGACCTGCCGGCGGCGCTCGCAACGGCTCGTCGTGAAGCGGCGGGTGCCTTCGGCGATGACTCCCTTTTCATCGAGCACTTCGTCGACACCCCGCGGCATATCGAGGTACAGATCCTCGCAGACAAACACGGCAATGTGATCCACCTGGGCGAGCGTGAGTGCTCGCTGCAACGACGCCATCAGAAGGTCATCGAGGAAGCGCCGAGCCCCCTGCTGGATGAGGAAACGCGCAGCGCAATCGGTGAAGCGGCCTGTGACGCGGCCCGCTCGGTTGGTTATGTCGGTGCGGGCACGGTGGAGTTTATTGTGCCGGCGAAGGACCCGTCGTCGTTCTTCTTCATGGAGATGAATACGCGTCTGCAGGTTGAACACCCGGTAACTGAGCAGGTCACCGGCCTGGATCTGGTGGCACTGCAGGTTGACATTGCCTCGGGACGCCCACTGCCGGTTGCTCAGGAAGATGTAACTCTCACCGGTCACTCGATTGAAGCTCGCGTGTATGCCGAAGACCCAGCGGCGGGATTCCTGCCCACCGGTGGCACGGTCACACGTGTCGTCGAGCCGAGCGGGGCGGGAATCCGGGTGGATTCCGGCATTGTCGACGGTTCCGAGGTCTCATCCCTCTATGACCCGATGTTGATGAAGATCATCTCCCATGGGGAAAACCGTGAGCAGGCGCTCGAGCGGCTGGACCGGGCGCTCGGAGACACCGTTGTCGCAGGTGTCGGTGTCAATATCGACTTTTGTCGCTACCTGCTGAACGTCCCCGAGGTTCGCGTCGGCGATCTTGATACCGGTCTGCTCGACCGTGTGGCGGAAGGCTTCGCCACCTCCGAAACACCGGACGATGTCTACCTCGCCGCTGCGATGGACTGGCTGACTTCTCGCTTTGAAGAGGCCACCGACTCGCCGTGGCTGACCCCGGACGGCTGGCGCGCCAGTACCCCGGCCGCGCAGCGCATCCGCTTCGGAACGGGGGAGGACTCGCGTCTGATCTCGATTGTGGGCACGCCGTCGAGCGCCGACGTCATCGTTGGTGATGTGGTCGCGGGCCTGTCCGCCGAGGCGGAGAACGAAGAGATCGACGTTCCAGAACCGCGAAACTACAAGGTTTCGGTCTACCGCGACGGGGAACACCTGCGCATCGTCCGCGACGGTGTCGCACAGCACTTCCTGGTCGAGACCATCGACAATGCGGGGGCTGCGAACCATGAAGAATACGTCGTCGCCGGCGCTCACGGCACGTGGGTGCTGCCTCGCACCGAGGTAGTCACCACCGGAGCCGAAGCCGATGCCGGAGGCTCGGGAGTCATCCAAGCTCCGATGCCCGGCGCGATTATCGCGTTGGCGGTGGAGGAGGGAACCCGCGTCGAAGTTGGTGATGCTCTGTTGGCCATGGAGGCCATGAAGATGGAGCACACTCTCACTGCCGAAATTGCGGGTGAGGTCAGCTTCACCGTCGCGCCGGGCGATCAGGTCACCGGTGACCAGCAGCTGGCGGTCATCACTGTGGCCGAAGCCGAGGAATAAAAACCCACACGAAACGCACCAACCAGGTCTAACGCCAATCAAGTCCCACACCTACAAAATCTTTTAAGGAGCACTCATCATGTCCGAAAGCACCAAGATTGCAACCGCCATCCTCGACGACGAATACGTGGAACTGCAGAAAGTAGTTCGCGAATTTGCCAACGAAGTTGTCGACCCGGTTTCCGCCGAGCACGACCGCAACCACACTTTCCCGTACGAGATTGTCTCGCAGATGGGCGAAATGGGCCTGTTCGGTCTGCCATTCCCCGAGGAAGTCGGTGGCATGGGCGGTGACTACCTGTCCTTCGGTATCGCCCTGGAGGAGCTGGCTAAAGTCGATCAGTCGGTCGCTATCACCCTGGAAGCCGGCGTTGGTTTGGGCGCCATGCCAATCTTCCACTTCGGCAATGACAAGCAGAAGGAGACCTACCTGCCCGAGCTGACTGCTGGTAAGAAGCTCGCTGGCTTTGGTCTCACCGAGCCGGATGCAGGTTCCGACGCCGGCGCCACCCGCACCACAGCCCGTGAAGACGGCGATGATTTCGTCATCAACGGCGCCAAGCAGTTCATCACCAACTCCGGCACGGATATTACTTCGCTGGTTACTGTCACCGCAGTCACCGGCCAGAAGGAAGATGGCAAGAAGGAGATTTCTACCATCATCGTGCCGAGTGGCACGGAGGGCTTTGTCGCGGAACCGGCTTACGACAAGGTCGGTTGGAATGCCTCCGACACCCACCCACTGACCTTCACCGATGTTCGCGTCCCGCAGGAGAACCTGCTGGGCACCCGTGGTCGCGGCTTCGCTAACTTCCTGTCCATCTTGGCCGAGGGGCGTGTCGCAATCGCAGCGCTTGCCACCGGTGCTGCGCAGGGTTGTGTTGATGAGTCGGTTCGCCACGCCAAGGAACGTCACTCCATGGGCCGTGCAATCGGCGAGTACCAGGCTGTTTCCTTCAAGATTGCCCGTATGGAAGCGCGTGCGCATGCCGCACGGATGGCGTGGTACGACGCAGCCGCAAAGATGGCCGCGGGCGCAGAGTTCCGTCGTGAAGCGTACATCGCCAAGATGATTGCCTCGGAGGCTGCGATGGACAACGCGCGCGACGCGACGCAGATTTTCGGCGGCTACGGGTTCATGAACGAGTACCGCGTGGCACGCCACTACCGCGACTCCAAGATCCTGGAGATCGGCGAGGGCACCACCGAAGTGCAGCTCATGCTGATCGCGCGCGGATTGGGGCTGTAAAAATGGCTGACAACAACGCAACCGACGTCACCCGCGACGTCGTGCAGCGCGGACTGTGGTTCGAAGAGTACGAGGTTGGCGCGCGTTACCTGCACCGTCCGGGGCGAACCGTCACTGAAACCGATGACGTCCTCTTCACGACGCTGACCATGAACACCCAGCCACTGCATCTGGATGCGCACTGGTCGAGCCAGCAGCCGGGATTCGGAGGCGAGCGCCTGGTCAATTCGATGTGGACGCTGTCGACGGTTGTCGGGCTGTCTGTCGGGCAGCTGACGCTCGGCACCATCGTCGCCAACCTCGGCTTCACCGAAGTGGCGTTTCCCGCACCGATGTTCCACGGCGACACCCTGTACGCAGAGACCGTCTGCCGTAACAAGCGCCTGTCCAAGTCCCGCCCCAACCAGGGCATTGTCGAGCTCGAGCACATTGGACGCAACCAGGACGGCACCGTCGTCTGCCGCGCAGTCCGTTCCACGCTCGTCCAATGCGCACCGACTTCGCTTGACGACGGCTCCGAGAACGCAGCTTCAGCGGGGAAGTGAGTGGCTCATGTCTACGCATAACTCCTGGCAGCCGCTGGGCCCTGCAATTCTGTTTGCGCCGGCCGATCGGCCAGAGCGATTCGGCAAAGCTGCTGACCGCGCCGACATGGTGATTCTGGATCTGGAGGATGGCTGTCGCGCAGAAAACCGTGAGGCTGCCCGCGAGGATATCGCCTCCTGTGACCTCGACCCGGCCCGCACGATTGTGCGTGTCAATCCACCGGAGGTTGAGGACTACGCAGCGGATATTGACATGCTGCGTGGCACCGCTTTCCGCCAGGTGATGCTGCCCAAGGCTTCCTCGGCTCAGCAAGTGGATGAGTTGGTAGCGGCACTGGGGGAGAAGACCCAGGTCATTGCCCTTATTGAAACTCCGCTTGGGGTCATGCGCGCCGAAGAGCTGGCGCAGGCCGATGGTGTCGTTGCACTGTTCTGGGGCGCAGAGGACCTGGTGGCGGGATTGGCGGGAACGTCATCACGCTTTAGCGAAGCAGAGGCTGCACTCGCGCCGGGCCGTATCCATGCGGGTAGCTACCGCAGTGTGGCGGTACATACCCGCAGCCACGTTCACCTGGCTGCAGCGGCGCACGGTAAGGCCAGTCTGGATTCCATCTACGTCAATATCTCCGACGCAAATGGGCTAGCTGCGGAGGCCGCAGATGCCGCTGCGTTGGGATTTGCCGCCACCGTCTGTATCCACCCCGGTCAGGTCCCGACAATCCGCAAGGCTTACCGCCCCAGCGACGAGGAGATTGATTGGGCGCGTCGGCTCTTGGCGGAAGCGGAAAAGAACACCGGTGCCTTCAGCTTTGACGGCCAGATGGTGGATGCGCCGCTCTTCCGTCAAGCAGAAGCCATTGCTCGGCGAGCTGCTGTAACCGGTTAGTCCCACGGCCGGTAACGACCACTGATTTATCCCCCTAAAGAACACATTTTCCTCTCACACACTCCGCACTCTGCGGAGTCACTTAAACCAAGGAGATCTCCCCATGACCGCGACATTGAAGAACCACGCAGAACAGCGCACTGCTGATCCTTCGAAGCTGCCGGAGGGCTTCACCACTGTGCCGGCACCATACGGCAAGGATGTTGTCGATGCCGATGGCAACAAGATGAGCCACGTGTTCGGCGCCGGTGTCGAGCAAGGCGCCGCTCCACTTCGCGATGAGACCCTCGGTGAGAACCTGCGTGCGATTGTGGAGAAATTTCCTTCCCGCGACGCCGTCGTTGACGTCTACGCGGATGTCTCCTTTACCTTTGAGCGTTTCTATAACCGGGTTCTGCGCCTGGCCAGCGCTTTCATCCGGGAGGGCTACCGTCCAGGAGACCGCATCGGCATTTGGTCCACCAACCGCTGGGAGTGGACCGTGGTGCAGTACGCCTGCCACCACATCGGCCTGGTGCTGGTCAACATCAACCCGGCTTACCGCCAGCACGAACTGAACTACGTGCTGGAAAAGGCAGGTGTGCGTATGGTGTTTGCCGCTCGCCGCTACAAGGACTCCGATTACCGAACCATGCTGATTGAGGCCTCCAAGCAGCGCGGTGTGCGCTTGGACAAGGTCATTTACTTCGGTTCGTCCGAATGGTACGAGCACATGCACAGCGAAATCGACGACCTGAGCGAGTACACCTCCCAGCTGAAGCCGGATGATCCAATCAACATCCAGTTCACCTCGGGCACGACAGGCTTTCCCAAGGGCGCTACGCTAACGCACCGCAACCTGCTGAACAATGGATACTTCATCGGTGAGCTGTTGGGCTACACCGAGACCGACCGCATCTGTGTGCCGGTGCCGTTCTTCCACACCTTCGGCATGGTGATTGGCACCTTCGCCGCCTTCACCCACGGTGCCGCTATTGTCATCCCGGCCCCGTCGTTTAAGGCGCGTGAAACACTCAAGGCTGTGCACTCGGCCAAGGCCACCAGCCTCTACGGCGTGCCGACGATGTTCATCAATGAGCTTGAAGAAGCTCATGATCAGGAGGAATACGGATCCCCCTACGACCTGTCGCTCCTGCGCACAGGAGTGATGGCAGGTACCTCGTGCCCGTCGAAGACCATGCGTGATGTGATGGATAAACTCAATATGCGCGAGATTGCCATCTGTTACGGCATGACGGAGACCTCGCCGGTGTCCTTCCAGACCCGCGCAGATTCTCCTCTGGAAAAGCGCGTCAACACCGTCGGCCAGATTATGCCGCACTTGGAAGCCCGCATCATTTGTGAAGAAACGGGTGAGACGCTGCCGCGAGGCGAACAGGGCGAGGTTGTCGTTCGCGGTTACTCCGTTATGAAGGAGTACTGGGAGCACCCGGAAAAGACCGCCGAGGCCATCGACGCCGACGGTTGGATGCACACCGGCGACTTGGGTGTGCTTGACGACGAGGGCTACCTGTCCATCACCGGACGTATTAAGGACATGCTCATCCGTGGCGGTGAGAACATCTACCCGCGCGAAATTGAAGAGTTCCTGTTCACCCACCCGGCTGTCGTCGATGCGCAGGTCATCGGTGTGCCGGATGACAAGTACGGCGAAGAGATTATGGCATGGGTAATTCTGCACGACGATGTGGAAGACTTCACCGCTGACGATGTGGCGGCCTTTGCCCACGGCAAGCTGTCGCGTCACAAGATTCCGCGCTACGTCCACGTCGTCGAGGAGTTCCCGATGACCGCGTCGGGCAAGGTCCGCAAGGTCGAGATGCGTGAGATGGCTCCGCGAATCCTGGGCTGGGTGTAGAAGAATGTCAAAAACAACTGATCAGACCGGCCGTGAGCTTGTCGCAGGCCTTGTCACTGATGGAATGACCCTGGCAGTTGGCGGCTTTGGCCTGTGTGGTGTGCCATATACCCTCATCGAAGGCGTGCGCGACTCCGGGGCAAAAGACCTCACCATCGTGTCCAACAACATGGGCATTGACGGTACTGGGCTCGGCATTCTGTTGGAGAACAAACAGGTGGCAAAGGTAGTGGCCTCCTACGTCGGCGAGAACAAGGAGTTTGCCCGCCAGTACCTCGAAGGAGAAATCGAGGTGGAGTTCACCCCTCAGGGAACTCTGGCTGAGCGGCTTCGCGCAGGGGGCGCAGGTATTCCGGCGTTCTACACCGCAACCGGCGTCGGCACGCTCGTTGCAGAGGGCAAGCCCCACGCCGACTTCGACGGGCAGACCTACGTGCAGGAGCGTGGCATCGTTGCCGACATTGGCCTGGTGCACGCCTACCACGGCGATATCGACGGCAACCTTGTCTATCGCCGGACCGCGCAGAACTTCAACCCACTGTGTGCAGCATCCGGCAGGGTGACCGTTGCGGAGGTGGAGCACTTGCTTGGCCGCGGTGAGATCGACCCGGATCTGGTGATGACTCCGGGTGTGCATATCCAGCACATCGTCCGCGGTGACGGCCGCGAGAAGCTCATTGAAAAGCGCACAACTCGGCAACGCAATACCGATTCCAGCCACGATGCCGGTGACGCGGCAGCAGGGGAGGAGATTTAAATGGCACCTGCGAAGACAATTATGGACAAGGGCTGGAGCCGTGACGAGATGGCACAGCAGGCCGCCGAAGAGCTGCGCGATGGCGACTATGTGAATCTGGGTATCGGCATTCCGACACTGGTGGCAAACCATATTCCCGAAGGTGTGCGTGTTCTGCTGCAGAGTGAAAACGGAATTTTGGGAATGGGCGCCTTCCCATATGAAGGTGAAGAGGACGCCGACCTTATCAATGCGGGTAAGCAGACCGTGACATTGGTGCCGGGCGCGGCAATCTTCGACTCCGCCACCAGCTTCGGCATGATTCGCGGCGGTGCTGTGAAAATGGCCGTGTTGGGCGCAATGGAGGTTAGCCAGTGCGGTGACCTGGCCAACTGGATGATTCCGGGAAAGATGGTAAAGGGCATGGGCGGCGCGATGGACTTAGTCGCTGGTACCCCTCGAGTGGTGGTTTTGACCGATCACGTTTCCAAAGATGGCAAACCAAAATTGGTAAAAGCCTGCGAACTGCCCCTCACAGGTGCAAAAGTAGTGAAAAGGATTATTAGCAACCTGGGAAGCTTCGATGTCGCTGATGATCACCTGGTGCTACGCAGGCTGGCACCTGGAGTGACGCTAGCCGATATCGAGGCCAACACCGAAGCCGCATACGTGGTTGACCTCGAGAATTAAATACGCAGCAATCATGGTCAGTCCACACTCATCAGATTTGACTTAGGAGAATCCATCCATGAGTAACCTTCCAGCTCCCAGCCCGAATGATGTCGTTATCCTCGCCGGTGCCCGCACCCCGCAGGGCAAGCTGCTCGGCCAGCTGGCACCGCTTACTTCCGTCGAACTCGGCGCACATGCTGTCAAGCACGCTGTCCAGCGTTCCGGCGTTGCCCCGGAAGAGGTTCAGCACGTCGTTCTGGGCCAGGTGATTCTCGCAGGTGCTGGCCAGAACCCGGCTCGACAGGTCGCCATTAAAGCAGGTCTGCCATGGAATACGACCGCTGAGATCGTTAACAAGGTCTGCCTCTCGGGCCTAAACGCTGTCATTCACGCCGCTCGCTTGATTCGTCTCGGTGATGCAGACGTCGTCGTTGCAGGCGGTCAGGAGTCCATGACGCACGCTCCGCACGTTGCACGCGGTGTTCGTCAGGGCCAGTCCTTCGGTGCGCTGAAGCTGGAGGACACCTTGGAGCGCGACGGTCTGGTCGACTCCTTCGATGGTGTGTCCATGGGTACGCTTACCGACGGTCCGAACAGCGACCTCGGCATTAGCCGCGAGCAGCAGGACGAGGTTGCGGCCGCTTCTCACCAGCGTGCGGCTAAGGCGCAGGAAGACGGTATTTTCGCGCAGGAAATCGCTCCAATCGAGATTCCGCAGCGCAAGGGTGACCCGGTAGTTGTCGACACCGACCAGGGCATTCGCCCGGAGACCACGGTGGAGACCCTGGCTAAGCTGCGCCCGGTCTTCCTGAAGGAAAACGGCACCATCACTGCCGGTAACTCCTCGCCGATTTCCGACGGTGCCGCAGCAGTTGTGCTGGCATCGCGTGCTTACGCAGAAAAGCACGGCCTGGACTACCTCGCAGTTGTGGGCAAGGCTGGCCAGACCGCAGGTCCGGATAACTCCCTGCACGCTCAGCCTGCGGACTCTTTGAAGGAGGCCCTGCGTCGCGCTGAGTGGGACGCGCAGGAGCTCGACTTCATCGAGATCAACGAGGCATTTGGTGCGGTGGCCGTCAAGTCCCTGCGTGAGCTGGACTACCCGCTGGAGAAGACCAACATCCACGGTGGCGCGATTGCCCTCGGCCATCCGATTGGCTGCTCTGGTGCCCGCCTGACTCTGACCGCTGCGATGGAGCTGAACCGTCGCGGTTCGGGTCGCGCTGGTGTGTCCCTGTGCGGTGGCGGCGGTCAGGGCGATGCGCTGCTGCTGTACCGCGACTAATCGCCAAAGGCTGAAAACTCAGCAAGCCCGCGTTGTGGTTTCCACTCTATGGATGCCACAACGCGGGTTTTGTTGTCTCCTGGGGGAGCCCCTGCGCGAAGGTGATTCGAGTTTTCAATTAGGTTAGGAGCTATGACAGGCTTTAGCTCCCTCGATGGTGAACAGACCTTCCCTTGGCTTCCCTCTGGCCCGGCGCTACTCTTCGCCCCGGCTGACCGTCCGGAACGTTTCCAGAAAGCTGCTGAACGATCGGACATGGTCATCATTGACCTGGAAGACGGCGCTGCCGTTGACAATCACGAGCAGGCACGTGCGAACATCATCAACAATCCGCTCGACCCGGAGACGACTATTCTTCGGATCACCGGTCCCGGGACTCCGACCTTCGCGGAGGATGTCGCCTTTGCCCGTGCATGTGACTACGACATCGTCATGGTGCCCAAGATTCGAGACTCCATCCCCGCAGAGCTCGAAGGGTTGAAGATCATCGCGATGATTGAAACCCCGCAGGCCATGATTAATATCCAGCAGATTGCCATGCACCCGGACGTTGTGGGTCTGTTCTGGGGCGCCGAAGACCTGACCGCCGAACTCGGTGGCGTGTCCTCGCGCCAGAGTGTGGATGAAAACCCTCGTCGCCACTACCGCGATCCGCAGCGATTGGCTCGTGCACTCGTTCAGGTGCATGCAGCTGCGGCGGGTATTGCCGCCATTGATGCCGTTCATACTGACTTTCGCGATGAGCGCGGCCAGTACCTAGAGGCTCTCGATGCCGTGGGCTGTGGTTTCCTGGCTACGGCCTGCATCCACCCGGCGATGGTGCCGCCGGTGCGCAAGGCATATAAGCCGTCGGAAGCAACGCTCGCCCGCGCCCGGAAGATTGTCGATCACGCAGGTACGCACACTGGCGCCTTCCAGCTCGATGGTGAAATGATTGACGCGCCCGTCGTAAAGCAAGCCGTGGCAGCGCTCGCGCGAGCGGGAATTACGGAGTAACTAGCGGCGGGATTTCGCCAGGTTCTCGGTGATCTTCCGATCGATGCGGCCGAAGTTGTAGTACGCCGCACAGGCACCTTCGGGGGAGACCATGCAGGTGCCGATGGGGGTCGCCGGGGTGCAGGCAGTGCCGAAGACCGCGCACTGCCAGGGCTTGATGTGGCCGGTGAGCACAGAACCGCATTCGCAGGTCACGGGGTCTGGGATACGGCGCCCCGGCACCTGGAAACGACGCTCGGCGTCGAATGCCGCGTATTCCTCAGAGATGCCGAGGCCGGAGTTTTCAATCCAGCCGAGACCACGCCACTCGAAGGTGTCGCGGAGGGAAAAGACGCGGTCCATAAGTTTCTGCGCGGTGGTGTTGCCGGAAGAGCGAACGACGCGCGCGTACTGGTTGTCCACCCGGGACTTACCGGCAGCAACGTCGCCGCTGACGAATTGATCCAGCAGCATGACGACGGCCTGGAGCACATCCAATGGCTCAAAACCGGTGACAGCCACTGGCAGATTGAACTCGCGCGGCAGGAACTCAAAGGCGTCCGTGCCGGTGGTTGTAGCCACGTGACCTGGGCCGATGAAACCATCGACCTTGGTTTCGCCGCCGTTGACGATGGCGCGCAGTGGCGGCTCGATGAGTACGTGGTTGGAAAATACGGAGAAGTTTTCCACTCCCTGCCGGCGCGCGGCCTCAATGGTCACGGCAGTCGACGGGGCGGTTGTCTCAAACCCAACGGCGAAGAAAACGACCTGCTTATCGGGGTTATCGGTGGCGATCTTCAGCGCGTCGAGAGGCGAGTAGACAAAGCGCACATCGGCGCCGCGCGCACGTGCCTGCATCAGCGACGTTTCGGACCCCGGCACGCGCATCATGTCGCCGAAGGTCGTGAAAATGACGTCTTCCTGCTGTGCCAGCCAAATGGCATCGTCGACGCGACCCATGGGGATGACGCAGACGGGGCAGCCGGGTCCGTGGATCAGCTCGATGTTTTCGGGTAGGAGGTTTTCCAAGCCGTAGCGGTAAATGGTGTGCGTGTGCCCGCCACAGACTTCCATCAGCGCGATGGGCTTCTCCAGCTTGGTGGCCTCGCGTTCAATGCGTGCGAGCAGCTTCTTCGCAGCGGCGGGATCGCGGAATTCGTCAACGTATTTCATGGTGCCGTCCAGCCCCTCAGTTGATCTGTGACGATGAGAAGGATTCCAGCTCATCCTCGTAAGTGTCGCCGCCTAGCTGTTTGATTTGCTGGAGCGAAAGTCTGGCTTCTTCCTCGTCGATCTTGCTCATGGCGAAACCGACATGTACGAGAACCCAGTCACCGGCGGTGAGGTTCTCGTCAACAAGTAAATCGGTGGAAATCATGCGTGCGACGCCACCAATTTCCACTGTTGCACGGGCAGCATCGTGGACTTCTGTGATGACGGCAGGGACACCAAGACACATACGCTTCTCCTCGTTTGCAATACTTATCGAGACTACCATCAGAGGCAGCGAACCTCGTTTTCGAAGGACGAGTGACGCAAGCAGTTTTGTCCGCCACCAGCTGTGAAGTTAGGGATAGTGAGCATGCAGCCGAAGAATCGTCTGAACACCAACGAAGCCAAGGTAAACACCAATATTGGTCGCGTTCGGGCACGTCCGTTCAGGCTTCTCGACGATTATGTCACCTTGCAACACGGCTCCGGTGGAAAGGCCTCCGCAGCTCTGGTTGAACAGGTCTTTTTCGACGCCTATGGCAATGAAATTTTAGGGCAGGGTGGCGACTCCGGGCTGTTCGCTGCCGATGCCGTCGTCGAGGCTGCGGCAGCTTCTGCACATGGTGGGGCGCGGTTGGCAATGTCCACCGACTCCTATGTGGTCAATCCCATCGAGTTCCCGGGCGGCGACATCGGGGATTTGGCCGTCAACGGCACGATTAACGATCTGGCGGTAGCTGGAGCCAGGCCCCTGGCGCTGACCGCATCGTTCATTCTGGAAGAGGGGCTGGAGATTGCGACTCTGCGCCGCATTGTGGCGAGTATGCGCGTCGCTGCCGATGCCGCAGGGGTGAGCATCGTCGCCGGCGACACCAAGGTTGTGCCGAAGGGCGCAGGTGACCAGGTCTACATCACCACGGCCGGGGTGGGCGTGGTCCGCGGCGACTACGCCGGTGCCGCTACGGCAGGATCTGTCTACGCAAACATCGAGGCCGGAGACCGCATCCTCGTCTCCGGTCCAATCGCCGATCACGGCATGGCCGTCATGCTCGCCCGCGGCGACTTGGCTCTGGCCGCGCCTATTGAGTCCGATACCCGCGCTGTCAACGGTCTGGTCGAAGCGCTACTTGAAGCTGCACCCGGCACTCGCTGGATGCGCGATGCCACCCGCGGCGGCCTCGGCACGGTCGCCAACGAGCTCGCCCGCGGCACCGGTCTTGGTGTCGTGCTTGACGACGAATCCATTGCAGTCCGTGACATGACCCGTGGCGCCTGTGACATGCTTGGCATCGATCCGCTCTACGTCGCCAATGAAGGTACCTTCGTCGCCGTTGTCCCCGCCGAGCAATCCGAGGCAGCGCTCAGTGCACTCCACGCAGCCGGGGCTTCCGAGGCTTGTGATATCGGCTCCATCGAGGACGAGCCCGCCGCTTCCGTGGTACTGGTCACCGGATTCGGTGGCACCCGCATGGTGGACATGTTGGTCGGCGACCCGCTGCCGCGCATCTGCTAGACATCCATGCCCGTTGCCGCCAGCAGGCGGCCGGCCACCGCCTGACCAAGACTCAATCCGCCATCGCCCGGCGGCACAATTTGATGCTGCAACAGAGTAATGCCCTCAGCTGCAACTTCGCGCCGCAGCAGCTCCATCAACAGCGCATTATTCGCGCAACCCCCGCTGATGCCGACAACATCGGTGCCGGCTTCCTCCGCAGCCTGCACCAATCGCTTGGCGACGACACCCGCGACCCCACCGTGAAATACAAATGCGGCCTGCTCAACGTCAGGCGATGCTACCGCCTCCCGAATGGCGTCCTGGAAGGGCACTGGCTTGGTCTCTGAACTGACCGCTTCAAGCGCTTCCGCATGTGACCTCACGTAGCGAGTCGCCGCTGCCTCCAACTCCATGGCCGCTTGCGCCTCGTAGCTGATGGCCCCGCCACCGCGCCAGCGAGGAAGCAGCAGAGCTGCGGCGGCATCGAATATGCGGCCGAGAGAAGACGTTTGCACTGTGCCAACTCCCGTCGCCAACTGGCTTTTAACCAGGGCTACTTCGCGCTCGTTGGAGAGATTGCGCAGGAGGTGGTCGTCGTCAAGCCCCCAAGCATGAGCGAGACCGAGGGCGAGCCGCCACGGGTGCGTGACGGCGCGATCTCCACCGACCAACGGGAAAGTGGGGCAGTGCCAGGTGCGTTCCCAGTTTGCGGAACTGCGACTGAGCGTGAGAACCTCGCCGCCCCAGATGGACCCATCGGTGCCATAGCCGGTGCCGTCGAGGGTGGCGACGACGGCGCGACCCGCATTGGGGGAGAGGAGACGGTGCTCCGCGAGTAGGGAGAGCGCGTGTGCGAAGTGGTGCTGAACTGCGAGGAGTTCGATGTCGTGCTCGGCGGCGAAGCGTTCGGCGAAGGTGGTAGTGGCGTAGCCCGGATGAAGATCGCAGACGACAATTTTCGGGGTCGCATCGCGCATGGAAAGGAGCTGGTCAACTGCTCTCTGGTAGGCCTTCTGGCTGGCCCACGAACCCATGTCGCCAATGTGCGCAGAGACGTGAGCGAGGTCCCCATGCGCGATAGCGAAAGTGTTCTTCATCTCTCCGCCGGTCGCGAAAATGGTGGGTTGGGACGTGCTCCGGGCGCTGGTGCCAGGGCCAGGGCCAGGGCCAGTGTGGCTACGAGAATCGGTGGGCGTGATTGAAACGGGGACGGGAGCGAAGCCGCGGGACCGGCGCGATGGGGCGGTGCCGATGAAAACCGAATCTTCAACGGGTACGTGGATTTCGCGGTCGTGGAGGATGAAAGCGTCGGCGATGTGACCGAGCTTCTTCAGCGCGTCGGCATTGTCGGTACAGACGGGCTCGCCACTGAGGTTGCCGCTGGTGACCACGAGCGGGCGATCGCAAAGCAGCAGGTGAATGCCTGAGTACGGAAGCATAATCCCGAAGCTGTCGAGGCCCGGTGCGATGAGATTGGAAAGCGGCCCCGACCGCTGCTTCGGTGCAATCACAATCGGTGCCTCAGGGGAGTCGAGGAAACGCTTCTCCTGCTCAGTTAACTTAACCAGTTGGGCAGCAGTGTCAACAGTGGGGGCCATTACCGCCAACGGTTTGTCGGGTCGACGTTTGCGCATCCGTAGTTTCTCGCAGGCAGCGTCATTGGTGGCATCGCAGACCAGGTGAAAACCACCAATACCTTTGACGGCGAGCAGGGCGCCGTCGTCAAGCAGTGCGTGTGCGCGACGAAAGAGCGCGAGAACCTCCTCGCGGGAGGTGGCGGTGGTGGTGCCGCCTGCATCGTGCCAGCTCAGACGCGGGCCACAGTCGAAGCAGCTGATTGGCTGAGCGTGATAGCGGCGGTCGGTGGGGTCGGTGTACTCGCGCTCGCACGGGGTGCACATCGGAAAGGCCGCCATAGTGGTGCGCGGGCGGTCGTAGGGCAGTTCAGTGATGATGGACAGGCGCGGTCCGCAGTTGGTGCAGGAGATGAAAGGGTAGAGGTAGCGCGGGTTGGTAGGGTCGAAAAACTCACGGCGGCAGTCCGGGCACAGTGCAGTGTCGGGCGGAAGCAGTGCGCGGCCGGAGTAGCTGTGGCGAGAGGGCACGATGGTGAACTCGCGCTCATGGCCCAGTGTCGCGATGTGCTCGGCGGAGTGATTGATGATGCGGGCAAGCGCCGGCAGTTCGGTGAAAAGCTGGCTGCGGAAGGCAGCGAGGGCGTCCGACGTGCCTTCTACCTCGATGAATACGCCCTGCTCATCGTTGCCACAGAAGCCGACGAGACCCGCGCGCCGGGCGATGGTGGCGACAAAAGGGCGGAATCCGACCCCCTGGACGATACCTTCGATACGCCAGCGAATGCGTTGAATGCTCGTACCCATCCCCGCCCCGGTCGCGCCTGCCTTTTCCATGCATTCAACTTTACGTAAGCGGCTCGGGTCCGTTCGCACTGCTAGTTTGGAGATTGTGCACGAAGTAGCGTTGAGCATGCAGTTAGCGAAGGTTGTCACGAGAGCAGCCGAAGGTCGAACTGTACGCACTGTGCACCTGCGGATAGGCGCTCTACGGCAGGTTGTGCCAGAAACCCTTTCATACGCGTGGGATTTCGTCAGTCGCGATACCGGTTTGGGGGACGCGAAATTGGATATTGACTGGGTACCTGCGGTTGTCGAATGCGCGCACGGGCATCGCGAACAGGTGGGGCCACTCGACGGCCTGCTGTGCCCCACGTGTGGAAAGCCGGGACGCGTAATCTCGGGGGAAGAGTTCACAATCGTCGACATCGACGTCGACACGCACAAGTAGGAAAGACGGTTTTATCATGGGACGTTTCCACCGGCATGACGGCGATGACGCACACCACCATCACCACCATCATCATGACCACGACCATGACCACCATCACGGCCATGACCACGTTCATCTCGCCGATCCCGATGACACTAGCCACGGCGACCACTCGGGTTATGAAACCGGCGTGGAACGCGTGACCATCCTCGAGGACATCTTCAGCGAGAACGACCACCGCGCGGAGCATAATCGCGAGCTGCTTGCTGAGCATGGCGTGGAAGCCATCAACCTGATGAGCTCCCCGGGTTCAGGCAAGACTGCGCTGTTGGAGAAGACACTGGCGGCTGCGCAGGGAAAGCTGCGCGTCGGCATTATCGAGGGCGATATTGAGACGGCTCTCGATGCCGACCGCCTGGAGGGTTATGGGGCACAGATTTCGCTGCTGAACACGGGCAACGGATTCGGTGGTGAATGCCACTTGGACGCCCCGATGGTCTCCCGCGCGCTCGAGGGGCTGGATCTGTCCACGCTTGACCTGGTCATGATTGAAAATGTGGGAAACCTTGTCTGTCCGGCTGAGTTTGAGGTCGGTGAGACTCGCAAGGCAATGGTCTACTCCATCACCGAGGGGGAGGATAAGCCGGTCAAGTACCCGGTGATGTTCCGCTCTGTACAGGTGGTGGTTATCAACAAGATGGACCTTGCCCCGTACCTTGACTTCGACATGGAGCTCTTCCGCGCCAACCTGGAAAAGGTCAATCCAGGCGTGAAGGTGATTGAGGTCTCCGCTAAGACCGGGGAGGGCATCGACGAATGGCTCCGTTGGGTCAACCCTGCGCTGGTTGATTAAGCGCGCGCCGGGGGCCGTCGTGAAGCAAGGGGGGCGTCACAGCATGCTTGACGACGGCCCCGTTACCCCCCCCTCGCTTCGCTCCACCTTAGTGGGGGATAGGTGATATCCCGCTGTAATCTGCGGCGGTTTTTCACGTTCACTACCTGTACCTGGAGCTATATTTACGCAACATTTATCTTGCATATTATTTTGTTATAACCGCAGCGCAGCACCATTATTCAGGTTGTTCTTAGGTCGCTATACTTGGCCATGTATAGGCAATGGGCCTTGGTAGTTGTAAAACCTCGAAACCAATATTCCTAATAACTAAGCAGAAGGCGCAGCGAAAAAATGATTAGTGGCGCGAATTGGCAGGAAGGGACCCTCGGCGAAAACCTCGCTAGAGCTGGTGTCTCACGGCGCAGTTTCATGAAGTTTTGTGGCACTATGGCGGCAATTTTTGCCGCCGGAACTCCGAATGTCGGTGAGGCTGCGGCGCAGTCACTGACTCCCTCGGCGGAGGAAATCGCAGATAAGCTCTCGGCTGTAAAGAAGCCGAAGGTGGCTTGGCTGCAGTTGCAGGAATGTACCGGATGTATGGAATCCGTATTGCGTTCCGGAGGCACCACTGCTGAAGATGTGGTGCTGAACCTGGTTTCGATGGACTACAACGAGCTGCTCATGGCACCGTCCGGGCATGCGGCTGAAAAGGCTTTGGACGACATGAATGCCGAGGATCACATTCTGGTGGTCAATGGCTCGATTCCGACCGGCGAGAACGGTGCGTACTGCACCATTGGCGGTAAGTCGGCAGAACAGGTGCTGCTCGAGGCTGCTGAGAAGGCCACGGCAATCCTGGCCGTTGGTGCCTGCGCAGTCTGGGGTTCTGTCCAGGCTGCTAAGCCGAATCCGACCGGTGCCAAGGGTGTCGATGAGATTATCAAGGACAAGCCGGTGATTAACGTCTCTGGTTGTCCGCCGATTGGTGAGGTGATTACGGCCACCCTGACGTACGTACTCACTTATGGCAAGACACCGGAGGTCGACGCTGAGGGGCGGCCAAAGTTTGCCTATGACCAGCGTATTCACGACTCCTGCCCGCGTCGCGCGCATTACGATGCCGGTCAGTTCGTGAAAACCTTCGACGACGAAGGCGCACGAAACGGCTGGTGCCTTTACGAGGTCGGCTGTAAGGGGCCATCCACGTTTAGCCCATGCCCAATCGTGCAGTGGAACCTTAAGTCCGGTTGGCCAATTGGTGCTGGTCACCCATGTATTGGCTGTACTGAGAAGGACTTCTTCGACCAGTTCACTCCGTTCTACGACAAGCTGCCGGGAATCCCGGGTATTGGAGTGGAGTCCAGCGTGAACACGGTCGGCGTTGGACTGCTGGCTGCCACTGCCGCAGGTGCCGCGGTCCATGGCGGACTCACACTGGTGAAGGAACTGAAGATAAGGCGCTCCAACGGCGAAGAAAAGGTGTTGGCTGCGTTTGGTGGTGTGGAAGGCCGGAAGCCACCGATGGTCGACCTTCCTTCAAACGCACCAGGCACGCAGAGCGAGACAGCATCCGATTCGAAGGACAACTAAGGGGGCATAGGACATGGCTACGGAAAAAGTTGTAATCGACCCGATTACCCGAATCGAGGGACACCTTCGCATTGAGCTGGAACGCGAGGGAGACCAGATCAAAACCGCGTGGAGTGAGACTACTCAGTTCCGCGGTATCGAAACCATTGTGAAAAACCGCGATCCTCGCGATGTCTGGGCATTCGTTGGTCGTATCTGTGGTGTGTGCACGGGTACTCACTCGGTGGCGTCCATTGCCGCTGTCGAAGATGCCATTGGCTCGACACCGCCCCCGCAGGCACGTCGTATTCGCGACCTGGTGATTGGCTCGCAGGAGATTCACGACCACGTCGTGCACTTCTACCATCTTCACGGTCTGGACTGGATTGATGTCACGAAGGCTCTCGAGGCAGATCCGAAGAAGACCGTTGAGTTCGCGCAGTCGATCGGCTCGACGTGGAAGGGCAACAACGAAGAAACCTTCGCCCGGGTCAAGGAGACCGTGCAGGGCATTGTGGACTCCGGCCAGCTGTCCATCTTCACCGGCGGCTACTGGGGACATGAGGACTACCGCTTGCCGCCTGAGGCCAACCTGATGGCAGTGTCGCACTACCTCGACGCCTTGGCTTTCCAGCGCTCTATCATCCGCATTAACACCGTCTTCGGCGGTAAGAATCCACACCCGAACTTCCTGGTCGGAGGCATGGCGTGCTCCATCGACCCGGAACGCTCTGAGACGGTCAACCAAGTCGGCATTGATCAGATCAAGTCCTGGATCGACGAGATTGTGGAGTTCGTCAATGACTGCTTCTACCCAGATGCAGTCGCCATCATGAGCGTTTACAAGGACTACTTCGACATCGGTCGCTCCTCCGACAGCTTCCTGGCGGTAGGCATGGCCGGCGCCACTTACTCCGGCGACCCGGCTAAGTCCCGTGTCCAGACCGTGCATCCAGACATCAAGCCCGGTGTCATTCTCGACGGTGACTACACCAAGCTCCACCCATTCCAGCCGGAAAAGATCGAGGAATTCATCAACTCCGCCTGGTATACGCAGGAAGCCGGCGATGATGTCGGCCTCAAGCCGTATGACGGCGAAACAACTGTGAACTACACCGGCCCGAAGCCGCCGTACGAGTGGTTGTCGGACAATGAAAAGTACACCTGGTCGAAGGCGCCGCGTTACGACGGTCGCGCTGTTCAAGTTGGCCCGGTTGCTCGTGTGCTGTTGGCATACCTGCAGAAGGAGCCGGAGACAATGCGCCTGGTCGACGAGGTCATGGATAAGCTCGACCTGCGCATTGAGCAGATGAACTCCACTGCGGGACGCACCTACGCACGTGCTGTGGAGTCTGTGACCACCGCCAATTACTTGGCAGATCACATTTTCCCGGAGTTCGTTGAGGCCCTGAAGAACGGCGACATCGATGTCTTCGACAACAGCCGTTGGGAGCCGACCACGTGGCCGGAAAAGTGCCAGGGCGTGGGCTTCCTCGAGGTCGCTCGTGGCATGCTCAGCCACTGGGTCAAAATTGAAAATGGCAAGGTGACCAACTACCAAGCCGTGGTTCCCACCACGTGGCTGGCCGGTGGCCGTGACCCGAAGGGGCAGCTTGGCCCATACGAGCACGCGCTGGCTGGCGATGGCACACATCCGCTGGTTGATCCCGAGCAGCCGCTTGAACCACTTCGCACGATTCATTCCTTCGATCCATGTATGGCCTGCGCAGTCCACATTTTGGATCCGGCTGGTCAGGAAATGTTTAAGGTGACGACGGCATGACACCCCCAGTGAGTGAAAATCCGGAACTGCGACTAAAAGATTCCAAGGGCAACCCCCTGGTTATTGCGGTTATTGACGCACACACCAGCCACTGGTTGTCGCCATCCGAGGTCATTCAGGCCGCAGCAATTGTCCCGGACGACTCCCGCGATCCTGTCGACCTTGCGCTAAAGGTCAGCTTGCGTCGTCGTCGTGACGATCTTTTCCACCTCGACGGCACGCCACTGATGAAACTGACCCCGGATTCCTACGACCCGGCGACGCCTGACCGCCGTTACTCCATTGCCAAGGTGCACGGCCTCAACATTGCGGATCAAACGGTCGATGTCGCCATCATGCGCGGTGAATTGAATGCGGTCGTTGAGGCATCCACGATGTCCCGTGAGGAAGGCGTTCTACTTCGTCGTAACGCGAACATGCATCATGGTCGCGGGCACCGCAGCATGGGCGTCGCGCTTGCGCCCATTGACAAAGACGGAAATATCATCGGAGAGTTCATCTTCGAAGGATTCGTGGCAATGGGGCTGCGGAAACTCGACGAGGCCATTGCGGAGAACAAGAAGGGCTCCGGTTCGTGGGTCGAGGTTCACCTGTGGGGATGGGCGCTGCGCGTTCAACATTGGTTGAACCTGGCGCTGATGTTGGTGATGACCTTTACTGGCTGGTACATCATGCAGCCCTATTTGACTGAGCGCACCTATGACGGCTCGGCCGCGGGATTCGCGATGGGATATGTCCGTTTCGCGCACTTCTTAGCCGGATTCCTATGGATCGCGGTGGGGCTATGGCGTGTCATTCTGCTGTTTGTTACCCACGACCGACAAACACGATGGCGTGCGCTATGGCCGATTTATAACAAGCAGGATGTTAAAGACCTCTGGCACACGATGCAGTACTACCTCTTCCTGCGCAAGGAAGGGCCGTTCTACTTCGCACACAATCCGCTGCAGCAGCTGGCGTACACCGGCATTTACGCGATGTGTTTCATCCAGATGCTCACAGGTTTGTCGCTATACGCGATGATGGACCAGTCCAACTGGTTCTTCCAGCTGTTGGCTATGCCCACGCACTGGATTGGCATCGGCTACTTCCGCCTGATTCACACAATCATCATGTACCTGATTTGGCTCTTCGCCATCATTCACGTCTACCTGGTTATCCGCTCTGATGCGGTACACAACCACGGTGGTCTGTCCTCGATGATTGGTGGCTCTGTCTGGCTACCGCGCGGCACGCAACCGGTTGACTCTCCACGCATTGGATAGGAGATCATTGGGTAACGATAAGGTGTCCGACGCAGTCACCGGTGCTGATGCTGGCACTCCGTTGGTGACGGTTCTTGGCATCGGCAACCCCGTCATGGGCGACGACGGCATTGGTCTCGAGCTGCTGAGGCGCCTTGCCCCAGAACTGGAATCTGCAGGCATGGGGCAGACAACGCAGGCCGGGGATTCTGCGCATCTGGTCTGGTCGCCCTCCAACCTCGATAATCCTGCGAACCTCGCCGGGCGAGGGGACGAATGGACGGGTGCGGTTGCCTACATCGATGGTGGCACCTGCGGTATGGAGTTGCTGCCCATCGTGCAGGAGGCCAAGAACCTATTGTTGCTCGACGCTCTCGCTGGTCCGGGGGATCCCGGTACCGTCGTCAAGCTCGTCGGTGACCAGATCCCTAGACTATTGGCGGCAAAGCTGTCCGCGCATCAGGTCGGCTTGCTGGATTTGCTCACCGCGGCGCGACTGCTGGGGCAGGAGCCTGAGCGCGTCGGTGTGGTGGGAGTGGTCTACGAGTCTGCCGACATGGTGGTGGGGCTCAGCAACACGGCACTTGGCGGCATTGAGGAAGCGACTGAGGTTGCGCGTGAGCTCATCGACAGCTGGCTTGCCGACGAGCGCGACAGTGACGTCTAACCCTCGCCCTCAGCGCTGACCTCAATACTGGAGATTTCAAACTCGCGGCCGTGCCGCAAATCCGCAGTTGGGGTGCCGCAGACAGGGCAGGTTAGAGCATAGAATTCATCAATTTCATGCTCAGCCTCGCAGGTGGGGCAGTAGACCGTCGAGACAATGAGCTCGGCATCTAACTCGGCGCCCTCACACTGCGTCGCGGCACTGGCCACAGGCCATGCGGCGATGAGGGAATCGTAGACGACCCCGGAGCGGTCGCCCACACGCATTGACACCTTTGTCACGGTACGT